>CAMVBK010000057.1:0-20287 GCA_947165685.1 uncultured Bacteroidales bacterium | reverse complement strand
CACGGTATATTGTGACTCCCGGCCAGAACGGCCAACCTATGGTGCAGCGCAACCCCGACGCATTGGGCAACGCCTGGTTCGTGGATCAATATCAATTAGTGGAGGATCCCAACGCGGAGATTCTGGCTTTGAACGAGCTTAATCCGGCAGATACGGCGGTTATCGACAAACGGTTCGCCGCAATGGTGCAAGGCAAGAACCTGGAACGCGACAGCAACTCGGTCATCGTGATGGAGCACCAGAAACCGTACAACCCCGACTATGTGGTCTATAAGAGCAAGTCTTCCAAAGATCAGTTAGCCGTTTTCTCGGAGGTCTATTATGCCCCCGACTGGCGCGCTTACATCGACGGCAAACCGGCAGAGTATTTCCGCGCCAACTACATCCTGCGTGCCATGATTGTTCCCGCCGGTGAACACAAGATCGAGTTCAGGAACGAGGCGCCGTTGATGCACAAGTTAGACAGGATCTCCCTGATTTGCTCGATATTGTTTGTCCTGGCGGTGGCAGGAAGTTTGGTGTGGTATTATCGCAAGCCGAAGAAGGCGGAGAAACAAAAATAGCAGACAGGCTGCTGTTATTTGCCGAACGAAAATGATTTAAGATAGAAAAGCCTTTATGCAACGATAAGGATGACCCCAAAAGAATTACAAGAAATAATCTTGTGCGGCGAGACCAGCACAGTGCAGTTCAAGAGACAGTTCACCTCCAACAAGCAAATTGCCGAGGAATTGGTTGCGCTTTCGAACAGTAGTGGTGGAATCTTGTTGTTCGGGGTGGATGACAAGACTGGTGAAATAACAGGGCTGACGTATGAAGAAATCCAGCAATTGTCGCATGTAATCAGCACATTAGCTAACGATCAAATACGTCCTGTGATTTATGTCCAGACGGAGGTGGTGAGAACACAAGATAAACATGTGTTGGTCGTGAATGTGCACGAAGGCATCAACAAGCCATACAAGGATTTGACAGGACAAATATGGATAAAACAGGGCGCCGACAAGCGCAGGATTACAGAAAATTCTGAAATATTGCGTCTTTTCCAAGAATCAGAGAACTATTTTCCCGAAGAGCAGAGTGTGGCAAACACTTCTATAAAAGACATAGACACCCAAGCATTAGACCGCTTTTCCAGAAAATCATACGGAAAATTGATGGACGAGTTGGATGTACCTCAGAACCAACTATTGAAGAATCTTCACATCACCAATGCCGATGGCCACTTAACTTTGGCTGGTTTGTTGTTTTTCGGACGGGAGCCGCAAATGTTTGCACCGCAGTTTGTCATCAAGGCTGTCTCTTTTTATGGAAATTCCATTGGAGGTACAAAATACCGTGATAGCAAAGACATTGAAGGTACCATTCCTGAAATGTTCGAACAAGGAATGAATTTCTTGAAATCGAATCTGCATAGTCTGCAAAAAGAACAGAATTTTAATTCCACTGGGATTTTAGAGATTTCAGAAATCGCTTTGGAAGAAATTTTGCAAAACGCATTAGTTCATCGCGACTATCTTTGGAATGCAGCCATCCGGTTGTTGATTTTTGACAACCGTGTAGAGATTATCAACCCCGGCTGTTTGGGCGGGCATCTGACTGTTTCGGATATTCAATCAGGGGCGACTTTCCAACGAAATCCTCTAATGGCGGAGTTCTGTAGAAAAACCATGATTTTCAGAGGATTGGGCTCAGGGATTATCCGTGCCTTAAACGAAGAAACCAAAATTGAATTTATCAACAACGAGTCTGTTAACCAATTTTCTGTGGTGATTTACCGTTCTACCCCACCAGCAACTCCACAAGTAAAGGAGGATACCACACAAGTAACCACACAAGTAACCACACAAGTAACCACACAAGTAAAGAAGGACACCAGGCAAATAACGAGTGATGAGTTATCTTTACAACAACTGGTTTCCGACGTAAGCGCTACCATTCAAAAGATGATAATATCAATGGAAGGAGACTGTTCTCGATCCGAATTGATGAGAGAATTGCAATTGAATAATTACCGACACTTCAACCAAAATATTCTTGGCAAAGCATTGCAATTTTTCCTTATTGAACGCACTCAACCCAACTCGCCGAACAGCCCCACCCAGAAGTATCGTCTTACCGAAAAGGGGAAAAAATTGAAAGAATACCTGCAACAAAAACAATAACGATTATGCTTTCCGTCATCATTTGCACCTACAACCGCGACAAGTACATCTATAATGTACTGAAGAGTCTGGCCGAGAACACGTTGTCTCCAGAAAAGTACGAGATTGTCTTAGTGGACAACAACTGTACGGACAATACCAAAAGCGAATGCGAACGTTTTGTGCACGACTTCCCTGAAGTGACATTCCGAAGTTTTGTGGAGACCAACCAGGGACTGTCACACGCCCGGAACCGAGGCATCAAGGAGAGCTCCGGCGATATTTTAGTGTATGTGGATGACGATGCATTGGTCAACAAAGAGTACTTGGAGACTTACGCCGATTTTTTTGCGCAGCATCCCGAGATAGATGCGGCAGGCGGGCCGATTATCCCGCAATACGAAACAGAAGAGCCTGCATGGATGTCGCATTTCACGAAAATATTGATTACGGGGTATAAGTATCTCGGGGACAAGGTCAAAGAGTTCCCTAAAAACGACTTCCCGGGCGGGGGCAACGCCGCATACAGGGCTTCCGTTTTCGAAAAAGTGGGCTTGTTCAACGTGGATTTGGGAAGAAAAGGTGATAGCCTTGTGGGAGCTGAAGAAAAGGACATCTTCGACAAAATGACCACGTTGGGAATGCGTTTTTACTACCTGCCCACCGCTATTTTGTACCACCAAATCCAGGAAAAGAAACTCTCTAAAGAGTATTTTGACAAGCTGACATATTCCATCGGCAAGAGTGAACGGATGCGGACATTGGCGATTGGAAAGTGGAAGTATGTGAAGCGGTTGATTTCGGAATGCATCAAGTGGGCGGCCTCCATCATTTTGTGCATCGGGCACACCTTAACAGGTCATCCTAAAAAAGGTTGGAAGCTGATTCAGTTCAGATGGAATGTGACAAAGGGGTTGGTGGGGAGATAGTCGCTTAACCACCTTAGCCCAAAACCAACGTTAGGTCGGAATCACCTCAACATTGGATAATTCGTTTTTCGACTGATTATCTCCGAACAAACCACTGGCATCGTTGGTTGATAATACGCCAATATGCGCGTTTCATCTTGTCATTCAGAAAACTACGGGCAATCAGGTCGGAAACCTTTGGTGGAAACTCCATAAAAAGATCCAAGACTCGCCCGACTCTCTTGGCAGGCAGACCAATGCGCCGCCCAAACCGCTCGAAATCAGTCCGGCACAGATGCCCAGTTCGAAGAAGGGCATCGCTCGGTTCCATATCGGGAGCCAGCCCTCCCTTCAACCCCATATCATCGCTTTCAAGATGGAGGCGAGTGTTCAGCAGATCGTATGCGGGTGCAAGCGTATATTCGCCATTGCGATTGATGAGCGAAAAATTCTTCAGATGCGCATCCTCGTTTGCGTACAGGTAGTTGAATAACACCAGTTTGAAGAACCGTTCCGTTTCCACCATCCACGCCGGTACAACTGCCCGGATAGCATCGGCAATCATGGCGTAATGCCCATCATATTTGAAATTGCTGCCGGCACCCTGCTCGGTTTTGCCAAGCACCGAGGCAAAATCTTCCATCGGATACTTCGTCAAGTCGGGTTTCACATCAAACCTTCGGGTGATATACACAGGTTGTCCTTTTGCACTGAAACACAATGCGTTCGCTGCCGTCTCAATGCCATAAACCTGTGAGGCTATCTGCATGGTGAGATGTTCGTTGGCTGGAATTTGTTTGCGGGTTTGGATATTAATCAGCGGTGTTGGTTTCAGGATAAATGTCCCCTGTTCATCAGGGTTCGACAGACGGATATGACCATGCTCCACTACGGCCGAATATTTCTCTTGTGCACCGGAGATTGAAAGATTTCTCTGGTTTTCTTGCAGATCAGAGCTGGCATTAACGCCCTCAAAGTCAAAACCCAAGAATGGGGACACTTTCTCGCCATTGAAGAGCATCTTTAGTGCTAACGGTGAATAAGTATCGTGTCCAGGTTGCAAAGTAGCTGGACAAACGCCAATAGTTTTCATTTCCCCTCCTTTCTCAATGTCACATTGCCAATGCAGTCCATTCCGCAAATCATCTCCAACATCCCGAAAAAGTCATTGTCATCCACCTTGAAAGTTGCGCACATAGCTTTGCGATTGGTGCCTTCCGGTAACAAGTTGGTGAAAAATGGGAAGATACGACTGGAACGGTAGGGCTTCTCTCTTTTGGGCAGCGACAATGCAATGGCAGGTGTTTCCGGATTGGCCAAATAATGGGTGTTATAGGCGAATTCGTAGTCGTCTAGACCACGTTCTGTGAGCCGACCTGCGAGCCGGTTATCCAAATATACATCCACGGTTCTCATTTTGCGTCATAATTATCGTTCAAGTATTGCATTTCTTTGGTCTGGATAATCATCTCCAGGCCCAAGACCGTCATGATTCTCTGCAGCGTATGCAGCGAAGGGTTCCCTTTTCCTCGCTCAATATCCTTGATTGTGGCGATGCCCACCACAGCGAATTCCGCCAAATCTTGTTGCGACAACCCCAGTAGCGCTCTCCTTTTCTTGATTATAGCTGCAATATCCATCTTAAAGTATGTTTTATTGTACTTCGGCGGCAAAAATACATTTTTCCTGTTATATATCGCCAAAAAGTATAAAATATTATACTTTTTATCCTGCCGTGCTGTGCATCGGGCATATCTTGACGGGTCACCCGAAAAGAGACTGGAAGCTGATCCAGTTCCGATGGAACGTGACGAAAGGGCTGTTGGGGAGATGAGCGTTTTCAGCCCTCGCTTGCAAACCACTGCCGCCGCTGCTCAATGATGCGCTTGTAGTTGCGCTTCATCTTCTCGTTCAGGAAACACCTGTTGATAAGGGAATAAACCTCTGCGGGAAAACGTGGAGGGGATTGGGCTGGCGGGATTTTTGGAGAAAATCGTGGGAACAATATCAACAGAATGACCTCCTCCCTATACCTGGATCCTTGTGGCGAACGGAAATAGTCGTTTTGAAGCGGGTGGCAATCGGTTTTTGCATCATAAAGAAAAAAAAGCACAAATTTCTTTCCTTTGAAAGAAAAATATTATCTTTGCAGCGTATTATTTTTGAGATATGGAAACACTGAACAGGACATATATTCGTCTGCTTGAACAAACGGAGTGCAAATTTCAAAGGTACTTGCATTCCTTAATCGATTGGGACGAACGGCTGATTGGTATCAAAGGGGCGCGTGGTGTCGGCAAAACCACCCTTGTATTACAGCATATAAAGCTTGCATTTGATGACTGGTCGAAAGCATTTTACACCTCCCTTGACAACATCTGGTTCAGCGACCACACTCTGTCTGAGCTTGTGGAATATCTTTACACACACGGAATTACCCATATTTTTCTTGACGAGGTCCATCGTTACCAAACCTGGGTTCGCGAAATAAAAAACATTTACGACAGCTATCCATCCCTGCACATTGTTTTCACAGGATCTTCGCTTCTTGAAATCGACAATGCGGAAGCTGACCTTTCGCGCCGGTCGCGTATATACCGGCTGCAAGGACTTTCATTCAGGGAATATCTCTCCATCAACGACATCGTTGCTTTTCCTGTCCTGTCTTTGGAAGATATTCTTTCCGACCATCTTAAAAAGGCGGCTGAGATGACCGCACAACTACGCGTGCTGCCCCATTTTGAAAAATACCTTCGGCGGGGTTATTATCCGTTCTTTTTGGAGACAAAAACATCCGACAGCTATTACGATCGTCTGCAGAAGGTGATCCTGACCGTCATCGACAACGACATTCCTGCCGTGGAGGATGTCGGTTATGAGACCTTACTGAAGACCAAACGTCTGCTTGCGATTTTGGCAGAGACGGTTCCGTTCACACCAAAGATCTCATCGCTGTGCGAAACCGTTTCCACCACGCGAAACCAGCTCATAAAGCTTTTGTATCTGCTTGAACGAGCGGCGCTTATACGTACATTGTGCGCAGAAGACAAGAATTTGAAAGCTGTCGGGAAACCCGACAAGATTTTGTTTGACAACCCGAACCTGATGGCCGCGCTCAAACAACGGCCTGACACAGGCACAGTCCGGGAGTCTTTTTTCGCAGCCATGCTAAGCCACAGTCATAATGTTCATTATCCGAAACAAGGAGATGTAATCGTTGACCGGCATTATCTTTTTGAAATAGGGGGAAAGAACAAGGACTTCTCGCAGATCCGCAACATCCCCGACAGCTATATCGCCGCCGATGAGATAGAAACGGGTTTCGGCAACAAGATCCCGCTGTGGCTGTTCGGGATGCTGTATTAGGGTGAAGGATCGCGAATTTCAACGACTCAATCCATGCCATTGGCGAGATATAGGGCCAGAAAACGATCATAGACGCTGTAGGTGCCATGGGATTCCAAAAGAAGCTCTTTCTCCACCAGCGACTTAGCTGCGGAATTGACAGTGCTGGCTGCGCCCAAGCCATGACGAGTGAGAAAACTTTTGCCGTTGATTTCCTGCACCTGCCCTTCTTTTGCCACTGCTTTCAACAGTTTTCTTTGTGCGGGCGCAATCAGGCGAAGAAGCGTTTGGAAAGACGCTTCATTTTCTGCGACAATTTCTTTGAGGACCATATCCGTCCCGATTTTGTCGATTTGCCGTATCTCCGTCTCATACAACCTGTTTAGCAGCATCTGAAGATACCATGTGTGTGCAAACAAACGATGATAGGCGTCGTGGAATGCGTCCTTGTCCAATTGTTGCCCGTGCTGTTCCATCTTGTTTGCGGCGAACGTATAGTAGGCTTCTTCCTCGATACAACCGAGGCTCATCATCTGTGTGCTTTGGTAGAACGGTCGGGTGGCCGCGGCAAACATGTTTTCCAGTATATGTCGCTGACTGCCTGAAAACACAAAGTGAACATTTGTTAGGTGTTGGATGTGTGATCGCAAAAGTGCCTCGACACTGCGGCTTTTATCGTATTCAGCCACCCTTTGGAACTCATCGAGTGCCACGAAGCACATTTGGTCGGAATGTTCCATATATGAGAATATTTCCTCCAGCGATTGTTCTGTGTATTCCGGCTGTAAATCAATGCTGACCTCGGGTTCGCCTGTAAGTGCGTCCACGGAGAATATAGGGCGCAGGGATTTGAAAAAAGTGGCCACAGTTTTCAAAAACCGTTCACCTTTAGTGTCAAGCGATCCGATTACAACCTTGGCGAGTTTCGAGACAAAATCCGCCAAGTTTTCGGTCTGGTAGAGGTCAACCAGGTAGCAATGCCCCCATTTTTGCTGTTCCATCCGGTGGAATGCATGGCGTATCAGCCCGGTCTTTCCCATACGGCGGGGGCTGATAAGCGTTACGTTCCGTCCGTTGCGGAGTGCGGAGACCAGCTTTTCAGTCTCCTCTTCGCGGTCACAGAAATAGTCGGGAGAATGATATCCTGACAACAGAAATGGGTTTAGAGGGGTGCGCGTTTGTTTCATACCTAATATTACGAATTATTCGTTACGAAATTATCGGAACGCAAAAATACAAACTTTATCAATATGAGACCATCCAAGTCGGCATTTTTTCTCAACCCTCACCCTTCTTTCCGCAACATCCCCGACAGCTATGTTGCCGCCGATGAGATAGAAACGGGTTTCGGCAACAAGATCCCGTTATGGCTGTTCGGGATGATGTATTAGGGTGAGTCTGTTTGAGACAGGTTTTATGGTGAGCAAGCTGCCGAGCAGGGCGTTCCGCGTTCTAATCGTCATTGTCAAGTTCAGAAGTAGTCCATTCGTAAACGGGTCTGACAGAAATACGATGTCCGTTCTTCTCTATGTCCTTAAATTCATGATCGGTCAATAGGAGTAAATTCTCACATTTGGTTTGTTTATTGGCCAAAAGTAACCCTGCCACCTCCCGCTTGCGTGTCTTTTCTGACGAGATGTCGTATGACACTTGAATGCACTGCAATACCCGATTCCCATTACACACAACAAAGTCGCATTCTGCGGAACGCTCTTTGAGATAGTAAATGTCCCAACCTTCGCGCTGGCATTTGCGGACAAGGTGACTGAGAACCACGGTTTCTAATCGCCATCCAAGATTTTCGCCTGCAAAAGCATTCTCCCTTTGGTTCATCAATGCTACATCAACCGCATAAATCTTTTCTTGTGTTATGCGTATTTTGCTTTTTGGGGAATACTTTTGTATTCCTATCAGCATAAATGCCTGTTTGAGATAGGACACATAGTTGCGCACAGTGTGCAACGAATTGAAATTAAATAATTTTGCAATATCTGATGTCAGAACAACGTATGGTGCAATATTCAGGAGGTGGTGTGCCATATTTTCAAATTGGGCGTGGAGGGCGATGTTGTAACGCTGTTCTATGTCTCTTTTCAAAATGTTATCGACCAAATTGGCGATATACTTTTTGCCGTTCTTGACCCTCATAAGCTCTGGAAATCCACCTTTCTGAAGGTATTCATCAAATATGTCTCTGATTTTAGCGATACCCTTGGTTGTGCGTTGGTTGTAATCAACGCCTTTCATTTCGCAATATTCAGCAAACGAAAAGGGATACAGGTTGATTTCACTGCTTCTGCCTGTGAGATGCGTCGCCAAATCGCTGCCCAACAGTTTGGCGTTGCTGCCGGTTATAACCACCCGCATCTTGGTGCGAAGAAGGCGATTTACAAAAAGTGGCCATCCATCGATGTTCTGTATTTCATCGAGGAATATGCAGCTGAAATCGCCATAAATCTTGTACAGCACTTCAAGGACATCGTTCAGCTGATTGGCGCCAAGTCCTGCAAGGCGTTCATCATCGAAATCTGCATAAGCAAATCTCACGCCAGCATTAGTCAGCGACTGGAGACAGAGCGTAGATTTTCCGCTTCTTCGTACACCTATAATTACCTGCGCTTGCGGACTATTCAAATCCACAAGACTTTCTTCAGCGCGGTGGCATAGCTGTTCGTCAGGCCAATTCTCCACTTCGGCCTTCTGATCGCGGAGTATCCTCTCCAGAGTCCTTATGTCTAAAACCTTTTCTTTCATGGCTGCAAAGATAGTAAATTTCTTCCAATCAACGCCTTGTTTTGCAAGTTTTTCTTATTAGCAATGCCTTAATTTGCAAAAATGCCATATAGTCAATGCCTTATTTGGACTTTTTCATCCCCTCCTCTCCCTTCGTGTCTGGAGACCAGCTTTTCAGTCTCCTCTTCGCGGTCACAGAAATAGTCGGGAGAATGATATCCTGACAACAGAAATGGGTTTAGAGGGGTGCGCGTTTGTTTCATACCTAATATTACGAATTATTCGTTACGAAATTATCGGAACGCAAAAATACAAACTTTATCAATATGAGACCATCCAAGTCGGCATTTTTTCTCACTCTTCACCCTTCTTTCCGCAACATCCCCGACAGCTATATCGCCGCCGATGAGATAGAAACGGGTTTCGGCAACAAAATCCCGCTATGGCTGTTCGGGATGATGTATTAGGGTGAAGGATCGCGAATTTCAGCAATGGCGACAGCGGCATCTAGATAGACTTTGCAGTGGACTGTATGTTGGGCGAATCTTTGGGGCAGAGCAGGGGCTTGTTTCTGGAAAACGCAAAAATGTGAACAGACATGGGATTTGCAAAGCATTACAAATCAGCTGTTTGATGGAATGTGGAAATTTTGGATCTTTCCCTACTCAAAATTTGTTCTTTTGATGGATAAGAGTGATTTGATCTTATCCACGCAAGTTTTCCCATTATTTCATAGATAAGAATAACATATTTTGAAAACCAATTATTCTTAATCCTTGTTTTTGTCAAAGTAATCTCTTTGCCGAACAATTTCACCTTTACTTTCTTATGACCTGTTATATAAGTCAGTTTTTCGTACTCGTCATTCATAAAAAAATATGCCAATTTATATGCTCCTAATGCGCTTTTGGGTTCAAGATTGAAATCATTGATAAGATTTATTAATTCTTGTTCATTATGTGCTATGTATGCTACATCCAGGTGTCTATATAAACAGCAGCCGAGAAGAATTACAGGTTTCCGGGAAACGGAAGCCTCTATACCAGTGGTGGACCCAAATACGATTACCTTATCAGCATTGTCCATAAGGGAATACGTACTTATTTTATCTGATCCGGGTATAATCGTAACATTATCGTATTTTTCAAAATCATATAGTTTTTTATGATAAGCATACGGGATGTCTTTCAAATTTGGATGGATTCTCAAATAAAAGTGCACTTGTGAATTGTCCTTAAAGTGTTCAAACATAAACCTAATACCTTGGTACTGAGACGGGAATAGGAACATAGAACTATACTCTTCCCCTAATGCAGCAAATTCGTCTTCGGAGCTGTTGAAAATCACAATGTTATGTTTTTCTTTATTCCAGTCAGATGGCATAAGGCCTTGCGTTTGATTCGAAGTATAAACCTTGTCCCCACTTGCTATACTATTGCGCCTTTTTTTGAAAAACTGAGATGCAATAGCTATTTTCTCGTTTTCTGATAAAGGGGATTTGTCCCATAAATCATTTATCATCTTGGTATTTGTGTCTATGCTATGTGTGTCACTGTTCACATATTCTTTTCTTAGGATGAAATTATTGCTGTCAAAGCCTATTTCATACGACACAAAAGGGATATGATAATATCGGCATAAATCTGCCACAGGACGACTATAGACAAACCTTGAGTTGAACATTCCAATATTGTCTGGTTTTAATTTGTCTATTACCGCTTGAACTACATCTGTAACTTTAGCCGCTGTAACAAGCATAACATTGAAGAATTCCTTAAATTCTGTGTCTATTAGCGGAAACAGATTCCTACTCATTGATAAATAGCAAGATAAGGCCGCATATCCTATTTTTGAATGATTATATTCGATTTTCTTTATGTCCTCTACTGAGTTGTATTCAATCTTTATAGAAGAGTAGTCTTTTCGAACATCGAGAATCTCTGATGCTGTATAGAATTTGATTTTTTTTGTAGATGGGATATTTTTCAAGAAATATTTTTTAAAACGTTGGCATTGCCTGCATACGTTAGTGTTTCTATTGTAATTGTAGTAACAAGCATCTATGAAATCCCCATCACAAGTAATTACATCAACTTGACTACCATCCTCACTAAGTCTGATGGCTTTGTCTATTATTATTGAATAATGGTCAGGAACGAAACACATTGTCCTGAAAGGTAAAAATAATGTATAATGCATGATAAATAATATTTATGATTTGTTATTGATTTTGCTTCGTTGACAGTTGAAATATAAGAACTACTAAAAATCAAGCCGCCCTCCCACTTGTAGTAGTGGAAGCAATATTGTTTTGAAAGCATTTGTCTTTTTCCGAAAAAGAAAAAGCAAACACACAAAAAAAGTGCATTCCGAGCACCGGATGTCAATTGTCAGAGAAACGGGTTCTTTGATACAAATAAAGGATAGTAGGGGATGAATCCCTTTCGAGTAATCAAGGAAGATTAAAATCGAAACTTTGTTTTCGGTAAAGGTTTGAATTATTTCAAACTCTACAAGTTTTCGACAGGCGTGTCGTGTGTGTGGGGGGGGGGTGGTAACACCTTGTTTATCAGCGTATTAGAAAATTCATCCGCCTCGAAGTGTGCGAAGACACTACTATTTTCGTCTTCAACTTCAAAGTCTCCCCAATATAATTTAACAAGCTTGTATTGGCTTTCTGAAATAGTTTGAGAATATTTCCCGAATTCTTTTGCGAAAGATTTTTCAACTTCAGATATATTATCTCGATCTAACAATATATTATTGTCGTCCTTAACGGTTACAGCTTGATTATAATAAAAAACAGGCTTGTGCATACAAATGGAATAGCCTATATGTGTACCTAACCCATTTGTCATCATCATATCTGAAAGTTCAATGAGATCTTTCTGTCTCGACAGAAAAAACGGATCACTTCTATGTCCATTCGAAACAACTATATATCCTTCAGATTCGTATTCTGTTACAACATTCGGATGATTTAGAAGATCCTTCCAATAGATACAAACAAAAACACTATCAAAATCACTCTTATGAAAATTAATTTCTCGTTTCAAATCCTCAATTTCATAATATACATTTACATTTTTGATAGAATGTTGTGGATATACCAACAGTATTCTCCCATAATTCTTCTTTATTTCAAGTAATTTTTTTGCAGAATGGAAATTAGAGGACCCTTTTATATAAGGTCCTATCGCGATTACTCTTCTTTTCAAATGGTTTTCTTGCAAATATTCTTCAATAAGCCTTTTTCTTAATGGGCCAAAAGTGTATATGGTCTTTATAAAAGGCCTATTTACGTAACCTAAGAGACGAGCGGAATCAGGCGTGTTAATAAAACACACACCATGTTCTAAATATTCTCTAAGGAAATTGAAATGTTTTTTTGACAATTTTGCCACAGCTTTGTAATTTCCATAAAAAGTAACGCTGCGGAAAAACATCGGCGGATCAAAATCATATTCTACAAGCTTTTTATAGTTGAAATAGTCGATATTCTTGCATTTTGAGCGAAAATAAAGATACTTTAACAAGGAAATGACAAACTGAAAGGCCCTTTTCATGAAATCAACTTTGATTGATCTTTTTCCTTAATTGTTTGAGATATACATATCACTCCACCACCTCCCAACTCATCCTGTCCCCCACTTCCAAGTCGCGGTTCACTTTTCGACCTATAAGTTCAGGCAGATACTTTGGATGCAGTCCAAAGCCAGGACGAACAGAACGAACGCTTTCTTCCGTTATGACATCACCCTTTTTCATGGGTTGTGCCACATAAAGGGAACGGGAATATTCGCGACCTTTGATAGTGGATGGATCGTTGGGATAGTTTACACAACCAAGCGACTTTTCCACTTGACGAATATTCTCAACCATCTGTCGGAATTCGTCGGCTTCCATGCTGAAAGCCGAATCGGGTCCACCGATGCTACGGTCAATAATGAAATGCTTCTCCACCACTTCTGCACCTAATGCCACAGCTGCCATCGGCACCGCATTTCCTTCAGTATGGTCGGAAAGTCCAACTTTCACGCCAAAACGTTGCTTCATGTCGGGTATAGTCATCAGATTGGCATCTGCAATAGGTGCTGGATAGGCCGAGGTGCATTTCAACAGGGTAATGTCGTTGCTGCCTCCTGCTCGCAATGTATCCAACGCCAAACGAATATCTTCCTCTAAGGCAATGCCAGTAGAAAGGATCACAGGTTTGCGTTTGGAGGCAATATATTGGATAAGCGGGATGTCCGTGATTTCAAAAGAGGCAATTTTATAAATGGGGTTGCCTAAACTTTCCAGCAAATCCACTGCTGTTTTGTCGAATGGAGTGGAAAAGCAAACCAGACCCTCTTCTTTGGCCACGTGGAAGATTTCCTCGTGCCATTCCCAAGGGGTATAGGCTTTTTGGTAAAGGCCGTATAGCGTTTCGCCCTCCCAAAGGCCCGGCCCTACGATGAAGTCAGGCTTGTCGCAATTCAGGGTGATGGTGTCGGCCGTGTAGGTTTGAATTTTTATGGCATCGGCACCTGCCTGCTTCGCAGCACGTATGCTGTCGAGCGCAACCTGCTTGCTGCCGTTGTGATTGGCGGAGAGTTCCGCGATGATGAAGGTTTTATTTGCCATTTAAGTTATACTGATAATACACGTATTCTTTATCTTTCGCCAGTTCCTTATATCCTACTTTCTCATGGTATCGAATTGACCTGATGTTGTCCTGTTTTACTTTAGCTGTCACTCTATCAATTCCTAAACAAGATATACGACTCAAAATTTGACGCTCCCATTTTTCCGTTTCTCCCGTCCCTTGCATTGCAGGATTTGCAATGATTCCGCGTTCCCAAACACTGTCCTTCTCTTTGGTGAGATTATATGTCCCTACCAAAACTCCATTCCGATAAACAGCGTAATAAAGCCGGTTTTTGTCTTCTTTAAGGTTTTCCACAAACTGAAGATGGCTGGCTTCAGAAATGACATCAGGATTAACCATCCACACTCGCACACAATCAAGGTTTCTCAAATCAAGAATCTCTTTTTGTTGGTCAAATGAACAATCAACATAATTGACAATGTCATACTCATTTTTCCAAATTGAATGAATCACCACATTCCTATAAGACCCATCATAAAAGCAATGTTCATTAAGCGTGGCCTCACGAGTGAACCCATTCGCTTCCAACACAGTATATAAATGTGGTCGCAAATCAAATGCATACGTGTATATTTTATGCAACCTCAAATCATCGAAAGCCACGGCTTTCAGCATGGTCAGATAATTACTCCAATGCTCTGCAAAATGTTCGGTCTCAAGGCTTGTATCCATTATAAAAGAGATCTCCGCATTGCGGTCTATCCAGTTGATATGGACAAGGCCGCCGTATCCAATACAGATGTCCTTTTCCAAATAAGAAAAGAGTATCTGGTCGGGCTGGGGGTTGCCATACAGCTTCGAAACGATATTGTCGAAATACTGTTGCTGGTCTTTTTCCGTTAGTGGACGAGCTTGACGCAAATGATAGATTTGTTCATTGCGCCACTTCATGATGAGGAACCTGTCCTCATAGCGTAGTGGGACAATGGAGTAATTGCCCAATTGTCTTTCCTGTTGTCGTAAGCACTTATATATTGTGTTCATGTTGTTCTTTTTGTTCATTTACTTGCCAGCAACCACCTTTGTCTGGGCCGATGCGAGTAAGGAGGCCTTGTTGTTTGAGTAAATCGATGTCCCTATGTATGGTTCTTCGTGTCACATGAAAGATTCGGGCTAAATCAGTAGTGGTTATAGATGTGTTCTTTTTCATCTCCTCTATGATTAACAACAACCTGTTTTCTGTGACATTTTCTGTGACATTTTCTGTGACATTTTCTGTGACATTCTTTTCGGAACTATCACCCAATTGTCTATCGGAAGCGTTCTCTTTGCTGTATAACAGAGAGTATGCCGTTCCTAGAATCATAAACGCCACCTGTTCGTACTTCGGCTCAGGATTCCCGGCTTCTTGAGATTCGCGATACATACGATCCACCCCCTCACCGAACTCACGCACAAATTTATACGCCTTGAGGAATTGGGCAATCAATGGATTTCTTGAAAAATGCACATGGCGCATATTGTCCAAACGCACGATGCTTGGCAGATTGCCGGGACTTTCCACCGTGATACGGTCATCAAACATTTTAATTTGAATGTCTGTACCCAAAATGCTATAATCACGATGAGTAATGGCATTGATGATCAACTCTTTCCATACAAATTCAGGGTATTCTGCTTTTGTTACAAACCGAGCATCCGGACCTAAATAGGTGTGTTCACGAATTTGGGTACCCACAAAATCAATGCTTTTCCTTAACATGTCCAAAATGGTGCCATCAAATATCACATCTTTCATTACATTCATCTGTGCACCAGTTAGGGCCTCGGTCCCCTCATACTTTATAAAACGCACCTGTGCCCTGGGGAAGAAATTCTGCGGTCTCTTGCCAAAAAGCAGAATAGCCGCATTGCTGACTTTATAATCCTCACCGTATTTCACAATCATCTGATGGTTTTCCTCCAAATATTCCATTGGTGATTTGGAATAACCTATCAAATCTGTGTATTGCTTTACTAATTGAAAATCAACATCTTTTAATGATGCCCCAAATACAGGCTTGCTTTCAAAAACCATCTCTCCTTTGTCGTACAACAGCTGCAAGCGTTCGTCAAAGGTCAGTTTTTTGGATTTGTCGCCCACCCGGTAATACACCTCATCTTTCTGATTGGCATGAACTTTCTGACTTTGGACCACATGCATCAACAGGATATGATTCGCTTTGCCTTCGTTGTTTTCAAAAGAAATACGTTCAGGCTCGACTTTAACCGTGGGTTGGCAATAATCGAATGGGACACGCAGTAGTTCATTTACTTGTTGCGGATGTTTATCAATGCCTTCCAATTTTCCATCATCAGCAATACCAATGGCAATAGTTCCCCCATCAGCATTGGCAAATGCCACCATAATGACTGCCAAGTCCTTCGGTGCAATGCGGATGCTTTTGCGGTCAAAGGTCTGGCCTTCTGGCTGGGAAGTTAATTGCTGTATAGTGTATTGTGTCATTGGTGCAATAGTTTGTATTTCATCTCCGCCAACTTCCAATCGGTTTCTGTGTCAACATCTTGAATGGTAGTTTCATCTACTTCGATACCACCAATCTTGATATTCCCGGCAAGCCATTCTTTGGTCTTATACCAATAGAATGTACCCGTGTCGTGATACTCCCTGGGCAGGTCCTGACTACGACTGTTCTCAAACTCTGGCCAGTGACGGGTCATCGTTCCATCTTCAGCCAGATCAAGGCATCGCCAGATGGGATAGCTAAACTGCACAACAGGATAAACACAAGTGAAGTCTGATTGTTGCAAACGATCGAAGGCCGCTACAATGTCCTTGCCCTGCACCATTGGTGCTGTAGCATAGAAGCAACAGAAGTTATCAAACTCCTGTCCCAATTCCTTATAGTTCGCAATTACCTCTTTCAAAACATCCGCAGTAGTGGCAAAATCACTTGCTGTTTCGGCGGAGCGCATAAACGGGATATTTGCGCCATATTGCTTTGCGATGTCAGCAATCTCCGCATCATCCGTGGAAACCATAATCTCGTCAAACAGCCTTGATGCTTCAGCTGCTTCGATGGAATATGCCAGCATAGGTTTCCCCAGAAATGGTTTCACATTCTTGCGTGGAATACGTTTGCTACCTCCTCTTGCTGGTATAATACAGAGATTTCTCATCTTTAGATGTTGAAGTATTCTTTCACTTTCTCAATCACCCAATCCTGCTCCTCTTCCGTCAATGTCGGGTACATCGGCAACGCCAAGCAATGCTGGTAGTAGTCCTCCGCCACTGGCATATCGCCTTTTTTCCACCCAAATTGCCGATAGTAGGGCATGATATGTGCAGGTATGTAGAGCACCTGGGCAAAAACCCTATTACTGCGCAAATAGTCATATAATCCTTTGCGCTTGTTCGCATCCACCTGTATGATGTAGAGGTGAAAGGCGTGAGTTATGTTTTCAGCTCTATAGGGTGTTTTTATCGGGCTGTCCTTGAAGGTTTCATCATACATGCAAGCAATCCCATTCCGTCGTTTGATACTCCAGTCCAAACGTTTGAGTTGGGAGACACCCAATGCGGCTTGGAAGTCGGTGATGCGGTAGTTGTAGCCTAAATCCTGCATCTCATAATACCATCCGCCATCATTTTGCGTGAGCAAATCAGGATTCTTTGTGATACCGTGAGTGCGGTATAAGACCAACTTCTCATACAAATCTTTGCGATTGGTGGTTACAGCACCGCCCTCACCTGTTGCAATATGCTTTACAGGATGGAAGGAGAACACAGTGAGGTCTGCGTACTTGCAGTTGCCAACCATCTGTTTTTTACCTTTGCTGTCAATATAACTGCCACCGGGTGCGTGGCATGCGTCTACCACAATGGCAAAAGCATATTCATCCGCCAATTTCCGCAACCTTTCCTCATCAATAGGATATCCGGCGAAATCAACCGGAACAACCGCTTTGTAAGTTCCTTTGGGTGAGGCTTTCAGAATCTGTTCAAGTTTGTCTAAATCCAAGCAATAGGTTTTTGGGTCAATATCGCAGAAGACAATCTCTGCTCCCTGATAGCGAAAGCCGTTGGCTGAGGCTACAAAGGTGATAGGAGTGGTGATAACCTTGTCGCCAGATTTTATCCCTAAAGCCATTGCACAGAGATGCAGGGCGGCGGTACCATTGCTTACCATACAGGCATATTGGCAACCCAAGTACTCGGAGAAATTCTTCTCGAATTCCCCGATTTTCGGTCCTTGAGTCAGATAGTCCGATTTAAGTGTTTCGACAACAACTTTGATGTCGTCGTCGGAGATGTATTGGTGTCCGTATGAAATATTGTGATCTATCATCTTTATTTCACGATAAAATTAGGATCGACGAATTGACGAATTTTTTCACGCATGGTCTCTACCGTTTCCCATTCGGTATTACTGTCAGAACTATAATGGAAGCCATCTGGTACAGGTTTCGCATTGTGATGCTTGATAAAATCCTCACGAGAATGCATGTATGAAACCGAAGGCATAATCACATAATATTTCCCCAAATCAATAGTGTCGAGCGCGTCCGTCACCGTAATCATTTCCTCGTGAAGTTTTTCTCCAGGACGGATACCGATTTCCACCTGAGGAATATTAGGAGCAATGGCCGTAGCTACATCCTTAATGTGATAGGACGGTATTTTAGGCACAAAAATTTCTCCACCCAAATGATGCCCAATGGCAAACATGACCATAGCCACTCCTTCTTCCAAGGAAATATTGAACCGCGTCATGCGCATATCGGTAATCGGAATCGCATCTGCTCCTTCATCCCGTTTTCGTATAAAGAAAGGGATGACTGAGCCCCGGGAACCCATCACGTTTCCATAGCGAACTACGGAGAAGCGGATATCTTTAGATCCTCTTATATTATTAGCGGCCGTAAAGAGTTTGTCACTGGTAAGCTTGGTTGCACCGTATAGGTTGATAGGTGCACACGCTTTGTCAGTACTGAGAGCCACAACATCATGCACATTGCAAGCTAACGCAGCTTTAATGACATTTTGAGCACCGTGCACATTTGTTTTTATACATTCTTCTGGATTATACTCTGCCGTATCCACTTGTTTGATGGCAGCAGCGTGGATAATCACATCCACACCCTCGCAAGCGCGGGTAAGGCGTTCGAGGTCGCGCACATCCCCGATAAAGAAACGCATCATGGGATACAGTTCCTGAGGATATTTCAATTTCAATTCATATTGCTTCAGCTCATCGCGCGAGTAGATGATAATTTTCTTCACTTGTGGGTAATCCCTCAATATCACTTCAACAAATTTCTTGCCGAAAGAGCCGGTTCCGCCGGTAATAAGCACTGTTTTATTATTCAACATAGTTCGTGACTACTTAACTTGCAGACTAATTATTTCAACCTGCAAAAGTACATTTTTTTCTAACATATCCTGCTAAAATACGCGGTTTTGTCGTGTTCAAATCCCTTTCACCGCACCACCGTTACACTTGTATTTATTTTCTGCCTTTTTTTAGAATTGACAACGCACCGGTACCCGATTGCACAGTAATAAACCCCGTCGGACACACCGGCGGCATCCCATGAAAGCTCCTCTGTACCAGTCTGTGTGAAGACCAACTTACCCCAGCGGTCGAAGATTTCCATCTCCAAACTGACGAAATCCCCCTCCAACTGCGGCACGAACGCATCGTTGAAGCCGTCGCCGTTGGGGGTGATCACGTTGGGGACAGTGACCTGACAGGGACGCCCATCGACTTGTATGGTGTTGTCGGCAGTGTCACACTCTGGCGTCAGACCACCGTATTGCGCCGTTCCGTTTCCGTTGTCGTTGACCGTGATACGGAGCGGGTAAGGGTCGTCAAACGGCTGCAAATCAGACTGACTGACGGAAAGGGGGATGGAGATGCATTCGCCTGGCAACAATCCTTGCGGAAACTCCTCCGTCTGTACCCATTCACCCGAGGACGTATAGACGGAGACGTATATTGGAGGCGGAAGGTTGAACTCTCCTGTGTTACACACCTGTATCTCCACGGTAAGAACATCATTTTCGAACGCTACGGAAGGCTCGCCCGTGACGGTAAGGTCCGCCAACTGCACAAACGGTCTTCCGTACTGGTCCAGCGTGGTGGCCTGCTGCAGGAAGTTGTTGAACGGCCTGCGGATCACACCGTCGGGGTCGGTGAAAGCGGTGGCGTTGTCAAACGGCGGGAAGGGTACGGTGAGATCCTTATTGACGTTAGTCACGTTGTACATGTACTGGTTCCATACGGGCCGCGCGGGTGCCCAAGGATGGATGCCGCCGACCACAACCAACTGTCCGCCAACCCATCCCAATCCAGTGGACATCTTGCCGCAGGTCACAATCTCGGCATGACCATCGCCGTTCACATCCGCCACCACCGGATACTCTTTCCATGTCCCGGCATACATGCTTAGGGTATATAGATTGTAGAATGGTATCGTGTCGTTACCGGTGAGGTGACTTTTTCCGCTTCCGTTGATGATACGCAAATTGGCCATGTCCCGATAGACAATCTCCATGATGCCGT
>CAMVBK010000056.1:0-20483 GCA_947165685.1 uncultured Bacteroidales bacterium | reverse complement strand
AATCCAAAAGCCTATCATCTCACAGCAGATATACGGAGGTTCCGTTTTCGAGATGGTGGATATGGCGGTTGGGTTTGTGATGAGCCGCATTGACCAGCACGTGGGCGAACGCACTCATTCCGCGCAAGTGGATGTCACCCCCGAACTGCCGGCTCAGGCCGTGACCGAAGCTATTGTTAATGCGGTTGTGCACCGCAACTATACAAGTAACGGCAGCGTGCAGGTGATGTTGTTCAAAGACCGCTTGGAAGTTTGGAACCCTGGCAAACTGCCACAGGGAATGACCATCGCAAAATTGAACAAAGAGCACACCTCCAATCCGGTCAATCCCGTTCTTGCTCATCCCGTTTATCTTTCCGGCTATATAGAACAAATGGGAACAGGTACCACCGATATAATCGACCACTGTTTAGAATATGGACTCCGTAAACCGGAATTCCACCAAGATGATGATTTTCGGGTTGTTCTTTGGCGACCAGAGGTACAAGAAAGAGTACAAGAAGGAGGTGAAGTAAGAGGTGAAGTAAGAGGTGAAGTAAGAGGTGAAGTAGATGGTAAGATAAAAAAGGTGATTTTGACAATTCGTGGGAATACTATTTCTGCTAATGAAATAATGAAATCACTTCAATTAAAAGGAGAGGATAATTTCCGCAAACGTTATCTTGTTCCATCTATGGAAAACGGGTATGTTCAAATGCTCTATCCTGATGCTCCGAAACGCCCAGACCAAGCCTATTACCTTACTGAGAAAGGATTGGCACTTTACACTGAAATTTCGAAAAGACAATGATTTTAGGGATGGGTCTGCTTTTATAAACGTTTAATCAAAAACAATATGTCAAAAGCACAATTAAAGAAACATCTGAACACTTTGGATAAGTCCCAAATCATCGAGATGGTGATGGAGCTATACGATGCCCGAAAAGAGGCTAGGGATTATCTCGACTATTATGTCAACCCCAACGAAAGCAACGAACTGGAGAAGTTCAAGAAGATCGTTCTCAAGGAGTTTGACGACGATATATCACGCGATCCCCAGTGTCGTTTCAGCGTATGTCGCAAAGCGCTGTCGGATTTCAAGAAGCTTGCCCCATCGACTGAAACGCTGGCAGAGGCGATGGTCTATTATGTGGAACGTGTCTGCGAGTTCTCGTTTTATGCCGGTGACCTGTGGGAGCAGTACTATGATTCGGCCACCAGCAACTTCCGCTCTATGTTGAAGTTTCTTGTGAAGAACGATATACTGGAAGCGATGATGCCGCGCGTGGTGCAGATAATGGCGTGGTGCTGGCCTTGCGGATACGGCTTCCACGATGAAATCGGAGATTCCTTCTGCGAACTTGTCCCGCCACAATACCACAGCAAGGCGGACGAGGCAGATGCTTTGGGCAAAGCACAATACTACGCCATTCATCCAGACCTTAAACATTGGTAGATTCCACATCGACAGCAAAGAACCATGTGTTCGGAACCCTGTCGAGACGCAATGCATTGCGTCTCGACACTCCCCAAAACCGGGCGTTGACCCATCGCGCCCACCGTCCGTTTTTTCGTGTCGGAATATTTCCTATCTTTGCCATCCAAAATTTTACGTGTATGAAAATGCTCTTGATTCTTCTTGCCGTCTCTTTGGCGGTGTCAGCCGTGGGTTGGAAATATTTCATCTACTTCTTCAGCCTCGGCTACGGCTACGGTGTGGCAGCCTTGGCAGTTGCTCTTCTCTGTCTGTATGGCGGAACGCTCACCTGGTCCGCCGTCGCGCTTTGCGCAATGCTGATCCTTTTCGGCTGCCGCCTCGGCACCTACCTGCTGCTGCGCGAGAAGCGCACCGCCGCCTATCGCAAGATCCTCTACGATCCCTCGCTGCAAAAAAAGAAGCCCGTCGGCGTCATCATCACTGTGTGGCTCTTCTGCGCCATCCTGTATGTGCTGCAGGTGAGCCCCGTGGCATTCCGCATGGACAATGCCGCGAAGGGGGTGGAAGTGAGCGAGCTGTGGGCATGGATCGGGGCCGCCGTCATGCTTTGCGGCATCCTGCTGGAAGCCGTCAGTGATGCGCAGAAATCGGCCGCCAAGAAGCGCAACCCCAAACGTTTTGTCGATACGGGACTTTACCGTATCGTGCGCTGCCCCAACTATTTGGGCGAGGTGGTCATCTGGACGGGCGCGTTGCTCAGCGGCATCGGCGCGGGTCTGGCCGCATGGCAATGGATCATAGCCATAATCGGCTACATCGGCATCGTGTATGTCATGTTCAGCGGTGCACGTCGTCTCGAAATCCGCCAAAACGAGGTCTATGGCAACGACCCCGAATATCAGAAGTACGCCAAAAGCACCCCTATCCTGATACCGTTGCTGCCCCTTTACAGCGTGGAGAAGTATAAGTGGTTGCAGGCGTAAGATACTTTACCGCACTCTCAACAAAAACCTCGCCACCGTCTCCCCCTGCGGTTTCATCTCCCCTAAGGTTTTCAACGCCGCCTGTTTCACCGCATCGTCTTCGTTCTCAGCATGGTTGAGGATGAGGTGCCGCTCGTACTCCACGGTAAACTCCGGGTGGCCCTGGAGTGTGACGATATGGTGGCCTATGCGAAACCCCTCGTAGCGGCAGAAATCGCTGGTGGCGAGGGGAACGGCATCTTCCGGCAGGCGCGTCACCTGATCGTGGTGGTTGACGATAAGACGCATTTTCTTGTCGGGGAACCAGGAGAGCAGATCTGCTTCCAAAACCTCCATTTCGCGGATGCCCACGCCCCAGCCGCCGGCATAGCGCTCCACTCGTCCGCCTAACGCCTGCGCGATAACTTGGTGTCCGAAGCAAATGCCGACAAGAGGGATTTGCTCTCTCGCGGCTTTTCGAATCCAGTCCTGTAAGTCCAAAATCCACGGCAACGTGTCGTAGGCGGCGATGTTGGAGCCCGTGATGAGGTGAAGTTCACCCGCAGCCGGATGCTTAGGCAACTCGCCGTTCCACGTTTGGTATATATTGAATGTAATATCTTGATTGATGGAATGAAATAGGTTTACGAACATGGACTCGTAGCTCGGAATGTTGTCGGGCAAAAGTCCGGGAAACGTGTCGCAAAGCAGGATGTTGATGACGGGTCGGTACATGTCTGTCGATTTTGCGGCAAAAGTACAATTTTATCGTGATCTGTTCGATGAAAGGTTGTTGTTCAGATATAACAAAGCCGGCGAGAGATTTTCCCGTCGGCTTCGTTTTGATTAAGCCAGGAAATTGATTACTCGTGCTTATAGACCGGCAGCGGCTGGTCGATCTGTTCGTTCCAGGGCAGACCGTAACCGCCAATTTCCTTCATGAACGGATCCGGGTCGAATTGCTCGACGTTGAAGACCCCCTTGCCCTGCCACGTGCCGGTAAGGATCATCTTCGCGCCTAACATTGCGGGGACGCCCGTGGTGTAGGAAACCGCCTGTGCGCCGACTTCTTTGTAGCAAGCGGCGTGGTCGCAGTTGTTCCACACGTAGTAAGTGCGCTCCTTGCCGTCTTTCACGCCCTTGATTTGGCAGCCGATGGAGGTCTGGCCGTGGTAGCCTTCGCCGAGCGACGACGGCTCCGGCAGCACCGCCTTCAGGAACTGCAACGGCACAATCTCCATTCCTTTGTAATTGATGGGTTTGATGCTGGTCATGCCGACTTCCTGCAGCACGTTCAGCACGGTGAGGTATTTCTGTCCGAAAGTCATCCAGAAACGGGCGCGTTTGATGGTCGGATAGCTCTTTACGAGCGATTCAAGTTCTTCGTGATAAAGCAGATACGATTCGCGGTCGCCGATGTTGGGGTATTCTACCGGACGATGGATCGACATCGGGTCGATTTCCACCCACTGGCCGTTCTCCCAGTATTTGCCGCGTTGGGTGATTTCCCGGATGTTGATTTCGGGGTTGAAGTTGGTGGCGAAGGCCTTGCCGTGGTCGCCGGCGTTGCAATCGACGATGTCGAGATAGTGCATCTCATCGAAGTAGTGTTTGGCGGCATACGCGGTGTAGATGCTGGTCATCCCGGGGTCGAATCCGCAGCCGAGCAGTGCCATGATGCCAGCCTCCTTGAAACGGTCGTGGTAGGCCCACTGCCAGCTGTACTCGAACTTCGCCTTGTCGCGGGGCTCGTAGTTGGCCGTGTCCATGTAGTTGGTCTTTGTGGCGAGACATGCGTCCATCAAGGGCAGATCCTGATAGGGGAGTGCCACGTTGATCAACAGGTCAGGCTTGTAGCTTTCCAACAGACGGATGGTCTCTTCCACGTTGTCGGCATCGACCTGCGCCGTCTGGATGCGATTGCCGCCAATCTGCGCGGCGATGGCATCACATTTCGCCTTCGTGCGAGACGCCAGCATGATTTCAGTGAAGACTTCCGGTACGGAAGCGCATTTGTGAGCCACGACGGATCCGACGCCGCCCGCTCCGATGATGAGTACTTTTGCCATTTTTTATACTTTTATGATTGATTCGGTTTGAAAGTGCAAAGATACAATTTTTTTAGTGAGCAGTGATTTGTAGAATGCGCCATGGCGCGTCTCTACAACGTGCGTTTGCAGGAACGGATTCCATAGATTGTCACCACCACGAAACAGAGCAGCGGCAACGCATAGCTGACGTTGACGGCGGGGTGGCCGAAAATGGTGCCCTGGTCGATGATCATGCCCTGCAACGGTGGCATCAGCGCACCGCCCACGATAGCCATCACCAAGAAAGCCGCACCGAGGGAGGAGTCCTGCAGAGAGACGTTTTCCAATGCGATGCCGTAAATCGTTGGGAACATCAGGCTCATGAAGATGCTGATGCCCACCAGACAGTATAAGCCCGGCATTCCAACAATGAGCACCGCCCCCAATGCGCAAAGTCCCGCCCCAATACCAAAGATAGCCAGCAACTTACGCCCGTTCACAAACTTCATCAGGAAGGTGGAGATGAACCGCCCGCAGAGGAACAGGATCATCGCCACAATATTGTAGTTTTGTGCCGTGGCCTTGTTAATTCCCAAATTGTCAGCATATTGGATGATGAACGTCCAGGTCATGATTTGCGCGGCCACGTAGAAAATCTGTGTAAAAACCCCTTCGCGATAGATCTTGTTGTGCCACAGGTTGGAAAGGGTCTGGCGGACGCTGTTTTGTTTTTCGCCCGCGCCGGTGGTGTCGGGCATCTTCACCAATGCGATGATAGTCAACATAATCAGCACCACCAGTCCGATGGCCACGTAGGGGTCGCGGATGACCGCCAGGTCGTGGAGACGGATGGAGGCCTTCTCGGCTTCCGAAAGCGTGGGGAAGAGGATGTTGCCTGCTGCATCGCGCTGGTCGGAAAGCAGATTGGGCAGCACGATGAGTGAGGCCACCGACATGCCGCAGAGCGAGCCGAGCGGGTTGAACGACTGCGCGAGGTTCAGCCGGCGTGTGGCGTTCTCCTTGCGCCCGAGCGACAGGATGAAGGGGCTGGCAGTAGTTTCAAGGAACGCTAAGCCGAAAGTTAGGATGTAGAGTGAGAAGCAGAAGTAGGAGAATTTCTGGTAATTGGCGGCCGGGATAAAGAGGAAAGCTCCCACGGCGTAGAGGGCGAGGCCGAGCAGGATGCCCTTCTTGTAAGAGAACTTCCGGATGAAGAGCGCCGCCGGGATGGCCATGGTGGCATAACCGCCGTAGAAGGCGAACTGCACCAGCGAGGCCTTCGCCGCGCTCAGTTCCATCACCGTCTGGAAGGCCGCCACCATCGGGTTGGTGATGTCGTTGGCGAAACCCCACAGCGCAAACAGCGAGGTGATGAGGATGAACGGCAGGAGATACTGCCGCTCCACAAGCTTCAAATTGTTGGCTTTCAAAGGATTGTTATCGCTCATAAGGATGATTTGATTCGTGAACAAAAAATAGCAAAAGTACAAAATAACCCCATACGCGCGAATCGCCACATCCTTCCGATCCAAAACGGCGATGTTCAGGTTCAATAGGGTCCAACCGTCAGAACCTCCGCAACTCGTCCTTTCTGAACGGGTCGATGGAGAAAATGTCGTCGCTGTTGACACGGATGACGAGGAGCTTTTCCCTATGGGCGAGCTCCGCAACTCCCTTCTCGTAGTTGATGGCCGCGATGGCCGCGACAACCTCCTTGCCGTCATATTCGGGGAAGAGCCGGCGGAAAAGACCCATCTGGTGCAGGAACCACCGCACATCGTCCTTCGTGCAGTTGGCTTTGACCTCGATGGGGACCGCCATCTCCTCATTGCTGAGCAGGACATCCACTTCCATCTTGACATGTCCGGACGGAAGGCTCCTTTTCAAATTCTTGCCGCTGTTGTGCAACACGAGTCCAGCCTTCTCGAAAAGTTTCTCCGTCGAAGAGCTGACCAGACCCTCCACGATATGCCCCGTGGTGCCACTGAGCTGGCGGGAGAGCCGCTTCACCTCCAAGGACGTTTCCTTCAGCTGCCGGTCGGTCTCTTCCTTCAGCTCCAAAAGACGCCGGTCGGTCTCCGCAAACTGCGCGTCCAGATCACGGTTTCGCTTCTCCTGCTCAAGCCTCGATGTCTCTGCGAATCTCTCGAGCCGGTCCATCCTTGCGGCAGATCTGCGCATGGACTCCTCAAACTCCTCTCGGAAGCTCTTCGCCCGATGGTCGATGTCGCTGAGTTTCTCGCTCTGTCCGTTTTTTTCCATACGCATCAAGTCGATCAGATGTTTGTTCCTGTTGATTCTTTCGGTGTTCTCCAACACCATCTGCTGCAATTGCGGCAGGTCTAAATCCTTTTGGGTTACTTCTCTTTCCATGATTACTTATTTATAATATATTCCACGCCGCAAATATACGAAATAATCATTCCATCGTTGATTGTTTTGAGATATTTTTATTATGCTAAACATCAGTGTATTACAAATTACGTATATGGCAATTTAAGAATTAATTGTTAATTTTGTTTTTCCATTTTCGCAAAATCGGGCACTTCGGATGTTCCCTTTCGCCCGCAGGCCTGACGGCCTGCGCATGCATCCGTGGACGGTGTAGTGGCTGTCCTCGTAGCTGCCCGCCGGGGTGTTCGCCGGGTAGGAGAAGCCGTGTCCCTCGTAGCCTTCGGGGAAGTTCACGGTTTCGTGCTAGGTCCTCGTCACGAGCTGCGCCATCACGTTCCCCACCGCCGTGGCCTCCACTTCGCCGGTGGTGACCTTCAGTCCCGTGGCCTGGGCCGTGAGTTCGTTCAGCAGGGCGTTCTGCGAACCGCCGCCGATGATGTGTAGCCGCCGCACGGGCACCTCCAAAAGGGTGTTGAGGTGGCGGATGGCAGTGGCGTAGCGGTGCGCCAAGCTCTCCAACACGCAACGCACGGTCTCCCCGCGCGAGAGCTCACGCCCCACTGCCGCGAAGATGGCCCGTTGCATGGATTCCGGCGCGGAGAAAGCGCTGTCGTCCACATCGATGAGCGGAGAAGCTTGTACTTTCCGCGCCTCGGCGGTCATGGCGGACCAGTCGTCGGTGCGCCACTCCTTGGCCAGCTGCTGCAGAATCCAAAGTCCGGTGATGTTGCTCAGGAAGGTGATCTTGCCTTCGGCACCGCCCTCGTTGGTGAAACCCGCGTCGCAGGCCTCCGGGGTCAGGATCGGCTCGTTGACCGTCACGCCGAGCAGACTCCACGTGCCGGAAGAGATCCAGGCGGCAGGCTCGTCGAATTCGGGAATGCTCATGACGGCCGAGGCGGTGTCGTGGCTGGCCACGGCGATGACCTGTACCGTCGGGTCGAGTCCCGTCTCTTCGGCAATGTGCGGCAGGATGGGCCCGCGCACAGTGCCGGGCATTACGATGGGGCCGAAAAGCGAGCGGGGCAGCCCCGCGTCGTCGATGAGGGCCCAGTCCCAGTCGCGGGTAAGGGCGTTGAGCAGCTCGCTCGTGGAGGCGATGGTGTATTCGTTGTTGGCGATGCCGGTGAGGTAGTAGCTGAAAAGGTCGGGCATGAAAAGGAGCGTTGCTCCGCTTGGTAGCGACTCCACCTCCTTCATCGCCAGCAACTGGAACAGAGTGTTGATTTCCATCACCTGCGTGCCGTTGTGCGTGTAGTGCTCGTGGCGGTCGCGGGAGGCGAAATAACGCTCCGGAAGCCCCTTTGTGCGGGCATCGCGGTAGCAGACGGGCAGTCCGAGGAGGCACCCCTGCCGGTCGATGAGGCCGAAATCGACGCCCCACGTGTCGATGCCGATGGAGACGATGCCGTCGCCGTACTTTGCGGCGGCTTTGCGCAGTCCGTCCTTCATCTCTTGGAACAGTGCGGGAAAGTCCCAGTAGAGGGTGTCGCCAAGGCGTATCTGGCGGTTCTGGAAACGATGGATTTCTTCGAGACGGACTCTTCCGCCTTCTGTCCAACCGGCCATCACGCGGCCGCTGCTGCCGCCGAAGTCACAAGCAAGGTGGATGTTTTTCATGCTGTACGGAGTTTGGAAAATGTTCAATGCTGGACGCTCTCGTTGAAAAATTGCTCGGAAGAGGTGTGCCGTACGCTGTCTGAAAGGGCGCAAACCGAGATTTCCCCGTTGCCGGCAAGTCGTTGCAGGCGTGACAGGATGGGCGCCTCCCCGAACAGTTGTCGGAATATGTTGTCTTCTACCAGAATGTAGTCGAAGTCGAATGTCAGGGCATGCGCCACCACTTTGGGGTCATTCCACATCACGGCGAATCCTTCGCGGTCCATCATCACAAAAGGGGTGTTTTGCGGATAGGAGAACAGGGTCATGAATCGCAGGTCGCGCGACCCGAAACCGTTTTCTTCCAACATCTTGTTTGCGTTTTGGTAGCGGATGGCGGTCTGGTAGGCCTCAACCCCTTCTGTGCGCCGCACTTTCTGCATCTCGCAGGCCTCGAAGGTCATCCATGTGGTAAGCGCCAGCAAAAGGAGAAGAGAGGCAATCTGGCTCCATTTTTGGGATGGATTGGGCAAGTTGCCGAGTGTCAGAATCAAGAACAGGACGGTGGGGAGGAACAGGCTGTCTAAGAAATAGTAGTCGTGGTGCATGAACTGCTGTGACATGGCGGCGACGAACAGCAGTTCGCCGAACACCCAAATGGATAGAAGCCACCAAAGCGATAGCTTCTTGCGGTCCGGGGTTGTGGATTTTTTCCGAACCATCAGCATGATGGCCGCGCCAATGGCCGCTACCGTCAGAAGGGCATAATGGGCATGCTGGAAAAAGTGAAGCCTCCAGCGGTGGTAGAGGTTGTGTAGGATCTCCTTTGCGTCTTCGAGGCTCCGGACGGGCAGCAGGCTGCCGAGGAACAGCGAGCCATATTTGTTTCGCAAGTGCAGGCTCCAGAGCCACCACGCGGCGAACGCAGCCGTTCCGATGGCAAAGGGTAGCCACGATTTCCGAAGCGATGCCTCATGGCGCAGGATGCGCAGGATTTGGAAACAGGCCACAGCCACCCAAAGCACGGCAAAGGAGGTGCGTGTCATCATAGACAAGGTGAGTAAAAGGATTCCCCCGTAAAGGGGCCATGTCTTGCCGTCCCGGAGATGCAGTGCATAAAGCAGCAGACCGCCCATGGCCAGTGCCAGCGCCGGAGCGGTGGGCAGGAACGAAGAACTGTAGTAGGCGAAAGATGGGGCCGTGGCCGTGAAGGCGGCGGTCAGCAGGGATTTTGCCCGTGAGCCCGTCAGCACATGTGCCAGCAGGTACAAAGCCCAAAGTCCGAAAATGGAGATAGCCAAGGTGAATCCTCTGAACACCCACGGCTGTCGGCTGCCGGTGAGAGACATCAGGCCGGAGACAAGCCAGTGGTGCAAAGGGAAATCACATCCCGTCACTAACGAAACGGGATCGTTAAAACCCTTCTGCTGCTTGTTGAAGATGAGCGTCTGGGGATGGAACAGGTCGCCGCCGTTGTGCTGGAAACCTAACGCTATCGAGTAGTTGTCGGATTGTGCCCACGCATGGATGAATGCCGGCGGCTCGTTGAGGTACCGAGCACCGACAACTATTGCCACAGCGGCGATAACCGCCAGCGGAAGAATATGGAGCCTAAAGCTTTTGGTTTGAGCGTATTCCATTTCTGCATGAAAATGGCTGCAAAAATACGCTTTATTTAGAAACCCTCCGAAAAAGATTTAATGCCAGGCGAACGGTGTCTCTAAAAACAGTTCGAGGCCGCGTTCCGTCAGGGCGGGGGCGAGAACATAGTTCAATATTGCCGGACGTTGATCCAACTCTGCGTCAATCAAAAACAGGTTGTTCAATAAAAAGGTGATGTACGACTCGAAATCAAGGTTCTCTTGAATGTGGAAACTTTGTTTTCCTCTCTCCAAAATAGCATGGATGGCGGTGTAGAAGAAGGAGTCCTTTTCCAGATACTTTCGGTTTGCACGGGTGTATTCGTAATAGTGTGGCTCCTCATTGCGGAATTCGGAGATGTTGAAGAGGGTCATCGTCAGGGCTTCAATGCTGTGGTTGCAGTGTATGACCACTTCAAGCCATTTTTTCCTGCATAATTGTTGCCAATAGAGCCATGCGATTTCAACGGAGTTTGCTTTTGTCCCATAACGGTTGAAAAACGTTTTGTGACAAATGTTCATTTTTTTTACTATTTGTTCGGTGGAGTTCTGGAAGCCGTTTTCCGAATAATAGTCGAACAGTTCTTGCTTTTTAGAGTTGGAAAGAGGCATAATGGTGCATCGTTAAAATTGAAAGTGCGAAAATACAAAAAAAATCATCGCAAATGCTCTTTCACTGATTTTTCTGTCAAATGGCGTGAATCTGCCGTCTTTACTACGTTTCCGTCCGTCATAAACAAATATTTAGGAAATGTGCCGTTGGAAATTTGCACGGCCACGATGGGGTTTATGGCAGAATATTGGAAAATTTCTGTATGGGTCTCTTTTTTGAAATGCTCCACGGATGAGCTGTCGCCCCACACAAAAAAGAGTACCCGGTTCGTGTCAAGTTGGTTCTTGTTTACAATTTCCGACAATTTCAGGCATCCCGTCTTGCAGTGTGGGCATCCCGACGAAATCACTCCTATGATGAAGTTCCCGTTTTCCAGGCGGAGGTTCTGCATGGAAGTGTCGGCCATTAAGCTGTTGAAGGCGGTCTCGTTATAGTCCAGGTTGTTTGATCGGGAAAACAGGTTATAGACGCTGTCGGTCGGGAAAAGCGCGAACGGGGGCACGAAGGCTGCGACAAGGCTTCCGGCCAATGCCCAGTTTCGCCACTTGAATGGATAGTCTTCCTCTTTGCGAATCAGCCACAGTAAGGCAATCGTTACGATGTTCTTGATGAGTGAAACCGCAGGCTTGAGTTCCACCAAATCCCCCATACAGTGGCAATTGCTGTCGTCGCGAAACAGAATCACATAGACCAGCAAGCACGAGAATCCGATGAGCATAAGGAGTGTCAGCCACCACGCCGCTTTATATTTTACCTTGATGATCAGCAAGATGCCAGCCAGAATCTCGCTGGCGATAATACCTCGGGCGGCCAAGCCGCATAGCGGAAAGCTTAGGAGGTTGAAACTGTAAATATACAGTTCAAAATTGTCGATTGACAATAGTTTCAAGATGGCGGACACGATAAAGAATACGCCGATGCCAATGCGAATGATGGTTTTAAAAATGTTGTATATATTGCTCATAATTAACGTACTATGATTGTAAAATATTTATGGTGTCGCAAGGCTGTGTCATACGGTAATCCCTTTTGGGATGGCGTCGATCAGCGTGCGGGTGTATTCGGTTTTCGGGTTTTTGCAGAGCGCGTCGGCTTCGCCAATCTCCACAATAGCCCCGTTTTTCATGACCGCAATTCGATCGGCCATGAATTTGACCACGGAAAGGTCGTGCGAGATGAAAATGTAGGTGAAGTGGTATTCGTCCTTCAGTTCGTTCAGCAGATTCAGCACCTGTGCCTGCACAGACACGTCGAGGGCCGACACCGACTCGTCGCAGATGATGAACTTGGGATTCACCGCCAAAGCCCTCGCGATGGAGATGCGTTGACGCTGCCCTCCGGAGAATTCGTGCGGATAGCGGTAAAAGTGCGATTCATTGAGGCTTACGCGTTCCAGGAGGTCGATAGCCTTTTTTCGCCGTTCTTTGTCATTGTTTAGAATGCCGTGCACCCGCATGGGCTCTACCAACGCCTCGCCAATGGTAAGCCGCTGGTTGAGAGAAGAATATGGATCTTGAAGAATGATTTGCAAATCTTTGCGCAATTTCCGCATCTCCGATGTGGGCAGCTGAACAAGGTCTTTCCCGCGATAGAACACTTTCCCGGAAGTAGGTTCTATCAGCCTCAGCAAGGATCGCCCCAAGGTGGTTTTTCCGCATCCCGACTCGCCGACGAGCCCCAAGGTCTCGCCTTCGTAGATGTCAAGGTTGATGTCGTGCAGGGCTTGGAAATATTTCTGCCTTTCAAACAGTTTGCGTTTTCGCACCTTGTAAACTTTGTTCAAACGGTTGATTGATATTATCTTATCGCCGTTATAGAGTGCCCGGTGCGCATCTTCCCGTTCTTTCGTGGACACTTTGAGGCTTTCGATGACTTTTTGCATCTCGACATCCTCATTCCCATCAAAATCAGCCACTTGCGGAAGTTTTCTCAAACGCGTGCTCATAGACGGGCGGCAGGCGATGAGCTGTTTCGTGTAGGCACTTTGCGGATGTAAAAAGATGTTTCGGACCGTGTTTTCCTCCATGATTTCACCCTTGTACATGACAATGGTGCGGTCGGCGATTTCGGCCATCACTCCTAAGTCGTGGGTGATGAACAGCACGCTCATGCCGTGTTTTTGTTGCAAATTGCGGATGAGTTCAAGGATGTTCTTTTGGATGGTGACATCCAAGGCGGTTGTCGGCTCGTCAGCGATAAGCAGTCTGGGCTGACAGCTCATTGCCATGGCAATCATGATGCGCTGCTTCTGTCCGCCCGAAAGCTCGTGCGGATAGGAGTCGAAAATCTGCTTCGGCCGCGGCAGCATTACTTCCTCGAATAAATGGAGGACCTGCTCTTTAGCCTCTTTTTCGGGGATTTTCTTGTGCAGGATAATCTGTTCGGTGATTTGGTCGCCGCAACGGATTACCGGATTCAGCGAGGTCATCGGCTCCTGGAAAATCATGCCGATTTGGTTGCCCCGGAACAACTGCATTTGGGGCTCGTCTGCGGCAAGCAAGTCAACGCGGGGCTGTCCCGATTGTGCTTGAAACCAAATGTGCCCGGACGGGTATCGGGCGTTTTTCGAGTTCAGCAACCGCATGACAGACAATGCCGTCACCGATTTCCCCGACCCCGACTCGCCGACAATGCCCAAAGTCTCCCCTTCGTTCAAGGAAAAATGGACATGGTGCAGAATAGGATTCCATTCGGCATCGCGGCACAAATCGAGCGACAAATCTTCTATTTGCAGCAAGGGATTCATCGCTTCCCAGTTTCAAACGATATTTATTTCGGTTTTGCCAGGCTTACTTCTTTTTTTCCTGTAATTTGGTGTCAATGTCCAAAGTGGCGTGAGGAACAATTCTCAGTCGCTCCTTGGGAATCAGTTTGCCTGTAATGCGGTCCACTCCATACGTCTTGTTCTCAATTCGCACTAAGGCAGCTTCCAAATTGGAGATGTATTTCACCAATCGGGCCATAAGACGGCCGTTCTCCTCTTTGGAGAGCACTTGGTTGCCTTCCTCCAGATTCTTAAAAGTGGGGGCAGTGTCCTTAGTGTCATTCCCGACACCGCTGTAGGCTTCTTGATACACCTCAAGATTCTTTTTCGCCTCTTCGATCTTCTTTTCAATCAAGGCTCTGAATTCCTCCAAATCCTCGTCAGAATAACGGTTTACAACGATTTCGCTCATAACGGTTTTGTTTGTTTGTTTAGATATAAAATGAACGTGCAAAGATATAATTTTTTCAATCTGTAAGATTTCCGAATAGATGGTCTTGCGGCCTCGGGGTTTATAGGCGAATGATTTTCCGTGCTGTTCTCTGTCCTTTCTCGTTTGTAAGACTCAACAAATAAGCCCCTTTCCTAAAAGGGAAGGGATAGTCGAGACGGTGTGTTCCTGCGTCCAGGTTTTCAACATAGGTCGCCAGACAGCGGCCGTCTATGTCGTGCAGTGAAATGCTGTATTTTGAAGCCTCCTGTGTCTGCAGCTCGATATGGAGGGCATCGCGCACCGGATTCGTCACGTTGACAAAGAAGTCCGGGGCTCGCTCGGCCACCCCGACATGGGCATCCACGGTCATGTCCATGATGACTGGCAGATGGTCGGATTGCTGATAAAGCGCGTTGGCTACATTGCTGGGCACAGAATTGTTGGCAGGTGAAAGGACAGAGCCGTTAAATCGTGCGCCATCCTGTCCCAAGGCACGATACGACCCTTCCACGATATGCATACGGTCGCTACCGTAATATATATATGGAGAGACAAGGATGAAGTCGAAGCGGTCGTCTAAGCCTCCGGAAGCGAAGCAGTCAGCCTCTTGTGAACGGGTGGACTGTGTGTGCAGCTGCTTGAACTGCGAGTTGTTGTGCCAATTTCCGGGACTGTTTGCCGGGTCATAGAAACGGTAGAGACTGTTGGAGTATTCTGTAAGTTCTTGATAGGCAGGTTCATCGCTGCTGTAAAGATTGAAATCTCCGGAGAAGGTGTAGTTGCCGGGCATTCCTGAAGAGGATATTCGGTTCATCAGCTTCTGCACCTGCGTAAGTCGGGCTTCTTCATTGTTGCTGTACGATCCTGCCTTCAGATGGGCAATCCAAAACGTCATGAAGATGGTGTCCCCATCTGCCAAGTTATGGGCATTATAGTAGAACGTGTACCCATTAATATCTCTGTATGAGGTTGTTATGTTTGTGGATTTGTGCAATGTTAGTTTGCGCGAGTCGTAATAAATCATGTTGGCGATGGTGCCGCCCGACTGGTTGGTGAGGGGGCCGCGCTGGTAATAATCGATACCGTCTGTGTTGATGGCGTTGTTGAGCAGCCGGTCGGCATATTGGTTCTGCGACCCCATCTCGCACACGCAAAACACGGTGGGCTTCACGTATTGGAAGATAGTCTTGATGTATTGGTCTTTGTCGCCCAGGTTGTTTGTGGTGCTGTTGCAATCCGAAACGCCGGAAGTGTTTGTATAGTACATCAGATTGTACTGCATCATCCGGATGGTGTCGGGCGCTTGGGCGCGTGAAAAATTCGACACGGCAAGAAGCGCCAGCAAAATGCGGGGCGTAAGGAGAACGTGGCTTTTGCGCATGGTGTCGGAGATGGATGACTGTCCGAAACTATTTATGTTTCAGATAATATTCCGCGCCCGCCTTGACATTTTTCTTCACCGCTTCCGACGAGTAGGTGGCACCCGATACGGCATCGACCTCGGCAGTGGCGGCTTTTTTCACGGACATCCCGTTCCATTTGTTGAGCAGCCCTTTCTGTACGCGGGCGAAGAATCCCGGAGTCTCCTCGTTGGGCAAGGCTTCAATCTTTTCGATTTTGTCCCCTTTGATGTAGATTTTCAGTGGGGTAGGGCCGTTAAAGCCTTGCACGTCGGCGGTCAGTTTGGTTGTGTTCACGACATAGCGTCCTTTTTCTTTCGACATGATTCCGTCGTTGACGGTGGTGCATGCAATCAGAATGGCGGCCGTTATCAGAAATGCGACAATTGCAATGGAGAGGTTTCTCTTTTTCATGCTTTACTATTTAATTGATTATCAAATTATTACATTAATCTTTTTGAGAAAAGGAATTGGAGTGCAAAGATAATCTTTTTATGGTGAAATCCGGAGACTGACTGGATGTTTTTACAATACCATCAGGTTGCATCCTCTGATTTGGGCAGCGTCAAGCCGCCCGAGCACCTCGATGCCGTCGGGATGGCGCCGTCCGAGGTCCTCCGTGGCGATGAAAGCGCAACTGTGAAGGTTGGCTAAGTCAATGACGTTGATTACGCCTGTGTTGACCGAGTCGCTCCTGTCGAGCGGATCCTTTTCGTTGCGAAGCAGCAGGCGCATCCATGGCGGAGTGGAGAAAAGATTGCCGCCCTTGCTGTATGCCTGCGACAGCAGTTCGCACATGCCGTATTCCGAATGGATGTCCGGCACATGGAACGCTTTTTTCAGCCGTTCGTACACCTCTTCTTTCACCATTTCCTTCCGCCGCCCCTTCATGCCGCCTGTTTCAAAAACAACCAGCTCGGGGAAGTTGATTTCGTATTTTTCGGCAAAGTCGAGCAGGGCGAAAGTCACGCCCCACAGGATGGTCTTCTTCCTTTTGTCGCGCAGCTCCCGCAGTTTTTGGTAAAGTGCCTCGTGGTTGTACAGGTAATATCCGTTCTCTTCGGCACCGGATTTGTGCATCAGCGTCTCCATCATGTAAATCAAAGAGGAGTTCTTCTGTTCCAGATAGTTAGGCAGCAGGGCCAAAAAGACGTAATCGGAGAGGTCACCGTAGAAATGGCGGAAACTTTCAATGAGGCTGCGGCGATACAGGGCCGCATCGCGGATGAGGTGGCGCGAGTGCTGCATGCCGGTGGTGCCACTGCTCAGGAAAACGAGCTCGGGCTCGAACTCCCCGCACTTCACCTCGTGTGTCTTAAAAAAAGAGATGGGCAGGAAAGGAATGTCCGACAAGGTTTTTACCTTATCTTTTTGCAAGCCAATATATTGGCAATATGTACGATAGACACTGTTTTCATCGTACTGAAAACCGAAAACACGCAACGCCGCCGCCTCAAAATCCGCAGCTGATGAAAGATGGAAGATGCAGTCGGTCAAGGTTTCCATGCAAACGTGTTGATCAGATGCAGTGCATCTTCTTTAAGATATTGGATGACAGGCTGTAGGGAGTCGTTGTTTGGGGTGTCGTCGAAGTAGAGGGCGGCGCGAACAAAGTGTGTGGCGCTGTCGGTCAGCCAGAACTGGAACGGGGTGGCCACCTCCTTGCCGTAAATCTCGTATGATTGCCCCCAAATGTGCGCATCAGGGTCTCGGATGACGGAATACTGCACGTCATCGGCCTTCTGGTAGTGGAATTTCACCATCTTCTCTTCCGAAATCATCAGCTTTCGAAGGCTGTCTGCATTCTTTACTGTGAAACAGGTGAACCGAAAAGAGGCATTCAAATCGGGGTATTTGATGGTGGCCCAGACGGTGTTGTCCTTTTGCGGTTCAATGGTCGTGTTGGCGAAAACCGACTGCTCGAATTTGAAGGGTAGGAGGAAAGCGCCGACATTCGTGCTGCCATCTTTGAATTGCAGTGTGGTGTCTAAGAGACGGTAGTGATGCTCGGGCAGGTCGATACGGAAATACCCCATGGGCTTGGGCTCGGGTAATGCCTTCGGTTTGCACGCCGACAAAGCCACGCACGCACAAAGCCACACTACATATATATATGTTTTGAACTGCAAAATCTTGTCCATGGAACGACTCTTTACTCAAAAATCACCACTCACCAATCATAAATAACTTTTCAGATTCTTGTTCTTGCTGTTCTGCCTTAGTCGTTTGAGGGCGCGTTCCTTGATTTGACGCACTCTTTCGCGGGAAAGGTCCAGTTTGTCGCCAATTTCGTCGAGCGTGTGCTCATGTGTGGTGCCGATACCGTAGAAAAGTCTCAGCACGTCGGCTTCCTTGTCGTTTAGCGTCTCTAACAGATCGTTGATTTCCGAGGACAGGGATTCGTGCATCAGGGAAGTGTCGGTGTCGTCGTCGTTGTCGTGCACGAACACGTCCACGAAGCGGGTTTCCTCGTCAGGAGCGATAGGGGAGTCTATGGATTGCGGGTGACTGTTCATTTTCATGATTTCAGCCACCTTATAGACGGGCATATCCATGACTTTGGCGATTTCCTCAGTGGTGGGCAGGCGGTTGAGGGTCTGTTCCAGACGGGCGGTCTCCTTTTTGATTTTGTTGATGACGCCCACTTGGTTCAGGGGCAGGCGCACGATGCGCGACTGGTCAGCGATAGCCTGCAGGATGGCCTGGCGGATCCACCAAACCGCGTAAGAGATGAACTTGAATCCGCGCGTTTCGTCGAAACGTTGGGCCGCCTTGATCAGGCCTAAATTGCCTTCATTAATCAGGTCCTGAAGGCCGATGCCTTGATTCTGGTACTGTTTTGCCACAGAGACAACAAACCTCAGGTTGGTGGTCACCAGCTTGTTGAGAGCGTCTTTGTCGCCCGCTTTGATTTTTCGTGCCAATTCCACCTCCTCATCGGCGCCAATCATCTGCACCTTGCTGATGTCGGAAAGAAATACTTCCAGCGATGCAGAGTCACGGTTTGTGATGGATTTTGATATTTTAAGTTGTCTCATCTATCTGTATTTTTATTATACATTATTATTTATTTCTCGATTTTTTCAGTTGTACCTTGATTGTTTAATAAAGTTACGTTTTTAGTCAGTTTTTCGCTGTTTCTGATCAAGTTGACCTTCACTTTGTCGCCGGGGGACTTGGTTTTGAGCACACCGCGCACTTCGGCGAGGCTGTTCACGGTGGTGTTGTCAATGTGGGTGATGACATCGCCTTCCTGGAAACCGTTCTGCTTGGCGGCACCGTTTTCGGAGACTTCTGCCACATAGATTCCGTTCGCGTCGTTGAGGTTAAGCTCTTTGGCGTTGGTGGCGTTGAGTTCCATGATCGACACTCCGAGGAAGGCTTGTTGCGTGGTCCCGAAATGCTGCAGGTCGTAGCTGATTTTTTGCACGATGTTGGACGGGATGGCGAAGGAGTAGCCCGTGTAGTAGCCGTTTCCGGAGGCGATGGCGGTGTTGATGCCGACCAGTTTGCCGTCAGCGTTCACCAAAGCACCGCCGGAATTGCCGGAGTTGACGGCGGCATCGGTTTGGAGATAGACTTCATCGGAGATTGTGTTGCGACCGGTGCTGAGCTGCCGTGCCTTGGCGCTGATGATGCCGGCGGTGACCGTGGAATTCAGCCCCATGGGGTTGCCGATGGCCAGCACCCATTCACCGATGCGCACCGAGTCGGAGTTGGCGAACTCGATGTACGGTAACCGGGTCTCCTTGATTTTCAGGAGCGCCAGGTCGGAGGCAGGGTCGGTGCCGATGATCTCGCCCTCATACTCGCGCTTGTCGTTCAAGGTGACGGTGACTTTCTCGGCATCCTCCACCACGTGGTTGTTGGTCACAATGTAGCCGTCGGAGGAGATAATCACCCCGGAGCCTGCAGCTTGCACCGGGTAGGTACTCGGCGCGGAACCGAAGAAATGCTCCCAAATTGTCCCACCGAAAAAGTCATCCCACGTGGCGTTTTTCTGCGTGAATTCTGTCTTGATATAGACTACGGCGTTCACTGACGACTCCGCAGCATCTGTCAAATCGACATATTTGGCACTATGGCTCGGGGTATGCTTCTCTGGTTGCGCACAGCTGTTGCCAGCCATCATTACGAATGATAATGTGCTGAACAGTAATACTTTAAGATAATTCGTCTTTCGCATATTCTATTATTTTTTTGTTTATAATCCTTTATAAAACCGCCCTATAACGCAAAAGTTTAAAAAAAATTGCAGCCGTTTGGGTTTGTATCAAAAAAAATCCTATTTTTGCCGCCCAAAAAATTACAAACAAAAATTATACCAAAATGTACGCAATCGTAGAAATAGCCGGGCAACAGTTCAAGGTTGAAAAAGACCGCAGGGTCTATGTTCAGCGCCTCCAGGCTGAAGAAGGTGCGCAGGTCACGTTCGACCGCGTAATGTTAGTGGACAATGACGGTGATGTCAAAGTGGGTACGCCGACCGTTTCAGGTGCCAACGTAACCGCTACCGTTCTCCAACACTTGAAAGGCGACAAAGTGCTCGTCTTCAAAAAGAAAAGAAGAAAAGGTTATCAGAAATTGAATGGACACCGTCAGTGCCTGACCTCCATCAAGATTGATAACATCACCCTGTAAAATTTAGTGTTAACGATTAAAATTTAGACTTATGGCTCATAAAAAAGGTGTCGGTAGTTCTCAGAACGGCCGCGAATCAGCAAGCAAGAGATTAGGTTTGAAAATTTTCGGTGGACAGTTCGCCAAGGCTGGCAACATCATCGTCCGTCAAAGAGGCACCGTTCACAACCCGGGCAAAAACGTCGGTATGGGCAAAGACCACACCCTGTTTGCTTTGGTTGACGGCACTGTCCAATTCCGTAAAACCTATAAGGACAGATCCTACGTCTCGGTTATTCCTGCCACTCAAGAGTAGGGGTAGAAAAAAAAATCGCGCGGTGTTGCACGTATGAAAAAAAAGTGTATTTTTGCCGCGCAAAACCAGCCACTTTAGCTCAGTTGGTAGAGCGACGCATTCGTAATGCGTAGGTCGCGAGTTCAAGTCTCACAAGTGGCTCAAAAAAGCGAGAAATCTTACATTTCTCGCTTTTTTTATTTCTGCTTTTTAGTTTATAACGCTCACAATATCACTAATTTCTCGATTGTTTCCGCTGTTTTTCCGTCTTGGTTCTTCACCCGGACGCGATACAGATAGGTACCCTTCGCCAGCT
>CAMVBK010000055.1:0-20771 GCA_947165685.1 uncultured Bacteroidales bacterium | reverse complement strand
TTTGGTGTTTAAAAACGGTCAACCTATTTCAGGCATTGACAAGTTTCAGGTTTCAAGTTTCAAATCTAAACTTCCTAAACTCCCTAAACTTCCTAAACTCCCTTCAAAACTCATACGACAGTTTCGAGAGCTGCCCGGCCTTCTTGGAGGCATTGATGAGCAGCAAACCGTCCTCGTCGATGAAGAGCGGCGACACCATGCGGGTCTTGTGGACCTTGGGGTTGATGATCATCTCCGGCTTGGAAATCTCCTGGTTGGCTTCGATGGTGCAGAGGGAAGTGCACTGTTTGTTCTGAGCCGAGCTCTTGCACACCACGTCCGTCTTGCCCGTGTAGTTGTCGAGCATATCGGCATAGAGAATCACAATCTTGTCGTTGTGCATGAACGCGCGGTAAGAGTAGCCGAATCCGCGCAACTGTTTCAGCGGCATAGGTCTTATGAATGACCCTGCGAACTGGTACTTTTTGATCATGTCGAACTTGACGAGATTGCCCGATTCGTCAGTGAAGTGAGTCAGAATGTTGCGGGCATGGTAGGTGAAATAGGTGGTGGTCATGCCGTTGCCGGAGGTCACGGTACGCTGCACGGCCTCGCGCTGTTCGCCCAACATGACAAGCGTGCCGTTGGCGAACTCATAGAGGTCGTTCACATACACGGACATCTTGCTGCCCTTGATCAGGCCGAGGGAGATTTTCTCGTCGCTGCTATATTCCGCCGGAAAGCGCTTGAAGCTGATGTTGGAGACCTCGCCAGCCTGACGGTCGCAGGTCATCATGTACGAGCCCTGCGCCTTCTCGTTGAGGCTGTTGTTGAAGTAGCCGCCGAACGCGAGGCTGCCGTCCTTGCGGATAAGCAGTTTGCCGTTGCAAATGTAACCGAAATCGACCTTCTGGTCAACAAACTGCACGTTGTTGTCGGTGATGCAGTAGAGGTGGAAGGTCTCGTTGTCGCGGGTCTTGCGGGTCTCGTTGCCGTAGGAGACGGCCGCGACATAGACCTCGCCGCTGTTGCTCACGGCCATGTCGGCGATGAAGAAGGTAGGATTGGAGAACTCCGGATCGAAGGCGTTGTCCCACAGCGGTTCGCCGCCCTCGCCGAGCAGCATCACGGAGGCACCTTTCATCTTGCCCTTCTTGCCAGCCAAAATGACACTGACAGCGGCCTTCTTGCCGTCGGGCGACTTGGAGACGAACGCATAGAGATCGTCGCGCTTCTCGGAAACCACGGAAATCAACTTCTGCGGATCCCAAGCTGCACGCTGCTGATCCTTGCCGAGTACGTTCAGGTAGATGGAGTAGGTCTTCGTCTTACGCTCGTAGAGGGAGTAGAGCGCGTAGAGGTCGTTCTCACCTTCGTAGAAATTCATGAAACTGTAGTCCTCGGGGCGGTTGAGGTGAATCTCGGAGAGGCCGTTGCCCGACTTATCGACACACAGGATGCCGTCGGCCTCGTGTTTCTTGGGGGCATCGTCGTAGAAGTCCTCGTTGTAGATGTAGTGTTGGTCACCGGAACCCTCTATCGAGGCCGACACGAGCCAGGGAAGTACCCTCGGCTTGCAAAGGTTGTCCCTCAGCAGGGTGATGTTGTTTTGGGCGGAACCCGCCGCCACTACGCAAATAGCGCAAATCCATAATGCGAAAATCTTTTTCATAAAACACTTATTTTGATGTTCTTAATATTCATGCCGCAAAATTAGTTTTTTTTCATATTCAAATCACAAAATCTGTTATTCCATTTCATGGATACAAAAAAAACGAAAGGTTGCAGTCCAGCCGTTTTTTTTTCTAAAAATTTCACCCTGAAAATAGGACAAGTTCAAACGCTGGATTATTATCGAAAAAATTGTACCTTTGCCGAAAAATTCCGAGCATACAATATTTAATATAATCATCAAAGTATCAATATGAAAAATACACCAATACCCGCAGAAATTGTAGATCAAATCGTCGCGAAGAGCGGAATCAGCAGTGTCGGCAAGGCTTCCATCCGTGAAGTGAAGCGTCTGATCAACGACATCGAGCAGGCTTCCGGCCAAGAGTTCGTGCGCATGGAGATGGGCATTCCCGGACTTCCGCCGTGCCACGTGGGCGTGGAGGCGCAGATCGAGGCCCTGAAAAAGGGCGTCGCCGCCATCTACCCCGACATCGAGGGCATCCCCGAGCTGAAGAAGGAGGCCGCGCGCTTCGTCAAGAACTTCATCGACTTGGAGGTGGAGCCCGAGAACTGCATCCCGACCGTCGGCTCGATGATGGGCGGCATGGCCGGTTTCATGACCTTCGTGCGCTGCCGCAAAGAGCGCGACACCACCCTCTTCATCGACCCCGGTTTCCCCGTGCAGAAGCAACAGCACCGCGTCATGGGCTTCAAGTACGAGACCTTCGACGTGTATGAACACCGCGGCTCCAAGCTGAGAGCCAAACTGGAGAGCTACCTCGAAAAGGGCAACATCCACACCATCATGTACTCCAACCCCAACAACCCGTCGTGGATCTGCTTCACCGAAGAGGAACTGCAGATCATCGGCGACGTGGCCAACAAGTACGACGTGTTCGTCTTCGAGGACCTCGCCTATTTCGGCATGGACTTCCGCCAGAACATCTCCGCGCCGGGCATCCCGCCCTACCAGCCGAGTGTCGGGAAGTACACCGACAACTACGCCCTGCTGATTTCCGGCTCCAAGGCCTTCAGCTACGCCGGCGAGCGCATCGCCCTGATGATCATGTCCAAGAAACTCTACAACCGCGAGTTCGACGACCTGGAGCCCTACTTCAAGATGAAGAAGCTGGGCCGCGCCATCATCTACGGCACCGTCTATGCCATCAGCTCCGGCGTCTCCCACTCGGCACAATATGCCATGGCCGCCATCCTCAAGGCCTGCAACGACGGCACCTACAACTACATCGAGGACGTGAAGGAGTACGGCGAGAAAGCCGCCATCATGAAGAAGATATTCACCGACAATGGCTTCAAGATCGTCTATGACAAAGACGGCGACAAGCCGCTGGCCGACGGCTTCTACTTCACCGTGGCTTACCCGGGCATGAGCAGCGAAGAGCTGCTGCACGAGTTCCTCTACTACGGTGTGAGCGCCATTTCGTTGAGCACCTGCGGCAGCGACCGCAGCGAAGGCCTCCGCGCCTGCGTCTCTCTCACTCCGCGCCGCCAGTTCCCGATCCTGGAGGAACGCCTGAAGTTGTTCAAGGAAAACCACTAATTCAATTAAGGATTAAGAACTGAGTATTAAGTATTTAGAGCTGAGTATTTAGTATTAAATATTTTGAATTTATAATTTGGGGGACCGTAAGGGTCCCCTTTTTTTTGGACAATGCTGGGCAAAAAAAAAATTCCGCTGCAACCTTTTCGCTTTTTTGTATCATTCCCATAAAACGTATTTTGCAGCGTTGGATCTGACCGCCGGTGTCTCATGGACTTCACATCGCTGGACAGACCAACGCAGAGAATCACAGAAAAAGAAGTCCGTCATTCAAAACAACAAAAAGATGAACAGAAAACTTTTCGCAGCATGTTTGGTACTTCTCTGTACCGCACTGGTCGCATGTGACCGCAACGAAGGCGACGATCCCGAGAACCCGATCACGCCGCCGAGCACCCCCACGCATGTCTATGTGGCAGGTTCCACGGCCCACATGTTTGACATGGGACCAGCCGTCTGCTGGGTGGACGGTGCCATGCAGACCCTTGACGCCAGTGCCTACTCCCCTGCCCTGACCGTCTGCGTGATGGGTAACGACGTCTATTACGGCGGTTGCAACAGCGCCAACAGACCCGTCATCTGGAAGAACGGGACCGAGCAACTGATGTCTAACGACAACGGCTGCGTGACCGATATCAAAACTGCCAACAACAAGCTCTATGCATGCGGCTACGTGAACGCGCGACCCGTCTATTGGGTGGACGGACAAATGACGCAGCTGCCCATCGATCCGGACAACGAATACGGTTCCTACAAGACCACCGCCATCTTCATCAGCGGAAACGACATCTACGTGGCCGGAACCGTCTTCAACAACATGAGCTACGGCGACGGAGCCTATTTGTGGAAGAACGGTGTCATGCAGAAATTGTCAAACAAGAACGCGGCCGCCAACGACGTGTGTGTAATCAGCGGCACCGTCTATGTGGTCGGCAGCGAAGTTTACAATGACGGCGGCTTCCACAAGTCCGTCATGTGGACCAACGGCACCATCCGCGACATCCAGGTGAACACCGGCTTCGACTCGCGCGCCATAGCGGTCGCCCCGATGAACGGAAAGCCGTACGTGGTTCTCGAAGGATGGCTCGGCGATGCCTGGACCGGCGGATTCCAAGGTTTTGCCTGGTACAACGAGGCCACGACCAAACTGAACAACTGCCAGCGTCCGCAAGACGTGTTCATCCATGGCAGCGACATTTACATCGCCGGGGTCAGCACCTCGTTCTCGCACTCGCCCATTCTGCTGAAGAACAACGCCAAGGTGAACCTATCCGTTCCGTCTCCCGGCTACGGTGGATGCCACGGGGTTTTCGTAAAATAGCAATTTTATAAAGTCAGCAAAAAAACGGGTCGCACGCACACGGCGACCCGTTTTGCTATATAAAGTGAGGGGTGTAAAGAGTCCGAAACAAAAAAAGTCGTCACAATTTGCGACGACTTCGTATATATAATAAGATAGGAATATCGGAGGAAGGTAACCTAAAGCTAACAGGAGGATGGCTTACTTGGAGCCTTTGTCCTTCTGACCGGCGTGACCGCGGAAGATACGGGTCGGGGCAAACTCGCCGAGTTTGTGGCCGACCATGTTCTCGGTGACATAGACGGGGATGAACTTGTTCCCGTTATGCACAGCGATGGTGAGACCCACGAAGTCGGGGGAAATCATGGAAGAACGGGACCAGGTCTTGATGGTCGATTTCTTGCCAGACTCCTGAGCGGCGATGACGCGTTGCTCCAGTTTGTAATGTATATACGGTCCTTTTTTTAATGAACGACTCATAATCAATAGCTTTTAGGTTATTTCTTTCTTCTTTCAACGATGTATTGAGAAGAGTTCTTCTTCGGATGGCGGGTCTTGTAGCCTTTGGCGGGCATACCGTTACGAGAACGGGGATTACCACCGGAGGCGCGGCCTTCACCACCACCCATCGGGTGATCGACAGGGTTCATGACGACACCGCGGTTGCGCGGACGGCGACCGAGCCAGCGGCTACGGCCAGCCTTGCCGGACACCTCAAGGCTGTGGTCTCCGTTGGAGACGATGCCGACGGTGGCCTTGCAGGCGCAGAGGATCATGCGGGTCTCGCCTGAGGGCAGCTTGATGATGGCGTAGCGGCCGTCACGGGACATCAGCTGGGCGTAGGAGCCTGCGCTGCGGGCGATTTTACCGCCCTGGCCGGGACGCATCTCGATGTTGTGGATGATAGAGCCGAGGGGGATCTCGCCGATCGGGAGGCAGTTGCCCAAGTCGGGGGCGACGCCAGTGCCGCTGACGATCTGCTGGCCCACCTTGATGCCGTGAGGCGCCACGATGTAGCGCTTCTCGCCATCGGCGTAGAACAGCAGGGCGATGCGTGCCGAGCGGTTGGGATCGTACTCAATGGTCTTTACGGTGGCCGGAACACCATCTTTGTTTCTCTTGAAATCTATGATGCGATACATCTGCTTGTGACCGCCTCCGCGGTACCGTACCGTCATCTTACCACTGCAGTTTCTGCCGCCCGTGCTGTGCTTGGGAGCCAGGAGGCTCTTTTCGGGCTTGCTGGTGGTAATGTCATCGTAAGCGCTAATCACTTTGAAGCGCTGACCCGGCGTTACTGGTTTGTACTTTTTTAATGCCATTTTTTTATTCGGTTAGTCGATTATTCAAATATTCGGTTAGTAGGTCGGTCGGTTAGTGGGTTTTTAAACTTCTAAACCACTAAACTCCTAAACCCATTAGATGTTACTGTAGAAATCGATTTTCTGGTCCTTGTCCACGAAGACGTATGCTTTCTTGAAGTTGTTCTTCTGACCCATGATGACGCCGGCCTTGGTGTTGCGGGCGGTGGTCTTTCCACGCTGGATGAGGGTGTTCACGCGGACGACCTTCACGTTGTAGATGGACTCGATCTCGCGCTTGATCTCGGGTTTCGTGGCCTCGCGGGTCACCATGAATCCGTAGCGGTTGTACTTCTCGGACACCAGGTTCATCTTCTCGCTGATGATAGGTTTTATGATGCAGCTCATTGTTTCTGATTTTTAAGGGTGAATGAATTATTCGCCTAACATCTTCTCCAACTCCTTGAGGCTGCTTTCGCAGATGATGAGGTTGTTGGCGTTAAGCACGTGATACGTATTGGCCTCAATGGCGCGCATGATGTTGGTGCGCTGCAGGTTGCGGCCGGAGAGGAAGACGTTGCGGTCGTTCCCGGGCAGCAGCAGCAGGGTCTTCTTGCCCTCCAGGTTGAGGTTCTTGAGCATGGCCTTGTACTCCTTGGTCTTGGGCTCGTTGAAGGTGAAGTCCTCGACGACGGTGATGCAGCCTTCCTTCTGCTTGTAGGTGAAGGCGGAGAAGCGGGCGAGGCGTTTCACTTTCTTGTTGAGCTTGAAGCCGTAGTCGCGCGGGTGCGGGCCGAACACGGTGGCGCCGCCGCGGATGGTCGGGCTCTTGATGCTGCCGGCACGGGCGCCGCCGGTGCCTTTCTGGCGTTTGAGCTTGCGGGTGCTGCCCGACACGGTGGAGCGTTCCAGCGTGTTGTGCGTGCCCTGTCTCTGGTTGGCCAAATACTGCTTCACGTCAAGCCAGATGGCATGATCGTTGGGTTCCACGTTGAAGATGCGGTCGTTCAGGGTGACCGTCTTGGCAGTCTCGCTGCCGTCTATTTTATAAACTCTTAGCTCCATCTCTCTATAATTATATATGAACCATTGGCTCCCGGAACGGAACCCTTAACTAATAACAAATTCTTCTCTTTCACGATCTTGACGATCTGGAGGTTGATGACCTTCACCTTGGCGTTGCCCATCTGGCCGGCCATGCGCATGCCCTTGAACACGCGGGACGGGTAGGAGGAAGCGCCCATGGAGCCGGGGGCTCTCAGACGGTTGTGCTGGCCGTGCGTGGCATCGCCCACGCCGCCGAAATGATGGCGCTTGACCACGCCCTGGAAGCCCTTGCCCTTGGAGGTGCCGCTCACATCGACGAACTCGCCTTCCTCGAAGACGGTCACGTCGAGCACGTCGCCCAAAGACTTCTGATGGCCTTCCTCGAAGCGCGTGAACTCACGCAGAATCTTCTTCGGCGTGGTGCCGGCCTTCGCGAAGTGGCCCTTCAGCGACTTGGTCGTGTTTTTCTCTTTCTTCTCGTCGTAAGCCAATTGGATAGCGCTGTAGCCGTCCGTCTCGACGGTCTTGACTTGCGTGACCACGCAAGGACCAGCCTCTATCACCGTGCACGGCACAACCTTGCCGGAGGCATCGTAGATGCTAGTCATCCCAATTTTTTTTCCTATTAATCCTGACATTTTGGTTAGTTTTATAAAATTTATTGTCTTTTTCTGCCTGCTTCGATTCTTTGAGTCATTATCCAACTAACTGGAATCCAATCAATTGAACTTCAAAAACCAGTTTTTCTAACAAGCGTGCAAATATACACTTTTTCTTTATACTCAGCCACTTGCGCGGAAAAAGTTTTCAACAAAGTGAAAAACGCCCTCTCCCGCGCCACCTTTCTGGCCTGCGGAAGAGGGCGTTCAGCATTTCTGTACGGTCGTTAAGTTTCAGCGTCTCCTCTCAAATCATTGCTCAACATTCACTAAAACTTCACCCTCACGCCGCCGAGAAAATTGATGCCGGCCTGCGGGAAATAGTAGGGGTCGTAGGAGATCGCGCCGCCGTAGTAACCCGTGTACATCGCCGCATTGGTTTCGTACTTGGTGTTGAAGAGGTTGTTGACGTTCAGGAACAGCTCCAGGTCCTTCAGCACCTTGAAGTGGAACGTGTAAGAGAGGCGCAGGTTGGTGTAGGTGTAAGGCTTCAGGATGTAGGTCTCGTCGCCGGAATTGTCGAGGTACTGCTTGCTGACGAATTTGGTGAGAAGGCTGATGTTGAAGTCCTTCAGCGGGGTGAAGGTGAAGTCGTTGCCTAACACCACATTCGGGGAATAGGCCAACGGAGTGTTGCCGAGTTCCTTAGCCACATAGCCGCCGTTCTCCCAATCCTCGATGTAGTGCGTGTAGTCGATGACGCGGTTCATGCTGAAGTTGCCGTTGATGTGCCATGTGAAGAAGCGCACGGGACGGTAGGCGAAGGCGAGCTCTATGCCGGCACGGTAGCTTTTGTCCACGTTCACCATGAGCGGGTCGCCGGTCTGGTCGAGTTCGCCGGAACGCACCAGCTGGTTCTTGTAGTACATGCCGTACAGCGTGGTGTTAAAGTAGAACTTGTCCGCATAGTTTGTGTAGCTGAATTCCAAATCGTAGAGGGTCTCCGGCACCGGCTTGCGGTCGTCGGGGGCGCCCACGAGGTCGTTGCGGGTAGGCTCGCGGTTGGCCGTGGCAAAAGAGAGGTCGAAGCTGTGTTTCAGCTTGTCGCCCTGCAGGAAGTAGTGCAGCGTGATTTTCGGATTCAGGAAAGTCCAGTCGTATTTCTGCGGAATCGGGGTCAGCTCGTCGTTGACGCCGTCAATTTCGTAGTTCACCCAGCGGTACTGCAGTTCGCCGGTCACACTGAAGTTCTTGTACCAATAGCGCAGGTTACCGAAAATCTTGGTCTGCAGCTTATTGCCGGTGCCGCGATACCATTCGTACATGGGCGGGCATTCCACCACGCGGTCGGGCTGCACCCACACAATGTCGCCGTAGTGCTTGCCGTTGTAGTTGTTGAAGTCCATGCCGGCCACCCAGCGCAAGCCCTGCTCCTGGTGGTTCTTGAACACCAGGCTGCCGACAGTCTGCGCCAAAACGCCATAATAGTAGTTGTCCAAGTATTTCTGGGTGACGAGGTCGGTGCGGTTGAATTCCTCGTGAAGCGGCGTCAGCCCGTATTTGTTGATTTTCTTGTCGTCTTTATACTGCTCATAGTAGCCGTAGCCCCGGGTGAGATAAGGCATCACCTGCAAGGAGTGGCGCTGCAGGCCGTTGTCGCGCACCCAGTCTTTGACATACTCCAACTGATAGAATGTCTGGCGGTAATGGTCGTAGGAATTGTCGTAATAGTGGCGCACGCCGTTCGCGTCGTAGTACTCGCCGCAGGAATTGTAGGTGCGGTTGGTGGCAAGGCTGTCGTAGGGCACGCCGTTCCAGGCCAACCCTGAGTTTTCCTTGCCGAAAAGCATGTTAAAGCGCAACGTGCCGTTGTCCTTGTTTTTCTTGAAGTTGTAGAGACTGAGTTCGGCCGTGAGAAATCCCGAGTTGAGACGCACATCGGAATGGTCGATGAAACCATCGCTGCGGATGTCGGAGAAGGAGGCGAGCATGGAGAAGCGCTTGCCGATGAGGCCGGTTCCGGCACTCACCATGTTGTGGAAAGTGTTGAAAGAACCGTATGCGGTCCGGGCTTCCGCGAAAGGCTTGGTGGGAATCTTACGGGTCACGAAATCGACACGGGCACCGTAGGAGGTGCTGCCGTCGGAGGTGTTGGCGCCGCTCTGCAGACTCACATTCTCGATGTAAGCGCCCATGTCAGGCAGGTTCACTAACCAAGACCCCTGCGACTCGGCATTGTTGATGGTGACACCGTTCAGGGTGGTGTTGATACGGGTCTGGTCGATGCCGCGGATAAACAGCCCCGTGGAACCCAGGCCGATACCCGATTCGGAGGTCACCACCACCGAGGGCATCAACTCTAACAGGTTGTTGACACTCCCGTTGCCCTGCTGGGCGCGGATCTGCGGCAACGACATGGTGGTCACGTTCGCCGCCTTCTGCACCGTGGGTTTGGTGAACTCGATGGTCACCTCCTGCACCTTGCCCTGCTGCACCGTGTCCGGCTGTTGCGCGAACAACGCATTCACAAGCAGCACCATCATGAACGACAGTACCGCATTCTTAATCTTCAATTCTGAATTCTTAAACATAACTCTAACAGTTTAGTTATTAATAAATTAAACACACTGAAAGAGGGATAAGAGGACGTTGTGAAACTCCCTACGGCGGCATTATCCGCATCAGGTTCAACGGGTCTAATCTCAGCCTTTCGGCACCCCTTTCAAAACGGCGGCAAAAATACACTTTTTTCGGAACGCGGAAAATGCGGGAGATAATTTAAGTCAAACCGCTAACAACCGCAACCTCTAACCACGGACAACCAACTTGTGGACAACCGAGCGTCCGGTGGAATCGGTCACGGTCAGGAGGTAGAGTCCCTGCGGAATCCCCTCGACGCTGAGCACGACCGTTCCCCCTGTCACCTCCGACATTCGCACCACACGCCCCTGCAGGTCGTGGAGGACAAGTCGGGTGATTTCCGCGCTGGGCAGTTCCACCTGCACGTAGTCGGCAGCAGGATTGGGATATACCCGCAGCTCATCACGGTTTTCGCCGGGGACAGAAAACGGCTGATCCATCATCACTTTGTAGAAAAAGTCTCTCGTTATGTTAAAACAAGCTTTGAACTTACTTTGTATCAAAGTGTTAAAACCAAAAATATAGAAGCAATGGCTCTCCCCTTCGAACGGGTGGAACTCATAGTTCCGAATTCCGATCTCATCGAAGCGGCGCGCGATAGTATGTGAGCCATACATAAACGGCATCGACCCTGAAGAGAAAGACAGGCAGTAGCCGGAATCGTAAGGCACAATGTTGTCTTTCATACCATGAATCATACAGATGGGGACATAATCTTCCACATCGAGAATGTCCAAGTCCATCACACCGCCCCATTGGGAGACTGCACCGGCCACTTTCGGCGAATAGTTGAAATGCGACGGGGAACCCGACTGGTGAATAGGGCCGAGGTCGGGCGCATTATACGTGGCAGCCGGCCGTTCGTCTTCCGTCATAAAAATCTCATGCAGTATTGCGATGGATCCCGCGGAGTTTCCAAGCAGGAAGACCCGATTGGTGTCGATGCGGTAATAAGCACTGTTGGCCTTGAAAAAACGGATGGCCGCACTAAGGTCCTGCGTGGCGATGTAGGCCTCCCGCACCATGGACGTGAAATTCACATCGAAGACAGAAATCAGGCGGTAATCGATAGATGCAGTCACATAGCCGTATTTCGCGAACTGTTCGCAATAGGCCACCATGTCGGTGGCGTCGCGGCTGCCCGACACGAAACCGCCGCCGAAGACGGTAATCACGAGAGGCCTTGCGGCAAGCGTGTCACCGACTGGCTCGTAGAAGTCGAGGCTGAGTGAGGAAGGCGTGCTTTGCCCTTCCGCACAGGCACTGCTGTAGGGGATTCCGTAGGTAGTGGTCACATTGCTGAACACCGGTTCTTTGTAGCGGACCCCACATAAGTCCTGCGCCAAGCCAGCTTGTGACCAGCCAAGGCACACGCAACACAAGCACGCAACCACAAAGTTCCGATTCAGACGACTCATAATCCTTCTTCAATTTCAACTTGCAAACCTTAGATTTGCCGCCGCAAAAATACAGTTTTTTTTTCAAACAAAGGCTTCAAATCGATTATAAATTCTCTGGCAAAATGCACTTACGAAAAACCATCGCCACTCTCGGAGGCAAATAGAGCTGCAAACGTGACTTTCCTTCGTAAGCACTTGTTCTATAAACCATTTGTTCCTCTACATTGCCAAATCCATGATAACTCGTGCTGTCGCTGTTCAGGACAATCCTGTATTCGCCGGGCGGACACTCGACGGCATAACCCGAATAGGCGTTTACCGGGTGGAAATTGAAGACCACGAGACAATCGCCGCGCTCGAAAGCCAGCACTTTATCCCCTTCGTTACAGCAGCGCATCATCGGCGCACTTTCCAACATACGGGATTCCTTCACGCAATGAATCATGTCTCGGTCGAATCGATTCAATCCACTGTATTTCAACATATTATCATCCGCCAAATTCCACTGTCGACGGGCATGGTGACACGACCAGCCATTGCCTTCCCTCGGGAAGTCAATCCATTCGGGATGCCCGAACTCGTTGCCCATGAAATTCAGATAGCCGCCTGAGCATAGCGTCAGCGTCACCAAGCGAATCATCTTGTGCAGAGCAATGCCGCGATCCACCGTCATGTCCGATGCAAGCACCGACATCGAAGTGTACATTTTGCTATCCATCATTCTAAATATAAGCGTTTTATCACCAACCAATGCTTGATCGTGGCATTCCACATAGCTGATGGTCTGTTCCTCGGCGCGCTTGTCGGTCATTCGGTAATAGATCTCCCCCACGCTCCAGTCGTCGTCGCTGCGGGTCTTGAGGGTCTTCACCCAGAAGTCGGCGATGCCCATCGACATGCGGAAGTCGAAACCAACGCCGCCCTGCTCCACCGGAAAGGCCATGCCCGGCATCCCGCTCACGTCTTCAGCGATAGTGGTGACCGAAGGGTTGACCTCCCTCACGAGGCGGTTGGCCAAGGTCAGATATGTAAGGGCATCCTCATCCACATTCGCATCGAAATACTGGCCATACTCCAAAAAATCGACCCCGAGGCCATGGTCGAGGTAGCACATGCTGGTCACCCCGTCGAAGCGGAAGCCGTCGAAACGGAACTTTTCGAGCCAGTATTTCAGGTTGGAGAGCAGGAACTGGATGGTCTCCTGCTTGCCGTAGTTGAAACAGCGGGAATCCCACACCTTGTGATGGCCACGTTCGCCGTGGTGGGTGTAGAGATAGTCGCTGCCATCGAGACAGCCGATACCCTCCCGTTCGTTCTTTACGGCATGAGAGTGAATGACATCGAGGATGACGGAGATTCCCATACCGTGCGCGGTGTCGATGAGTTCCATCAGTTCCTCGGGCGTGCCGAAGCGGAACGACGGCGCGAAGAAGTTAGAGACCTGATAGCCGAAAGAGCCATAATACGGGTGCTCCTGAACGGCCATTAGCTGTATCATATTGTATCCCAATTCTTTGATCCGTGGCAGCACTGTCTCTTGGAATTCATGGTAGGAGGAAATTTTGGCTTCCTGCGATGACATCCCGACATGTGCCTCGTAGATCAACGGGTGTTCAGGTTTGAGCGGCGCAGGATTTTTCCAGACATAGGGTTCTGGCTCCCAAACCTGAGCACAGAAGACCTTCGTAGTGTCGTCCTGAACCACGCGCTGCGCGTAGGCCGGCAATCGTTCGTCGGCGCCGCCGTGCCACACCATCCACATTTTGTAAAGCATTCCGTGCCGCAGCAAGAAATCGGGAAGTTTCACCTCCCAGTCTCCATTGCCTATGGGGTGCAGGGCGAACTCCGGAAGGATCTTCCAGCCAGAGAAGTCTCCATAAAGATAGATAGCGGTGGCATTCGGTGCTTTTTCCCGAAATACCCAGTCCGAGGCGGTTTTGTGAAGTCCATAGTAGAGGTGCCCGTTTGCCAGGTCGGAAAGCGGTCTGCCTCCGTCGGTAATCTGCAGTTCGCGCAAAATGGCACGTTCCATGCGTTTCTGCAACACTGCGCGGAAGGGTTTCAGCCAGGGGTCTTTAGCGGCTAATCGCGATTGTACAGTCAGTCGGTTCATTATCGCAAAATACTAATTACAATCAGAAACTGAAATGCAAAAGTACAAAAAAAACTATCTCGAACTGTTTTTTCCCTCTTGTTTTTGTCCGACTGCGTTTGGCAAAACCAGACAGCCTACGCAAGCATGCAACTTCGCGCAGGATAAAACGTGAAAATTCTCAATCTCCAATTATCTGCTGTATTTCCAAATCCCGCATGCCCATTGACCTGAGCTTTGAGGCTATCCTCCCCCTTTCTTCCTCGCGTCCTTCCTCGCGTCCTTCCTTGCGTCCTTCCTCGCGTCCTTCTGCTCGTCCTATCGCTTGACCTTCTGCTTGACCTATCGCTTGACCTATCGCCCGTCCTTCTGCCATACCTTTTTCCCGTCCCTCCCCAAAACCTTCTTCAAATCCCTTCTGGTGTCCCTTATAGATGGCAGAGTTGTAGCTCTCGTTGATATCCATCTGGTTCAGCATATACCGTTCATAGCTGCGGTACTCTTCCACCGTCATCTGCAATATCTTGAGCTTTTGGTAGGCCTGCTTTAGACCGGGAACTTTCGTGTCAGGCATGATGTCGCCGTAACGGAAATAATGAAACCATTCGTCTATCGGGGTCTCCGGAACTGGCTTGTTGTACTGCATGACACGCAGCAAGTAGTATTCAGGGTAATTATAATCGATAGGCAGCCCTTCGATGGTTCCCTGGCGCTCGCGAGGCGACAACATCAGCTGGTCGTGCGTGTTGACACCTATAAAAGTGTTCATCCCGTGATAGATATAGTCCGCGCCATACCCCAGTTCAAAATAGATGATGTTGATGCTATATACCTTTTTCACGTTGCTGTACATGTCCCCTATGCGCATGTGCTCGGTCACCGTCTTGCACGCTCCGTACAAGATTCGCTCCATAAAGAAAAGCTGTGTGGTCTGCTGCACCTCAACGATAATGAAATCCCCTCTCGAGTCCTTCGCCTTGATGTCCACACGGTTGAACTTGTCATCCTTGCGCTCTGGATTGGACTCGCTTTCGAGCAGTTCCTCAATGTGAATGTCTTCCCCGAGGACCGCACTCACCAGGCCCTCCAAGATGCTGAAGTTGGACTTGTCGCGAAGGATGTTCTTCGCAGCGTAGTCGAATCTAATCAATTCGTTTTCTTTCATAACCATCTTTTTTCGTCACTTTATTTTAGAGGATGCAAAGATACATTTTATTCCATTCAAAACACAACTTTATGAAAATATTTTTACTGATGTTTTTTTAACAATTAACTGTAAAAATAAAAACGCAAAGACAGAAAGCGTGATTCTACTCAAAACGTATCCGCTTCCGCACTATTAGCGGGCAGTAGGGGTTTGAAAGAAACAGAAACGGTTCATCTAAGCGTAACAGCCTGATCACGCATCCACATTCACCACGCAGCGCACCTTTTTGAACTGCGGGAGCTGCCGAAACTGCCGAATCACTTCCCGAAGCTGCTGCTTGCGGGCGGTCAGACTGTTGTCGCGGGCCATTTTAACCCAGAAGTCCTGCAGATAGAAGTTCTGGACACGAGCGACGAGCGGTGCGGCAGGTCCCATCACAGCGGTGGCGAAAACCTTCCGAAGCATCCCCTGCAGCTGCATGGCGGCGGACAGGACGGTCTGCTCCTCAGGATGCTTCAGCGTCACCTTGACCATACGGGTAATCGGAGGCAGCGCGAATCGGCGTCGTTCCTCGATCTGACTCTGATACATAGCCATGAAATCGTTGGATTCCACATATTTAAGGGCAGGATGGTTCGGCTGGAAGGTCTGGATGACCACCTTGCCGGGCACTTCCTTGCGCCCCGCGCGGCCACTCACCTGCGACAACAGCTGGAAAGCACGTTCGAAAGCGCGAAAATCAGGGAAGGAAATGAGCGCATCGGCATTGAGGATGCCTACCACGCTCACCCTGTCGAAATCGAGTCCTTTGGTCACCATCTGCGTACCGACGAGGATATCGGTCTTATGCTGCTCGAAGTCCGTGATAATCTGTTGGTAGGCATTTTTCGAGCGGGTCGTGTCCGTGTCCATGCGGGCAATCTTCGCCTCGGGGAAAATCTCCGCCAGCGTGTCCTCCACCTGCTCGGTGCCGAAGCCTTTCATCTCGATGTCCGTGCTGTGGCAAGTCGGGCACTCTTTCGGCACCTCGATGGCATAACCGCAATAGTGGCACTTCAGCAGGTTCGTCTTCTTGTGGTAGGTCAGCGTCACGTCGCAGTACTGGCACTTGGGCATCGACTCGCAGGTATGGCAGATCATGCGCACCGCATAGCCGCGCCGGTTCTGGAAAAGGATGACCTGCTCCTTGCGCTCCAGCGCCTGTGCCATCTGTTCAATCAAGAAGTGCGAGAAAAGACCCTGCACTTCGTTGCGTTTGGTGGCGGCGTTCATGTTCACGGTGTAAATGTCGGGCAGTCGGCTGTCAGCGTAGCGTTGCATCAGCTCCACGAGGCCGAATTTATGCAGCTGCGCGTTGAAGTAACTCTCTAATGAGGGAGTGGCCGTGCCGAGGAGCGTTTTCGCGCCATGAATCTGCGCAAGCATCACGGCGGCGTCGCGGGCATGATAGCGCGGCGCTGGGTCCATCTGCTTGTAGGAACCGTCGTGCTCCTCATCCACAATCACCAGCCCCAAATCCTTGTAAGGCAGCAGCAATGCCGACCTCGCCCCCAGCACCAACTGGTATTTTGCGGTGGCATCGGTGTCCCCGCTCAGCACCCGATTCCAAATTTCCACCCGTTCATACTCGTTAAAACGAGAGTGGTACACGCCCACCCTATCGCCGAAATATTTTCGCAATCGATTGACTATCTGCGAAGTAAGCGCGATTTCCGGCAACAAGTACAGCACCTGCCTCCCCTGCTTCAGCACCTCGTCAATCAGCTTGATGTAGATTTCCGTCTTGCCGCTGCCGGTCACACCATGCAGCAGAGTGACGGAATGCAGCTCAAAACTCCGCTTGATCTCTTCGTAGGCTTTCTGCTGCGGCTCGGACAGCGACACCTCGGATACCGTTGCGGAGGAAAATTCCACCAGTCGAGAAACCACCCGTTCTTCGGAGACCAGAACACCCTTCTTTATCAGCGTCTGCAAACTGCTTTGGCTCACGTTTTTGTCACGCAACAGCTCCACTTTCGGCAGAGCTGCATCGAAGTGGTAGCAGTTGTCTTTACGGGTGTGCATCATGAAGGCGAGCAGCGTGTCGGCCTGAGAGGAGGTGGACGGTTTGGCATTGAGCTTGTCCAAAAGTGCCATAAATGCAATTTCCTCGTTGTATGGTGCCGAAACGCTTATAACCACCTCTTTCTTAGGCTTATATGGATTCCGAATCTCCTCATCGGTGATGATGGCGCGTTTATCGACAAGCGACTTGATAATCGGCATCACCTTGGCGACTTGCAGACTTTTGGCAACCTCGGCCACGGTCATGGTCTCGCGATGGATCAGCAACTCCAAGACGTTCATCTCGTAAGGTGTCATCACGGAGACATCGCCGTCGAAGTCTGGGTGCACCTTCACCTTGGTTTCGCTGGCGAGCCGGAGCGCGGAGGGCAGCGCAGCGGCCATCACTTCCCCGACGGTGCACATATAGTAATCAGCCATCCACTGCCACAGACGGAACTGCGCCTCGGAAATGACAGGCCGATCGTCTATCACATCCAGTATATACTTGACGGAGAATTGTTTTGGAGGCTGTTCATGCACCTTTTCCACGATGGCGGCATAGAGCTTGCTGCTGCCGAACGGCACTATCACGCGCATTCCGAAAGTCACTTTCCCGTTCAGCACCTGCGGCACACGATAGGTGAACCGCGCATCGACGGGCAACGGAAGAATCACGTCGGCGAAATAGGTTTCCATGGTCAAAAAGGGTTAAAAGATACTCGGAACTATCTCGTTATCCTTCACTTCGAGAAATTGCACGTTCACATTCTCGTAGCCACCGGACGGCTGCTTGTCGAAGGATAGCGGGAAAGCTATCGGGGTGACCTTCACGCGGTCTTGGTCGAGGTCATTGAGCACCAGCGACACAAAATAGCGGGTAATGTCGTAGCCCTGGAACGCGAAACTTTCCAAAGAGGGCGGCACACCGAAACGTTGCGTGTAGTCATAAACGAACGTTTTGGTCTCCTCCGCTTCATAATCTATATAATAGTCGGAGAAGAAATGCAGGTTCAGTTTCGAATAGTACTCAATATCGTAAGTCTTGGACTCCAACCAGCTTGCCGGCACCACAAACGTCAGGTTGTCGGTCTTGTCGCTGTAGAGCAGGTTACGGGATATGATGAGGTTTTGCGCTGGATTGTCGAAGAAGGTGACCACAAACTGCGGTTTCCCCTTCTGAATCGCGGAAATGACGGCGGAAGCTTTGGAAACAACCCGATAGTCGATATGGTTATGGTCGAAATATTGGCAATATATTTTCTGCTCTTTGTTCTTAGCGATGGAATCACCGTAAAGGATTATCGGGAAGGCGTTGCTTTGCTGTGCGAGAAAAGCAATCATGGCAGGACGTACTTCCAAAGAAGGAATCAGCTTATAGACATACTCGTTGTCCTCTACAAAATCCTGCCTGCTTGTAAACGGGTTCACAATGGGAATCCCGTAGCGTTTCGCATAATCTGCCGCCACGGAAAACAGCTTTCCAAAGAATGGTCCGACGATCAAGTCAACCTCGTCCATCAGCGCTTCGTCCTCCATCACTTTGCGCAATTTCGCCTCATTGTTAGAGATATCGCGCACCACGACATCGAAGCGGACATCGCCAGTCCTGGACATTTCCTCGACCGCCATCTGCGCCCCGTTCCAGAAACCCATCAACTGATAGGAGCGCACCTTATCCATGTCATCGCACTCTTTGATCGAGGGAGACTCATAACTGTTTGATTCAAAAGGTATCAAATACAGGATCTTGCATGTGCGCGATTCCGCGACCCCCGCAGATGTACCCACCAGGATGACCAGCAAAATAAGTGCAAACTTTCTCATAAAGATTCAGGTTTCAAGTTTCAGGTTAAATTCTCTCTAAAACGGTGTGGCAAAGTTCCTCCATGCGGTCATGGTAGCTGTCGAGGAATTTTCCGGTCACCCGATTCGCAATAATCAGACAAACGGTGAGCGGATGGTGGCCGAGCAGACTGCCGAGGCCATAGACAGCAGAACATTCCATCTCCATATTAGTCACCTTATTTCCTTGGAAATCAAACGTTTCAATTTTTCGATTCAATTCAGGGTACTTCAATTTGGCACGCACTTCCCTACCCTGCGGACCGAAAAAACCGGGAGCACTGATGGTAATGCCTTTCGCCATGTCGAACGCCACACGGTCGAGCAGGACAGGGGACGCAGGCATACAATACGGATACGGCAGTCTGCTACTCCAGCCTGTATGCTGGACAAAGGCCTCGACCAAATCCTCCCGAATCAAGTCCTCGGTATCGTAATAGTGCAACACGCCGTCGATGCCAAGACCGAAGGCAGAGGCCACGAAACCACCGCACTCGATATCAGGATTTAACGCGCCAGAAGTGCCTATGCGCACGAGGTTGAGGGCCCGATGCCCGTCGCGCAGGGTGCGAGTGGCGAGGTCGATGTTGGCCACGGCATCCAATTCGTTGAGTACGATGTCAATATTGTCGGTTCCCATCCCCGTGGAAATCACGGAGATACGTTTTCCTTTATACGTTCCCGTGTGCGTAATCAACTCGCGGTTCTGCTTGCGGACATCCACGGTGTCGAACATGCCGGAAATCATCGCCACCCGGCCGGGGTCGCCCACTAAGACGACATTGTCGGCCAACTCTTCGGGGTGGAGATTGAGGTGATAAATGGCTCCGTCGCTTTGCAGGGGCAGCTCGGATGCAGGTATCGTCTTCTTCATTTGCACAATCATTTTAATGAAAGGGCAAAAGTACAAAATATTTTGTTCAATCCACCAAAGTTATAATATAGCGTTCCATCTTGCCTTCACTGTCCTCTTTTGACGACAAGATGGTTCCCCGCTGATAGTCAACGCGCAAGGGGACACCGGGGTAGGCTCTGCACTCATACACTTCGTCGTCCACCACCGAAAGGCGATAGTCCTTCAGCTCATCTACGGGCATCCCGACGGAAGACAGCAGCTGCGTGACCGCCTTCTTGAGTTGCTTGTCATCCACCATCGTGTTGATCCTCATGCGGAAATATTGGCTTTCGGGATCATATTCCTCAACCGAAACACGGGTCTTGGCATTGAAATAGCCTCCCGTCAAGACATTGTCTAATTTAACCTTCTTCTCAATCGGCTTGCCCAATGGCCACTCATACCCCAAAGCGGTGTGCAGATAGGTGATTTCCTTGTAAACACCTGTCAACAGAGATTCTTTCGTGTAGAGCTTCTTCAAGAAACCGGCCACCTCGGGGTCTCCATCCTGTCCCAACGCTTTCAACAAAGCTTCGGAATAGTCCAAAATGCTCTTTAACAGATCATCTGCGTTTTCAACATCAAGGATTTCACCGACATTGTTCGTAGTATAGTAAACCGTTTGAAGGGCTGCAAGGGCATCCGAGTCGAAATAGTCACCCATCAGCCTGTTCAACGAGTCCATCGCCGGGTTGTCGTACAAGCCGTCATACACCATTTTGATGCGATAACCCGCCTCCGTGGAGTCGGTGACAGTCATTGTCATGGTGTAGCGCAAGGTGTCAACCACCCTGTTCTTCTGACCAATTTTGGTAACATTGTAACGAAACACGTCGCCCGGGCTCCAGTCGGCGATGACCTGGACCGTCTGCGCTGATGAAACCAATGAAGCAAATGTGAGAAGAATAGGTATTAAATTTCTCATCATGAAGGATAGCTTTTGATTGTTTGTTTCTTTGCTGCGATTTCGAGCAGGCTGCGAAGTTCGTTGAGCAGACTGACGGGAAATAGTGCGGCAAAGATAACATTTTTTCAAAAGGAGATACCACTCTACGACAAATCACAAAAAACATAAACGAAGGAATCGTAATTTGCGAAATACGGGCAAAGTCCCGCGAAAACAGGGGATGCGGAAGGCCTTCCCCAGTATTTGGAAGTTGGCAGTAAATTTATAACACATTGATTATCAGTACGGAAAATATTTTCTTCAAATCGCTTGTTTTTACACTTTTTTATTTTATCTTTGCA
>CAMVBK010000054.1:0-21066 GCA_947165685.1 uncultured Bacteroidales bacterium | reverse complement strand
ATGTTAGGGCTTTTTTGCAAAAAAAAAGAGGGCGCGCCACTTTTGACACACCCTCGCTTTGTTTTTCTGCGCAGATCGGCGAGTCTCGCAGGATTTTTTGCACTCGAAATATATTGGAAGACCTCTTTTTTCTTTTTGGGGGCGAAGCGCGACCGTTCATTCGAATTTCACACAGAATCAAGACTTTAATTAACATCTTGCTTTTTATAAAAAAAAATGTGCCAAGAGGATAATTACTTGAAAATTGTATCTTTGCAACTTTATACAGGACAACATAAACTGCTGCAAAATGAGGAGGGCCTTTGCCATATTGCTGCTGATATTGGCTTTCGGGTGGGCGACCGCCGTGGGGCAGTGTCCGGATTTCACGGACCTGACCGCGCCGGGAGTCACCTGCCAGTACGGTACTTTCAGCAACCCGTTCCAACACACGGGTATTGCCCCCGGGCGGCATACGGTGATCACCGAGCAGGGGACAGATCCCAACACGGGGGGGCAGCTGCCATTACTGCCGCCGGGCGAAAATGCGGTGGTGAAGCTCGGCAACGACAACGTCGGCTCCGAGGCCGAGGCCGTCACCTACACCATTCACGTGGACCAGGAGCACTCCATCCTGCAGGTGAAGTTCGCTGTGGTGTTCGAGGAACCGGGCCATCCCTTTGACATCCAGCCCCGCTTCGCGGTGCGTGTCCTCGACATGGCCGGGGCACTCATCGACAGCTGTTCCCAATACGATGTGTCCGCCGCCTACAGCTTGGAAGGATTCCAAGCCTACCACGGGGTACGTTTCCGGCCATGGGGATTGCGGAGCATCGACCTTTCCGACCACATCGGACAGCAAGTCCAGCTTCAGTTCGTGACCTACGACTGTGGATGGGAAGGCCACTATGGATATGCTTATTTCACCGCTTCATGTATCAGCAACCAATTGACAATCAACAATATCAGCGGAAACCAAATTACTATGAGCGCCCCCGAGGGCTTCTCGAACTACCATTGGGACAACCAAACCCACACCAACCCGACCACATATACACTCAACGACGGGTGGACCTTTGTCAACTGCTTGGTTGCAGCGAGTGAAAAATGCTATTTTACCTCGAGCGGCTTCCTCGCTTCGGGAGCCGGGATTCCCACTGCGGATGCCACCTACTACGACACTATCTGCCAAGGTGACGGCTACCATCTGCACGGATTCAACTTACCCCCGCAAGAGAATGCGGGCACCCACATGTATCGCAGCACCTTCCTTGACCCCGACAACCCCGACGGAAACGAAATTATCATCACGTTGTATCTGACCATATTAAAAAATTATCACCACATTTACGACCACATTTGTGTCGGGTCCGATTATACCGCCAACGGTTTCCACATCATCCAGCCCCCGGCGGGAGAATTAGTGGACACCCTATCCATCCCGACCGGTGGACGATGCGACTCCGTTGTCATATTGCATCTATCCGTAAGCCAGCCATTTGTGATTCCTTCCGTCATCTCCAGAGAAAACGTGGTCTGCGATGCCGACGTACAGCTTTACGAATGGCCCAACGCTGACGGATTGGACACTATCCATTGGACTGTACCTGACGGATTGGCAGTTGTTTCGGGATTGTGGAGTTCCTCGTTGCGTGTATATTTCACCGACGAGACCCCAAACCCTGCTATCATCTCCGCGTATGCTGTCAATGGATGCGGCAGCGGCAGCCAGTCCATCAGTGTCATCCACCATCCGTCGTACCACTTGTTCGTCCGCGACACGCTCTGCTCGGGAAACGAGTACCATGAGCACGGATTCCATCTGGCACGGCAAGACAACGTGGGGGTGTTCACCTTCTCGCAAGAAGGTCTCACCGCAACAGGATGCGACAGCAACAGCACACTTCAGCTGTTCGTGGTGCGGAACCCCGGATTGACCACACTGGCACAACCCGAAGAACTGTGTACGGGGGAAAGCACGGTCGTCCACGCCATGGGCAGCAACGCCGGATTTGAACAGGGTGGTTATACTGCACCTCTCGTAGCTGTTGGTGACATTCTCTGCAACGACAATTCCATCGTAAAACCTGCGGACTGGCCGGCAGCGGGGAAGATCGCCATGGGGATCGTGTTCTATGTCGATAGCACAGACGAGCATGGCTGGGCAATAAGCCTAAATGAATATACCAATCTGATGTGGTCTCCCCTTTGGCCTGCCCTTGACGTAGCCGATCTTGATAATTATGAAACCCATATAGAAGCAATACATGATTTTGACGGCTATTCGAATACTCAAATAATCCGAAACACTCCTATACCTTCTAACTGCTGGCCGCAGAATCCGCAATCTGCATTTCCGGCCGCCTGGGCGGTGGACTTTGACAACGGATGGTATCTGCCCGCTTTGGGACAACTGCGAATCATGTACGCAACTTGGTCTTTCCTTAACGAATCCCTGCAAATAGTGGGAGGGACACCGTTTCCCATCAATCCCGCTTCGGATTCTGAATTGAGCTATTGGTCCTCCACTGAACAAGATGCCACTCATGCCTACTACATACGGCATAATGGTTGTATCTATGCGGAAAAACGGTTTAATAGTATAGGCATCAAGGTGCGCAGTGTTCGGAATTTTTAATGAGAGAACGAATTTTATCCAACAATGAAAAGGCTTCTGACCATATTGCTTTTATGTAGTTGCGGACTGATTTCAGCCCAAAATTATCATATCGGCGACCTTTACACGGCGCCCGACGGAAGCCAGGGCATTGTGTTCTATCTCCATCCCGACGGAAGCGGAGGCTGGGCTGTCGCCCTTACCGACTGTTGTATTGAATGTGCCTGGGGTGACACCCTCGACATTCCCGACTTGCCAAACTCCGGTGTCGATCATGCCTCACAGCTTCTGCATGACACAGCAGGATACGCCCACACCCAGGCGATGCGCACAGCACAGGCTTACGTCCCCCATTACGCAGCCTGGAATGTGGACTTTGAGAACGGATGGTACCTCCCGGCACCGCAACAGTTAAGTCTTTTGTTTGGCCTGAAAGCGATTCTTGACCCGGCATTGATAAGCACGGGAGGGACCATATTGGGCGAACATGTTTCCAACAAAACCTACTGGAGCAGTTCCGAACAATCCGCATCAGAAGCGTGGACGGTGGATTTCGGTTGGTTTGCTTATTACCCCGGTGATTTTGAATTGCAACAGAAATATTCGATAGCGTATGGCGTCCGCGCCGTGCGCAACTTCACCTACACCACCGTGGTGCACGACAGCACGCTGACCTACGAATGGACTACCGGCAGCACGGATCCGAGCATTGAGGTGTCGCCGGCCCAGACAACAACCTATGCGGTAACCGCCACTTCGGAGTTTGGCTGCAGCAACACGGCGACACAAACGATCTACGACACCATCTGCCAAGGTGAAGGATACGACGCCAACGGTTTCACGCTTACGGAAGCGGAAACGGATGTCCCCGGCACGCTCTCCCGCGAGCGGACGGTTGAGACGAACGGCTGCACCGCTACCGTCACGTTGCAGCTATGGGTAAAAGCTACCAAGAACACCGTCATTCCCGCTGCCGCATGCAGCCATTACACTTGGAACGGTGTCACCTACTATGAGAGCGGCACCTACACGCAGACCTATGCTGCCACAAACGGCTGCGACAGTGTCGTTACCCTGGAACTGACCATTCACGAACCGCCGCAGGTCACCGTCACGGCCACCGCCGACACCGTGTGCCCCGGCAACAGCGTGGAGCTGACCGCCACAACGGGTCCGTCCACCCCAACAATCACCATCGGTGACATCCTTTGCACCGATGGCAGCTTTGTGAAGCCCTCAGCATGGCCTGTTGAAGGAAAAACCGCCATGGGCATAGTGTTTTACGTGGATGATTCAGGACTTCACGGTTGGGCGGTCAACCTGGAAGAGCAAAGTTCCAGCATCACCTGGGGCCAGATGGGCACGGATATTCCCACCCTACAAGATTTCACTTATGCTCACGAAGCCCTTGCAGACACGAACGGTTATACGAACACACAGCTGATCCGGACCGCTGGGAATGCCTCACAGTATGCTGCCGCATACGCAGTGGATTTTGAAAACGGCTGGTACCTGCCGGCCACCGGACAACTTAACCTCCTCTTTTTGGAAACCAACCTCATCAATCCCTCGCTGCAAGCTGTGGGCGGGGTTACCTTCCCACCAAGCGGAACCTACACTTGGACTTCAACAGAGCATAGCTCTTACTATGCATGGACAATTAACTTCTTCAACGGCAGTGTGATTCGCAGTTCCAAAATCTCTTCCCCAAAAGTAAGAAGTGTGCGATCCTTTTAGTGAAACAGATCCTTTTTCAAACAGATAAAATCAAACAACAGAAACACCCAATCCCCTAAAAACGAGAATAAGTGAGAGTCAAGAACATACTAGGATTTATTCTGCTTTGCGGCTTCTTCCTGTCATCGTGGGCGCAAACCTACCGGGTGGGTGACCTTTACACGGCTCCTGACGGAAGCCATGGCATTGTCTATTACCTGCAACCTGACGGAAGCAGCGGATGGGTAGTGGCGCTGGACGATGCCTGCCCGACGGCCTGTCCTTGGGGAGAAATGGGGGACATCCCCACCCTCGGCAACGTCTATGGATCATACTACACAAACCTGCTCAATGACACGGCAGGATATTCGCACACTGAAATTCTGCGAACCTATCAAAACAACAACAACGATTATGCCGCCGGCAAGGTGGATTTCAACAATGGATGGGTGCTTCCCTCCATCGGGCAACTCAGGAGACTTTATGGACAACTCCCCTTCATTTCTTCAGCACTGATCAATGCTGGAGGCACCGTCCCATTGAGCGCCAATTATTGGAGCAGTACGGAATACATCGCCGAACAGGCTTGGAAATTGAATTTTGTGGAGAGCGACTGGTACTCTGGTGGCATGAACTATGCGAACAAAACCGACTCGTGCCGTGTCCGTGCCGTGCGCAGCTTCTCCAATCTTCCTACCTATCATTGGAGCACCGGCGACACCACCGCAACCATCACTGTGGCACCGACACAAACCACGGAATATACCGTGACCGTGACTTCCCCGACCGGCTGCACCGGCACGGCCTTGAAGACCGTCGCGATAGAGGCTCCCACCCCGAACAGCACCCCCGTCTTCCTCTGCTCCGACTCCACCGCCACGCTCACCGCCCGCGAGGCCGTCTCCTACCTCTGGAACACGGACGAAACCACGCGCAACATCACCATCTCCGAGGCCGGCATCTACACCGTGACCGCCACGCCCTCTGGCGACTGCGCCGTGGTCGATACCTTCAAGGTCACCTCCGTGAAAGTCAACAGCATCTCCGGCATACACATCCCGGAAATCTGCGCCGGCGACAACGCGGTCATCACCGTCGGACATGACGACGCCTGCAACGTCACCTTCGCCACTCACGAAACCATCCTGGCGCTCAACGACACCGTGTTTCTGCCGGACGGCAGACCTTGTGGCCAATACGGTTGTTCGTACCGATCCCCACTCACCTTTGCAGGATACGAAGACACCGCCCACGTGAACAGTGTCAATGATATTCGGTATGTGCGTATAAATTTGGAACATTCTTGGTCGGGAGATATATATATTAATTTGACTTGCCCAAATGGACAAAAGGCTGATATCTTGAAATATGGAAATTCAATGGATAATGGTGCCCCATGTAAACAAGATATTTCTCTGTCTTCGAGAGAATGGGCATCTCCAAATAATAATAACGCTACTCCATATACTTTCTTCGGGCTGGCCAATGATAGTTGGGCGGGTGGAAATTCTGCGTGTGATAAATCCAACGCATACAATGCCCCGGGCATTGGATGGAATTACTGTTGGTCAAACAACACTTCGGAAGGATATACTTATTCAGGAGGAGATGGGCTGATTTACCGAAATTGGAATGTGATTATGGCGTATAATCCTTTTATGTTGGATGAATGGGATGTCTTCGATTCCTCAGATGTGACAAATGGCACACAATTTTATCATCCAGATGAGTCTTTCAATAGCCTTATCGGTTGTCCATTGAACGGTTCATGGTATATAGAAGTGATTGACGGCAACAACGTGGACAACGGCTACATCTTCGGGTGGGAGCTGGCCTTGGCGGAGGACATCCAGACCGTGGAGTATGCCGACGTGACCCACACCACTGTCGATGGCCCGTGGGTGACCGTCCTCAGCGACTCCTCCTTCCTTCTCTCGCCACCCGCCGACCTGCCGCACGACACGGTCATCTCCTACACCTTCCACTGCCACAGCGCCTTCGGATGCGGCTACGACACCGTGGTGAACATCCCGTTCTACGCCCGCAGCCTCGTCACCATCGACACCACCTCGTGTGACGACTTAGTCTGGAACGGTGTCACCTACACCGCCGACACCATCTTCACGGATTCACTGACCAGCATCCACGGCTGCGACAGTCTCGTGACGGTGAATATCCACGTCATCACCACTCCCTCGGTCACCATTTCCGGGCCGGAATTCTTCTGCGCCGACTCGTCCGTCACGCTCACCGCCATCGCCACCGATGAGGCGCAGTCCTACCTTTGGAGCAACGGAGAAGCCACGCCGTCCATCACGGTCACCGAACCAGGCATTTACACCGTTACCGCCTACTTCGCGGGCGGATGTAACGCGGAATCCCCGGACTTCCACCTATTCGTGTCGGAAGACCCCATCATCGAAGCCCACCTCAGCAACATGGTGGCCGGCGACACGCAAACCGTGGTTATCAGCACGGCAGCCGCCTCCGATCCCAACCTCCTCTACGCCAATCCGCAATCAACCCTCACCTACTCGAACGTCACCTTCCTGCCCGACGGCGTGCCATGCGGCGACCCGCCCAGCTGCTACTACCGCGCTGAGATGACCTTCTCCGACTTCCCTGACACCGCTGCGCTAACCTCCGCCGAAGACATCCACTATATCCGACTCAACATGGAACACTCCAATCTCGGCGACCTTTACATCAATCTTACCTGCCCTGACGGTGCAAATTCCGTCATTCTCAAAAGAGGCAGTGGTAACAGTAATACCGCCTGCCAGCAGCAAATCCCCGGGTCCGCCATTGGATGGCAACCAGGATATAATGTTGGTATTGGATCAGGGACTTTTGTGGGAAAAGCCGTCAAAGGAGCTTCACCTAATTCGGGAGAGTATTGCGACCAAACAATTTATAAAAACAGACCAGGTGAAGGGTGGAACTACTGCTGGTCAAACAACACCACCGAAGGATACCAATATGCCCCCGTCTCGAAAAGCCTTATATATCGCCATGAGAATGCCCATGCGCATATTGTGGCGGGCGTTCAAAGACAAATCATCGACTCTTCCGATGTAATAGCAGGTTTGAACTTCTATCACCCGGACGAATCCTTTGACAGCCTTGTCGGATGCCACCTTAACGGGACGTGGACTATCGAGGTTATTGATGGGCTTCCTAATGACAACGGCTATATTTTCGAGGCGGAGCTGTCGGTGGCGGAGCATCTGGCCGGAAGCCACTATCTTCCGCTTGTCCAGACGGGCTTCGATTCGCTGTGGGTCACCCGCACCGGCGACACCACCTTCACCATCACCCCGCCCCACGATCTTCCCCACGACACCACAGTGAACTACACCTTCACGTTGATTGACGAAAACGGCTGCACTTTCGACACCACGCTCACCATCACGGTCTATGCGCACAAACATGTAGATTTGTACGACACTGTCTATGTTTCCGAGTTGCCTCATGTATGGGAGGGGTTGACATTCAACGGTGCCGGTTGTCAGGACACGCTCCTGCACACCGTTCACGGTGCCGACAGCATCGTCACGCTGCACTTGTCCGTCATCTATCCTCACGACACCATCGCCTGCGAAAACGACCTGTCCGTGAACTGGCGCAATCATACGTTCACAGGCGCGGATTCCGTCGCCATCGCCTATCCGACAGGCTGCGCCGACAGCATCGAGGTACTGGTACTGACGGTAAACCCTGTTACCTACGATGACACTTTCGCAGTGGCCTGCGACGTTTTCCTCTGGCACGGAAGGAACTATTACCAAACTGGAAGCCCGACCATCACCTTGACCAACGCGCAAGGCTGCGACTCGGTCGTGACGCTGCATCTGACCATACACCCGACCTACAACACCCCGCTCTCGCAAGCCATTTGCCAAGGAGAAAGCTATGTTTTCTTCGATCAAGAACTTAACGAAGCGGGTGTTTACACACACCTCTTGAAAACCGTTGACGACTGCGACAGTGTACTGACCCTCACCCTCACGGTAAACCCACTGCCCAATGTGGTCATTGCGGGCGACAGCTGTTTCTGCCAAGGCGACAGCATTATGCTGACTGCCTCAGGGGCAAACAGTTATGTTTGGAGCAATTCCCTCACCGCTGCTGCCATAACCGTCAATGAGGCCGGCATCTACACCGTCACGGGCACGGATGCCAATGGTTGCACAAATGCCGACACGGTGACCGTCTCTGTCAACCCGACATACAACACCCCGCTCACGCACAGCATCTGCCAAGGCGATACTTTCAACTTCTACGGGCAAGAGCTCGTCACGGAAGGCACATACACGCACACCTTGCAGGCACAGAATGGCTGCGACAGCGTGTTGACCCTCACCCTCACGGTGAATCCGCTGCCTGACGTAGCCATTTCGGGTGACAATAGTTTCTGCCAAGGCGAAAGCATCATGCTTTCCGCCTCTGGCGCAAACAGTTATGCATGGAGCAACGCATCCACTTCTGCCACCATAACCGTCAACGAGGCCGGCATTTACACCGTCACGGGCACGGATGCCAATGGTTGCACAAATGCCGACACGGTGACCGTCTCTGTCAACCCGACATACAACACCCCGCTCACGCACAGCATCTGCCAAGGCGATACTTTCAACTTCTATGGTTCGGCGCTTTCCGCGGAAGGGACGTACACACACACCTTGCAGTCCATCAGCGGTTGCGACAGCGTACTGAGCCTCACCCTCACGGTGAACCCGCTGCCTAACGTTACCATTTCGGGAGCCAGCACTATTTGCCAAGATGCCAGCGGCGAACTGACTGCTTCGGGCGCAGACACCTACTTGTGGAATACATCGTCTGTTGACACAACCATCACCGTCAGCACTGAAGGCGTTTACTCGGTGGTCGGAACCGATACGAACGACTGTGAAAAAACCGCATCAGTGACCGTCAACGTTACACAAATCTATAACACACCGCTCGCGCATAGCATTTGCCAAGGCGACAATTACAGTTTTTACGGACAGGAACTCACCACAGAAGGCATCTACACGCACACCTTGCAGTCCGCCAGCGGTTGTGACAGCGTGATTACGCTTACGCTCACGGTGAACCCGCTGCCCGACGTGGTCATTTCCGGTAGCAGTAGTCTTTGTCAGGGCGACACGCTGACTGTTTCCGGCGCAGAAACATACGAATGGTCGGATGGTTCGGAAGAGGATTTTCTGGAGATGAGCGAATCGGGCATCTATTCGGTTACGGGCACGGATACCAATGGTTGCACGAATGCCGACACGGTGACCGTCTCCGTCAACCCAATATATAACACACCGGTCACGCATAGCATCTGCCAGGGCGACACCTTCAACTTCCATGGTACGGCGCTTACCACGGAAGGGACGTACACGCACACCTTGCAGTCCGTCAATGGCTGCGACAGTGTGATCACGCTCACCCTCACCGTGCATCCGCTTCCTAACGTGACCATTTCCGGCAACAATAGTATTTGCCAAGGCGACAGCACTGTTCTCACCGCTTCTGGCGCAATCACCTACACCTGGAGCAACCTTTCCACCAACACAAATATAACCGTCAGCAATACAGGTGTTTATACTGTTGTTGGAATAGATATTAACGGATGCGAAAATACGGCTGAGGTATCTGTTATTGTCCACCAGACCTTATACACGCCTATTCAGAGAACCATCTGTGAGGGATCCAGTTTTGAATTCCATGGTGAGATGCTCACGACCGAAGGTATCTACTACGATACGGTATCCTCTGCGGTTGGTTGCGACTCCATCATTCAGCTTACGCTTTCTGTCGGGCAAATTGCTGTCGGCGACACCTTTGCCGTCGCTTGCGACACCTTCACCTGGCGCGGCGTCACCTACTACGAATCGCCGGAAACAGCTCCTTCAGACACCCTTATCGGCGGCAGCCTGAGCGGATGCGATTCGGTGACCATGCTCCATCTCACCATCCATCACTCCACCAGCAGGGAGGATACCGTCTCCATTTGCGAAGGCGAACTGCCCTACTCCTACGGCGACACTCTCTTCCTCGAAGGCACACTGTCGGGCGAGTATGTGCTGCACGACACAACCGTCTTTGGCTGCGACAGCACGGTGACGCTCCATCTGGATGTAATCCCGAACATTCACACTACCACATCAACTTTTATCATTTGCGAAAGCATGCTCCCGACGCAATGGCATGTCCCAGGCCTCTCGCACTACATCCCAGCAGGCACAACGGGCGACACCATCATCGTCGATACCTTCCACCTCGCTTCCAATGGCTGCGACAGCATCGTGACGAGAAAGCTGACTATCGGGCCGAGCACCGACACCCTCATTGTGGACACGGTTGTGCAGAACCAATTGCCCTACACGCTGAACGGCAAGCAGTTCGGCACCTCTGGCATCTACCATGACACCACCATGAACATCGCCGGCTGCGACAGCATCATCACGATCGACCTGACCGTGTATTACAACGTTCAAGTCGAATTCTTCGACACCATTTGTTCCAACCAACTGCCCTTTGTCTGGAACGGGATGACATTCAACAGCGAGAACACGCAAATTGGCGACAACACGCATTCCGTCACCATTCCCACCGTTCATGGTGCGGACAGCGTCATCGTGATGCACTTGCGTGTGAAAGCGTCGCCCACCGCCCATATCTCCGGGCCGCCCGTATTCTGCGCCGACAACTTCGCCACGCTTTTTGCCGATACCGTTGAAAACTGCACCTACCTTTGGAGCACCGGCGACACCACGCAATCCATCCAGGCAAACGCCACCGGACTCTACTCCGTGATCATCACCAACGAGTATGGCTGCACAGCTTCCGCCACCCACCAGCTTTTCGAATCCACCCTGGTGATGCCCATCGACACTATGCAATTCCCCGATTTATGCGCCGGGGAGGCCTACCCCATCACAGTGGGCCACCAGACCTCATCCTCCATTGTGCTGGACAACCCCATTTCCACCCTCTCGTGGGCCGACACCGTCTTCCTGCCCGATGGCATACCATGTGGAAACCCGCCAAGTTGTTCTTACCGTTCGCCACTCACTTTCACCGACTTCGAGCCTGGCGCAACTGTGAGCTCCGTCAACGACATATTGTATGTACGGGTCAATATGGAACATTCCTATGCTGGGGATCTTTACATCAACATCACCTGTCCAAATGGTCAAAAGGCGGATATTTTAAAATTCGGCGGAGATAGCTGGGCATCATCAAACTGTCTTTCGCAAATACCCTCTACCTCAAAAAATTGGCAAGGACCAACATATTCGAATGCAGGAAAAAGCACCTTCTTCGGCATGGCATACGATTTCAGTTCCAACACCGCCAACGCATGCAATGCTAACCATCCTAACAATGCTCCTGGGGACGGGTGGAACTACTGCTGGTCAAACAACAATGACCAAGGCTACATCTACGCAGGCGGTCAAGGAAGCTTAATCTACCGATCAGTCAATGCACATACTGCAAACGGATCAGGAAGTCAAAGAATTTTCGATTCCTCCAATGTGGCCGCCGGCACGCAATTCTATCACCCCGACCAGTCTTTCCAAAGCCTTGTCGGTTGCCCGCTGAACGGTCCCTGGTACATCGAAGTGATGGACGGCTGGTCAACAGACAACGGCTACCTGTTCGGTTGGGAGCTGGCCTTGGCGCCGCATTTGGTGCCGCATCCCTTCTCCGACGTGACCTTTGTCACTGTGGATGGCCCTTGGGTGACCACGGTCAGCGACTCCGCTTTCATCTTCTCGCCGCCCGCCGACCTTGCGCACGACACGGTTGTGGTTTACACCTTCCACCTGGAGGATCAGTACGGCTGCGGCTACGACACCACGGTAGCCTTGAACGTCTATGCCCAAAGTCACACGCTAATCGACACCACCGTGTGCGACAGCTTCACCTGGGACAACGTCACCTACACCGAAAGCGGACAATACAACCACACTTTCGCCAACGTCCATGGATGTGACAGTACGGTTATCGTCAACTTCACCATCAACCATGCCCCTGAAATCCAAATTTCCGGCACTTCCCGGCTCTGTGCCGACTCTGCCGCCGTTTTGTCTGTCTCCTACAACGGAGAACAACCGCTCCATTTCCTGTGGAGCACCGAAGACACCACAGCCGCCATCGGAATTTCCTCGGCAGGCGACTACAGCGTCACCGCCACCGACACGAACGGCTGTTCCAGCACGGCGACCCATGCCGTGACAACCCCGCAGAACCCGATTGTCAGCATCGACGTGCCGGGATTCTGCGTCGGAGGCACCTACGCCATTTCCATGGGCACACAGGCCAGCCAAAACATCGTGCTGTCGCAAAATCCGACCCTCTTCACTGCGGATTGGCAGGGGCTTTGGGCCTCCGTCAACGACGGCAACTTCATCGTCACGCCCTCGCCGGACCTCAGCCACGACACCACGGTCACCTATTCCCTCGCACTCCTCGATGCCGACGGATGCCCCTTCGACACCACGCTGGACATCACTTTCCACCCGCTGAACCACACGACCGTTGAAGACACGGCCTGCGACAACTACCTCTGGAACGGCACCACTTACACCCAAACCGGCATTTACCAGGTCACCTTGCCGAACGTTTTCGGCTGCGACAGCTCCGTCACGCTCTCCTTGACCGTCAACCACAGCACTACCACCCACGACACGCTGACGCTTTTACAGAACCAGCTGCCATACTATTTCGCCCCGAACGACACCACTTTCGGAACCAACTCACCGGCAGAATTTCAGTTCAGCTACACCCTCCCGACACAACAGGGCTGCGATTCCACCATCCAACAAAAGGTCTTCGTCTATCAAAATGTGTCACAGATTTTCGACACGATCGTTTGCGCAAACACCTTGCCCTTCGTCTGGCACGGCCACACATTCACGACCACGAGCACTTACACGGACACGCTGCACACGGTCCACGGCAGCGACAGTGTGCTGACTTACAACGTCACCGTGGATGCCATTGACGTGACCATAGACAATGTCGGCCACATCCTTTGCTTCGGAGAAGCCACAGGCACGGCCACCGCTACTGTTACCGGCGGCATAGCCCCTATACAATACCAATGGACCAACAACAACAATCCTGTAGCCTCCACATCTGCCATCAGCAACCGTCCTGAAGGAACTTACAGCGTTTTAGTGACGGATGCCGAAGGCTGTACCGCCACCAACATGGTAACCATCAACACGCTGCATGGGGAAATGGTTCCCGGCACTATCTCCGGTCTGCAATCAGTTTGTTACGGTGACACCATCGGCGAAATAGCAGGAACCGCCGCCATAGGGGACAACGACTGTAGCTACCAATGGCAGATTTCCATGGACGGCGCTGTTTGGAATCCCGCCGCCGGCACCAACAATACACAAAACTACACGTTCACGGAGGGCTCGACGGAGACATTCTCGCTGCGCCGCGCCTGGATCAGCGTGAGTTGCGGTACGCTCTACAGCGATACACTGCTCGTCACTGTCTGGCCAACCTTCCGCGACACCCTATATGACAACACCTGCCTTGGAAACACCTACCAGGGAAATGGCTTCGACATTCCGGGAACCGAGACCACAGTACCCGGCATCCACTTCTTCACCAAACCCTACACTTCCATCCATGGATGCGACAGCCTCGTAGTACTGCAACTCAACATCCACGAGCCTCAAGAAGTAACTATCAATGCGACCATTTGCGAAGGTGAGAGCTACTACGAAAACGGTTTCGACATCCCAGCAACGGAGACAATAGGCTTCGACACGTTACAACGCACCCTGTCATTCCTGACGACCTTCGACTGCGACAGCACCGTCCACCTTAATCTCAACATCATCGACACCGCTGTCAGCATCATCTCCTTGACAGAGGACTTCTGCGAATCGATGTCGGCAGAACTACAGGTGGTTACGCAAATGACCGATTACCTTTGGAGCACAGGTGAGCAAATGCCGAACATCACCGTCACGCTGCCCGGCACCTATTATGTCACAGCTTCGCAAGGCGGATGCAGCGTCACAGCCCGATACTTCATTGAATCCTGCGACTTCCAACTCTACCTGCCCAATGCCATCACACCCTCCCGAAACGATGGCCTGAACGATGTATTCTGTATTCCCGAAATGACCCAACGGATGATCAACGATTTCGAAATCAGCGTCTTCAACCGATGGGGTGAAATGGTGTTCTATTCCACCAACAAGGATTTTAAATGGAACGGCGAGGTTAAAGGCAAGGTGTTTTACAATATTGTCTATAACTACGTGATTCGCTACACCGATGCCAATGGAAAGCCATATCGCGTAACAGGCTCAATAACAGTGCTTTGATTGGGTTAACGGGTTAATGGGTTAATGGGTTATTGGGTTAAAGCCAACGTTTTTTCCAACTGGATTAGGTCTTCCGGATAGGTGAGTTTCCGATTGGAGATTTCGCCAGGTACAATAAAGACAGGGATTTCCGGACAGTAGCGAAGGAGCACGCCGCAGTCGTCGGTACTGGTAAAGCGCGGATCTTGCAACGCCTTTCGATAGGCCTCGCGGATGATTTCGAAATGAAAAGCCTGCGGGGTTTGGGCGCAGCGCAGTCGGTTCCGATCAGGAATTTGAACAATGCGGTTTCCATCGTCCGTCACCTCGAAAATCGTGTCAGTCGCGGGAATGGCCACGGCCACAGCCGAATAAACTTGCAACGCTGCAACCACTTCATTGATAATCCGTTGACTCACTGCCGGACGTGCTGCATCATGGAAGATGAGGTTGACCTCGGAGCATTCCTCGTATGCTTGGATAGCAGCTAAAGTGGAGAAATGCCGCTCCGGACCGCCCGGAAGTAACTTCCGCACCTTGTGCCAACCATTCCGGTCGATGAACTCCTGCATCTGAGCCAAATAGTCGGTATGCATGACCACCGCAATCTCGTCGATTCCAGCATTCCGCTCGAAAGCCTCCACACTGTGTTCGATAACTGTCTTCCCCGCCAAGGATAGGAACTGCTTGGGCAACTCAGACCCGAACCGCTGCCCAGTGCCGCCAGCGAGGATTACCGCTATGTTTAGCTGTTTCTTCATTGCCCACGCCGCAAGTCCGTCACTCCGTCGGAAGAGCCTTGAAGCCTTCGCCCATAATCTCGGCGCTGTCAAGGATGTTCACGAAAGCGGTCGGGTCGATGTTGCGGAGGTTGTTTTTCAGCTTGACCAAATCGGCACGTTCGAGGGAGACGTAAATCATGTTGCGTTCGGTGCCGGCATAAAGGCCCTTGCCCACAAACAAAGTGCCGCCCCGCTTGAGGTCGTTGAGGATATATTCGCGCATGGCCTCCATGTTGTTGGTCACGATATAGACCGTCTTGTAGGTCTTCATACCCTCCACAATCAGGTCGATAACCTTGCCCTCGATGTAAATCAAAATGATGGAATAGATGGGCAGGCGAATTTGTTTGAAGGCGATGAGCGTGGTGAGAGTGATGATGGAATCGACAATCATCACGAGCGTGCCGAGGGATATTTTCGTGTACTTGTGGATAATCATGGAGATGATGTCGCTGCCACCGGAAGTCGCTCCCGACTTGAAAATCAGTCCGATGGCGATACCGTAGATGAGGCCGGCCACCACCGTGTTGAGGAAGTAGTCGGGCATGAAGAAGAGTTCGCTGTGCGGAATCTGCACCATGTTGGGCATATTGGCAGTCTCCACAATGCCTTCGTGAATAACAGGGTTGTAGCCCCAGAAAGTCTCTATCACCCAGGTAAATGCGAAAATCAGGATGGTGGAGAGCACTGTCTTGAATCCGAATTTCGGACCAAGAATCCAGGTGCCGATGAGGAGCAGCGGGATGTCCATGCAGATGGCATAGTAGCTGATTTTCCACGGCCAAACGGTGTTCAGCACGTTGGAGAGGCCGTAGGTGCCACCAGGTGCCAACAGGTACGGGTTGACGAACATCACATCGCCGACGGCAAAAAGGAAGCTGCCGGCAATCAACATCAAGTATGCGATAATCTGTTCTTTAACGTTTTTTTTCTGCTCCATATCTCTCAAAAATTTGCGGCGGCAAAAGTACACAATTTCAGCATATTCCCAACCACGGCACCGACAACAAAAAAGAGACCCTTCCGAGTCCCTTTATCAAATTCAACGGTCATAAAACCTGTACAACTACTTCACCGCAATCACTTCGATTTCAACCATAACCCCTTTGGGCAGGTCACGGACGGCGAAGGCGGCGCGAGCTGGCGGATTACTGGGGAATCGGGTGGCATAAACCTCGTTCATGGCGGCAAAATTGGCAATGTCGCTGAGCAGGCAGGTGGTTTTCACCACATTGTCGAAGGTGTAGCCAGCTTCCTCAAGGATGGCAGCGATATTCTTCATCACCTGCTCGGTCTGAGCGGTAATGCCCTCCGGCACAGTGCCGTCTGCGGGATTCACCGGAATCTGGCCGGAGATGAAAAGCATGCCGTTGGCTTCGATAGCCTGGCTGTAGGGGCCGATGGCGGCCGGGGCGTTGTTGGTGTGGATTACTCTCTTCATAATGGTTATAATTTTTGAGCCGCAAAAATACGATTTTTGTCGCTACGTTATTCTTCCTTCCAATATGACTTCTGAACGCAAAAAAATCCTACTTTTGCGGGAATTTAAAACAATAATTGCCCATGAGGTTTTCTTCTACCTTGACAAAGCACGAATCCATCCGCTATATCGGACTTTTCGCTTTTTTAATAGCCGCATATTGCCTTTTCGCCACCTTGTCGTGCTGGCTTCCCGACAAAACCGTGAAGGCGCACATCCGGAGCGCCTCGTCCCACTTTGCGGAACAAGGCTGCTACCCGACCTCCATTTTTGCCCTGAAAGCCTGTCGGCAAGACCGTTTCACCGAATCCCTGATTTTGAACGAAATCCACTGTGTGAACCGGGAAAGGCCTTTCCATTCGGCCATGTACAGCGGCTTTATCATGTACAGCTTCGACCAACCTTCCGACCTGTGGAAAATCACCCATGAGGACAATCTGCTGGAGCCCGCGCCGTACGCCCGCTATTGGTTTGGGTCCGCGTTTTTGTATCGGATATTGCTCTCTTTCCTGAATTTCGAGCAGTTACAGTGGCTTCTCTTCGCCGTTTCCTGCATCTTGATTCTGCTTTTCGGAACCTGCTATCTCCCCCGGGCCGGCATCTGGAAAACCGCCGCCATGATGATGGGATGGGTGACCGTCTATGGTTTCATGATGTGGTTCTCCCTGCAGTTTACCCCCGTTTTCATCATCTCGATAGCGGCATCCATTTTAATTGTCCGATTTTATGGCGACAACCGGAAAATAAGCATGCTGTTTTTCATCATCGGCTCGCTGACCTGCTTTTTCGACCTGTTGACCCTACCGCTCCTGACTTTTGGCTGGCCGCTGCTGACATGGCTCTCTCTGCATGGCAGCGAACCCGTCAAAGCGAAGGAATTTGGGCAGATGGTCAAGTGGGGAGCGCTCTGGGTGGGATGTTTCGCGCTGACTTGGTTCACCAAGTGGTTGCTCGCCACGCTCATGCTGGATTACAACGTTATCCAGGATGGCTTGAAAACCGTCCTCTATCGTTCCGGCAACGACCAAGATGCCAGCCGGTGGGATGCCATTCACCAAAACATCAGTATGGTACCCTGGAAAATGTTCTGCTTCACGTTGATAGCCTTTGTCATCTGTGCAGCCATCCGCTTCAAAACCCCAAGATGGCAGAATATCATGCTCTACTTGGTGGTCGCCACCGCACCCTATCTTTGGTATGCAGTGCTCTCCAACCACAGCCACATCCATTTCTGGTTCACCTACCGGCTGCAATTCCTGACCTTTGCCGCGCTGCTGCTGGCGATTTGCGACTGCATGATTTCGGAGAAAACCGTTTACATAAAAGGAGCGTAAACAACTTCCAGCACCTTTTCCTCATTTTCCCAGGTAAGCTCTTTGGCCGCTTTTTTGCAGTTTTCTCTACACTTTTCGAGCGTCTCGGGGTTAGAAATCTTTTTCACTGCCTCAGCTATGGCTTCCGGGGTGACGGAAGGAACAACGGCTCCAACTTGATATTGTTGGACAATGCGTGCGCGCTCTACCAAATTAGAGACCAGCATCGGTGTACCCGCCTTTATGAATTCAAAAATCTTGTTGGGCAGACTGAATCGAAGATTGGCGCTCAAATCAGTATCCATGGCCATTCCAATATCGGACAAAGAGGTGTAATTGAATAGTTTTTCTGGAGTTTGACGAGGCACAAAAGTGATTCGATCTTGGAGGTGCAACTCCTGCGTCATTCTTTCTAAAGTGGGGATAACTGTTCCTTGACCAACGACAAACAAATGAAAACCAGGCAAATATTGCATTGACTGCACGATTTCCTCCCCTCCTCTCCCTTCGTTGATGCCGGATCCTTGGAGCAGAAGGACTTTTTTGTCCGCCGGCATTCCTATGGATTGGCGTGTAGCGGTGACGGAAAAGGATTTTTCAGGTGGAATATTGCGTACCAGAAAAGGTCGGATACCGTACTCCTTTTCGTATTGATCCACAATGGATTGGCTTACCGTGATGACCGTTTTCAATTTGGGGAAGCAGAAGCGTTCAATACTGCTCCACACTTTTAGGGAGATGGGTTTGCTGACCACGGACAATTCACCACAGAAATATTCGTGGCTGTCATAAACCAACCCTTTTTTCCGTATTTTACTGACCAAAAAGTTTGGCAGTAAGGTATCCAAATCATTAGCTATCAAAAGGTCGCATTTCCTAAAGAGGAGATGGAGGAATAATCTCAAATTGTATTCCGCATAAAACACCCAACCTCGCCGGAAAAGCAGCCGCAGACGTTTGGTCTTGTAAGGGCGCTTTTCCAGAGAGGGTGAGTCTCCGTAGCAACGACCGATGAGTGTGACATCGAACCCCTTCCTGGTGAGGAAGCGGGCCACTTTGTCCACGCGCGGGTCGGTGTAGAGATCGTTGGTAACCGACAATACAGCGCGTTTCATTATTCAGCCGCGTCGAATCTGCCGTGACAATTCTTGTATTTTTTTCCGCTGCCACACGGACACGGGTCGTTCCGGCCGATTTTCTTTTCGGCGCGGAAAGGTTCGTTTGCGGGTTTGCCGGGGGCCATCTGGCGGCCACGTCCCATCTCCTGGCGGCCAGTCTGCAGCTTCTTGGCATCCGACTCAGGAAGTTTTGCCTCCTTCAGGTCGGTCTCCTCCGCGATGGGCAACTTGCCGATGTTCAGGAAGGTGACAATCTCTTCACTGATACGCACGAGCAACTGGTCGAACAGGTTGAAGGACTCGAGCTTGTAAATCAACAGCGGGTCTTTTTGCTCGTAGGAGGCATTCTGCACGCTCTCCTTGAGGTCGTCCATAGCACGGAGATGTTCTTTCCAGGCGTTGTCGATGACGGCAAGGGTGATGCCCTTCTCGAAGGAGAGGCCCACCTCGCGACCCTGCGTCTCATAGCACTTCTTCAGCGGCGTCACAATGTTGATGGTGCGTTTTCCGTCGGTGAATGGAATGGCGATGTTTTGGAAACGGTCGCCGTGTTCCAAATAGACGCGCTCTATAACCGGATAGGCTTGCGCGGCGATGGTCTGCAATTTAGTCTTATAATGCTCATATACAATCGGATAGAGCTTTTCCACCAGCACATTCTGGCGTTCCTGCATGAAGTAGCTCTCCTCGAAAGGCGATTCGCAACCGAAGGTGGTGATCATACCCATCTTGAATTCCTCGAAGTCTTTGTCTTCCCATGCGTCGGCCACAAGCGTTTCGCACACATCGTGAATCATCTGGGAAATGTCGATGGCAAGTCGGTCGCCGAAGAGGGCGTTGCGGCGGCGGCGGTAGATGGTGGAACGTTGTTTGTTCATCACATCGTCGTACTCCAGCAAACGCTTACGGATACCGAAGTTGTTCTCCTCCACCTTCTTTTGGGCGCGCTCAATGGACTTGGAAATCATGCTGTGCTGGATCACGTCGCCATCTTGGTGTCCCATGCTGTCCATGACTTTCGCGATGCGGTCGGAGCCGAACAGGCGCATGAGGTCGTCTTCGAGGGAGACGAAGAACTGGGAGCTGCCGGGGTCGCCCTGACGACCGGCACGACCGCGCAACTGGCGGTCAACGCGGCGGGAGTCGTGACGCTCGGTGCCGATGATGGCCAGACCGCCCTTTTCGCGCACTTCGGGGGTCAGCTTGATGTCGGTACCACGGCCGGCCATGTTGGTGGCGATGGTTACAGTGCCCTCGCGACCTGCCTCTGCCACAATGTCAGCCTCGCGCTTGTGCAGCTTGGCATTCAAGACATTGTGCTGTATATGTCTGCGGGTCAAAATGTTGGAAAGCAACTCGGAAATTTCGACGGAGGTTGTGCCCACCAGCACGGGGCGGCCCTCCTCGTGCAGCCGCAGGATTTCATCGACTACGGCGGCGTATTTCTCACGTTTGGTTTTATAGACGAGGTCATCAGCATCGACACGGATTACCGGTTTGTTGGTCGGGATCACCACCACGTCTAACTTGTAGATGTTCCAGAACTCGCCCGCCTCGGTCTCAGCAGTACCGGTCATGCCGGCGAGTTTCTTGTACATGCGGAAGTAGTTCTGCAGGGTGATGGTGGCATAGGTCTGCGTGGCGGCCTCCACCTTCACGTTTTCCTTCGCCTCGATGGCCTGGTGCAGTCCGTCGGAGTAGCGGCGGCCCTCCATGATACGGCCGGTCTG
>CAMVBK010000053.1:0-21440 GCA_947165685.1 uncultured Bacteroidales bacterium | reverse complement strand
CGGAGGCAGCGGACGGAAAAACCTCTCGTGGTAGCGTCTGTGTATTCGATAAACAGATAAGGTTGACCGAAATTTAGGTAAGGAATGTATGCTGGTATCTCATAATAATAATAACTTCTGGTGGTACTCCAAAAGTAGGTGTTTTTGCCGAAACCGCGGGAATTACTATGTATGTTGTCGCCAGCAGGAAGAGCCGAGAATCCTGTAATATTATTACTATTAGAAAAGTTGCCGACAGCACAGACATTAGTGCTACTTTCCCACCCTGTGGTTGAAGATATCGCCTTAGCAATGTAATTACTGTTATTATCGCATAAATTCATACTCCAACAACTCACATATTTATTTAGTTGTTCCCATTCTGCTTTAGAGGGTATATGCCAATTGTCGGGACATATACCTTGCACTCCACTAGGATTAGTGTTGGAGAAATCCGCTCCATACATCACTGCCGCATAATTATACAAATAACCATAATCGGGAACAGTGGAACTGCTGTTGTCTGGCCTATAGCAGTACGCTATTGTTGAGCTAACATAGCCGGTTGTCAAAGCAATGTTCGTACCATCAGCATGATGTGTAGTCCGAAGGTTCTCCTTCATCCAACATTGGTTTCCAATTTGCACTGTATTATATACATTACCATCATAATCGGTTACTGTAGAAGTGACAGGACAAGGATGGCCATCATACGAGGTGTTGAAAATTAACAGGATCTCCTCACTTTGGTTTTGGGAGTGTGTCACATCAGCACTGGCAAGTCCGGAAACAAACGCCATATAGCGCATTTGATCACCCAATTGAAAGGGATGTTGAGATTCTCCTTTGGGAGAAAAAATTTTTTGATTATGAGAAATGATATTCTGCGTCTCTATAGATACATTATGGCTGTATTCCACCACATCTTTTCCTCCATTTCCTGTATTTATCAGTTTTGTGGACAAATTTTTTCCCTTTACGTGGGCAAGTAACACATATGTTCCGGGACGGGACAAAGTGACATAAAACGAATGCATCCCTGATTGTAGGAGCTCATAATTATTCGCCACCAAAACACGTCCTTGCATATCCACAATTTCCATAGTAATTTCGTCTGGTTCGGTTATACTCAAATATATCATGGTTGTAGCATTGAACGGATTAGGAGCAGCATGTAAAAATATATCATTTTTAGTTTCCATTGTACCAATCCCTGTTGTCACATTTAATTGGTACATAGTGTCGTGCCAGAGGAGAGTTTCTTTCCATCCGCGTGTTAAGTTCTCAACCGTAATACTATCAATAATTTCTGGATTCACATATTGTCCTTCTGTCGTGCGACCAGTGAATGTTACCATAATATTACTTTGTGCCTCAGCAGTAACACAAAACAATATCGTTAAAAAAAAACAAAAAATCTTTTTCATAACCAATAATATCTTCATTTAACTTTTCTATCATTGAAAACGTAGAGACGCGCCAGGGCACGTCTCTACAATATTCATAATTCAGCATTCATAATTCAGCATTATTTCAGTCCTAACACATCCAGTCCCTGGTTGAACCTAATGTCTCTCGGGATGCCCGACTTGTTGATACGGTCGAGGTCGTTCTGGAGTTCAGGGGTGATGGTGCCGTGGTCCTTGCTGTACTGCTGCGCGAAGGCGAAGTCGCCCTCGGCCTGGGTCTTGAGGATCAGGGCGATCCAGCCTTCCATGGCCTTGCGGGCCTTGTCGTAGTTGATGTGGTAGGTGCCGTTGCCGTTGCGGGTGAAGGCGCCGTTCTCGAAGAAGTAGTTGTAGCACATCATGTTGGCGATGCCGTGGGCCTCCGCCGCGCCGAAGCGCACGCTGCGGAGCAGTCCGACGATGTAGGTGGTGATGGCCTCCTCCACGGTGATGTCGGTGATTTCGCCCTTTTCGATGAGGTTGCAGACGAGGTTCAGCCCAATGATGTCGGCCTTGGCCTCTTCCCAGCTGGAATTTTCGGTTTGCATGGCCTCATCGACGGATCCCTTGCCGTTGATGGTCTGCTTCACGCCGAGGCCGTGCGCCACTTCGTGGAAGGTGACGTTCCAGAAGAAGGCGTCGAACTTGATGTTGCCCTGCTCGGAGGGTTCGATGATGATTTCGCCGATGGGCTTCATGATTTTGTCGAACTTGGCCTGCATGGCGTTGCGCAGCTGGAAGCGGCGGGAGCCTTTCTGGGCCTGCACCTTGTCGTCGTTGGGCAGGTTGATGGCGATGGTCTTGCCGGCCGCGTTGCAGTCGCCGCCGTAGAATACCACGTCGTAGAGGTTCATGTCGCAGGTGGTGCCGGGCACGTAGGCTTTGTAGGCGGGGTCGCAGGGCAGCTCGCGCTGGAGGGCGGGCAGCATCTGCACGAACTTGGCCAGCTTGGTGCTCGCCTCCACGTCCTTCACCAGCACGAAGGCCTCCCAGGAGGTCTTCACGGAGTTGAAGCCGTCGTCATAGTTCTCGATGGGGCCGAACACGAAGTCGATGTTGGAGTCGCGCAGGTCCATCCAGGCCATGTCGCTGGGGTAGTAGTCGTTGGTTTGCAGCGACTTCTTGCGCTCCACGAGGTATTTCTTCATCGTGGGGTTGTCGGCGACCTCGATGGCTTGGTCGAGCAGTTCGCACACGCGGTCGAGTTTCTCCTTGTAGGCCTCGTAGTAGCCGACGGTGACCAGTTTCCCGTTCTCATCGCGGCGAAGGATGGTGTAGTGGGAGGATTTGAGCGGGTCCTCGAAGGCATCGTACTCCTCGCGGGTGATGTCCTGCGGGTAGTAGTTGGCCATCGGCGGGCGTTCGCCGTAGCCCGGCACGAAGGGACGCTCCGCATCGAGACGGTCCCACGGGCCGTAGTTGATCATCGCGAAGTCCTTCATCCAGGGGTCGGAGATGGTGTCGAGGATGGCTTTGTTGCCGAAGGTCTGCTCCCAGAACAGGTCGTCCATGATCTGGCCGATCTCGAAGAAGATGGGCAGCAGTTTCTTTTCGCTCTCGGTGAGCTTCGACAGGTCGGAGGTCAGGTCGAAATAGGCATATTCCTCCACCTTTTGCTGGAGTTCGCTCTTGGCCTCTTCGTTGGGCGTTTCCGTCTTCTTGCTTTTGCAGGATGCAAGCAGGGCGATGCATGCCAGCATCACCATCATTGTGGACATTTTTTTCATATTCTTATAATTTGAGTTCCATTTTTCTCTTTTTCCAGGCCTCGCTGCGTTGACAGAGGTCGTGCATTCAGCCCTTTTGGGGATTGTCGTTCAAGATATTCAAATGAATGTTTTAGCGAGGGCAAAGATACATTTTTTATTCTAATCCAGTTTTAGCACAGCCAGGAAGGCCGACTGTGGCACTTCCACGTTGCCGATCTGGCGCATGCGTTTTTTGCCCTTCTTCTGTTTCTCCAGCAGTTTGCGCTTGCGGGTGATGTCGCCGCCGTAGCACTTGGCCGTCACGTCCTTGCGTACCTGCTTGACCGTTTCGCGGGCGATGATTTTGGTGCCGATGGCCGCCTGGATGGCGATGTCGAACTGCTGGCGCGGAATCAGCTCCTTGAGTTTTTCGCAGATACGGCGACCGAACGGGTAGGCGTTATCGACATGAATCAGCGCGGAAAGGGCATCGACGGAGTCGCCGTTGAGCAGAATGTCCAGCTTCACGAGGTGCGCGGGTTTGTAGTCGGTGATGTGGTAGTCGAAGGAGGCATAGCCTTTGGAGATGCTTTTCAGCTTGTCGTAGAAGTCGAAGACGATTTCGCCGAGGGGCAGGTCGAAGGTGAGCTCCACGCGGTTTGCGGCCACATACATCTGGTTGATCAGCGTGCCGCGCTTGTCGATGCAGAGCTTGATGACCGGTCCGATGTAGTCGTCCTTGGTGATGATCTGGGCGCGGATGTATGGCTCTTCCACGTGGTCGATTTCGTTGGGCGCGGGCATCCCAGACGGGTTATAGACGTCCAGCCATTGCTTCTTGGTGGTCAGTACTTTATACGAGACGTTCGGCACCGTGGCGATTACGTCTTGGTCGAATTCGCGGTCCAGGCGCTCCTGGATGATCTCCATGTGCAGCAGCCCGAGGAAGCCGCAGCGGAAGCCGAAGCCCAATGCCAAGGACGATTCGGGGACGAAGGTCAGGGAAGCGTCGTTGAGCTGCAGTTTCTCAAGGGAGGCGCGGAGTTCTTCGTATTGGTCGGCCTCGGTAGGGTAGATGCCGGCGAAGAGCATCGGTTTCACCTCCTGGAAGCCCTCGATGGCGGTTTTGCAAGGGTTTTCGACGTGCGTGATGGTATCGCCGACCTTCACTTCCGTGGAGGTCTTGATGCCGGTGATGAGGTAGCCCACGTCGCCGGCGGAGAGCACGTCTTTGGGCACGCGGTCCATCTTGAGGATGCCGATCTCGTCGGCGTCGTATTCGTGCTTGGTGGCGAAGAATTTCACCATTTCGTGGGTGCGGATGGTGCCGTTGAAGATGCGGAAATAGGCGATGATGCCGCGGAAGGAGTTGAAGATGGAGTCGAAGATGAGGGCCTGCAGGGGTGCCTCTGGGTCGCCTTTCGGAGCGGGGATGCGCTCGATGATGGCTTCCAAGATCTGCTCCACGCCCTGTCCGGTCTTGCCGCTCGCCTCGATGATGTCATCCGCGTCGCAGCCGAGCAGATCGACAATCTGGTCCTTGACCTCCTCGGGCATGGCGGCGGGCATGTCCATCTTGTTCAGCACCGGGATGATTTCCAAGTCGTTGTCGATGGCCTGGTATAAATTGGAAATGGTCTGAGCCTGAACGCCCTGCGTGGCATCCACGAGTAGCAGTGCCCCTTCGCACGCGGCGATGGAGCGGGAGACTTCGTAGGAGAAATCGACGTGGCCGGGGGTGTCGATCAGGTTCAGGGTGTATTTCTCGCCTTTGTAGAGATACTCCATCTGGATGGCGTGGCTTTTGATGGTGATGCCGCGTTCGCGCTCCAGGTCCATGTCGTCGAGCACCTGGTTCTGGAAGTCGCGGTCGTTGACCGTTTTGGTGTATTGCAGCAGCCGGTCGGCCAGGGTGCTCTTGCCATGGTCGATGTGTGCGATGATGCAGAAGTTACGTATGTGGTTCATCTTTAATGGTTATGGGTTATAGGTTATGGGTTATGTTAGCCAATAGCCAATAGCCAGCAGCTAAAAGCCGAGCGTATGTCCCATCTTCGCCTGTTTGGTCTTGAGGTAGCTCTCGTTGATTTTGTTGGGTTTGATGATGATGGGGAGGGTTTCGGCGATGTGGATGCCGTGGGCGGAGAGGCCGACGCGTTTGGCGGGGTTGTTGGTGATGAGGCGGACATTGGTGGCCTTGAGGTCGCGGAGGATTTGCGCCCCCACGCCGTAGTCGCGTTCGTCGGCCTTGAAGCCGAGTTCGAGGTTGGCCTCCACGGTGTCGCGGCCGAGTTCTTGTAAGTGGTAGGCTCTCAGCTTGTTGATGAGGCCGATGCCACGGCCTTCCTGGCTCATGTAGAGCACGAGACCCTTGCCCTCCTTATCGACCATCTCCATGGCGCGGTGCAGTTGTTCGCCGCAGTCGCACTTGCAGGAGCCGAAGATGTCGCCGGTGGCGCAGGAGGAGTGCACGCGCACCATCACCGGCTCGCCGTCCTGCCAGTCGCCCTTCTTGAGGGCCAGGTGGGTGGCGCCGTTGTTGAGCTGCGTGTAGGCAATCAGCTTGAAGTCGCCCCATCGCGTGGGCAGGTTCACTTCCTGTTCGCGGCGTATAAGCGTCTCTTTCTCAAGGCGGTAGGCTATCAGTTTCTCGATACTCGTGATGGTGATGCCGTATTCTTCGGCCACCTCCAACAGTTGCGGCAGGCGGGCCATGGTGCCGTCGGGGTTGATGATTTCGATGAGGGCGCCCACGGGTTCGAGGCCGGCGAGTTTCAGCAGATCGACGGTGCCCTCGGTGTGTCCTGCGCGGACCAGGACGCCGCCGTCGCGTGCGCGCAGCGGGTTCACGTGGCCGGGACGGCCGAAGTCGGAGGCCTTCATCGACTTGTCGGCCAGTGCGCGGATGGAGGCGGCGCGGTCGTGCATGGAGACGCCCGTGGTGCAGTCGTGGCCGAGCAGATCGACGGTGACGGTGAAGGGGGTCTCATGGATGGAGGTGTTGTTGGACACCTGCATTTCGAGGTCGAGTTCGCGGCAGCGTTCGCTGGTCATGGGCACGCAGAGCACGCCGCGGCCTCGCGAAAGCATGAAGTTCACCTTGTCGGCGTCAATATGTTGGGCGGCGATGATGAAATCGCCTTCGTTTTCGCGTTCCTCGTCGTCCACCAGGATGACGAATTTCCCGTTTTTCAGGTCCTCTATGGCCTGTTCAATGGATTGTAATTTGGACTCTTGCATATCTTTCATTTCGCTATTCTCCTAAAAATCGGCAAAGATACGATTTTTTTGGAAGCGGGGAACAGGTCGGGGCTACACTTCAGGGCTTACGCATCAACTTTTTATTTGGGTCATCTACCGCACGCGGCCCACGCCTCTTTGGATGAAATCCGCAAAAAGTTCTCAGGCAATACGGTGGAGGTATTTAGTTTATACGAAAGACCTGAAAAAAGACGGGGAAACGCTTTGGGTGCCGGCATTCATGACCATGTTTCCGCGAGATTCTTGTGATCCGCGGAGATCTTTGCACCACAAATCGCGCGAATCACGAGGTGCCTGGCAAATTCCTTTGGTCGATCACATATCGGTCCCTAACCGACCCGATACTCGCCCACCGTCATCGTTTCCCTTTCGAACTGCACACCGATTTTGACGACAGTGCGGCCTTCGGTCTCATAAGGAAGGAAATAGCCTTTGCTGTTGATCTGGTCCAAGGCCTCCTGCGCGGTGCCGTTCACTTTCAGCTCGAAGACGTAGGTGGTGTCGGGCATCCAGACCACAAAGTCAATCCTGCCGTCCGCGCACTTCACTTGGGTACGGGCATGGAAATTCAGCATGTTGAATATCAGCCAGAAGGTATATTCATAGAAGCCCTCGTAGTTTTTGACTTCCTTCAGCTTTTCCTTGAATCCTTCCACGTATGGGATTCTGGCCAGGAAGGCTTTCATCTCCTGCATGGCAGAGACAATGTTGTTGTGCTTGAGTGCACGCCAAAAACGCATGGCAAAACCCGCCGTGTTGTTTTGTTAATTCCCGTGTAAAGAAGAATCATGTTCTCAACGAAACCGGTGCGGACTTCCTTGTTCGGTATGGACAAGATGTAGAAATCCGTCTCTTTGTCATAGTCTTTGATGGTGATGTACCCGCTTTGGTAGAGCAACGGAAGTGCGTCATCCATGTTTTCGGTCGGCTGGTCAAATGCGCTTGCTCGCGCCGCGATCATGTCCATGGTGGTGATGTCGGTGCGGAAATGCCGCATCTGACGAATGAGGAAGGTTGGAGTGCCACTGTCGAACCAGTCGTTGGTAAAACTCTTGCATCACTTCGCGGGCCGCCTCTAACCGTTCTGGGTCGTGAAGCACATCCAACAGCGGAGCGTCGTATTCGTCAATGACGACCACTGCTTGGCGGCCGGATTTCTGATAGGCTCGCTGGATCAGTCCGGCCAAGCGCATGCCCGGAGAGACCTCCGTCTCGTCCCTGTCGTAGTCCTTCTCCAGGATGGCGAGCTGTCTCACCAACTCCGCTTTGACCTGATCGGCGGGCAGATGCTTGGCACCGCTCAAATCGAAATGGAGCACAGGGTACTGCTCCCACTCCGTCTCCAAGTCCATGATCTTCAAGCCTTCGAACAACTCTTTATGCCCTTTGAAGTAAGAGTTCAACGTAGTGGTCAGCAGTGATTTGCCGAACCTGCGCGGACGGCTGAGGAAGACAAACTTCATGCGGGTCATCTGCCAAACCAAATCAGTTTTGTCGATGTAAACGTAATTGCCCTTACGGATTTCCGAAAAGGTCTGAATACCAACGGGGTATTTGCGATCGGATTCCATCAGTATGGCTTTTTACGGCGCAAAAATACAAAAAATCCGTGACGGGAAAGAACTTCCTATTCGCATTCTGCAGTCGGGGAGCGGCTGTGCGAAAGAGACGCGAGTTTTAATGCGATCTTCTCAGATCTGCCGAATGTATTTCGCATCCACAAATTCCGTCAGCCAGACACCGTTACGGCTAACGAGAAACCGGATTCCATCCTCGCTCATCCTACGGGCGTCGATTTCCAGCACAACGGGTTCGCCGTGGCGTTTCCCGACTTTGACAGCCTCTTCGACGGATTCTGACAAATGAACGTATAACCTATGCATCTTCAAAATCCCCTGCCCCATGATAGAATCGAGAAAGCGTTTGGCTGTTCCGTGGTACAAAACTTCGGGAGGAGTTGCTTCCTGCAGCTCGACATCCACATTTACACTATGCCCGTAACGCGCCCGTATGAAAAGCCTCTTCTCATCCGAAAATTCATACCGTCCCTTACAGTCTTTGTCCACAATCTCTTGCAGTTCTTCCCGTGTAAAGCCGTGGTTTGCCGCCAGATCGTGTACATCCCGATATCCGTGCTCCAAAAAGGCATACGTTTTGTCATGCCTCAGGAGAAAAGCAAGAGTTCTGGATCTTTCTTCGATATAATTTTTATCCTCATTTTCCATACTATATCCTTTTACCTGATCTTCAGTGTCAAAATAGTCAATGCAGCCAAGATGAGCGTGACAATGCAGAAACGCAGGACGATTTTCACCTCGTGGTGCTTGGATTCACCCCCTTTGAACAAGAAAGTACAAGTAGGATCGTATTTCCGCACATCGTCGATGGTTTTGCGGAAGTGGTCGTGTATCGGGGTGCCGCGCCACACGCGCACGTGGCGACCGCGCTTCTTATAGAACTTATAGACTCGTCTCTGGATGATGACACTGACGCTTTCCATCAGGAAAACGCCGCAAAGGAGTGGCATCATCAGTTCCTTGTGGATGACCATCGCGCACACCCCGATGATGCCGCCGATAGTCAGGCTGCCCGTGTCTCCGAGAAACACCTGTGCGGGGAAACCGTTCCACCACAGATAGCCCACCAACGCTCCGACGAACGAGGCCAGAAAAACCACAAGCTCTTCGGATCCGGGAATATACATCACATCGAAATATTGCGCCCATACAACACTGCCGCTCATATAGGCCAGCAAAAGCAGTGTTATGGCAATGATGGCCGAATTGCCCGCGCACATGCCGTCCATCCCGTCGTTGAGGTTGGCCCCGTTGCTCAACGCCGCCACCACAAAGGCAGTCAGCAGCACGAAGAAAATCCATCCTGCGCGGTACATATTCTTCTCACCAAGCCACGAGAACATGTCTGCATAGTTGAAATTGTGGTGCTTCACGAACGGGATAGTAGTTTGGGTCGATTTGATTTCAAGGCTCTTCTCCACAACCACAGCATTGTCCACGATGCGACTGCTCACGATCTCGTTCATCGTCACGGCGGGACTGAAACGGAGGGTCAGGCCGACAATCAGCCCGAGGGTCACCTGCCCGGCGATCTTCAGCCATCCGTTCAATCCGTCCTTGTTTTTGCGGAAAGTCTTGATGAAGTCATCCGCAAAGCCGAGTGCGCCCATCAGCACGGTGGTTGCCAAAAGCAGGATCATGTAGATGTTCGACAGCTTGCCCAACAGCAGACAGGGTACAAGAATAGCCGCGATGACTATGATCCCGCCCATGGTCGGGACATCTTTTTTGTCCTTGCCCGCCGGATCGATTTTTTCATCGCGCTGCGTCTCGCTGATGTGGTGGCGTTTCATCCAGCGGATGAACCACTTCCCGAACCAGATGCTGATGCACAGCGCCAGCACCCCGGCGATGATGGCGCGGAAGGAGATGTAGGTAAACAGGCGTGCGCCGGGAAAATGGTGGAAATGGGTGAAAAGGGAATAGAACATAATGGACAGTTTAAACTTGACGGTGACTTATTCAGAAACTGCGGCAAAGCTATAATTTTTTGTGGACGAAACCACTCTCCACAAACTCCTTACCATTCCAAACACACTTCCAATAGCGGTCAGTTATTTTTGTGATACAACCACATTTTTCAACCATCTCTTTGTTTGCAATCTCTCGAACATAAATGGTAGATTTGTTTTTGTCAAAATAGAACAAATCCTTTCCAGACACAGTGTCTGCATTAAAGCAGATTTCCATATTTAAAGTATGTTGTTCCCACAAATAATCGGCGCACGAGGTGTCCGTATGGAAAACAAATGCGGGATGAAAATCCTTTGCATCCAGTTCATAAGCCATCAAACCATAACAATGTCCATGTCCAGTATAACCAATATACCCTGACACAAGATACAATGTGGATTCTCCTATACTAAAAGAAAACACTGTATCTGGAGCAAGACAATAGTAGCAATTGTCGGACGGAAAACCTTCTTCGGCAACCCGCACCTCGTTGTTAATTCTGTATTGGACAATCATGTGCGGGACCTGATGAGCAGCCTCCGGTTCAAGACCAATAAAACGTACATTGCCGTCATCGGAAACAACCAGTGGAAATATTCCACAAAAGTGTTCATTTGACAATGAATCGAACGGATAACCCATTGATGATGGATCCGATAGCAGGACTTGTACAAAAGAATCGTAAAAATCGTGACGCATAACATTATGCACCAACTTCCATTCCGCCTCCTCCATCGAGGAAAAGGTGATTGCGGTGGAATCATTGCCGCCATGGTGAATCCACACGGTCTTTTCGGGGAATTTGGGCTCAAAGGTTGGCATATATTCATTTTGTCCTTAATCACAAACTCCCCAATTTTGCCTGCTGTTTCCAATATTGTCGTTTGTTTCTGGCAGGGAAACCGCACAATTCATCTCCTTTTTTTGTGTCTTTAGTTAAAATGGAAGTAGCATACAAAACAGTTCCCTCTGCGACATGAATCCGATTGATGATCCCTGATTTAGCCCACAAGTAACAATTATCTTCCATAACAACGTTCCCGGCGATTGCGGCTTGCGCAGAAATGAGACAGTTATTGCCAATCAAGACATCATGAGCAATTTCAACATGGTTTCCAATCTTACAATTATCTCCAATCTGAGTCGCAATAGTGAATCCTTTGTCAATTGTTGTGCATGAACCCACATGGGAATTTGAGCCAATTACTACCCCGCCCCAAATCTTTCTTTCGTAATTCGATTCATTAGGATAGTTACTGAATGGGAAACTACCAATTACACTATTTGATTCAATAGTTACATTGTCATGTATGTGAGAATCATCGCCAATAGTAACATGGGCTCCAATCCGACAGCAATCCCCAATCACAACATTATTTCCAATTACAACAGAATTATGTATTTCACAATTATTTCCGATCTTTGGAGAAGTATTTGCTTTATGATATACTGCGGACACACAACTATCAAACAATGACAGTGGATTCTCTGCTGGAATAATTGTAACATTGTCGGGAATGTTATTGTGACGTGTACACGATGATATAATTGCCATTGGTATGTGTTGACTCAACAGGTGATTCAACCTATTAATCGAAGTGCACCATGTAAGATAATTAGCACTCACAAAAAAGTCATCTGCAAATCCACAGATAGAAGCGTGAACACGCCCTTTGACGACACCTTTATAGTGAATGTTGTCTAAAATAACATCTAAAAAAGTACGAGGTGAAATTAACATGCTTAACAAAATAGATTTAATAATTTTGTCTCTTTTAATTTAGAGAAGACATCAACCCCCTTTCTTTCCCAAATCATCCTTTTTAAATTAAGTATATCTTCATAACACATTTTAGCGTAGAATGGGGAAAAATGCGTCAATCTTGCATACAAATGATAATTATAACTGCCTTTGTTAACAAATGATTTTGAGTCTATAGTCACATATGAGTTAAGCAAATCCAATAGTTCGTTTCTTTGAATTGGTCTACAGGATAATTTATAGAGATCAATTAATCCAGAATCAAAATAAAATAAAGCAAGTTCTTCTGGAAATAAAGAAGATTCAGCATATAATGCATGGTACCCTAATGTCTTGTAAGATTTATCAAAATTAGGCCAACAATACCCAGGTATAGAACAATAGGAAACACAAGTATGCATACATCCATTATTCACCAAAAGTTCCACCTGCTTACCATAAGAGTGAATCAGGCGGAATGTGTCAAAATCACGAATAAAGCGTTGCCCCAAAACAAAAGCATCAAACAAATTGAGTTTTAACAATTCTTTTAGGTCTTCAAGGCATAGAATTCCTTGATTGTAACTACAAATAATTATAGAATCAGGATATGTTTTACGTATAGATTTTGCCCCATCTACAAACGTTGTAACATAATCTATTCCATAATAGATTCGATAATGCGCATATGTTTTTAAAATTTCATCGGGAACATTTCTGTAGAAATTTGAATTAAGCACTAATTTCAATTTTATGTTATTTTTTTTCGCGTGTTCAATCACACACGTTAGTTGTTCACGACGTTCTTCTATGGTCGTGTTGTGAAAATCATAGACATTTCGACGGCTTTGATAATTTTCTAAATCATAGGGCGAGAAATATAAATCATGTATGTAACATGCATATTTTGATATTATTTCTTTCCAATCGTCAACAGTGATGTGAAAAAAGGAAAGTCCTAACGAAATACTTTTATGCGGAAACAGAGTGTCTAACATAATAACAGCGTAACAATTTTATGCATCACATTCGTCAAACAAATCATAAAAATGAATATTTTTAAATTGATCAGCCTTGCCTTGTCCATAGTATTTATGCAATCGTATAAAGTATTCTTCATAATCTATATACAAAGTTTTTTCTGGATCGCATTTTGGCAAATCATAATCTTTAATGCATGGCAGGAAATAATGACCACCGCAAGTGAAAAGCGAAGGACAATTTAAACATTTACTTATTTTGAAGGGAGAGAAATTTTTCGCACCATTCCACCAACTACTGCCTTTCGTAAGATTGTCTTTTTCCAATATTTCGAAGAGATAGGGATTATCGCTGTCATAAAAAAATCTAGCACATGCACCAACTTTTCCCGAAGAGAACAATTTAATAGAATATGTGGAATTATATGAACAAGCACCCAATCTCAACGGAGAAACATACACGCCAAAATTGTGCTTTATTAAACTATCAATACAACTAGTAGACAACCAATGAATATAATCAGCACGCGACAATTGATTGTTGTATTTTCCTAATATAGGATTTGTCGTATATTGTGGATTTATGTTAGGATTAAAGCGTAGCTTCTCCCTAACGTCAGACAAGTAATTATCAAACAATTGAATATTGCATGCATCTGTGTTATGTCTAATAACAAAGCTAGAATCACGCAAAAGGGATAGTTTGTTGATGTTGCTGACGATTATATCATATGTGTCTTCTCTGTTTTTTGATTGTCTGTACCTGTTATGGATAGATTTATGACATAATGGGATTGTGAAATGGATTGTATCATATAAATCAAATTTTGTAAATGGTTCGACATAATATCCATTAGTGTCCACTTTTAGATTCATTATTATCTGATTATTTTTACAATAATCAAATACAACAGAGAGAAAGGGGACAATTTTAGACCACGAGATAGAAGGTTCACCTCCTAATATTTTTAAATATAATACTCTCAGTTTGTTTTTTTTGTGTACTTTTTGAATGTAAGAGAACAACAAATTTAAATTTTCTGATGTTATTATATTCTTTCCATACTGATTATTTTTTTGGTAACAGTAAGGACATGAAAAATTACAAGATAGTGATGTCTCTAAACTCACCAATAATGTATTTTGAGACATATATCTATTACAATCGTTTTCATCTACTCTGTCAATGAAAAACGAATGACTCTCTAGAAAGTGTATTTTCGCCTCATCATCAGTGGCAAGAAACCTCTCACCTTCTACTGAAATTTTAGGTACAATAATACAATCACGATTCTTCGTGTTGTACAAAACACACTTATTGTCAAAGTTGTATAAACGTATATACCTGGATAGTTGACGTTTTACCATACCTATGACCAACTCCCATTACAAGGATCGCCACCATTACTGTAGTTACTGTAATCACTGTATTCGCTATACTCTTGATAAACATCATATTTGTCCGTGTGCGGAGTATACTCATTATAATCAGTATGCCCACCGCTTTCACACATTTTCATAGGGAAATAATCCCTGCCAAATGAAATCATAGGACCAACATGTCCATAAGAGACCTGACTTTCCATACTGTTAAAATTTATTTATTGTTAATAAAATTATATCTTTAAGCATATTTTTCGAATAGTTGCAATATTTTTGAAATAATGAAGATGAAAGTTTTGAACGAAAAACATAGCATCCTCCTGCACAATGGTATTTAGCAAAACAAGACGAACAATCTTTGTGCTGTTGGTTATGATAATACATTACATGCTTCATTTTGTCATCATCAACAACCACACCGCATTCATAAACTTTACCCAAATAAAAATTGTTCCAATTTGAATCCTTTGATGACGAAATCCTATGGCATACGGAAAGATCGCCATTAGGACACACACACAACTCTCCTCTGCAAAAAGTAGTTTGAAGCGTTTTGAAAGACAATGACAACATATTATATACGTTCACGCCGTAAGTGAAGCCCATTCGAATTGCGTCCAAAAAAAACACCCTAAAATTGTAAAAAAAGGTCTCGTCATTCTGAGATTCGTCCAAAACCGGCTCAAATTGAAGTTGTTCAATCCCTGGGTAATTCTGATGAACAAAACGAACCATCTCTGGCATTAAACATATTGAATCTTTTGTTATCGTAGCACGAATATGCATGGAAACTTTTTGATCTAATAATTCTTTTATTGCTTGGTCAACACGTTGGAAACTCTCGTTACCGTCAGAAATAGGACGTTGGCGATTTTGAACGATTGGTAAAACATCAAACGAAACTACGACATAAACTTCATTCTCTTTTAACCATGATACGCGTTTTTTGTTTAACAAAGTTCCATTAGTCGTTAACGAAATTGAAGAACTGCTTGATTTATCATTTACTCTAATGTAATTCACACCCCATTGGAGCAAATTCCACTCCACGGTCGGTTCACCACCTCCAATGAAAGAAAAAGACTTACAAGAATGCTTGTTCTTACCTAAAATGTAATCTAAAATTGATTTAAGTTTTGATTTGTCTAAACTTTGAATTGATCTACTACCACTAGAATAACAATAGCCACAAGACATGTTACATTTATTAGTCAACAAAATGGTTGCGGAATTTGTGTTTAATGAAGTTGTGTCTTTTGCTGGAATTATAATTTGGTTGTTCCATTCTTGCAAATAGTCGAACAACTTCTTGCTGTTTGTTGGCAAAACACCTGTTTCAATGTACTTACAAACATCTTCCTTTGCCTCTTTGTCTGCAAGAAATGCTTTCCCTCTTAAAGGGGAATAAATTATAAACTGTTCATCAAAATATCCACTTGGAATAACGAATATGTCTTTTGAGACATTGCTGCGGATTAATTCTTTTTTTATATGGTCAAATAAAAGAAGATTAGCTCTACAAAAAGGATTTTTGGCCATGAGATCCCCAGAAAAAAGAATCGCATTGTATGGACAACCAGAAGAACATAGCGATATATATTGACATTCCTTGCATACAGCGACACCTTCTTCATGGCGATTAATTATAGAATTCACAACAGGATGATTCAACAAGTTTTTAAATGAAAAATCTTCTTCTTTAATATTGCCACAACAAAACTCATCCTCTCCAACAAATTTTCCGCAAGGATAGACATCCCCATTCGGAGCTATACCAACAAAAGAATATTGACACCGGTTACAGTAGGCACAATCATATCCCTTAAGAGATGTATCACCATTAGAACAACGACTTATCGCACTGACAAAGCTTTCGAACATACGGATATTTGCACGATGTGCTGAATCGTCATTGTACCACAAGTCAAATAGACGTATGTATGCTTGCGCAATTTGATCATTATCCAAGCCAAGGTCAACATTAACAGTGGCTCTCCCCGCAGGATACTGGGGGTTGAATTTGAAAGGAACATCAAATTCTTTCGCAAAACGATATATCTCGTCTATATGCTTTGCTGTGTTAGAATTTATCACACAAATCGCCCCTACATGTAGGCCAAGTTCTTTGGCACGACTAAACCACTTGAACGTGTCTTCAAACGATGCTTTCCCCGTTTTATACGGCCTGTTTAAATTATGTGATTCAGAACATCCATCAATACTAAAACCTAATTGGAAATTGTTTTCTTTGAAAAAAAGCAAACATTCGTCTGACAACAAAGTACCATTAGTTTGAATTCCATTTCGAAAATGGTGATTAGGGAATTCTGATTGAAGTTTAACTATTTCCCTGAAATAACTCAACCCGACACAAAGAGGCTCTCCTCCATGCCATATCAAAGAGGACGTATCTCCTTCTTCACTAAGACCCTTAAACAAATCTCGCATCGTATCGAAAGACATCGGATGATGATCTGAGACATCACCAACACAACAATACTTACACCCTAAATTGCAATTATGAGTCACTTTAATGATAACAGTTCTCATAGTTAAAATGTTCTATTTATAAAAATATCACTATGCGGTCAAGATATTTAGTGTCAAACTCTGTTCGTTTTTTATCACTAGCTAATGTCGATTTATCAAAATGCATTTTCAAAAATTAATCTACATGTTGACACATTCTCCACGACTTCCATTTAAATACTATTACATCTGTTTTTATCTCCCTCGCTGCAATCCGGCTTGATAGTGTGCCGGACAACAATAACCTCCGAATTTTGCGAGGATGCTTAATGCAAAATATTTTCCGCACCACTTGCATTGTCCCATTTGTTCACTCATACTCATTTCGCCGCGTTATATCCCATCCGGCTCCGTCGGGTCTTGTTCCTAAATTATTTTGCAAAGTTGTAAAATATACCGAATAGGGACATTTTACACTATAAAGCATTTTTGTAACAATATCTTATACACCATCGCTTTGTTGCTTCGCACGTAATCACGCTCGTTTCTGTCAACCTTGCCAATGAATTGTTTTTTTGTCACTTTTTGCTCCTATGCAATAAAGAAGATAAAACTCACGGCTGAGAGACCCATCTGAAGTCTCCAGAATAAATCAGATTCTCTTCGGGGTCATAAACAAACAACTCTTCGTGTTGCATGCCGTTCCTCCAACCATGATAGCACTCGTAACGATAGCCATTGTTTAGGAAAATGTATTTTTCGCCCAACGGTGAGCTTTCATCATCAGTCCGCCATTCGTCATGGGATATCAGAGTGTTGCTATACGACCATATTTGTTTGGTGCCGTTTTTTATAACAAGGTCGGGACTCCCTTCTTTTACCCCGCCATTCCAACATTTGTAAGTCCAGTCGTCCTCGCTTTGTTGCTCAATTCGTATGAAGTATTTGTCATTGCAGAATTCCACAGGTTCATCATATTTCTGCAACTCAAAACACCGCTTGTTCCAATTATATTGGCGATATTTTAAAGGATTATCTATCAATGGCATTCCTTTGAGAACATATAGTTCTTTCCTTAATCTACTGTAGATGAACACGGAATCATTTATTCCCTCGTTGAATGTCAACGACCCGCCCTGATCGTCCCAAGATAATTCAAGATTATCAGAAGCGCTGTCTTTACTGGCAAAAGCCCCTTTTACTTTGCGCAATTCGTTGTTTTCTATCTTATATACATAAAAATTGTATGTTTCGTATGTCCCTTGATGCATGCTCCCTTGGTAATCTTCCAACAGATAATACTTGTCTGAATCGATATGACAAATTCGAGTAATATACCCATTGAAGTTTTCAATTTCCTCGCAGAAAACCTTTCCATTGGACCTGTATTGAAGCAATGTTTTGCACTCAAAGCCCAAAGAAGGATTGCCTTCAAACCCGCACCTTTCCACGCTATAGGCTCGCACGTTGCCATCTTCTGAGGTGGCGATTCGTATATGAGAGAGTTTTTCTTCAAATCCATATTCAAGGGACTGAGATTTTTCCTTGATAAAATCGAAGACGGATTGCATGGCTTCGTCGGAATAAGAACCGTCTTCAGGCCATGCAAGAATCTTAATCAACTCTTCAGTGAATGTTCGTTCCTGACGACTCTTATCACACCCACAAGAGACGAGGATCAATGCCATAGACAAACAGACTGTTTTAATATAATTTCGAGGTTTCATGTTATTTATTATTTACGTTCCTATAACAAACAAATGCCATACATCTGAATCCTTTTTTTACAACATTCCACACTATTTCACTTCACCGTCTGCACCTCCGTTATCTTGTATTGGCCATCCTCTGCGATCTCGACAGTGACGGAGAACTTGAGGGTGACCTTGGAGCCTTTCGTGCCATAGAGCTCGGCGACAAAATCGTGCTCCAGCACCCGGGAGATGCGCCGCAACAGTCCCACATCAATCACTTCCCGCCGGAAGATGTCGTAAACGTTCTGCCGGTGGCATCCCAGTCGTCGGGCGAACTCGCTGACGCTCAGACCTGATGCCTCGAAATATTCTTTCACTTTTTCGCCTGAGTGTGTTTTCATAACTGCTTATTATTGTGCTAACTACTTGCTACTCTGTAACAGGTCTTCCAATACGCTTACAATTTTGCCGTTCGTGTCAAAAGTCATAAAACAGTGGACAAGGTACGACACTTCGGTTGAATCTTGTTTGACAACCTTGAAATCTTCAACGAAATCAACAGACACATCCCCATTTGGCAACTGCCGACAACCCCAAGTCTCCCATTGAACATCCAGGTGTTTGTCTGTGACTCCCCGTTTATCGTCAAAATCCTCGATAAGTGCCACTGCTTTTTCCTTGCTTATATCGGTGTAGTTGATGAAACGCCTGACAGTATCAGCATACATTTGTCCAAGAGCGTCAAAATTGTTTTTTTGTACGGCCTTCGTGTAATCATCAACCTTTTGCATCAGAACACTATTGTCTAACCGATTGTCCGAACTTGATTTTTCTGTTGAATTAGCCAAAGACACCCGCATCAGATATTCTTCAAGTTTATGTATTCTCGCGTCTTTTGCTTTGGAAAATATCAGCATGGCGAAACAAGAGCCCAAAAGCAGAACACAAATTGATGTCAGTATAGGAAGGATCACCTTATTCCCTTTTACTCTTTTCCCTTTTGGGATTTCTGCCACGATTTCCTCAGCTACGCTATCATCTTGCAGATTCTCGTTCTCATCCACTATCGGAGCGGACTCTTCTTCCTCCGCCTGATACTCCACCAACACCACCGTGACGTTGTCCTTTCCGCCTGCATTATTGGCGGCTTCAATCAAAGCCTGCACCTTCTTTTCAATCGGGAGTTTCTGCTCCAATATCGCGACTATCTGCTTGGATGTAATCATGTCCGTCAGGCCGTCGGAGCAGAGCAGGAAAGTGGAATTGGGCAGAAGAGGGAACTCTTCCGCGTCAAGAAAGCTCTGGTCATTGACACCGTGTCGTTCCTCCCCGACGGATCTGCTTATTTCGTTGCGACGAGGGTGGCGCATAGCCTGTTCTTCGGTCAACTCGTTAATTTCCTCGCAATAGCCGACATACGAGTGGTCATGGGAGAGTTTGAGAAGTTCCCCGTTATGATATTGATACATTCTTGTGTCGCCCACGTGCACTATATCAAGCACCTCCCTATCCGCGTCAATCAATGCGGACGTAAGCACACAGCTCATATTGGGTCGGGCTGTGTCCAACTGGCGGCGGTCAAAGATGGCATTATTGGCACACACCACGGCCTGCTTTAGCAGCTCCAAACGCTCACCTCGATTGAACTCTTTCAAATAGGAAGGGATTTCCTTTTGTGCGATCTCGGCAGCAACCTCTCCGCCTTCATAACCACCCACGCCATCAATTACAATGACCAACACGGTGCTGTCGTCCAACTTTTCCGCCACGAAAGCATCTTCGTTGTTGGTGCGCCGTTTCCCAGCATCGGTATCTCCGAAAAACCGAATTTTTTCTACGTTCCTCATATCTCAAATTGTTTTCGCCATGAATTTTATGACCACTTCATTGTTCAGAACTATTGTTGACTTGGGAATCAACCTCACCCAATTGATGTGGGCATTTCTCTCACTCAACTCCACATGTCTTTCGTTCAGCATTGTCGGCCCCCATGCTGCCAACTGAAACCCTGTCTCCTTATGTTGAATCGCAACATGGGTCTCTTGCACCTTGTCGCTATTTATTTTGAGGATATTCGATCCATTCCGAGGGTCACTTTTGCCAGAAATCATGATGTAGGGTTCGCGCATAGGCCACTCAAGGTTTTCCCATTGCAGCAAAGCCAGTTCCTTTTTCTTTTCTGGAATCAACTCACTGATCTTGTCCGGGTCTTCTTGCAGCATCTTATCGAAGGGATACAGCCGGATGCCCTCTCCCAAGACCTGTATGTCCCCCATATTCTGTTCTTCCAGCCTGCTGGTTCTCGGATTCCTGGTCTTTATCGTTGCATCCGGATCTTTAACCACTCTTGGGGCATTGTCTGCGATTTCCACCTTGAACGGTATCGTGTAGCTCATATCTATTTTTATTTCCCCTTTGGGCACAGTGCCGTCAACAGTAAATTGGACACACCATCTCGCATCCGTTGGCGTATATTTCACTTTCGGGTATCTATTTCCCAAACGTTCCAACATTTTATGCTTTAGTTCCAGACGACGTTTCCCCTTTCTTATCAAGGTGTAGATTCTCGCCAAAATAATCGGTCCCCATCTTTCAAAGAAAGGTGTCCTGACATGGTAGTCGTCAGGATGCATATAGATGATGAACATTGTAGGGAAAATCAACTCACTGGTTTCATCATCCGACTCCAAAATCATTTCTTGCTGGAATTTCTTCCCCAACAGTTTTTTTATGTTCCCTATTGTAATATTTCTTCCCTGTCCGGACTGTCCTTCCGACTCAAGGGACAATTTTTCCAAAATACCCATATCGTTATTCATTTATATCTTTATAAACCAAGATTGTTTTTATAGCCAAACTATCCTTCACAATTATCTTGTCGCCATTTTGCAATGGAAACTTTGCGTTGACACTCTCACATCTGATAGTCTTTCCTCCGTTTATTAAGAGTGTCTTTCCAGGAAACGCACCACCTTCATCAACTTGGAAAAAGAACCCCGTTGTGTTTTCAAAACCGATATGCGCATGGTTCCTGCTGACACAACGGTATTCCTCTCGCAAAGGTGAAACGGGGTCATCATCAAAAAAGATATGGTTTTCCCTGAAAACGTTGTTTTTCTGGACAAAACGCCCGCGACCGATATTGTATGCGGGGATTCTGCCGCTTGTAATCTCCTCAGACGAAAGCAGATATTTCTTTTTTAAGGGAGCAACCCACTAGTGTCCCGTTAAAATTGGGACGTGTTATTAATCAAAATTATCAAACAA
>CAMVBK010000052.1:0-21524 GCA_947165685.1 uncultured Bacteroidales bacterium | reverse complement strand
GCGCCCGTGGAGGAGGGGATGATGTTGCCGAGGATGGAACGGCCGCCGCGCCAGTCCTTGTTGGACGGGCCGTCAACGGTCTTTTGCGTGGCCGTGGCTGCGTGAACCGTTGTCATCAAGCCTTCCACAATGCCGAAATTGTCGTGAACCACCTTGGCCAGAGGTGCCAGGCAGTTAGTGGTGCAGGAGGCATTGGACACGATGGGTTGTCCGGCATATTCCTTGTTGTTCACACCCATGACGAACATCGGGGTGTCGTCTTTGGAAGGGGCAGACATCACCACGCGTTTTGCGCCGGCCTTGAGGTGTGCGCCGGCCAGCTCCTTGGTCAGGAACAAGCCCGTGGATTCCACAACATAGTCGGCACCCACTTCGTTCCATTTCAGATTGGCGGGATCCTTCTCCGCAGTCACGCGAATTTTGTTGCCGTTCACCACCAGCATGCCGTCCTCCACAGATACCTCCCCGTTAAACCGGCCATGCACCGAGTCGTAGCGAAGCATGTATGCCATGTACTCAACATCCAGCAAGTCGTTGATGGCAACCACTTGCACGTTGTCTCTTTCCGTTGTGGCTCTGAAAACCAGTCTGCCGATACGGCCGAAGCCATTAATACCAATTTTGATTTTTTCCATAAGTGTATTTTTATTAGAGTTAGTCAAAAAACGGGCAAAGATACATTTTTTTTGATTAGAGAATTGCGATTGGTGAATTGTACTTGATGACACGTTTTTGCATCGTTGAAAAAATCTTTTCGGAGACTGTTGGTGGAACCGGAAAAAAATGTATTTTTGCCGCCCTAAAATTTAATATCAATAAATTAAGTAAAAAGCATTATGGCAAATCATTACGAAACCGTTTTCATTATGACGCCCGTTTTGTCTGATGAACAGATGAAGGAAACGGTACAGAAATTCGAGAAGATTCTCACCGACCAGGGTGCAGAAATCGTCCACCAGGAGAACTGGGGTCTCCGTCGTCTGGAATACCCTATCCAAAAGAAGTCCTCCGGATTCTATCACCTGTTTGAGTTCAAGGCCGACGGCAACGTGGTCGCAGAACTTGAATTGCAATTCCGCCGCGATGAGCGTATCATTCGCTTCCTGACGGTGACGATGGACAAATATGCCATCGCATTCGCCGAGAAGAGACGCAACAACCGTAAGGAAAAAGCTGCCGTCGCTCAGGAAGAGCAAGCTCAGCCCGTCGCTGAAGAAGTAGTTAACGAAGAACCTAAAACCGAAGTAGAAGCATAAAGATTATGGCACAACAAAACGATATCAAATACATTGCTCCTGTAGCAGTTGACATTAAGAAAAAGAAATATTGCCGTTTCAAAAAGAGCGGTATCAAATACATCGATTACAAAGATGCTGAATTTCTGAAGAAATTCGTGAACGAGCAAGGCAAAATCCTGCCTCGCCGACTCACGGGCACCTCTCTGAAATATCAGAAAAAAGTGGCTCAGGCAGTGAAACGCGCTCGCCATTTGGCTCTTCTGCCGTTCGTGACCGATAATTTAAAATCTAACTAAAAAAGAACATTGTCATGGAAATTATATTGAAACAAGACGTAGCTAACCTGGGATATGCCGATGACCTCGTCAAGGTAAAAGACGGCTATGCCCGCAATTACCTCATTCCGCAAGGCCTTGCCGAACTCGCTACTCCGGCCAAGAAGAAAATGCTGGCGGAAACCATTAAACAACGCGCTTTTAAGGCGGAAAAAATTCGCAAAGAAGCTGAATTTCTGGCTGGCAAGATTGAAGGACTGGAAGTCACCATTCCCGCCAAAGCCTCCGAAAATGGCACCCTCTTCGGCTCTGTCAACAATGTTATGGTCGCTGATGCCCTCAAAGCTCAGCACGACATTGAAATCGACCGCCACAAAATCTCTATCAACGAGGATCGCATCAAGGAACTGGGCCAATATACCGCCCAAGTCAACCTTCATCGCGAATTCAAGGTGGAACTCAAGCTTAATGTTGTTCCCGAAACGGCAGAATAACATTGCAATTTTAGAAAAAAAAGGGAAAGCGGCAAAATTTTTGGTTTTGCCGCTTTTTTTGTACTTTTGCCGTTGTCCAGTATTCTTGAATATGAAAAAGTTCATTCGTTGTAACATCCTCATTTTCTCGATGTTGCTGTTGGTAATCTTCTCCGGAGTGCAACAGCCGGTGATGCATGGTTCTTTGGTGGACGAAATGACCCTCGAGGAGAAAATCGCCCAGCTGCTGATAATCCGAGTCAGCTCCACGGAGGACGAAAAGTATAACCGGGAGTTGTTGGAGACGATTGCCCGCATACAACCCGGAGGTGTCTGCTTCTTCAAGGGTTCGCCCCAAAAGGAGGCCTTGCTCACCAACCGGCTGCAGGCTGTCAGCAAGATTCCGATGTTTGTCTCCATCGACGGCGAGTGGGGGCCTGCCATGCGCCTCGACAGCTGTGTGGCCTTCCCGCGCCAGATGACCCTCGGTGCCCTTTCCGAAGCCAACGACTCCTTGATTTATCGTATGGGAGTCGAGATTGCCGAACAGTGCAAGGCCGTCGGCATCAACCTTAATTTTGCCCCTTGCATCGATATTAACAACAATAGCCGCAACCCGGTGATTAACAGCCGCTCCTTCGGCGAAAACCGTGACAAAGTCTGCCGTAAGGCAGCCCTCTACATGCATGGAATGCAGGATGGCGGCATCGCAACCTCTATCAAGCACTTTCCCGGGCACGGCGACACCGAGACCGATTCACATTTGGGACTTCCTGTCATTCGCAAGAGCCGCATCGAACTCGATGAAATGGAGCTCTACCCTTATCGTCAGCTTATTAACGAAAATCCGGATATGGTGATGGTGGGGCATCTGAACATACCCTCCCTCGACCCTGCCGAGCAGTCTGTTTCTTCGTTGTCGTATCCTATTGTTTCCCAGTTGCTTAAGCGCGATATGGGCTATAACGGCTTGATTGTCACCGATGCTATGGAGATGAAAGGTGTGCGCAATCAGAACCGCTTCGAGGGCGATGTGGAAATCCGTGCCCTGCTGGCTGGTGTCGATATCCTGTTGCTGCCAGGCGGTGACATTGACTCCGTTATTATCGCAATCAAACGGGCGGTGGAAGAGGATGTTATTCCCGAGGAACTCATCAACGAACGGTGCTTGCGAGTGCTGCAGTTCAAGCATAACCGTGGCATTATGGGCTTCAAACCCGCCAATATCAGCGAAGTGGAAGCGAAAATGAACAGTGCGGAAGCAATGTGGGTCAATCGTCAGTTGGAGGAAAAGGCCCTCACGATGCTGAAAAACGATGCTGATTTGCTGCCGCTGAATGCCAAAACCGCCGAAAACACGGCTTTTCTCTGCGTGGATCGCAAGGCCTACCAGGCGGAATACAAGCAGATAGTGGCGGAGTACAATCTTCCATATATATATATGGACAAGAAAATCTCTGCCAAAGAACAGACGAACATTCTCGCTAAACTTGCACCGTACAAGCAGGTTATTGTGGCCTTCGGGGGCTCCAACCAAATGGGCGGCTCAGGCTACGGCATCGACATGTCGTCGGTGCGTCTGCTCAATCGTTTGGCCAAGGAAAAATCTGTCATCCTGCTGCATCTCGGCAACCCCTACGCGCTCAACTACTTTGACTCTCTTACCAACTATCGTGCCATTATCGATGCCTACCAGTTCACCCCTACTACGGTGGCGGCGGCTTTGAAAGCCTGCTTCGGGCAGACGGTCTGCGAAGGCACACTGCCGGTCAGCATCAATGGATATCCTGCCGGAAGCGGCATCCTGATGCAAAAGTCCGTGGAGAACCTCTCCGCCCTGCCGGATAACATCACTCGCAATTTAGACCAGATGCTGGAAGACGGCATTCGGAATAAAATCTATCCTGGGTGCGTGGTACTGGCCCTGCATCACGGGCAGCCCGTCTATCACAAGGCTTTCGGCTATCTCGATTATCTTCGTCAGGACAAAGTGACGTTGGAGACCATGTACGATGTCGCCTCTGTTACAAAAGTGGCAGCTACTACGTTGGCAGTCATGAAGTTATATGATAATCACGAGATTCATTTGACAGACAGGATAGGGAAGTACCTGCCTTATTTGGCGGGCACGGACAAGGCGCACTTAACGTTGGAGGAGTTGCTGACGCATACATCCGGAATGCCGGCGTATATTCCGTTCTACAAGTCTATCATGGGGAACGAGCGTTACCTTCGCGCCTACAAAACCGGGAATTTTCATGTCAAGGTGGCCGAAAACCTCTATTTGCGCAACGACTATCCCGACACCATTCGCTACAAAGTGGCGCATTGCAAGTTGAAAGAAAAGAAATACGAATACAGTGACCTTAACTTTCTGTTACTGAAGGATATGGTGGAAACCATCACGATGCAGCCGATTGAGCAGTTCCTCTCGGAAAGTTTCTACCAACCCATGGGATTGAATCGAACATCATTTATGCCATTGGAGAACGGGTTTTCCAAAAAAGAGATTGCTCCGACGGAAAAGGACGAATTGTTCCGCAAGCAGCTGGTTCACGGCTATGTGCACGACCAGACTTCCGCGCTGATGAACGGCAATGCCGGCAATGCCGGTCTCTTCACCACGGCGGGGGAACTTGGTGCCATCTTCCTGATGCTGCAGAACGGCGGTGTCTATGATGGGAAACGTTATCTGTCGGAAGCTACGGTAGCAGAGTTCACGAAGATGCACCATTTTCATCATTGTCAGGTGCGCGGTTACGGCTTCCACACTCCGAAAGCGACGGGTGAGTCGTCTATTGTGCCTGCGGCCGCCTCCCACCAAATCTTCGGCCATCAAGGCTTCACCGGCACTGTGGTCTGGTGCGACCCCAAGGAAGAGCTGGTTTTCGTGTTCCTTTCCAACCGCGTCTGTCCCGATGCCGAGCCTAATAAGTTGGCTAAGAGTGGAATACGACTGAAATCGCACGAACTTATATATCAAGGTATCAAACAATGAATCCTATCATCCTACATATCGAAACGGCTACGGATGTATGTTCCGTGGCATTGACAAGAGGCAGTGAGGTCATTGGCTTGCAGGAAGAAGCAGGCGGTAACAATCATGCCAAGCACCTGTTGCCGTTCGTGGAAAAGGCTCTGTGGCAGGCTGGTTGCGCTGTCAAAGACCTGAACGGAGTGACAGTGAGCATCGGTCCTGGCTCCTATACGGGGCTGCGCATCGGGGTCTCCACAGCCAAGGGCATTGCCTATACGGCCGGTGTTCCCGTGATGGCTGTCAGCACATTGGAAAGCATCGCTCAGGGAGCCAAAACTTTATGGGCAGAATCCTCCTCGGAGCAGCCGCAAATTGTCCCGATGATCGATGCCCGCCGCATGGAGGTCTTCACCACCCGCTACGACTTCGACATACGGTCATTAGAAGAGATTTCCTCGAAAATTGTGGATGAGAACGCCTTCGCAGAACTTCTTTCGAAGGAAAAGGTGCTGTTTTGCGGCAACGGGATGCCCAAATGTAAGGAAATCCTTTCCGCTTTCCCCAACGCCAAATTCATGGATGCCCCCATCTCCGCCAAAAACATGCTTCCCGCCGCCCTCAGAAAGTGGCAAAATCAAGAGTTTGCGGATGTCGCTTACTTTGAACCGTTCTACCTGAAGGAATATGTGGCGGCAAAACCGGTGGTGAAAGGACTCAGGTAGTGAACAATTAGAAGTAGTGAAAACGAAAACCCCAATAATAAAAAAAGATATTCATTAAGCAGCCCCGAAGGGGCAAGACGCGCGAAGCGCAAATAACCCCACACAAGCGCAGTGTGGGGTCCTCCACGGCAAAGCGCGGCGCAGTGTGGAGGACACACGCAAGCGTCACCACCTCTGAAAGGCACAGCAGACAGATAAAAAAGAAACTGACATGGAAATCCACGAACCGATAAAACGCGACCGTAACCTGAACATCACGGTGGTCGCCGATGACTCCTTTCCTGGAAACGTTGCGGTGTCTCACGGGGTGATGTTGGCGGAGGTGTTCCAGGCTTCGCTGACCGTCATGGCCAATTTTGGCTTCGGTTTCGGCCTGCCCAGTTCCAGGCATATACCTGATGACAGTCCCTATTTGAGGCATATTCGCGACATCGTTTCGGAAATGGCCAATTGCCAAGTAATTACGGATTATGTATTCCCGGAAACGTTGTTTAAGTATGCAGAGGAACATAATACGGCCATGTTCGTTATCGGTGTGCCTTGGAGCGATGAAAGTGGTTTCTTCACCGTTAAAAAAGCGCTCAGGTTCATTCGTCAATCTCGGTTTCCTGTGATGAAAGTCAGTCTTGTGGCGGAGGACACCACGAATTACAAGCATGTGTTGCTGCCGATGGATATCGAGCGGCAGAACAAGGAGAAGGCACTTTGGGCAGGCTATTTCAGCCGTTTTTACGGCTCCGTGGTGCATATTCTCTATCCGAAGTATAAGGACGAGGGACTGGCGAAGTTAGTGAACGATAATGTCGCCTTTGTGGAGAAGCTGTATGAGAATCTGGAGGTCTCCTACGAGAAGCATGAGACCCAGCCGCAGAAATACTTGGATGCATACGGATTGGAGTTTGCTCCGCAGGTGGAGGCCGGTGTGGAGGTAATCATGATGACCCGCTACTACACCCTCGCCGACGTGCTGATGGGCCCGCGCGAGCGAAAGCTCTTGGATGCGAGTGCTATGCCCATCCTCTGCATCAACCAGCGTGACGATTTGTATGTGCTTTGCACTTGATGGGATGTGAGATTGAGATCTCGGAAGATTTAAAATCAAAAAAGGATGCCCGGAAGCATCCTTTTTTGCTACTATGTTGGTAAAAATATTAGCAGTCCACGATGGTGCACCAGCCGAACTTGTCTTCGATTTCGCCGTACTGGATGCCCATGAGCATTTCACGCATCTTGACGCACCAAGGACCGGGTTTGCCGTCTTTGGAGATGACATATTCCTTGCCGGTCTCTCTGTCCTGAATCTTGTGAATGGGGGAGATGACGGCGGCGGTACCGCAAGCACCGGCTTCCTCGAAGGTGTCGATTTCGTCGAGTCTGACGTGGCGTCTCTCGACCACGAGGCCGAGGTCTTCAGCGATGGTGCGGAGGCTCATGTTGGTGATGGAAGGCAGGATGGAACCGGAATCCGGGGTCACATACTTGCCGTCTTTGATGCCGAAGAAGTTGGCGGGGCCGGCTTCGTCGATGAAGGTTTTCGTCTTGGCATCGGCGAAGATGGAGGCGCTGAAGCCTTCCTTGTGGGCGCGTTCGCCGGCGCGGAGGGAAGCGGCGTAGTTACCGCCGACCTTCACGTGGCCGGTGCCCAGGGGAGCGGCGCGGTCGTAATCCTTGGCAATCTGCATGTCGGTGGGCTTGAAGCCTTCCTTGAAGTAAGGGCCGACGGGCATCACGAAGACGATGAAGAGGTATTCGTCAGCGGGTTTCACGCCGATGGTGGCGCCGGTGCCGATGAGCAGCGGGCGGATGTAGAGGGAACCCTCGGTGCCGTAAGGCGGAATGTATTCGGCATTAGCCTTGATAACCATCTCCAATGCGTCGAAGAACAGCTTTTCGGGGATGGGGGCCAGCATGATGGTGTCTGCAGAATTGTTGAGACGTTTCCAGTTCTCTTCCCAGCGGAACAAGCGCACTTTGCCGTCTTTGCCGCGGAAGGCCTTCATGCCTTCGAAAGCCTCCTGGCCATAGTGCAGGCAAGAAGCCGCCATGTGCATCGGAATGTACTCGTCAGAGCTCAATTCCAGTTTTCCCCACTCGCCGTTTCTGAAATAGCAGCGAACATTGTAATCGGTTTTCATGTAACCGAATGACAGGTTTTTCCAATCGATATTTTTCATAAAAAAATTATTTGATTAGTTATTTTATACGGTTAATAAGCTATCTATCTGATATTTATTCAACTTTTTACGCCCTTTCAGCGCTTCTAACTCCATCAAGAAGAGCAAATGTATGCTTGCAGGATGAAAATGGTTGACAAGGCTGATGGCTGCGGACATGGAGCCGCCGGTGGCCAGCACATCATCTACGATGAGCACACGCTTGCCCTCCGGCATGGCATCGGTATGAATTTCCAAGGTGGCAGTGCCATATTCGAGCTGGTAGGTCTCCTGGTAGGTTTTGTAGGGCAGTTTGCCTTTTTTGCGAACTGGAACGAACGGAACGCCCAACTGGTAGGCGAGGACTGTGCCGAAGAAAAAGCCGCGCGACTCGAGGGCGACCACCATTTCAGGCTTGCTTTTCCTGGCAAGTTCCACCATAGTGTCCATCGTCTCACGATAGGCCTCCGCGTCATTCAGCAGCGTGGTGATGTCATAAAATTGGATTCCGGGTGTCGGAAAATCGGGAACCACGCGTATTTTCTCCTTGATATTCATTACTTTCTGTGCTCGAAAAATTTTGCACAAAAGTACACTTTTTTTTAAAACAAAAAAGGTGTTCTTTCGAACACCTTTTTTTATCCAATACAAAGAGGATTATCTTTTCTTTTTACCGCTGTTGACGATAGCGTTTGTGGTCTCCGTCTCAGCTTTGTCGATAGCCTTGTTGGCAACTCTTTCAGCCGCTTTTTGGGCGTGTTCCTCGACAGTTTCGGTCTTTTTGCTTGTGGAAGCAGTCATACCGGTCGAATTGTTGTTCTTCTTGGTGGTCGTGGTGGTCTTTGTGGTCTTTTTGGCCGGGGCTGCTTGAGCGACGGGCTCTTCAGCGACGGGCTCCGCAACAACTTCTTCAGCGACGGGTTCAGCGACAACCTCAGCAGGAACGGTGTCCATCAAAGCTTCGGTTTCTTGGGCTTTCTTGTTACCGCAGGCGAAGAAAAGACCTGCGCAAAGAACTGCTAAAAATACTTTTTTCATTTTATTCGGAATTTAAGTGATAAAAAACTCGGTTTAATTACTTGGCGGGAACGTAGGTGATGGTGAAAGTGTTCTGAGCCTTGGCGGGATTCTGGTCGTCGTTTCTGGTGTATTTGATGACCAGCTGGTTCTTGTCGTATGATTGAACCGAGCATTTTTCGATTGCTTCATCATATTCCCAAGGCATTTGGAATGAAAGTTCTTCAGTAGCTTCATTCACCGTGTAAGCAGCGACGGTAGCGACTTGATAAGCAGAACCATCAGTGGGGAGAACGGTGCCGGGTTCGATGGTCTGAACGCCATTTTCGCCAAAGATAATGGCATCGTCTTTTTCAGCGGCAGTGAAGAAGCCCGTGTTGTGCTCGTAGTCACCGTCAGCATAAAGCTCGTCGAGGGCAACGCCGGATTCGAGGACGTAAGCGGGAACGGATTTAACGGAGGTCATCACCCAACCCTTCTTGGCGGATTTCAAAACATCCGTGATAGGGGTCTCGGATTGTTGGGGAGTACATGCGGTTAACATAACCATGGCTGCAATAGCCAGCACGCTTAATGTTTTTTTCATTTCTTTGAATTTTTTTGGGTTAATAATTATTGATTGTTACTTTCTACCTTTGCCTTTTAATTCAAGGTGCAAAAATATACTTTTTTCAATTGGTGATGTCTTAAAATTTCTTAAAAATGTTTTTTCTGTCAAATTGCCGAAAAACACGCATTAGACGACATTTCTTTTTTGAAATTTAATGCCTCTGTTTTTTTTTACCTATACGGGGAATGGCTGTGGGCTCGCTGCCGCTCACCCATGGCTGACATAGGTCGCCCTTTCAGGGCTTTTTGGAATAGTCGTTGATTTTCATTTCGTCAATCATGATCCACGCCTTCTCGCCGGGGGCGGCGTGCCAATCCGGCAGCTTTTCCACCGGCTCTGCCTCGATGCGGATGTATTTCACCCCGCCGTCCGGGATTTTGTGGCGCAGGATGCAGACCCGCGGCTTGTCGTTCTCCTTCAACACCGGGTCGAAGGGCAGCGCGACCTCCTCGGGCTGGCTGTACTTCTTGCCGTTCTTGGAATAAGACACTAACACCTTCTGCGGCATAAAGACCCACTGCGAGGGGTGGTGCGCGAAACTGAGGGTGACCGTCAAGGAGTCGCCGTTGAGGGGCAAGGTCTCCAAGCGCAACTCCATCGGCTTCCCGAAATAGCCGACCCAACCTTCGCGATAGTTAGCAGGATTACCGATGTACTCATCAATGAGGACGGAATCCGCGTGCTTGTCGTAAGGGGCATCGGGCTTGGACAGCAAGGTGACGGGGTCGAAATCGCCTGTTTTTCTGGAAACCCGAAAATTGACATCGGGGTGGAAATAGAGAAAGTATTTGGACTTATCGACGAAAAGATCCTCGAAAAATGCATTCTCGCCCACTTGCAGAAGCAAATCAAAGGACATCATCCGGCTGGTTTCCACCAGGTCGCGGTCTGCGATGCCGGGACCGCAAGTGGCCGTGCCTAACCCGGCCTGCAGGTAGTCTATATTCAGGGTATAGTAATTTTCCTTTCTCAGCTTGTTGGTGTGCTTGGCCTGCCCAATATTCTCATCGGAATAAGGATAGATGCTGAACTGGAGGTTTCGTCTTTCGTCCAACCACCAGTCAGGGATGGTGGCGGAAAACATCCGCTGGCGTTCTTTGTTGAGCATCGACACGTAGCGCGTCTCCATACGGTTGCCCGCCGCCTGCGGGTACACATAATGATGGAACAGATCATCCGTGGGGGCTTCGTAATGCCCCACAAATCCGCAGGCCTGCCGGTCAGAATAGGTTTCCTGCGCATTGCCCACCCATTCGGTGTTCACCAGCTCGTCCGACACCTTCATCTGCACACCGAATTTAGGCAATGACTGTACCCATTTGTCAGGAAAAGTCGCATAGTATATCAGGATGTCTCCAGTGCGCTTGAACATATAATACTCAAGTGTTTCGAGAACCTTTTCCATGTTTTTGTTATGGGCGGTTCTTTGAATATTGACATACACGGCGTCATCCCAACTTTTGTAAACATCGAAATAATCCACTGTCCAGGTGAGATTGTCCAGCCCAATGCGCCGCCAAAGCAGCTCGCCGTGACCATCTACGTGGTCATTGTCCGTGGGCGGCCGCCAGAAATTGAGCCGCGGTCCGTCCACCACCACGGGCTTTCCGCCCTTCTCAATCGTGGAAATGCAACCCTGCGTCCGGTCAAACACGATTTTCGTCTGCCCGATGATGATATTCAGATTGTTTCCATTCCATTGATACTGAATAGTATCCTTTTCAAAACCAAGGTTGGGAATATTTGGTTTCTTTGCCGGCACGGGCAACTTGAACTGTTCGTAGGCGACCACTTTTTTGCCCATAGGATTGCGCCAGTTTTTAGGATTAACATCGTGACCTTCTGTCAAATAGAAATCCAGCAGCACATCTTGTCCCGGAACCACAGAGCCCAAAGCCTTGATGGTATCGATGATGGATGGTTCTTGGTAATATTTTCTTGAAACCGTGAAATAACCTGTGTCGTGCGGGGCAACATTTATGTGTATCGAAGGGGGATCTTTTGTGGTGATGAGTCCAATGTTGGGTTCTAGTTTCCCAGGAACATATAAGAATTCGTCGGGATGGGCAGGCGGTTCATGCGCCACGTCTGTGCGGAGACGATACCATAGTGCGTATTCGTTTAAGTTACTGAAATCGAAGCGGTTGATGATACGGAACTTCAATGAATCCAAATCCACCGCCTCAATCTTGATGGGCTGATAGACCTTCCGCACCTCGGCCAACTGCGGGTGCGGCTTGCGGTCGGGATCCACCAGACCGTTGATGCAAAAGTTGCCGTCGGAGGGCATATTCTCCCCGAAGTCGCCGCCGTAAGCGTAGAACTCCCGGCCCTGCGCATCCTTCGTCAGCAGACCCTGATCGACCCAGTCCCAGATGCAGCCGCCCTGCAGCTGCGGGTACTTGTAGATGGTGTCCCAGTAGTTGGAGAGGCCGCCGCAGCTGTTGCCCATCGCGTGCGCGTACTCGCACATAATGAACGGGCGGGTCTGCGGCTCGCGGGCATAACGGGCGAGGTAGTCCGCCGAGGGGTACATAATGGCCACGATGTCGGTGTTACGGTCGTAGAGGGCGCGCTCATACTGCACGGGGCGGCTGCTGTCCTTGGCCTTCAGCCAGTCGTAGGCGGCCTCGTAGCAGACGCCGTTGCCCGACTCATTGCCCAACGACCAGACGATGATGCAAGGGTGGTTCTTGTCGCGCTCGTACATATTGCGGACACGCGCCACCGTAGCCTCCTTGAAGTCAGCACGTTTCGCCAACGACTTCTCGCCGTAGCCCTGCGCATGCGACTCGGCATTGGCCTCGTCGATGACGTAGAGGCCGTAGTAGTCGCACAAACGGTACAGTTCCGGAGAGTTAGGATAGTGGCTCGTGCGTATCGTGTTGATGTTGTTGGCTTTCATCAGCAGGATGTCTTCCTTGATGCGCTTGTCGGCCACGTGGCCCGTCTTAGGGTCGTGCTCGTGGCGGTTCACCCCGCGGATGGTCACCGGCACCCCGTTCACCTTCAGTTGTCCGTCTTCGATGCGGATGTTGCGGAAACCGATGTACATCGCCACATCATCGAGGGAATTGCCCTTGTCATCCTCCAGGATTACCCAAAGGGAATACAAATAGGGGTGTTCGGCATTCCAATGTTGTACATCGGGAACAATTATTTGGAAATGAAGGGTTCGTTTGCCGATATTGTGAAATTCGACGTTTGTGATTTTCCGTAGGGGCGAATAATTATTCGCCCCTACAACGTGGTCATTGCCCAATTCCACGACCGCACGGAATGTCTTGCCGTTGGAAATCGCATCCAAATTCTCCACCGTCACCTCCACATCCAAAATCCCGTTCTTATACGTCGAATCCAAATCCGCCACCACCGTATAATCCAAAATGTGCGTTTTGGGCTGGGCGTAGAGGGTGATGCCGCGTTCGATGCCGCTCAGCCGCCAGAAATCCTGGCACTCGAAATAGGAGCCGTCGCTCCATTTGAAAACCTGCAGCGCGATGAGGTTGCGCTCCCCGAACTTCACGAACCGAGTGATGTCGAACTCGGAGTTGGTCTTGGCATCCTCACTGTAGCCCACGAACTCGCCGTTCACCCAAAGGTAGAAGCAGGATTTCGCGCCCCCGATGTTGATAATCACCTGCTTGTCCTCCCACGTTTTTTCGATGTCCACCCATTTTCGATAGCTGCCCACGGCGTTGCCCTTCACGGGGACTTTTGGTAACTGGCTGTTGTCGAAGTCGTTGGTGGTGTTCACATAGACGGGCACGCCGTAGCCGTTGAGCTCCCAGTTGCTCGGCACGGGGATGGTGCCCCAGCCGCTGTCGTCGTAGTCGGTGCGGAAGAAGTCGGTCGGCCGCTCATCGGCGTTGGGGACGTAGTGGAACGTCCATTGGCCGTCGAGCCACTCAATGTTCATCAGATTGTCAGCACTCTCGTTATAATCCGGAATATTGGCCCTCGGGTAGAGCTTGTTGACCTCGAACACTGCCGGATCCTGCCACTCGGTGAAGGTCTGCGCGGAGAGGCCGAGGGCAGCGCATAATATAATAAGGTATAGGAGGATTTTTTTCATGAGGCACACCTTTTTTTTGAACCACAATGCAAAAACAGGGTCGGCGAAAAACACGCCTTTTTCTGTGAATTCTATCAATTTTTTTGTGTCAACACTGTCCTTATCCGGATAATGTTGGATTTATGCTGCAAAAATAAAAAAAATACGATAGTTCACAATCTTGTGACCCGCAAGATTGTGAATCCTATGTCGAGCATGGCGTATTGTATTGATTTGTTGAATATTATGCAAAAACGATAATTCAATAAAAACCGTCATGTTCTCAATCATCTTGTCCCCGTTGTAAGAATGTATCCTAATTTCACGAAAAGAGTTGGAACTTTTGGATGTAAGTGCGCCTCTCTGCCTAAAATTCGTATCTTTGCCGCGTGAAAAAAACAACTCCGCTTTATGATCCGATGGAACTCCACGGCAACTGTCTGTTCGTGTCGGACGCGCATTTCCGCACCCCGCCGGATGCCGCCAGCGAGGAACGTGAATTGCGATTGGTGCAATTGCTGAAGAGTCAAGGTTCTGAACTACGCCATTTGTTTCTTTTAGGCGACATTTTCGACTACTGGTTCGAATACCGCGACGTGGTGCCGAAAGGGTATGTCACATTGTTTGCCTGTCTGAAAGAGTTACACACGCAAAGCACTCAGATTCACTATTTTACGGGCAATCACGACATGTGGGTGGAGGATTATTTCACGCAGACCTTCGGCGCTGCCGTCTATCATGAGGCACGATTGGTGAACATTAACGGGCACCGCTGTTTCGTGGGCCACGGTGACGGCTTGGGCGGCAAACAGCGCAAATACCTGCTCATCAAGCGGATTTTCAACAGCAAGTTCAACCAGCGGTTGTACAGCATGTTGCATCCGAGGCTATCGTTCGCCATCTCGCGGTTCTTTTCCGAAAAGAGCCGCAACTCCCACGACGAAAGCATGTTCGTTTTCAAAGGGGAGGACGAGTTCCAGGTACAGTTCGCCCGTGAGTTGCTGCAGACAACGGATGTCGAGTGCTTTATTTTCGCGCACCGCCACATCCCTATGCGTTACGAGCTTGCGCCAGGCCACCTTTTCTTTAACACCGGCGACTGGCTGGAGCATTTCAGCTACGTGACCTTTGGCACAGAGGACACCGAGCCTATTTTACATTTCTAAACATCGAACATTATGGACAACCAATATACAAACACCCAGAATATCCCGCACCGCGCGGGCTTCGTCAATATCATCGGCAACCCCAACGTGGGCAAAAGCACGCTGATGAACCAACTGGTGGGCGAGAAGGTCTCCATCATGACCTCCAAGGCGCAGACCACCCGCCACCGCATCAAGGGCATCGTCAACGGCGACGACTTCCAGATCGTCTATTCCGACCTGCCGGGCGTGCTCGACCCCGCCTACATGATGCAGAAATACATGATGAAGTTCGTCACCGACTCTCTGCAGGATGCCGACATCATCCTCTACCTCATCGAATGCGGCGAAACCCGATACAACGAGGAACTGGTCGAAAAAATCAACAAAATGGGAATCCCCGTCGTCTTCATTATCAACAAGACCGACAAATACACGGCGGAGCAGGTTGCCGAATCGGAGGCACACTGGAAAACGATCTTCCCGGATGCCGATGTCTTTGCCATTTCCGCGTTGAAGGGCGTCAACATCGAGGCGGTGCGCGACCGCATCATCGCGCTGCTGCCCGAATGCCCGCCCTACTTCCCGAAAGATGCCCTCACCGACCGTCCGATGCGCTTCTTCGTGTCGGAGCTCATCCGCGAGCAGATCCTTCTGCAGTACAAGAAGGAAATCCCGTACAGCGTGGAGGTGGTGGTGGAGAGCTACAAGGAGGAGCCTGAAATTGTACGAATAGCCGCGACCCTCTACGTGGAGCGTTCCACGCAGAAGGCCATCATCATCGGTAGCAAGGGCTCGGCCATCAAGAAACTGGGCACCGACGCGCGGATGTCCATCGAGGATTTCCTGCAAAAGCACGTCTATCTCGATCTGTCCGTCAAGGTCCTCAAAGACTGGCGCAACAACGAGCTGCAGATGAAACGCTTCGGCTATTCTTTAGGGGATTGAGGAAAGCAATGCAAAAACTGCGGAAAGGCGGAAAGTTGCAGAAATTTTCCTGTCTGTTTCCGTTTTTCCGCAGTTTTTTGCAAAGATAGTTCAGAACAAAACAGTCGCTAATTTTTCAACTTCTTTACTTTCAAGCTGATAAGTGTTTCTGAGATGACATCGTCGTCGTCGCAGCTGTCCTCTTTGTCGCTGTCGTCATCATTTTCGTCTGAGGCCTCCTGGTTCATAGAAGAATCGTTCATCTCTTTGAGATGTACCATGCTGAGGTCCAGCAACATGTCGAAGATTGGATCCTTTTCGAGATCATGCAGGCTCCTGCTCAGAAAGACGACATCCTTCATCATGCGGAGAAGCTTGTGCATAAAGAGCAGGAAGTCCTTCTTGGAGGCATGGAGTTCCATTTCCCCATCCTGATCAAGAGTGTCTTCTTCCTCTGAATCCTCTACGGCAGTCTCTTCATTGACCGTTTCATTCTTGACAACTTCATTCGTTGTCGCATTTTCCGCAGGCGTCTTTGCGCCGCAACCCTGTTCGGGCAAATTTTCTTCATTTTTCTTTTTCATAGTATTAAAATTTTGTGCTACAAAAATACATCGGAAAAGCCTTGTTGTCAAGTGGTTTTTTAAGTTTCGCAAGGATTTCGCAATCACTAAATTATAAAATCTTATTAACAATTATTTGTAAAGAAAGGGTGGCGCATTTCGCAGAATTTTGGTGTTCGAGCCGCAAAACCATAAAAAACGTATATTTGCCGACTTTTTGAAATGCAAGCCATAAACTTGTAAACTTTATAAACATATAAACAGTATAAACAAGCAATGAACATCATCGAAAAAATCAAAGAGAACGCCAAGAAGGCCAACAAGCGCATCGTTTTGGCCGAGGGCGAAGAAGAAAGAAACTTGAAAGCTGCCGACATCATCATTGAGAACGGCTATGCTGCCATCACGCTTTTGGGCAACAGAGCCAACATTGAGGCCAAGGCTGCTGAATGGGGCTTGAAGAACATCGCGAAGGCCGACATCATCGACCCGATGGACAACCCCAAAAAGGATTTTTACGCCAATATGCTGTATGAAATCCGCAAGAACAAAGGCATGACGATGGAGGAGGCGCTCAAGAAAGTGGAAGATCCGCTCTATTTGGCCACTCTGCTCATCAAGAACAAGGACGTTGACGGCGAAGTCACAGGTGCCCAACACGCCACGGGCGATGTGCTCCGTCCCGCCTTCCAAATTGTGAAGACCCTGCCCGGCATCTCCGTGGTCTCCGGTGCCTTCATCATGTGCTTCCAAGACAAGAAGTGGGGCGACGATGGTGTGATGGTTTTCGCTGACTGCGCCGCCGATCCGAACACCGACGAGAACAAGCTCGCCCAGATTGCTGTAGTCACGGCCCAAACTGCCCGCACCATCGCCGGTATCGAGCCGCGCGTGGCCATGCTGAGCTTCTCCACCAAGGGTTCCGCCAAACACGAACTGGTCGATAGAGTGGTGAATGCCACCCGCATCGCCAAGGAGATGGATCCTAACCTTGTGATTGACGGCGAGTTGCAAGCTGATGCCGCCATTATCCCGTCCGTGGGTGCGCAAAAGGCTCCCGGCAGTCCCGTCGCAGGCAAAGCTAACGTGTTGGTTTTCCCGTCGTTAGAGACTGGCAACATCGCTTATAAGCTGGTGCAGCGCTTCGCTGGCGCTGAAGCCATCGGACCCGTCATGCAGGGCATGGCCGCTCCCATCAACGACCTCTCCCGCGGCTGCTCCGTCGAGGATATTGTCAGCCTCGTGGCCATCACCGCTTGCCAAGCCGCCGGCAACACGTTCTAATCGATAACCTACACAGTAGAGACAGGGGTAGTCCTGCCCCTACTGTGTATTTTTATTCACCCCCATTTTCTATCGGATACAGCTTTTAGCTATTAGCTGTTGGCTATTGGCTTTCGGGTACGAATAACCAGCTAACAGCCAATAGCTAAAAGCTGAAGTTATAATATATATGTCACAACTTTCCTTCCACTGGCAGTTGGCTCGCCGTATCTTGCGTGATAAGGGCGACAAATTTTCGAAACCCATCATCCGGCTTTCGGTGTTCGGGGTATCGCTCGGTGTGGTCATCATGTTGATTGCCATTGGAGTGACCGCCGGCTACAAACAGGTAATCGAAGACAAAGTGGTGGCCATGGGACAGCACATCCGTATCTCCCATTACGACCGAAATTATTCCTACGAACAAACACCTATCATGTTGAACGACACTCTTCTACATGACGTTTTCAGCCATCCTGAGGTAGTCTCGATGCAGCCTTACGCCACTAAAGTGGGCATCATCAAGACGGCTGACCAGGTGGAAGGCGTTGTGCTGAAAGGGGTGGACAAGTCGTTTAACGGTCGTGATTTCGCACGCAACATGCTGGAAGGTGACACGTTACAGTTGAACGACAGTATAGCGGACAGCCGCATCATCCTTTCCAAGCGGTTAGCCGACAAGTTGCAAATCAAAGTCGGCGACAAGGTGCGCACCTATTTTGTGCAGGATCCGCCGAGACAACGAAGCTTTACGCTGTCAGGTATTTACGAGACTGGATTGCCTGAATACGATACGAAGTTCGCTTTGGTTGATTTGCGGCACGTGCAAAAGTTGAATGATTGGGATTCGGCGCAAGTGAGTGGCGTTGAGGTGCTTACCCGCGACTACAGCATGATGGATGAGGTTGGAGAACAGCTTCATCATCAAATAGATATCAACTTGAAAGCTGAAACCGTAAAACAAATCTATCCCGAAATCTTTGACTGGATTGCCCTGTTCGACACCAACGTCTCCGTGCTGTTGATCATCACGACTTGTGTTTGCATGATTACGATGATGTCGATATTTTTCATCATCATTTTGGAGAACACCAAACTTATCGGAATCCTTAAAACCCTGGGAATGAAGACAAAACATGTGGTTCAGACTTTCCTCATTGTGGCGGGCGGCACTTTGTTGAAAGGGTTGCTTATCGGCAATATCATAGGGCTCGGGTTTGGCTGGCTGCAGCAAAGATTCCATTTCATCAAACTGAACCCAGACACCTATTACGTGAACTTTGTCCCGATCAAGTTCGAGTTTTGGCAAGTTCTATTGCTGAATTTCGGCGTGTTCGCCGCCTGTATGCTCGTGCTGGTCGTGCCGGCATGGGTTATCAGTCGGAAAATCTCGCCGGTGAAGGCGGTGCAGTTCGAATAGCTTTCTTTATTTTTTCTTCGAAAACTTCATTTTCCGCATAACAATCAGCACTGTGCCCATTAATGCGATGAGCAGCAATGGGATGCCGATGTTCAGCACGGCCAACAGTACCTTGTGGTTGCGGGTCTTCTCATTGCTGAGGGAACCGATTTTGAAGTTCTTGGCGCGCAACTGCAGCAAATCGTCATCCGCGCACAAATAGTTGACACAGTTGACGATAAAGTCTGTGTTGTCGAAAGTTTGGCGCGTGTAGATGTCGTAACCTGCCGGATAGGGTTGGTTGCGCTTGCTGTCGAACGGGTTGCGGATGATGTCGCCGTCGGAGACGAAAATCTGCCGCGTATAGACGCTGTGGTCGCGATAGTCCAGCTCCTTGATGGTGTCAAACTCGATAGGCAGGATGCCCTTGTACGCCGATTGGAAGTTGCCCTCCACCAATACGGCAATCGGCACGTTCCGGTAAGCGTATTCCTGGATATTGGGTTTCACCATCCCCACGCGCAATGTCACGATGGAAGGCGTGGGTACTACTTTGGTGCGCTCGGAGGTCGTCATCAGCACCGTTTTGTTGAGGTCGGCGTTGTTGCCCACCAAGTCGATGCTGCCCGCAAAGTCGGACTTCACGTTCTTGAGGTTGCGCACGATAGGGTGGTTGCCGAAGTTCACGACATCGAGGCAGTATGGGAAGACCATGAACTTGTATTGAGGCTGGTCGCCGATGACGCTGACCTGTTGCGGCACCGGCAGACAGCTCAGATCCTGAATGAGGTCCGTATTGAGTCGCACCCCATAGGTGAAGAACAAATCGTTGATATACAAGGCTCTTGGAGTGGCGAAGAACTCTGGAGCGGCCCGCAGGCTGTCCAAAGAGGCCGTAGTGTTGTCGATAAGCCACAGCACTTTGCCGCCGCGCATGATGAACTGGTCGATGGCGTATTTGTCATACTCCTTGAACGGCTGGGTCGGTTGCGCGACGATGAGCACGTCGTACTTGTTGTCACCCAGCACCAGATTGCCGGAGATGGTGTCGTCGATGCTGATGTTGCGCAGGGCATTGATTTTTCCGTCCAACGTGATACGGCTGACGTTGTAGAACCGCTGCAGTTGCATGGCTGTCCAGCAGGTGCTCCAGAAATCCAGTTCCCCGTGGCCGTCCAAATAGGCCACTTTCGGCTTCTCGGTCTTCAGCAGACGGCGGACGGGCGCCACTAAATTGTACTCCAATTCCTCGTTGGAATATTTGAGCCAGTCGGCACCGGATGGGTCGGCCACCACCACCTTGGCAGGGTATTCGTGGTTGCGGTAAGAGACAATGGCGCCGGGAATCACCACCTGCGTGGAAAACCCGCCAGCATCTTCTCGACTGATGGGAATCGGCTCCAGTCCCTTCTTCACGAACTCGCCCAGAATGGCGTTTACCTCCTCGTTTGTTTTGCCTTCAATCGGGTCGATGAACTCGTAATAGACATTCTTGGAATAGCTGCGGAAATTCTGCAGCATCTGTTCTACTTGTTTTGCAAATAACTGGTAATCAGCTGGTTGATTTTTCCCTTTAAGATATACTCGGAAATAGACGCGGTCTTCCAGATTCTTCAGCATCTCGATGGTGCTTTTCGACAGCGAATGGCGCTTGTCTTTCGTCAAGTCAATGCGATAGAAGAAAAACGAGGAGAGAATATTCACCACAACCACGATGGCAATGGCCGCCAGAAGACCGAGAGTCGTGCGTCTTCTGAATTGTTTGCTCTGTTTATTGATGTTCTTTCCCATAGTTTTCAAATATTACCATTTACGGCTCAGCAGAACCAGACGGGTGGAATAGAGGAAAATGAAGATGACGCTGCAGAAGTAGAGGACATCGCGTGTGTCTATAACGCCTTGGCTGATAGAGGCGTAATGATGCTCGATGCCCAATGTTTTCAGGTAGTAGCCGAAGTTGCCGAGGGCATCGAAGGAATAGATGAAGGCGAAGCCGAAGGAGAGGATGAAGCAAAGTAGCGCCGCGATGATGAAAGCCACGATCTGGTTGTTGGTGATGCTTGACGAAAAGAGTCCGACGGCGATGAACGAGGCACCGAGGAAGAGCAGTCCGAGGTAGGAGCCCCAGGTGCTGCCCATGTCGATGTTACCCACGGGATTGCCTATCCAATAGACGGTTACGACATAGACGAGGGTCGGAAGCAGCGCAATGACCAGCAGCGTGAGGCAGGCGAGAAACTTGGCCCACACGATCTGCATGTCTGTTAAGGGGAGGGTAAGCAGGAAATCCATGGTACCCGTGCGTTTTTCTTCCGCGAAAGAGCGCATCGTGATGGCAGGAACCAGGAACAGGAACAGGAACTGCGAGAGATTGAAAAGTCCCTGCAGGTCAGCCAGTCCCGATTCCACCACATTGTTGACATTCGGGAAAACCCAGATGAAAAGACCGGAGACAATCAGGAATACTCCGATGAAAATGTAACCGATAATGGAGCTTAAAAAAGCTTTTAATTCTTTGATATACAGACTAAACATATTTATCAAAATAATTTGGCAAAAATACAAAATTTGGAAAATAGAGGAGCGATGAAATTTCACATCCAGACACAAAAAAACCCCGAATATTCGGGGTTCGTGGTGCTGACGGGAATTGAACCAGTGACACACGGATTTTCAGTCCGTTGCTCTACCAACTGAGCTACAGCACC
>CAMVBK010000051.1:0-22260 GCA_947165685.1 uncultured Bacteroidales bacterium | reverse complement strand
CCGAGCACGAGGTGACGGGCTACACGGCCACGGCCACCAGCGCGCTCTACAAGGTGAGCGGCGACACGCCCGACTTCGGCCTGAAGAGCGGGGAGACGGCCAGCGCGAAACGCACCGACGTCGGCACGACCGACATGGGCCTCACCCCGGCCAAGTTCGAGAACCACAACAGCAACTTCACCGTGACCTTCGCCATCGCGGCTGACGGCTACATGAAGATCGACCCGCTGGCGGTGACGGTGAACATCACCGGTAACAACGACACCAAGACCTATGACGCCGCCGAGCACGAGGTGACGGGCTACACGGCCACGGCCACCAGCGCGCTCTACAAGGTGAGCGGCGACACGCCCGACTTCGGCCTGAAGAGCGGGGAGACGGCCAGCGCGAAACGCACCGACGTCGGCACGACCGACATGGGCCTCACCCCGGCCAAGTTCGAGAACCACAACAGCAACTTCACCGTGACCTTCGCCATCGCGGCTGACGGCTACATGAAGGTCACCAAGCGTTCCCTCACCCTCACATCCGCCACCGACTCCCGCGAGTATAACGGCAGCTACCTCACCAACCACAACGTGACTGTCTCCGATCCCGGTTGGGCCAACGGCGAAGGCGCGACCTACAACTTCACCGGCAAGCAACTCCTGCCCGGCCAGAGCGATAACACCTTCACCTACACGCTGAACAGCAACACGCTGGTCTCCAACTACGACATCAACGTGGTGTACGGCACCCTCACCGTGACCGACCGCACCGAAAAGTACCAGGTGACGATGACCTCCAACTCCAACACCGACAGCCCCGTCACCTACGACGGTCTGCCGCACACCCTCAACGAGTTTGTGACCCACACCTTCACCGTGGAGGGCAACACCTACACGGTGACGGGCCTCAGTGCCTCCGTGACCGAGACCTTCGCAGGAACCTACCCGAACGCCATTTCCGGCACCGCCGTGGTGACTGACGCGTACGGCAACAATGTCACGAGCCAGTTCACGGTGAACCAGCAGTCCGGCAATTTGGTCATTTCCAAACGCCCGATTACCTTCACCATCGCGCCCGCGAACGCCACGAAACCTTACGACGGCACCCCGCTGACGGTCTCCTACGACCAACTGATCGTGAACGGTCTCGCCTCCACCGACCAGCTCGTTGGCGGTACTATTACCACCAACGACTTCGAGGTGGGTCAATATCCGATCTCCGATGGCAACATGTTCCGCATGATGGTGGAGAAAGCCTCCGTCAAGAGCGGTTTCTCTATCAAGCACTCCTCCGGCGAACTGGCGAAGACCCTCGCCAGCTACGCACCGACCTTCAACATTACCCTTAGAATCACTGCGCGACAGCTCACCATTACGGCCACCAATCCTACCAAGGTGTATGACGGCACTCCGCTGACCGGAAGCTACACCTCCGAAGGCCTGGTCGAGGGCGATGTGCTGACGGTGACGCTCTTCGGCGAGCAGACCTGCGTGGGCAGCACGGCCAACACAGTCGTTTCCTACCAGGTGACGCGCTCCGGCGAAGATGTCACGGATGACTACACGGTGACCACCGTCCCCGGCACCCTCACGGTGACCGCAGTCACGGACTTCAATTGTCCTGCGCCAGTGGTCATCACCCTGACGGAAGGCTCGGACGAAGTGACGGTGGCGGAGAGCCAGCTCGGCACCGTAAGCCATGCCTTGATCACGGATGGACATGCCACGGTCGCCCATAACCTCGCCACCCTCAACCCGATGGCAGAGGGTACGCACACGGTCACGTGGACCCTCTACGACGCCTGTGAGCAGGCGATGACTACTTGCGAGCAGACCGTGACGGTGCAGTTTGCACCGTGCGACGGCACCATCTCCTTGGGTGGTCACGACTACGCCTACAAGCGCATCGGTTCGCAGTGCTGGTTCACCGAGAACCTGCAGGTAGCGGCCGGCGAGGCGGTTCCGTACAAGAATGAAACGGCCAACAAGGACGCTTTCGGACTGCTCTACACTTGGTATGAGGCCATGAACGTGGCGGAGGACGCGGAGCCCACGCCGCAGACCGCCGACAACGGCACGCCGTACGTGCAGGGCATCTGTCCTGCCGGTTGGTCGGTGGGCAGCGCGGAGGACTACAATATCCTGAATGCCACCGCCGGCGACGTGAAGCGTCTTAAGGATATGAGCACCAACTATTGGCTGAGCGGCAGCGAAGGCGTGGAGCCGAACTTGGGCTTCAAAGCCCGCGGCGCCGGTCTGTACAACAGCGCTTTCGGCCGTTTCGAGGACCTGAAGACCAACTACCACTTCTGGACCTCCGATGCCCAGCCGCACTCCTCCATGGCCACGGCCGGCGAAATCAACTACTACTGTGGCGACCTCCTCACCGCTCCGGCCGACAAGCATGACCGCATGAGCGTGCGCTGTATTCGCAAGCATGTCCAGGAATAGGAGGATTAGTGGGTTTAGTAAGTTTAGTAAGTTTAGTGAGATTAGTGAGATTAGTGGGTTGAACTTGAAACTTGAAACTTGAAACTTGAAACTAAAGAGGGGATCCGTACGGGTCCTCTCTTTTTTAATTGACTCAAGTTTCGCTTGTTTGTTTTCCAACGATATGTACCTCAGAAAAAAGCCTTTTCTTGCAAAGGTGTTGTCATTCTTGATGCCGAGACTCACGTCCGCACAATATTTCCGGCTACGGTACATCGTGCCGGCGCGGGACAATTCCCCTTTTATTTTAGAAGGGGTGGCCGTAGGCCGGGGTAGTAATATAGGCATCATCATTCCTTTTTTAATCATCCTCATGCTCGTAATTCTACGTGAGTTCGATATAATATAATTATCTAAAAATGAATAACATAACGATATTTTTTGTATATTTGCATCGTCTAATTCAAAATACAAATCGTTACTCAAGTTTCAATTTTCAATTCTCAATTTTCAATTAAAAAGAAGGTTTCCGGCTTTTGGCTGTTGGCTTTGAACCTTGAACTTTGAACTTTGAACTTTGAACTTCGAACTTCCCTTTTGTCCATCGGATTGGATAATTTTGTATTTTTGCAGGCTATTGATTGGAATGTGTTAAGTGACTGATTATGTTGTGATTATGAATCGATGAGGGTGAACGTTTTTGCATGGCAGACGTGCATTCTATCTAAAATTAGTGGAAATATCCGATCAAGGGTGAGAAATACAGAATGAAAAATTGGTTATGAAGTCGAAGTTCAATAGGATAGGGGTAGTACTCTCTTTTATATTTTCGGGATTGTTTTTTCATGGTGCATGGGCACAAGACCAGCCAGAGTCTGTGTTGCTGAAACATGACGATGGCTCCGTGGAGTTCCGCTACCGCGACACGGCGGCGCAGTCCGTGAAGCTCTACTGCGACTGTCGGCTTCGCCGCGAGACCTTCGACATCCGGCGCGAGAACTACCATTCCGTGAAACTGAGGAAGGACACCGCAGGTTGGTGGACCTACACCACGCCGCCGCTCCCGTCGGAGATCTACACCTACCAGTTCGAGAAGAACGGACGCCGTTTCCCGGACCCCACCAATCCCGACTCCATACGTGTGCGCCGTGAGAAGATGAGCGTCTTTATCATGGGCGGGGCGCGTAAGGCCGACCTCTGCGTGAGCGACCCCCTGCGCGGGCGGGTCGATACTGTGGAGTTCCGCTGCGGCGCGGACAAGAAGGTGCGCCGCATCCTGGTCTATCTCCCCCCGCAATATTTCACGGGGCAGGAGACCTATCCGGCCCTCTACCTGCTCCACGGCCTCAACGGCAACGAGACCGCCTGGAACGACCGCGGGCGCGCGGCGCAGGTGCTCGACAACCTCATCGCCGAGGGCAAGGCCAAGCCGATGGTCCTCGTGATGCCCGACGCCAACCCTGAGTGCCTGATCTCCCAGAAAGAGAACATCGGAATCGTCAAGAACATCATGCTCTATCCCACATGGAATGACCGCGAGTTCGAGCTGTGCTTCCCGGGTATGGACGCCCACCTGAACGGCCTCTACCGACTCTCCTCGAAGCCTGGCAGCCGGGCTGTGGCGGGGCTCTCCGCCGGCGCTAAGCAGGCCGCCAACCTCGCCAACATGTACGACAGCACCTTCTCCGCCGTCGGCATGTTCTCCCCTGTGGTGGGACGTAAGCAGCTCCCCCGCACCGCCTACGCCAAATATTGGATCGGCGGCGGCACCGGCGACCTCTTCCACCACCGCATCAACAAGTTCCGCAAGCGGATGCAGCGCAACCACAACCTCTACACCATGTACAACACCCGGGGCGGCCACACCTGGCGCAACTGGCGCGTCTATTTCACCGAATTCGTCCAAACGCTGTTCTGGAACTAAGCAAATGGCCCCGACCCCGTTTTAATCCAACACTCGAAACAACAGTCCAACCCCGTATAAAAATCGCGAAGATATGAGAAAACAGATCGCCATAAAGGTCGTGTTGACGGCCGTCATTTTCAGTTTTCAATGTACAATTATCAACGGCCTGAGTGCGCAGACCCAGGTCCAGAACCGCAGCTTTGAGCAGTGGACGACCACTGGCAAGGACAACGGCGTGCCTAAGAGCTGGCACTCCTACGGCGACGGCGACTGCAAACTTTCGGGTATCTACTCGTGGGGGTGCGGTCCGATGACCAAGAACCGCAGCAATCGCGTCGCCGGCCACACGGGCTACGGCTGCGAAATCCACGCGACCACCCTCGCTGGCAACCTCGTCAACGGGGTGCTCACCACCGGGCAGATGCAGTTCGCTTCCCCCGACAACAAGAGCACGGACAACTGCACCTACACCGACAAGGAAAACAAGTGCGGGCACGGTGCCGCCATGAAGTTCACCGGCCGCCCCGACTCGGTCTATTTCTGGTGCAAGTTCGAGATGAAGAAGCCTGGAAACGTGGCCGTTGCCAAGTTCCACCTGCACGGAAATGTGGTTTACAAGGACATCTCCACCCACACCGCCGCCACCGCGCAGAAGGGCAAGGTCGGCAACGCCTTCTGTGACATCAAGGACCGCGGCGACGGCAAGTGGCACCAGTACAAGTACAAGTTCACCTATTACGACGAGCAGAACCACGTGGTGGCCTCCACAACGCGCACTCCGTCCTACATCCTCGCCTGCTTCTCCACCAACAAGCTGGCCAAGGGCGGCAGCAACGGCGACAAGCTCATCATCGACGACATCGAGATGATCTACAACAAACGGCTGTCCTACATATATATTGACGGCAAGCCGCTGCCCGGCTTCGACCCCGACCGCACCGAGTATGTCTTGGCCTGCAATCCCGGTGAGCCCATCCCTCAGGTGACCGCCGCCGCGCAGTCGCCCCACGCCACCGTGCGCGTCGAGTCCGCCGGCAACATGATCCGCATCGTGGTGGCGCACGACGACGGGGAGAAGGAATATGTCCTGCATGTCGGGCCGCAATCCATCGCGTCCGCACTTTCCGCCGCGCGTCGATAGCCCAAAATCAACATTTGTTGATAAAAATATTTCAACCCAATGCGTTGTGTTGAAAAAAAATGTATTTTTGCAGCCGCAAAATTTTAAAGCAAAAGAACTAAAAATCAAAAAATTAAAAGGAAAAAGAATTTATGCCTACCATTCAACAATTAGTAAGAAAGGGAAGAAAAAGACTTACTGCCCAAAGTAAGTCGAAGGCTTTGGACGCTTGTCCGCAGAGACGTGGGGTGTGCCTGAGGGTCTATACCACCACGCCGAAGAAACCGAACTCCGCCATGCGTAAAGTGGCCAGAGTGAGAATGACCAACGGTAAGGAGGTGAACGCCTACATCCCCGGTGAAGGCCACAACCTGCAGGAGCACAGCATCGTGCTGGTGCGCGGCGGCCGTGTGAAAGACCTGCCCGGCGTGCGTTACCATATCGTGCGCGGCGCGCTCGACTCCGCCGGCGTGGACGGCCGTCTGCAAGGACGCTCCAAATACGGTGCCAAACGTCCCAAAAAAGCCACAGGTAAATAAAATTCCCTGAAAAAATGTAAATTGAACGCCGCGATTGGCGATTCAAGAGTAAATAACCCAAATTATTGAAGATACAATGAGAAATTCACATGCAAAGAAAAGGATCATTCTTCCGGATCCGAAATTCAATGACGAACAGGTAACGAAATTCGTCAATAACATCATGTTGAAAGGCAAAAAGAACCTTGCTTTCGAAATCTTCTACGACGCCATCGACATCGTGAGCGAGAAGACCAAGGAAAACGGTCTCGAAGTGTGGAAGAAAGCCCTCGAAAACGTCACCCCGAGCGTGGAGGTCAAGAGCCGCCGCGTGGGTGGTACCACTCTCCCCGTCCCTGAGGAGATCAAGCCGGGCAGAAAGCAGTCCGTAGGTATGAAGAACCTGATCGCTTTCGCACGCAAGCGCCACGAGAAGACCATGGCCGACAAGCTCGCCCAGGAAATCATGGCCGCCTACAAGAGTGAAGGCGCCGCTTTCAAGAAGAAAGAGGAAATTCATAGAATGGCCGAGGCCAACAAGGCATTCGCGCACATGCGCATGTAACCGGCCGACACCGCCCTTTTCATTTCACTTATCCATACAGAGCTCGGGACGATGGCAGAGGATTTGCACCAGATTCGCAATATCGGCATTATGGCCCATATTGACGCCGGCAAGACTACCACGACGGAACGGATTCTGTATTACACCGGGAAAAGCTACAAGATCGGTGAAGTCGATGAGGGTACCGCCACGATGGACTGGATGGTGCAGGAGCAGGAACGCGGAATCACCATCACCAGCGCGGCCACCACAGTGATGTGGAATTATGACGGCCAAGACTACAAAATCAACATCATCGACACCCCGGGTCACGTTGATTTCACCGTCGAGGTCGAACGTTCTTTGAGAATATTGGATGGAGCTGTGGCTATATTCTGCGCCGTCGGCGGCGTGGAGGCACAGTCGGAGACCGTCTGGCGCCAGGCCAACAAGTATAACGTGGCACGCATCTGCTACGTCAACAAGATGGACCGCGCGGGAGCGAACTTCTACGCCGTCGTCAACCAGATTGAGGACAAGCTGAAGGCCCACCCCCTGCCGCTCCAACTGCCCATCGGCGCCGAGGACAACTTCACCGGCGTGGTCGATCTCCTCGAAATGAAGGCCTACGAATGGGAAGAGGATGACCTCGGGTCAACCTACCACGAAGTCCCGATTCCGGCCGACATGGCCGACGAGGTCGAACAGTACCGTACCCGCCTCCTCGAAACCCTCTCGGAATTGAACGAGGCCATCATGGAGAAGTACTTCGACGACCCCGCCAACATCACCATGGAGGAGATGGAGGAGACCATCCGCAAGGCCACTCTGGAAAGGAAAATCGAACCCGTGCTCTGCGGGTCTTCCTTCAAGAATAAGGGGGTGCAGCGGCTCATCGACGCCATCGTGCGCTATCTCCCCTCGCCGTTGGACATGCCCGCCATCGAGGGCGTGAACCCGAAAAGCGAGGAAAAAGAGACCCGCAAGGCCGACGTGAACGAGCCCTTCGCGGCCCTCGCCTTCAAAATCGCCACCGATCCTTACATCGGGAAGCTGACCTTCATCAAGGTCTATTCCGGCGAGCTTAAGGCCGGCGAAAGCCTCTACAACGTCACCTCCGGCAAGAAGGAACGCGCAGCCAAGATCCTGCAGATGCACTCCAACAAGCAGCAGCCTTTGGAGAGCGCCACAGCAGGAAACATCGTCGCTCTCGTCGGCATGAAGGACATCCATACTGGCGACAGCCTGACGGACGAACGGCACCCCGTGATTCTGGAGAACATCGTGTTCCCCGAACCGGTGATCCAAATCGCCATTGAGCCGAAGACCAAGGACGACGAGGAGAAGATGACCCTCGCGCTCAGCAAACTCGCCGACGAGGATCCCACCTTCCAGGTGAAGGAGGATTCCGAGTCAGGGCAGACACTGATCAGCGGCATGGGCGAGCTTCACTTGGAAATCCTGCTCGACCGCCTCAAACGCGAGTTCAACGTCGATTGCAACCACGGCAAGCCGCGCGTGGCCTACAAGGAGGCCGTGCTCGTCCCCGTGCAGCACCGCGAAGCCTACAAACGGCAGACCGGCGGACGAGGATCCTTCGCTGTGCTCGATTTCCGGATCGACCCGCTGCCGCTTGACGCTAAGGGACTGCAGTTCACGAACGAGATCAAGGGCGACGCCGTGCCGAAGAACTACATCCTCGGTGCGGAGAAAGGATTCCGAATCGCCATGTCGAACGGCAAGTACGGATTCCCGCTCGAAGCCCTCTCGGTGACGGTTACCGACGGCGAGTCGCATCCGACCGACTCCGACGCGCTCTCTTTCGAGGTCTGCGCGAAAATCGGCTTCCGCGAGGCATTGAAGGGTATCGACACCGCCATACTCGAACCGATCATGAAAGTGGAAATCACCACTCCGGACGAGTACATCGGCAATGTCACCGGCGACCTCAACCGCAGGCGTTCCGTGCTGGAACAGATCGATGCCAAAGTCGGCTTCCAGATCATCACGGCGCAAGTGCCTTTGGCCGAAATGTTCGGCTATGTCACCACACTCCGCTCCATCTCCTCAGGCCGTGCCACCTTCAGTATGGAATTCCTGAAATACGCCGAGGTCACGCCCGAAATCAAAGACTATATCATGAACGTTGGAAGGTTCATCTTATAACTTAAACATAGACAATTGACTTAAACTATAAGTCCTAACCCTTAACAATAAACAGTAAACAATAAACAATAAACAATAATGGCTCACAGAATTAGAATCAAACTGAAATCGTTCGACCACACGCTGGTTGACAAGTCTGCCGAGAAGATCGTGAAGACCGTGAACAGCGTGAAGGACGACAAGGTGGTGCTCGTAGGCCCTATTCCGCTTCCGACCCACAAGAAGATCTTCACCGTAAACCGCTCCACCTTCGTCAACAAGAAGAGCAGAGAGCAGTTCCAACTCTCCACCTACAAGAGAATCCTGGACATTTACGGTACCACCACCCAGACCATCGACGCGCTGATGAAGCTGGAACTCCCCAGCGGCGTGGATGTTGAAATCAAGGTCTGACGTTGGACTTGCACAGCCTGATTTTCAGGCTTTCTTTGGGGCGTTAGCTCAGTTGGCTAGAGCGTTTGACTGGCAGTCAAGAGGTCGTGAGTTCGATTCTCATACGCTCCACGTATTGTGCTAAACGGGATACGTTTGTGTCCCGTTTTTTTTTCGTACGTAACATTCGAATAATGTGTATCTTTGCGCCGTTTTTTGAATAAGGAATATTTTTACATAAAACAATGAATGTCAGCGTTTTTGAGATTTTAATGTTGCTGTGTTTCGCGTGCAGCTGGCCCTTTTCCATTGTCAAAGCCCTCCGGACCAAGGTGGTCATCGGCAAAAGCCCGGTTTTCATGGGTATCATCATCTTGGGCTATGTGTTCGGCATCCTCCACAAGGTCTTCTATAATTACGACTGGGTGGTCTATCTGTATCTTTTCAATCTGTTGATCGTCTCCTTCGACCTGCTCCTTTACTTCAAGTATATCGGGCAGAACCGACGAGATATGCAATCCGGACAAAAGTAGCCCGTCATGCGCCTCCTTGTCATCTTACTTTTGATTCTGTGCAACGGTTTTTTCTCCATGAGCGAGATTGCCATCGTCTCGTTCAAGAAGATGCGTATTGACAAATATGCGGCGAAACACCGGAAAGCCGTGCAAAAGGCGCTCTTCCTGCAGGACAACCAGGAGGAGTTTCTTGCCGCTATCCAGGTCAGCATCACGCTCATCAGCCTTTTGACTGGTTATATCGGCGGTGCCTCCCTTTCCCCTTACCTTGTGCCGCTGTTCGTCTGGATGGGTGCTTCCGAGGCCCTTTCCGCTTCTATTGCGCTGGTCATCAGCTTTATTGTGGTGACCTTCGTGACCATCGTCATCGGGGAGCTGGTGCCGAAGACCATCGCGCTCTCCAAACCCGAGCGCGTGGCCGTGGCCGTGGCGCCCGCCATGAACTTCTTCCGCCTGCTCTTCAAGCCCGCCGTCGCCGCCCTCTCCGGCACCACGTCGCTGATCGACAAGATGCTGGGAGTCAAGGAAAACCCCGACCATCTCACGGAAGATGAGCTGCTCGACATCATCAAGGAGGCCGGCGAGACGGATGTCATTGAGGAGGAACAGAGCGAACTGCACGAGAACATCTTCTCCTTCTCCGACAAACGCGCCATTCATATCATGATCCACCGTTCCGAAATCGAGTGGATCGACATCAACCTGACGCAGGAGGAGTTCATCAACCAGCTCTACGGCTTCTCGTTCAGCCGCATCCTGGTGTGCGACAAGCATGTGGATAAGTACCTCGGCGTGCTCAACGTCAAGGACTTTTTCATGGAACTGCGCAAGAACGGTCAGGTGGATGTCCGCTCCATGCTGGACGAGCCGCTGGTCTTCACCGAAAACACGGATGCGCAGGACATTCTGACGGAGTTCCGCAAGTCGCAGTACTACTTCGGCATTGTGGTCGATGAGTTCGGCGACCTGGCCGGCATCGTCACCCTGCACGACATTCTTGAAAGCATCGTGGGCGAAGTTCCTGAGGAAGAGGAGGTCGTAGAGCCCGATGTGACGGAGTGCGAGGACCATTCCTTCTTGGTGAAGGGCGATGCCCCCATCGACGTGCTCACCGATGTGATTGAAGGCTACGAGGTGGATTACGACGAAATCGACTACTCCACGGTGGCCGGCTTCGTGTTCGAGCAGTTTGAGACCATCCCCAAGGAGGGCGACACTTTCGAGTTCATGGGCCATCAGGTGGAGATTGTCAAGATGGACCACAACCGCATCGAGGAGGTGCGGGTGAAGGCCATCGGAAATTCGGAAGAAGCGTAGGGTATTTAAAATCCGCCATATCCTTTTTTTTGTACCTTTGCACTTTCGTTTTAATGCTTTGAGGCTATGAATATATTTCGTCAGAAAAAACAACAGATATTGCGGTTCCTGTTCGGCTCTTTTTCCGCGACGGCCCTGATGTTCACGTTTCAGGCCTGTTATGGTATGCCGAATGACTATTTCCCTGTGATGGGAAAGGTAGTCTCGGAAGCCACAGGTGAGCCCCTTTCGGATGTCCGTGTGGGACTGATAGGCGGTTCCGAATATGACTACAGCATGACGGATACCACCGGTATTTTCAATGTCAATGCACATGAAGGTCGGGATTCCGTGCGGCTTGCTTTCCGTCATATTGATTCGGAAACAGGCGGACTTAGCGGACAGTATGCCCCTCTGGATTCCGCGTTTAGCCGTGAGGAAATCATGGAAAACCCGCTTGTTATCAAAATGAAGGAAAACAGTGTCGAGTAGCTGTATCAAACCTTTCAAACGCTGGCTGTTTCGGGTGTTTCGCAAAAACGAGACAGCCATTCACGAGTTGAATTACCTTTTCTGGGAATGCACATGGCGGTGTAACCTATCGTGCCGCCATTGTGGTTCGGATTGTAAGTCAGAGAGTTGTGTCCCGGATATGCCTTTCCAGGATTTCCTCAAGGCTGTGGAACCGCTGGCGCAACGCTATCCTCGCGACTCGGTGATCGTTGCCATTACGGGTGGAGAGCCTCTGTTGCGTCCGGATTTGGCGGAATGCGGAAAATCTTTGTCCGACAATGGATTCCGGTGGGGGATTGTGACGAACGGGATGCTTTACGACGATGCCATGCACGCCAAATTGACTGCCGCTGGATTGTCTTCCATCACGGTGAGTCTCGACGGACTGGAAGCGACCCACAACTGGCTGCGCAACCACCCAGAGAGCTTCCGACGGGCATTGCGGGCATTGCGGCTGATCGCGCACACCCCCGGACTCGCGTATGACGTGGTGACTTGCGTGCACCAGCGCAATTTCTCGGAACTGCCTCGACTCAAGGAACTTCTGGTTGAAAACGGAATCCGGAATTGGCGGCTGTTCACCATCTCGCCGATCGGGCGGGCGGCTCACGACGACGAACTCCAACTCTCCCGTGCACAGGTCGAGCAGATGATGCGGTTTATCGCGGAGACGCGCCGGGAAAACCGTATTCGCCTGACTTTCAGCTGTGAAGCCTATACGGGCAAGTACGAGGAGCAAGTGCGCGACAGCTACTTCTTCTGCAGGGCGGGCATCAACATCGGCAGCGTGCTGATCGACGGCGCCATCTCGGCGTGTCCGAACATTGACCGCAGTTACGTGCAAGGCAATATCTATCAGGATGACTTGCTGGAGGTATGGGATAACCGTTTCCAGCTTATGCGCGACCGGACGTGGATGCGCACGGGTATTTGCCAAAAATGCCAGGACTTCAAGCAGTGCCTCGGCGGAGCGATGCACCTGAGGCCAATGGCCAATGGCAATATACTACGATGCTACAATTTCCGTGACCGGTAAATTTGGGCGTTGTGAAATTGGTGGATAATTTTGAAAAGATGTTAATTTTTGGAGGACCTTGATACTTTGCTGCTGAACCTGCAAATCCACTACGGCACGCGCCTCACGCCGGGCAAGTCTGTTATTGTTCCCGATCGATTTCGAGAATTTCTTTGGCCAAATTTGACTCATTTGGCAATATGTTAGCTACCGCAGCGTCGAGGCGATCACCATCCGGTTCTCGTCGGCCCAGGCGCTGAGGATGTGGATTGGCAGTGTGTCGTCCGACATCTTGCTCGCGCAGCGAATGGTCTTGCCGTCAATGCTGACGACCTTGCCTTCCACCTCACCCGCCACGGCGGATGCCCAGTTCGCGAAACATCTTACAAACACCTTGCTGTCAATGATTTGGAAAAACCTGTCGAAAGTGTCGTGAGAGGGGATACCGTGGGACAGGTCCAGCCTTTTCTCGAAAAACTCTATCCGCTCGTTGCCGAAGTCTTCGATGTCCTCCCACGTCCTCATGCCGCAGAGAATGGCGGCGAACGCGATGTAGATAATGTTGCGGGCGGGATGCAGGATGTGGGTGAGCCTGCGCGGGTCCTCCAGGTCCTTGAAACAATCAAAAAGCTTTATTTCCATACGATACTTGATTAATAAACAGTGATGCAAAAGTAATAAAAATATCAATACAAAAATCATCAAGCAGTTGATTGTTAGTATTTTTTGCAATCTTGTTTATAACTAAATTTTGTACGAAACACATATTCACCGACCGTGACAGGCACTGCATATCAGCGGTTGGATGAATCGCCGGCGTATGCATTGCGACGCCTGGAAGCGTCGTCTCCTAATCCGCGCTGGCTCGCCCAAATAAAAAAGTTGATGCGTAAGCCCTGAACATCCCGAACGGCGGGTTCCGTCATATAAGAATTTTTCCTATTTTTGCCGTCGAAATAATCGAATAGTATCAACAAAAAAACGAACATCAGAAACAGACTAAAAAACAACCTTAATATTATATAGATAGCGTTTGTGGCTATCCTTGACATCCAATTTCCACATCGTCCTCGAAAGAAGACAAACTCATCAAGGATCAGTTATGAATGCCGTATTTATACGGCGTGGAATGACTTGTTGGATGAGAGGGCGTGGAAACCCGGATGTCAGGCAAGAACTAATATCCACGCTTTTTTTATGACAGAAATCCAGGACATACATATCGGTGAACGTATTAAAGCCAAACTGAAGGAGCAAGGACGCTCCAACGTCTGGCTGGCCGCACAGATTCCTTGTACTCCGAACCATTTGTACAAGGTATATGCCCATTCTGCCATCAACACTGACTTGTTGAAACGCATTTCCAAAATCTTGGATTACAATTTCTTTGAAGATTTTATCCAAAAAGGATAGACTAATCTATTTTTATTCGATAGAATTTGCAGTTTGTTTTTAGTAAGCAAATTCTATTTTTGCAAAGTTGTTTTTCATTTGGAAAAACCACCATAAATTTTGCTTAAACAATATTAAAATATGAAATTTAACGGTTTTTTGGGAAAACTCTTGGTGTTCGTGGTTTTTACCATGTTTTTTTCAACATGTATAGAAGCGCAGGAGTGGCATTATGAGATTTCCTGCGCCGGCATCGGAGTGAAAGGCAGTTTTCTGGTGGAAGTGACCAGCTATGGCAAAACTGTTGACGCGGCTCTTGCACAGATGAAAAAAGATGCGGTACACGGTGTTCTTTTTAAAGGTATGGACGGCAAGTGTATGCAGAAACCTTTGGCCAGGAAGGTGGAGCTGGCGGCCGAATACGAATCCTTTTTTTCAAATTTCTTCAGTTCGTCAGGCGATTATGCCAAATATGTGGAAGATGACGCGAACACGAGTGTGTCTGTGATAAAAGAAGGGAAAAAGCAATACAAAGTGACCAAAGTGCTTTCCGTAAAAAAAGATATGCTGCGCAAAGATTTGGAAAAAGCCGGCATACTTAAACCTTTAGGATATTAGACAATAATGGCTAAAATGAACTGTGTTATGAGAAAATTTTTATGGACACTTGCTTTCTTGTGTGGATTGCTGGTGTCGTTCGGGCAAACAGGAGAATATGGACTTCCGGCTACTGAGTGTATGGGGGTGGAAGGCGATGGATCGCAGACCTTAAGAGTATGGGGGCTTGGGCGAAACAAGACCGATGCCCTTGAACAGGCCAAAAAGAATGCTGTCAAGGAAGTGATTTTCAAAGGAATTCGCAATGGCAGCAAAGAGTGTGAAATGCGCCCTCTTATTTACGAAGTGAACGCAGAAGAAAAATACCAGTATTATTTCAATGTGTTCTTCAAAGACGACGGAGATTACAAGCTGTATGTCACGACGGAAGATCGTCGTCCGCTAACTAACAAAAAAGAGAACACCGCGACTCAGGTCAAGTACGGCGTGACGGTGAGGGTGCTTCGCGCCGAATTGCGACAGCGGTTGACCAACGACAAAATTATCAAACCCTGATGATATGAAAAGATTTTTATTGCTTTTTGTCTGCTGTTTTTTGTCCGCTGCTTTTCTGAATGCACAGGATGTGATTTATTTGAATAACGGCAATGTGGTGAAGGGGAAAGTGGTGAAAAACACCGATGAGGTGTCTGTCGTGCTGGGGAGTGGGGAAACCCTGACTTATCGCAAAGCAGAAGTCAGGGAAGTCCAAATCGGAAGTGCGGAGGTGACGACACCCGACGTGCCCGAAGGCGCAAAATACGTTGACTACTCCGACCTGGACAAAGGCTGGTGGTGTGCCGTGGAAGCACATGTCGGTGGCTTGTGGTATGACGGCCATGGCACGGGGACTTTCGCATTGACCTTTACCAACGGATACCGTTTTTCGGAATTTATGAAAATAGGTGTCGGCATTGGGGCCAGATATAACCTGAATAGCGACCACGATTATTTGCTATACCGCAAAGCGCATAAAATCCAGGCTCCAATGAGTGTCCCCCTCTTCGTCAACGCAAGGGGCAATATCATTAGTCAGAAGCCGCGTATGTGCGTGCCGTTTTGGAATGCCGACATTGGATACGCCGTATTTGACGGTTTCTTCTTTGACGCCGGCATCGGATTCAGGGTGGGCGCCAAACGAAACAACTTTGTGATGAGCGCCAATTTCACGGGGCAGATGATCCATTACGAACCTGGTGACACTTGCTTCGGCAGCGGTATCTTGTTTAAAATAGGTTACGAATTTTAATTTCTCCCGATATGAGACACTCAATATTGTCTATCGTTCTACTTTGTCTTGCTTTGAGCTTGGCGGCTCAAGAGAAGAAACCCACGATCATGGTGGTTCCCAGCGATGTGTGGTGCAACAAAAATGGTTATATGGCCACATTCGACAACCAAGGCACCCAACAGAAAGTGCCGGACTACAAAGCCGCTTTACAGAATGATGCGGACCTCTTGCTGGTCATAGGCACCATTAACACGCTGATGGCCGACAGGGGGTTCCCGCTGAAGAACCTGGAGTCGGTGCTGAAATCCATTGAGCAGCGTATGGCGGAAGATAACATGACCGTCAGCAAGACCTCGGGCGCGGAGCTGGCCGAGTCGCCGCTCGACCACCTGCGTCGCACGGCAAAAGCGGATATCATCATGCAGATTACCTGGACCGTGAACACCGTGGGTCCGAAAAGGTCTGTCACCTACAATTTGCAAGGCATTGACTCCTATACCGACAAGCAGATTGCCGGAGCACAAGGGACAGGCAACCCGACCTTTACCGCTGAGACTCCTGTTTTGCTGGAGGAGGCGGTGTTAGCCCATATGGATAACTTCTGTTTCCAATTGCAAAGCTATTTTGACGACCTGGTGGACAAAGGACGCGAAATCTCTTTGGATATCAGGGTGTTCGACACGGGTGAGATAGATTTGGAAACGGAGTTCAACGGCGTTGAATTGACGGAGATCCTGGACGAATGGATGTATGCCAATACCGTGAATCACATGTTCAACAAATCTGACGCCAGCGAGAATTATATCCAATATGAACAAGTGAGAATACCTTTGTACAAGACCAACGGGGCCACCATGGATGCGGAAGGTTTTGTACGCAACATGCGTAATTATTTGCGTCAAGAGTATCAGATTCAGTCAAAGGTGATGACACGCGGCCTGGGCAGAGCTATTTTAGTCATTGGTGAAAAATAATCAAAAGTCCATCAGTATGGGAAAAATCACATTATATTCCACGTTGGCTCTCCTGTTTTTTCTGATTGCCAACAAGACAAACGCACAAAATGATTTCAAGGAAGGGGAATCGCGCATTGCCTTGTCCATTGTGCTTCCGGAACAGCCTGATCCGCTGCCATCGGGGGTTGAGACCTATATAGTCAATAAGCTCAGACAGGCGGCCGCACAAAACGGATTGGCTGCGGAAGAAGGCAGCTCAAGGTTTTTCATTACCGCCGTGATAACCCCGACGAGCAAAGACGTTGTGGCCGGACCTCCTCAGCAAATCGCCCAGAATCTGGAGATTACCTTGTACATTGCGGACGGCATCGATCAGAAAATCTTTGCCACCGCTTCGCTGAATGCCAAGGGGGTGGGTACCAACGAAACCAAAGCGTATATTGACGCAGTAAAGCATATCAACGCCAATTCCAAACAGTTCAAGGAACTGGCAGAGACGGGCAAAGCTAAAATCATTGCCTATTACGAGGCACAATGTGACAATATCATCAAGAAGGCGCAGTCGTTGGTCAAGCAGAAAAACTACGAGGCGGCCTTGTATGAGCTGACCGTCATCCCAGATGTGTGCAAATGTTTCGACCGGGCATTGGAGGCCACCGCTGAGATTTATCAGCAGTATATTGACTATCTGTGCGATGTGAATTTGGCGAAGGCGCGTATGGCATGGGCAGCCGAACAGAATGCGGAAGGGGCCAGGAAAGCAGGTGAACATTTGGCCAATATCTACCCCGATGCCAAATGCTACAACGAAGCCATGTCTTTGTATCGCGAAATCAAAGGCAAAGTGCTGGATGATTGGAAGTTTGAGATGAAGATTTACCAAGACGGTGTTGACCTTGAAAGAGAGCGCATCCGGGCGTGGCGCGATGTGGGCGTCGCCTACGGCAACCACCAGCAACCCATCAGCAATTACGTGAACTGGCTGTTGAGATAACAAGAATACAAACAACTAACTTATATTATTCACCTTAAAATTATTATTATGAAAAAAATTGTACTTTTTGTTGCTGTTTTATTCGCTTCGTCACTACTGTATGCCCAAGCTACGTATGAAGTTGGAAAAGTTTATGAAATTAACGGGGCGAAGGGACTGGTGTACAAGGTATCAGCCAATGGCCGTCATGGAATGATGATGTCTTTACAGTCCTGTCCGTCGAAAGAAAGTGTTGCTGTGGGTGACAAGAATTTAAGTGACACTCTTGCAGGGTTATGCAAGGATAGGGAAAATGGAATGAATAATTTAAAAGCCGTGGAATCATATGTAAAGGAAAACAACTTGAGTTGGGATAAGTTCCCCATTTTTGCCTGGACAATAAGTTTGGGAGATGGTTGGTATATACCTTCCGAAAAAGAAATGCAAGAGATGATTTCATGCCTGTATGGTGCGGAATTTGTGAACAACGTTATAAATGGAAATGCCAAAGCAATCAAGGACGTACAGAATGTCCTAAAAGACAATGGAGGAGAAAAAATCAATTTCCCCATGGTTTGCTCCACGTATTCCAAATATACCAACAAGAAAGGTAAATCAACCTATTTTCGGAAATCCTTATCGACAGTGTCTTCGAATGTTGGTGGCATTATAGGTTTGGTGCAAGATGCTCAAATAAATAGGGTTACCGTTTCCACGTCTTATTTTAACTCGAAGATTTCAGGTGCCCGTGCAATAAAATCTTTTTAAATAGCAGGCCGTTATGAGAAGGATTTTGATAACAGCTGTTTTCTTCCAGCTACTATTCTCGTTGTGGGGACAGGAACTTGTTCCAAAGAAAGTTGGAAAGCTGTGGGGGTATGCCAACGAGAATGATTCGATGGTAGTGGAAGCGAAATACTCAGCAGTGGGAGAATTTTGTGGCAAGTATGCCTGGGTTAATATAGGGGGAAAATACAAGTATGATCAATTACCTTTTGGTGGCAAGTGGGGTGTGATGGATTTTCATGGAAATTTGGTTTGTCCTGTAGAATATGATTATATCGATTTTTGCGGAGACAATGTGGTGGCAGTTAATAAAGGTGGTGTAATGAATGAACGAGACCGGACGATCTCGGGGGGCAAGTGGGGCTATTATGACTTACAACAGGCGAAGGAGATTGTTCCACCGGAATATGAACATGTTGGCCCCTTTTATGCGTCAGGAGTGGCATGGATTCACAAAGGCGGCTCCATGGTTCAGAAAGTCCTTGTTGATGAAGAAAAAAACGAAAAAGGCAAGGTCACTAACGTGAAACGCAGATTCACACTGTTTGATGACTTTAGGATTACGGATATTTTTGTCCATTACAACGCCTCGGGCTTGTGGGCTTTGATCGACCGCTCGGGCAAGCAATTAACAGATTTCATGTTTAATGGAACCGGAGACTTCCATTATGGCTACTCTGCAGTGGCCAAGGATGGATTGTTCGGAATGATTGATTGTTCGGGTAAAATCTCTGTCCCATGCAAATATGAGGAAATTTCAGATTGTTATGCTGAACGAATTGCTTGGGTGTGGAAAGCAACTGACCCCACAAATGAAATTGTCTTGTTGAATGTTCATGACGGAAAGCAACTGACATCGTCCTCTTATGAGTCCGCTTTTGATTTCCACGATGGAGTGGCATGGGTAAAGAAAGAGGGATTGTACGGGCTGGTTGATACTTCGGGTAGAGAGCTGATACCACCTACTTATGTGGAAGTGGGGCGTTTTAACAACCGGATTGCCTATGTCAGAAAGGTTTCTAATGGTTTATTGGGGTACGTGAATAACCAAGGCGTGCAAATTGCTGAAACGGAATATAATCAGGTTCCCGTTGTCTTTGGACACGCTTCACCGTTTCGTTATAATGGAAATCATATTTTGAGTTGGGTTCAGAAAGAAAATGATATCGTATGGATTGACGAACAGGGTGACAAACTTGTGAAGGGCTCGAAAAAAATGTTTTCTTTGGAAGATGTTATCCCCAATGAATTATGGGATTATTAACAAATACAAGACGCTATTATGAAAAAGATATTAATTGTTTTTAGTGCTTTATTGTTAATGCACAACGGTGCATACTGCCAGAATGATAACCCTCGGCTGTACAACAGGAGTTCATTATACTCTGTTTTGCTTGTTGACCCAAGTAAAAGAATGAGCCAGGAAATCATCAACTCCTTTCTTGAACTTCCTGTTCCAGACAAATACAATGACCACAATTTGAGCCTTCGGTATATTGTTGTTGCAAAAAGAGACCAAAAGAGCAGGGATCTGGAGCAAAATTTGTCGGAATTCATATACCAAAATCAAATTCCTAAAAGGATGATCGCCAAATGGTTTGACAGAGACTTGACAGATGGCAGCTTTGACGTTTCTACGATTATGGAACGAGGTTATTATAACGCCTCTGTCTCGGATATAAGCGTGGCCATGAAAAGTCAACGCGGTTATGCCATGTTATCAGATGCTGGCGAACAACTGATAAAGAATAGCTTTCTGATAATCAATAATATCACTTATGTGGATAAAGAACAGAATGCGCAGATTGTAGCTGGAGTGTTCAGTATAATGGGAGCTGCGTTCGGTATGGCAGGAGGTGGGGTCGGTTCTTTGGGGAAGTCCGTGTCAGATCTTGCACAATCCATTTCAAAAACTGTTGCCGGTTTCACAGTCAAAGTGAATACGCTGCTTTATCAATTAGAATGGAATGATGAGATTGCCAATGCATTTTATTCCCAATATTACTATGACAAGTCAGGATTTGACAAGCAAAAAAAACAGGCTTTTGAGAACGAAAAAGACCTTTTTAAGCTGAAGTATATCGGCGAAGTTACTGCAATTAGCGATAAAACGGTTATGCGTGGCTTAAAAAGTCCTGATGAGGTTTTCAGGAAGGTTTTAGCACGTGCCATTGACAAGAACATCGTGGCTTTGCAAAAGGAATTTGTAGTTTTTAAGGTGGTGGTCCCAGTGTATCAGGTACAGGGTGACAAAGTTTTGGTTCAGATTGGGCTGAAAGAGGGTGTGAGTGCCAACTCGAAATATGAAGTGATAGAACGTGTGGAAGATGCCAACGGAAATATCACTTATCAACGAAAGGGCATCATTAAACCAATCCCCAACAAAATCTGGGACAACCGCTATATGGCCGTGGAAGAAGAGGCGGACAATGCCTTGCTGAAATATACCACCTTCGAAGTTGTGTCGGGTAATGGTTTTTATCCCGGTATGCTCGTGCGCGAAATCAGATAGCAACGGTATCCTTGGACGACAAATCAAGGATGCGACTTATCGTGTCTGCCATCACACAACCCGGTCGGCGACCGGGTTTTTCGTATCGGAATATTTTGTATGTTTGCCGTAAACTAAAGTGGACTTCTAATTATTTCTTCCTGATTAACAGCTTCTTATGAGCTGAAATCCGCTGAAAACGACACCTAAAATCCCCGTTTCGGTCAACTTGCGACAGATGAACTTTTTATGGTGAAAATTTCTTGCAACCCATTGTCATTCAAAGAATTATTTGTATGTTTGCGGCAAATTTGAATGTACAATGAAAGAGGCCAAACCCACATACAAGAAGCAGGGCGACATCACCCTTTTTGACAACGGGGAGGAGAAGAAGCGCAAGGCCAACAAGAAAAGGCAAAAAGACACGGATGCCCGATGGGTGAAGAAGGGCGGCCTACAACACTCTGACAAACCTGGTCTACAACCTGTGCCGGTTCGAGCAAGTATCACGTCTTGGGATGGATTAACCAATTAAAAATCAAATAGTTGAACAAATATGGAAAAAACATTAACAAACTGCAACCTTTTGGACTTTTTGTGTCCTAAGAATAGATAAAAGAATTAATTTTGCAGCGTTGTTTGCTTATTTTGATGTTTAACGGACTTCGCATCAAGGCCGGCGGCAGTGCGAAGAAGTAAAAAATAGAGGTCCCCTATAGTAGTAACTGATGTTTGTGATCATATGTACAGAATTATTATGATTTGCTTTTTGCTGGGTGGAATGTTTTTGCATAGTTGCACAACGATGCAGGTCAACGCTATTCAATCATACCAAAAATATGATAGAATAGAGTTGAATATAAAAAACAACACTTCCCCGAATAAGAAGATTGCACTAAAAAAAATAAATAAAAATTCCGCAAGGCAATGGAGCAGCTTAAAGAAATAAGCTCTGATTCTAATCTGTTTATAGTAGATTGTTATGAGATTTTATTATATAATCATGGGACTTTGGTGAAAGAATATGTAACAAACGGATATATACTAATCGATCAGCACGAAAAAAAGATTTTCAAATCAGATGTTGATTTACTCTACGAATATTGGGGAATTCTTGAAGAAAATGCATGCCAATAGAAACAAGAAAACAGCGCACGTTATTTTCAATAAGCCGTCGCCTCACATATCGTCCGCTGCTCCCGCAGATTCCCGCAGTATAATATTCCCCAAATTTCGGACAGCAAATAAAGCTAATGCAGAGCATATATTCACCCAGTTAGACAAAGATGTTCCAAGACAAGAAATATTGCCATATAAAAAATCCGCGCCGATACGCGAGATACGTGGAGATTTCCATGTGTGATCCGCGGAGATTTCCACGGGATACGCGGAGATTTCCATGCGGGGACGCGGACGGATCCATGCGCCCCGCGCACCATTCTTAATTTCTAA
>CAMVBK010000050.1:0-24453 GCA_947165685.1 uncultured Bacteroidales bacterium | reverse complement strand
GCCCTTTTTCCGCCCCTCCGGCACCCCCGACGACGGAAAATTTCGCAGATTTTCGGAAAATTTCTGCCAAAATCGAATTTCTACAGCCTCCAAAAAGCATTAAACTTAGTGTAATTTATTATAACTAATTGATTTATTGAATAATACATATTCATAACATTCGTATATTATTGTAAATCAAATAATTAAGCAAAAATATACACTGGCTTTTTTATCCGCTTCAAGACATTAATATAATATATACGATAATATAATTTATGTAGGTCAACTTTACGAATGTCTCTTGCCCGATATAGCCCTTGCTTCATTGCCCTCACCACATAAAACGGTGTTATTGCACGTCGGATACGGTTCCGGCACCTCGTTGACAATAACTGGGGCAAAGCCTTCTCCCGACTGCCATATACTGAAAAAATGTATTTTTGCCCCTGTTAAAACCCTCAAAATGACAAAATAATGAAACAGACCCTTGTCGCCCTGTTTTTCCTACTTGGGATTCTCTTCGGCGTTTTCAATGGAGCAGCAGCGCAAAAACCTGTCGTGAAAGGTCCGGAAGGAAAGCTCTCCTACAAAATCACCCTGCCAAAAGGGTTCAATCCGCAAACTGACCGATGCCCGATGGTCATCCTGATGCACGGGATCTTCGCCAGCAAGAACATCAACCCGACACCGGCGCTCGCAAGAGGGCTTGCCAAGGCGGGCATCGCTTCCATCCGCTTCGACTTCGACGGACACGGCCAAAGTGACGGGCGCAGGCAGGACATGACCATCGAAAAGGGAATCGCCGATGCAAAAGCCATTTGGGACTTCATCCAGACATTGCCCTACGTGGAGGGCGTCGGCCTGTTAGGGCACTCGCAAGGCGGGGTGGTCGCCTCGATGACGGCGGGACGATTGGCCGCAGCCGGCATCGCGCCCGACGGGGTGGTACTGATCGCCCCTGGCTCCGTCATCAAGGAGGCATGTCAGGGCGGCAAGTTCTTCAACGCTCGCTTCGACCCGGCCGACCCGCCGGAGTTCATCCGCTGCCTGGTTTTCATGAAGCTGGGCCGCGAGTACCTCCTGACCACGCAGCAGTTGGACATCTATGGGACGGCGGCGGCATACAAAGGTCCTGTCCTCCTGCTGCACGGCAGCCGCGATGGCACCGTGCCGATGTGGTGCAGCGAACGGTTCAAGGAGACCTACGGCGACCTCGCGACCCTTCAGGTGGTGGAGGGCGAAAACCATACCATCACACGCCACCGGAAAGAGGTGGTGGCGAACACGGTGGCGTTTTTCAAAAAAACGTTCAACAAATTGAATGTGATGACTTTCGCTACCGACACGTCCCAATCATCGTAAACTGTACAAGAAATCGTATCTTTCTTCTAAAATTGCAATTTTTTTCTGCCCGTGTATATTCAAAAATTTTATTTTTGCCAACAATAGCATTTGCAACCTTAAAATTTATGATGAAACCGAACATTTACGTCATTGTCGCCACCCTATGTTTGGTGCCAGCGCTCCTCAAAGCACAGCTCTCCTTGGAATTCAGAACGCTAAACTGTGAAATCGGCGGCACTCTGAATTACAATATACTTCATATAGCTCCTTCCTTGGAAATATATGCAGAGATTGTGAACAATAGCGATACAACAGTTATAATTGAAACATTTCCACAAATCGGGATGCTGTCTTGCCATCCGGCTTTAGGCAACCGTATTTACTCTTTAAGAAGAACGAAATATATGCGTTGCTGCGAGATGGTAGTGCAACACACGTATGAAATCCCACCCCACGGCAAAACAGCATTGGAACCGCTCTATTATGGATCGGAATACATGGTCGTCAGAAATATGACCGCCTCTGCGTACCCCATCGACCACTACTCTTTCGATTTTGCCAAATCTGCCGGCACGATGAGACTTTACATGGTGACGGAAGATGGCGAAATCCTTTTTTCCGACTTGCCTGATAAAATCACCGTGAACGGCACAGATGTGGACAAAGTGAATCTGGATTGCTCCGGATTGACCTTCTTAGAGAATGAAAACAGCACCATGCTCGAATATTTGGCCGAAAACAAGTTGATTTATGGCGATGCATTTGTCAATACGCTAATTCAGAAATATTGTGTGTATTTGGCGTCAAATTTCCGAAGAACCGCCCGCATGTCCTTTCAAAAGGAGGCAGCGTCGGCCAAAATCAAAGGGAACATGAAATTCGTCAGAGGATAAGCCTGCCCGTTTTGCGACACTTGAAAACGTCGCCTCCAACGCGCCGGGACACTTCAAAACACATCCTTCTGTATTCCATAATACTCAAAACTTCATTACAAAATTTTCAAATCTTGACGCAAAAGTATAAAATAACCAAACACCCTGCAACCTTTTCACATTTTTGTAATGTAAAAGATTCTTTTGGCTCATCTACCTCGTCGCGTCTGTTGAGAAGCTGATTATCGCCGTCATTATGAAAGAGCGGTTCGATCCGTTCCGGAAAAGTATATTCATCAAAAGCCAGCGGTGAGTCAAATTTAACACCCTACCCTATCAATACGTGATATAAATCACATTCTTGTCCCGCCTTTCCGCCTCAAGGGGTTCCAGTCCGATGTCGGCGCGGTGACGGTTGATCCCCGCCGTGTCCGCAGAAGTCAGGTCGTCCGAACAACCATATTGGCCATAATAGCTCTTCCCCTTGCCGGTGCGCATCAGGTAGAAGTCGTAAGTGTGCGCGTACGATTCTGGGCTGCCCTGTCCGCTCTCCAAAAGCTTGCGAGAACGCGGATACTCCACCTCGAACCAGTAATCCGGGTCGGCTGAATAGAGGTGGCGGCCCAAGAGAAATTTGGCGAAAAAGTCCAAGGAAAGCACATCCTCGATTTCAGGATAGTCCGCCCGAAGCTGCGCAATGGACGCTTTCAGAATAGAGTCCTTGAATGCAAACATCCGGACCTCCATCTCGTGGTCAAGTCCCGGCAAATCCGACAGCTTGATGGCCATCTGGTCCATCTGTTGCAGTTCCCACAGCTTTCTGCGCACCTGCCACTCGTTGTATGAATACAGACCGCACTCCGCTTGCTGGTATTCGGCCAGCTTGCGCTGGTGTAGCAGCGTGTCGCCTGCAAAATAGGCCCGACGGTAAGGAAGGTTGAAGTCGTAAGCCTCCATTTGGCGATGATAGAACGCTGTATCGTAAAGGGCAACCGCCTCAGCATAACGGCCGAATACAGCGAGCATATCAGCATAGTTGCGCGCATCCCAAGAAGGGCGGAAATACTCGGGAAACTGCTGCAGACGCTGTCTGTTCTCCTCGTAACGGGCAAGAATCTCCCGCATGGCTACCGTGTCCTTCGTCCGATTTCCTGCCCAACTGAACTCACTGTAAAGATTGTTCATCTCCATCTTGATACGGTAATACTCTTTCAACCTCGGTGAAAGAACGGGTTCCTGTGCCTGGACAACCAAGCACAAAATCGTGATAACCAAAATGTTTGTAATCTTTTTCATTGCTTTGGGGTTTTAATGATACTTTCGTTATATAATGATATTTTCGTTATAATCAATTCTACCAAGCTCTTGCCCCTTACGGGGCTGTTTAGGGAATAAGTTTTTGAACATTAAGGGAGATTACGGAAAGATTATGGCGTTCCGGAAACGCTGACCTGATAGATTTGCGGCGCATCGCCCGTCACAATTACATTGTAATGCTCCTCCTGCTTTGTGTCGGGCGCTTCGTCATAGAACTCCACGGGATCCCCATATTGTGTGGAAAGCCAGGACTGGGACTCTAATACGTTAGGTTGGGAAACCTCATCGGTATGTTGGGAATGCGTTTTGGTCTGACGGACAGCTCTCTTTGCGTTTATTTTTTTCGTCGGAACAGTCACCGCCTTTTCAGAATATTCGGAATGCGACTGCGAAACCGCATCGGAAACCACCGTTTCCATAAAAGAAGGAACATTTTTAGAGGAGGCGAGCAGCGAATTGCCCGCAACAAGCAATGCCACCATTGGAATCACAGAAAGATAACGCACCCTACGGCGGCGGCCTTGAACGGTTGCCATCATCATACGGATGCGGCTTTTAACTGCGGTGGCGCTAAACGAATGGACGGGAGTCAGACGGCTTTGATGGCGAATCTGTTTCAAAATCAGGTCGAGATAGTCATTACGGGGAACTTTCGAGCGGATGACTGCCGCGTCCGCCGCATACTCGTGCTGGGACTTGAGCGCGGATTTATACGCCCACACGAAAGGGTTGAACCAGCAAACCACGCCCACAAGCTCTACAAAAAGAATATCCAGCGTGTGCCACTGTTTGGCGTGCGCAGCCTCGTGACGAAGCACCATATCCAATTCATCTGGTTCAAAAGTGGCAAAATCTACCACAACGTAATGGAAAAAGGAAAAAGGCACTTTCTGTTCAGGATTATCAATGATTTTCAAGCCATTCATATCCATGTAATGCTTTCCTATGATCTGCCTCAAGACCTTAAACAATCTCAAAAGAAACAAAAAGAAGAAAAACACAACTCCAGTCGAGTATAATATCACTCCGAAATGTGCGATGGATGTTTCTGGAACCGTTGTCAGAAAAACTTGAGTATTCGGTATTATGTATTGTTCAGGAATACTGAATCTTGCAAAAGGAAGCAACGTAGAAAACGCCAGGGAAAACAGCAAATAGAAACGGTTAAGCTGAAAATACTTCTCTTTACGCAACAAAAAGAGATAGCCAAGCAGAAACAGCCCGCTCGACAGCACAATAATTCCGATGTCTATCAGCTTGAACATTGACTTACGATTTGCGATTTATGACTTTGGACTTTGTTTCGCCTTTTGGACCAGTCGTTCGAGTTCCTGCAAGTCTTGGTCAGAAACAGGGTGGTCTGCGGTGAAGGCGGAGACCAGTGAGGAGAGGGAGTTGTTGAAATAGTGGCTGACAATGCGACCGAGGAGGGTGCGCGAATAGTCCTCCTTGGAAATGAGCGGATAGTAGCGGTTCGCCTTGCCGAAAGTCTCGTGCCCGACATAGCCCTTGCGTTCCAGTGCCTTCACCACGGAAAGTGTGGTGTTATATGGCGGTTTCGGTTCCGGCACCTCGCTGATAATGTCTTGGGCAAATCCTTGTCCCAACTTCCAGATTATTTGCATAATAGCCTCTTCTGAGGCAGTAAGTTTCTTCAATGTCGCCATACGGAAAAATTTACGGCGGCAAATATAACGAATTTTTCGTTATAGAACGATAAGGGGAAAAAAAAGGGTTGGTTTTACACTAAAACAAAACCTGATTTCGCGGACGAAACAGATGGATTCCATCGAAAACAAGGGTTCCAAGAATCTCATTTTCAGTATTCGGAAGTTGGCAGTGAATCCATAACGCATTGATTATCAGTATGGAAAATATTTTCTTCAAATCGCTTGCTTTTACACTTTTTTATTTTATCTTTGCAGGCGACAAAATATTCGTTCTTACAAAAACTTTGAAAATGAAAAACACCCCCTTGTCCAAGTTCAGGACACTCAAAGCCCTGACCAGGCACTTCTCCGACGACCGGAAGTGCATTGACTTCCTCGCCGAGCAACGATGGCACGGCAAGCCCGTCTGCCCCTACTGCGGTTGTGCCACCGTCTATCACCGGAAGGACGGTCGCTACGCTTGCAAGGACTGCAAGAGTACTTTTTCCGTGCTCGTCGGGACGGTCTTCCAGAACACCAAGCTCAAACTGCTCCAGTGGTTTCAAGCCATCTACCTGATTGTCAACAACAAACAGGGCATCTCCTCCGCACAGCTCGCCAGGGAAATCGAGGTGTCGCAAAGCACCGCCTGGCACGTCCTGCACAAAATCAGAATCCTGCTGCGCGACGAGGATGATGGCTTCCCGGACACGGTGCATGGGGAAAAAGTCGATGTGAACAACGGCTCCGGCAGGCCGCTCGTCATCAGACAACTCACGGAGCCGCTGGAACTGCATCCCAAAATTCTCCCTTTCGTGCAGCCCAGCAGCCGGATATTCACCGACGACTACGTCTGCTACCAGACGCTGGCGGAGAGTGAATTGGAGAAATATAATATAGAAGAACCGCACGGCATGAGACGAGATCCGAAAACGAAAACACCTGTGAATAAAGGAATTGCGAACGGACTGTGGCTCCAGGTGAAACGTATGGTGGCGGGGATTTACCATTTCGTGTCCGCCGCGATGTTCCACCGATACGTCTATGAAGCACTGTTCAGGAGGAGGACCTGCCGATGCAACAACACGCAGCGGTTCGAGCAGGCGATAGGGCGCGTCGAACAGGTGATCCCGTACTACGTGGTAAGTCCGTGACGGGGTACCGTGCAAGTGCCGGCCGCCAGAAACAGCAAAAAGATTGTCACTATTTAACTGTGAATTAAACAGTTTTAAACAGCCGGAAAGGGGTAAACAGTCAACTTCCATATACTGGAAAGAAACTAAGTGGACTAATAATCAACATGTGTTCGAAAAAAATTAATTATTTAAAAATGAATAATATAACGATACTTTTTATATTTGCATCGTCAAACCCAAAATACAAATTGCTACGTTATCCAACGTTAAAATTACAGAATTTTTTTGTCTAGACGACATCTTCTGCAAATTTTTCAACAATAAGACCAAAAAAGACCCTCTAGAAAGCAATGACAGGAAAAAACACAGGGACAAAACCAACAAACTTTCAAACACCGAGGTCATCACCATCATGATTATATTCCACTCTTGCAGGCACAACTGCCTAAAGCATTTCTACAAACACAACAACCGTCGATTGCGTCAAGATCTATACCTATAATCAATTGATACTCTTTTAGTTGCTAATTCGAGCTCACGTTATCTTAGATTCTGTTCAACTGACTTCGCAGGTTTTGGAAATGTGGAGCGAAAATGACAAAAATAAAGCTCCCAAACAACTTTTCAGAACCGATTCACCCACTCCGCCACTTCCGTCGCAGAGATATTCTTCATACACTTGAAATGCGTGCGCTTGCACCTTGAACTTCCGAATTTGGAACAAGGGCGGCAATTGAGTGGACAAACCTCGAAATTGCGGAATTTCTCCCGTTCGCCAGGCATATAGGGATAATAGCCATATTCAGGAATTGTGGCTCCAAAAATGGCGGCCGTAGGCTTGTGCAACGCGGCCGAAATATGCATCAGCCCGGTATCGCCGGTGATTACACAGTCTGCATGTTGCAGGATTGCCGCCGACTGGTAAAGCGAATATTTGCCGCACCCATTGGTGGCACGTTCGCCGAGTTGGGAAACCACCTGCTCGCCCTCTTCATAAACATCTTTGCCTCCTAACAGCATGATGGGCTTGTGCAGGATACTGCCGATTTCCACCACTTTCGAAACGGGAATACGCTTGGTGAAATGCTGCGCGGCTAGCACTATAGCCACGAAACCATCGTCGAACATCATAGGCAAATCATCTTCATCAAACCCTTGGTTGTCAGGAATGTAAAATTCCAATCCTTTGTGATCATTATGCACATTCAGCATCTTGACAGCCTCAAAATAACGCTCCACGATGTGCGTTTCCGGAAGCCCATTCATCTTGAAATGGATACAAAGCCACTTGGCAAAGTTGTGCTTGTTGAATGTGTAGGCGGGAACTCCCAGTTTACGCACTATTTTACGTGAACGAAGGGTTTTCTGCAAATCGATGACAACAGAAAAACGCTCTTTTTCAAGTTCCTGAATGGTTTGACTCACATTTTCGGGATCGTACGCATGAACCTTATGTATATGCGGATTTGTTTCCACCACAGGCACATAGTCCTTTCGAACCAGAAAATGCACCTCGGATTGCGGCAACTGCTCATCTAACGCCCTTACGACCGGGGTGGTCAGAACAATGTCACCAATAGAACTGAGTCGGATAACTAAAACCTTTAATTGCGACGGGGGTTGTATTTCGTCCATATTGCGTTAAAAATTATTAATTTTCTTCTGATAATGCCTTGTAGTGATTATCTACCGGTGTAGCGTATATCTTCAACAAATTTTCATGCATTTTTTCAAACGGAACATCGGCTATCTGCGATTTACGCTGCAGATATTGCTCAAAACGAGTTTTTTCGTCCGATGTATAAAAATGAACGAAGTCCTCGTTCTGATGCATCAAATCGTGGGCAATGTAGTTGTTCGGATAAAGCGTATAGTTCTTATATATCTGATTATCAATAAAATGACAAATCTTATGCAGCTTGTCGTTATTGGTGATGTCTGTGGGAACATTATCCAACTCCTTGTCCAACGGCTTACCGATAGCCAAAGAGACGCGCCCTTTCTGTCCAAAAATACCCTGCTTGATGCTGTCGAAGTCTTCACCGGGTTTCTTATGGTAGGTAGTATGTTCACTTATAGCCAACTCTCTGGCTTTCAAGCTATCACAAGGCTCATACTCGTAGGATATGGTTACGGGTGTAATGTTCATTCGTCGGATGGTTTCCACCAGGTTTTTGTCGTTGCCGAGGGTAATCATCTTAAGCAGCCCTTGTTTGGTAATATCGTTCCCATCCTTTGTGCGTCCGTCGCGCTGGGCAATCCACACAGACTCCCTATCCTCAAAAAGAGAATACTGAATATAGGCTGCCAACCTCTTGGAATTCATCAATTTGTCACGCATTGACCCACCCCTTTTCACCTTAATCATCTTGTTCAACTTGGCCACCTCCCCGAGCAGAGGCGTGGTGAAAAGATTGTCACCCATAGCAATCCGGGAGGTCCTGCGGTGTGTGATAAAAAAATAGTATTCCAGAATGGCGGGATCGAAGGTGATATCGCGATGGTTGCCGATATACATGTACGCTTCGTTCTCAACCGTGTTCTCAATGCCTGACAACGAAATACCTTTCGTGGACTGCGCGATGAACGCATCGACGAATTTCTTGTCGAAGTCCGCCTGAACCTCATCAATAGTGTTAAAATTTGCAAAATCCTTCCGAAACTGCTCAATAGAGTAACTGGGAACGCACAAAGCAATGGCGTCCTGAAAACGGGGATCGTCCATCAGGCGGTAATAAGCCTCCTTGAATTCTGCATCCGTATAAGGTCGTATATCTTCAAAATCTTCTACTTGCATCATACAAATTTGGCGGCAAAGATAGCAATTTTGGCAATATGGAATTACCCTAATTTAAGAGACTGGCTTCTTGAGGATTATTCCACAAACTTAGGAGTATTTCCGTCGCAACAAGTCGCAAAATGAGAGATATGCATCGGATTTTGAATCCCAATAAAATTTCTGCTTCAGATGTTCAAGGCAGTCGAAAGCCTCCTCCATATTTTTGCATTCGTTGAGTTGGCGGATGGAGGCACTGAAATCCTCCCCGCGATTATGGAACAACTCCTTGATATAGATAAATTTGTCGTTAATGGAAATGGCTTTGGTCAAATCCCCGACTTTGGCGCGTTGGTATTGGCTGCTGATAGAATGGTCCTCGCGCTTTTCGTTGAACAGGTCGTTGAGGGAGCGTTGTTGAGGCTTCGCAGTAAAGTTTTCTGCACGTTTTGGAGGTGCAGGAGGCTGCACAGCCGGCTTTTCCGGCATATTCTGACGGGAAACCTCTGCCTGCACGGGTTTTTCCGGCGCGGAAGTGGATTTCGGAGGGATAAACTGCAAGATGTCGTCTTCCGCGTGTTTAGTCTCATCCACCTCGGGACCAACTTTGATCTCAAAATCCGTTTCGACGAAAAGACTGTCCGCATCATCTTCCATGATACTGTCTTCACTCTCTTCCGTTGATTCCTCTGGTCGCTCTATCTGATCAAAAATGTCCGGAATAGAAGCAGTCTGTTCCTTCTTTTCCGCTTCTGGCTTCACCTCGCCAACGGTTGCCTGCGACTCGTTGATTTCTTCCGCTATGCTTTTGAGCTCTTGCTCGACGGTGTTATAGCTTTCATGTTCTGTGTCAAAGAAAAGCTCCACATCTTCTTCCAATGTTTTGGCCGGTGTGAACTGTTTTTGAGGTTCGGACGCAGGCGCAACAGGAGAGGCTACCGCTTCCGGTGCCTCATATTCCTCCGTCTCCAAGGCCGACAGCTGAACATACAGTTTCCTCGTTTTCTCTAAAAGAATTTCTTTTTCAATCAGGGCCATTTTGACCTCTTTTGAACTGTTGGATAACCAATTATCCAGCATTTCCGACATCTTTTGGTATTCGTCGTTCATTTTTTTGTTTTTTATATGTCAGATTAACGGTTTTTATTATACTTTTGCACGCTGAAAAAAGATGCAAAAATACGAAATTTATACATATTAGAGAAATGTTTTTAGAAAATAAAGCGAGCAGGAATCATCGAAAAGGCTGGATTGAGGTAATATGCGGATCGATGTTCTCCGGAAAGACAGAGGAGTTGCTGCGACGTATCCGCCGGGCGGAGTTCGCCAATCAAAAAATAGAGTTGTTTAAGCCGGCCATTGACACAAGGTATGACGAGACGGAAGTGGTGTCCCACAACGAAAATTCGCGAATATCCACGCCTGTCAACAATTCATCGGAAATACTTCTGTACGTCAACATGAGTGACGTGCAGGTGGTGGCCATCGACGAAGTGCAGTTTTTCGATGATGGCATCGTGGATGTTTGCAATCAGTTGGCTGATGCTGGCATTCGTGTGATTGTCAGCGGGTTGGATATGGACTACAAGGGAATCCCGTTTGGCCCGATGCCCAAGCTGATGGCAGTGGCCGAATATGTCAGCAAACAACATGCCATCTGTACACGTTGCGGAGACCTCGCCCATTTCTCCTACCGTATCGTAGCCAACAAGCAACAAGTGCTTCTCGGCGAAAAGGATTCGTACGAACCACTCTGCCGGCATTGCTTCAACGAAGTTATGAATAACACAAGAGATTAAATGTCAGTTATTTGCTTTCGTTTTATATCGCAAATGGCAATGACCGCCATGGAAGCCCAAACCAGAACGGAAAGTTTGTCTGTGTCGAGGAAATTGTTGAACACACCGTGAACATAGTAGGAAACAAGAGATAGAGTCATACATAACGATGTGATTTTCAATATTTTGTCTTCGGCATAAATATAGGTTTTAATTCCATAAAATAGAATCGTGAAGACAAGAATGAAAACGGTTATGGTGCCAGGGATACCGCTTTCGGCACATGGACCGATGTATTCGCTGTGAGCGTTTCCCCCGTCGCCAAAATCCGTGGATATAATGGTCCGATAATAGCCGTGCTGGAATGGTGCATATTCGAATTGGTACGTTCCCGGACCCCAGCCAAACACGGGCCTTTCCTTGATCATTCCGAACGCGGCGGTCCAACGGTTGAGACGCTCCATATTGGAGGCATCAGTGCTGATGTTCGACATGGACTGAATATGCTCCACAAAATTCCCAGAGGAATCTTGGCTGTTTCGGCTCATTTTGTACAAAATGTCATCCGAGTAAAAAAACAGCAGTGCACCGATCACAAGTCCCCCGGAGATCAACCAGGACAGCTTTATACGCAGCTTGAGAATCACCAAAACCCCTATGGCCGCAACCAGGCTAATCCACGCCGCCCGGCTGAATGACAGATAAAAACCCATCAAAAGAATCAGGGTGACAACAATATAAAAGACCTGTTGGGGCCATTTGTTCCCAGGGAGAAAGAAAAAGCCAGCCGTGACAGGCAGCATGAAAGCCAATGCAGCACCGTATGCGGTATGGTCGTTGTAAAAGGGTGACATCACATAGTGCGCATAGTGCTCATCGAATCCGCTAATCGCATGTTTATATGTGGTAATCAGCACTATAACGACCAATCCTATAGCGTAGCAGTTGAAATAACGAGACACATTGCGGATGTCATCGTCTGCCATCTGCATGAAAAACCAATAGCAAGAGGTAATGAACCATACCTTTGAGGCAAAGAATTTGAATGAAACCACAGGCCGTACGCTGGTCATACAAGTGACAAACATCCAACCCAAGTAAAGGAAAAGAGCAATGGAGATCGGGTGTTTCAACATTTTGGGATTCAGCCGCAAGTCATACAGAATGCGGGCAAAGAATACCATGGTCAGTCCGATCATCAAGGCTTCCGAAGGCAACGACAGTCCCAAAGGGATTTCCTTGCTGTTGATGACAACCGAGAAAGGGGTGGTCAGCGCCACCAGATACATAGCCCAGTCGGCATGGAAAAACACAACATACAAGCCTACTGCGGCAACCGTAATCAGCGGTATGACAGGAAACTCCCTGATTATGGCATAGCCGTTGGCCAGCACCAGCGCCAAAACAACCAATAAGACAGCAATGTGCCGCTTAGTGATCCGTTGTGTCAGCTGTAATATCCTTTCTTTCAGGCCTGTTTTCAATTCTTTCAATCATTAATAGCACAATCATTGTCAGAATGAAAGCGCAAAGGGTGGAAATGATGACAATGAGGGATTTTTTAGGATAATACTTTTTGTCGGCAGGATAAGGCTGATCAATGACGAATTTCACCGGCATGATGGTGGTCATGTCCATCTTGGCATCCATCAGCTTTTCCTTGCAAAGTGCGTGATATTTACTGAAATTGAATTCCAGATCTTGGTACGAGGTGAGCTGGGCACCGTATTTTGCGATCGTATCTTGTTCTTTCTGAATACGTTGCATGGCAGCAGTATTGCCTTGTGCGGCCGCAATGGCATATTGCTGCGTAAGGCGCTCGCTTTGTAACTTCACGTCAAATACGCCGTGAGACATGATTTCGCGGATGGAATCGTTCACGATGTCCAATTCATGTTGGATAGAGTCCATCTGATGCTGCAATATGGCAACAGCCGCACTTGCGCGCTCGTATTCCACCCGGTTCTTGATGGTGTCGAGCCAACGTATGACATCCAATGTCATCTGGTAGGCTCGCTGCGGGTCCCAGTCGCTCATCGAAACAGAAATGGCACCGTATTCCGTTCGCTTGACCGTCAAATTGTTCATCACCGTTTTGTACAGTTTGGTTTTGCCACCCTTTTTGTTGAGGTCTATACCGTAATAGTCCGCCAAATTGTACTTGTTGATCAGGGAGTCCTTGATAGCGACGGCGTTCAGGAAAGGCAGCATCTGCTCTGTCTCGTCAACTGTCGCCAAAGCCTTGATTTCCAACCGTTCGTTGTAGTTTTGCTCATTCAACAATATTTTTGACACCGAGCTGGTGCGCGGTGCATAAATCACGGCAGTGGATTTAAATCGAGGACGCACCAGGAAGGAGCACGCAGCCGACACGACAAAAGTGGCCGCACACACGATAAGCAACCACTTCCGCCACTTCCACATGAACTTTAACAAACTGAAAGCGTTGTATTTGTCTTTATTTTCCATTCGGTTAATGATTTTGGTTGGAATCTGAAGCTATTCGGTGAAAAGGGATTTGCTATAGCAGTCCGAGCTCCATTTTGGCGGCCTCGGTCATACAATCCATCGTCCACGGCGGATCAAAGGTGACATCCACCACCACTTTATTCACACCGGGAATCATCGACACGCGGGTCTGCACCTCCATGGGCAAACTCTCCGCCACCGGACAGTTGGGTGCAGTCAGCGTCATCAGGATATAGACATCATTGTTCGCGTTGACCTCCAACTTGTAGATAAACCCCAACTCCCAGATATTGACGGGAATTTCAGGGTCATAGATGGTATTGAGCACCTCAATCACTTTGGTTTTCATACAATTAAGTTTTTCAATTTTGCAAAAATAACATTTCTTAACGCAATAAATACTATTTTAGTGTATTTTTTTCAACAAAAATCCATGTATATCATTTTGGATGGCTATTGACGAATTCCTTCCGAAACACTTGGCACATTTATCCTCTCTGACAAATGATTACAGCCGTTATCTGTAAAAGCCCTCCTGATCAACGTACTGAAACACCGCCTCAGGCATCATGTAGCGTACGGACTTGCCGTTTTTGAGATTGTCGCGGATCAACGTGGAGGAGAGAGCCATCAGGGGCGCATCGACAAGGTGAACGTGCGGATGGCGGAGAAAATCGCCACCGTCATAACCAGGCCGGGGATAGACATAGAGATGGTAGTTTTCCAAGATATACTCGTAATTGAACCACTTCTTGAAAGTCTGCAGGTTGTCCTCGCCCATGATGAGACAGAACTCGCGCTGCGGATACTGTTCGTGCAGCACCTGAAGGGTGTAGCTCGTGTAGGAAGGCTTCGGCAGTGAAAACTCAACATCGCAAGCCCGAAAGCGCAAGTCGTCGCCAATGGCTAAATTCACGAGGTGAAGCCGCTGCCGGTCGTCCAACAGCGACGTTTTCTTTTTCAGCGGGTTCTGCGGCGACACCACGAACCAAAGTTCCTGTAAATCGGAATGTTCCAGCAGATATTCGGCAATAATCAAGTGCCCGATGTGAATCGGGTTGAACGATCCGAAATAGAGTCCTGTTTTCTTCATTGTTCCTTAAAAAAATGCAAAAGTACAAAATTTTGGATTGCCGACCACAATGACACTTGAACCGCATCACGCTCTTCTGGAATGTAAAATCCAGTTCGACACAAACAAAATCATTGGTTTTTGTTTATTACTGCCAGATAAATGGCTTTTTCTGTTTTCCCCTCCACCAGCCGTTTCATCTCCCGCACCTCGCGCTGGAGGAAGCCGTGGACGCGGATCTCGCGGCCGTAGGCGTAGAAGGTGATGGTGGAGAAGCCGGCGATATACGACTTTAGTATAATTTCACTTTGAAAAACAAAAAAACGTATCAATGATGTTCTTTTCTAAGTGAAATATTGTATTTTTGCCGCAGTTTCAAAAAATAAAAATTTTTCAAGTTTTGCAAATGAAAATAATTGAACGTGTTGATTATCAAAATTATCTTTGGGATGTAAAAGACACTCCTGATATTAAAGTTATCACGGGTATCCGTCGTGCAGGCAAATCGGAAATAATGAAATCGTTTGTTGATCGTTTGAAAATGAATGATACGAGTGCCAATGTGGTATATGTTGATCTTTCCGTATTGGAAAACGAGTCATTATTGGAGTATCACCATCTGTATGAATGGGCGAAAGCACGGCATAAGGTTGGGATGAAAAACTATCTGCTTATTGACGAAGTGCAACTTTGTGAACATTTCGAGTTGTCAATCAATAGTTTGCATAGTTTAGGATTGTATGATATTTATCTGACAGGATCTAATGCCTTTATGCTGAGTTCCGATTTGGCAACTCTTTTCACCGGACGTCACATTGAAATCCATGTGTTGCCTTTCTCGTTTAAGGAGTTTTGTGCTTATTACGAATCTGATACCGATTTGCAGGTACTGTTTGACCGATATGTTGTGGAAGGCGGCTTGTCGGGAAGTTATGTTTATGAAAAGGAACGTGACAGAAAGAATTACGTGAAAAATGTATATCATACCATTTTACGGCGCGACTTGACGGAAAAATACAATCTGCCTGATTCGAAAATGCTGGAACAGGTAACAGAATACATGATGGACAACATCAGCAACACAACTTCGTCCAATAATGTAAGCAATTGCTTGACAGCAAATGGCACCATAACCAATCATACTACAATAGGTTCTTATCTGAAATACCTGTGCGATGCTTTTGTGCTGTATAAAGTGTCCCGATACGACATACAAGGGAAAAAATATTTGCAGACCTTGGACAAATATTATCTGGCGGACAGCGGGATCCGTTTTGCCGTATTGGGGAGGCGGAACATGGACTATGGTCGGGTGTACGAAAACATTGTTGCATTGGAATTGCTCCGCCGAGGGTTCAGCATTTATGTTGGCAAACTTTACCAGAAAGAGGTTGATTTTGTTGCTATGCGGGGAAACAAGAAAATATACATCCAAGTGAGTGATGATATCAGCAATCCTGAAACTTTTCAACGGGAAACGGACCCGTTATTGAAAATTCGGGATGCCTACCCCAAAATGCTAATTGCAAGAACAAAGCATGAGTTATATGATTATCAAGGTATTATGGTTTTTGATTTGGCACGTTGGCTGAAAGAAGGAGATTCTGTTTTTTAAAGCTTGTGTGTCACCTCTCCTCCACCAGCCGTTTCATCTCCCGCACCTCGCGCTGCAGGAAGCCGTGGACGCGGATCTCGCGGCCGTAGGCGTAGAAGGTGATGGTGGAGAAGCCGGCGATAGGGGTGTGGATCATCACGCTCGACACCGCCTCGTAGGGGATGAAGTCGGTGTTGTGGTGCAGCAGTGCCTGCATCCTTTATTAAAACAAATTGGAAATAGCGTATAGCGGAAGTATGAGAATCCGACTTTGCGCACCAGCATCAGATTTATCTTGATTGACGAGTTCGCCGAAATTTTCAAGCGAACACCTGACAGCTTCCGTCAGGTGCTTGTTGTGCATGAACAGATGCAGGCTTTTCATCTTGCCGCTGATACCAGATTTCACCTCTACAGGAAGCACGCGCATATTGCGGGCAAGCAAATAATCCACTTCGGATACGGTGCCCCTGTCAAGATTCTCCCACCAATACAGGTCATTCTGTGTTCGAGGCGAAGAATATTTGACTATTTCCCAGCCGGCAACCATTTCTGTCAAGCTGCCCTTGTCCACCAATTGCGCCGCTGTATCTGTAAGAATCTGTTGGGTCAGGGGACCGGCGCCACCCAATTCCAAATCCATAATGCGCAGGAGCAGGCCACTGTCAAGATAAATGTATTTCTGGAATTTCAGGTTGCTTTCCGCGCCGAGAGGAAGGCCGTTCCCTGCAGAGTGTATCACTCGTTTTATGATTCCCGCATCTGATAGCATTTGCAGGGCTTTTTTCACCTCCTCACTGCTTGCATTGCCTTGCACCTTGCTATAGACAAATTTTCCACCAATCTGGCTTACAACACTTTGGAGAGTGTTGCGTAACAATTGCGGGTCTATTTTCTTTGCATACTTGGCGAAATCGTCATAGTACGTTTGCTGGATATCGTCTTGCTCGTTAGCCGCAAGCACATAATCGTGTGTCTCCACCCATTTGGCGACGCTTGCCGGCATGCCTCCCACTAAAAGGAAAGTGCGGAACTGCCCGACCAGCTCCTGATGCAGCTCGTCAAACATGGGTTTTTGAGGATTTGCCTCTCTTTTGGCCTCAAGCCATAGGGTTTTGCCCTGTGCCTCCAAAAACTCGTCGAAAGACATCGGATACATGAACAGCGACCTTATGCGCCCAACCCCGAAAGAATGCAAGTCTTTTAAGGTAAACTCCAACAAAGATCCGGCTGCAATCACGTGCAATTCGGGAAAATCTTCCTTGAAGGACCAAAGACTGTGAATGGCTTCTGAGCAATCCTGTATTTCATCGAGAAAAAGCAATGTCTCTCCGGCCACCACAGGTGTGTTGTACATTCTGCCAATCATGGCTGCAAGATCATGAGCGTTCCGTGTCCTTTCGAACAATGACTTCAACTCTTTACGTTTTTCAAAGTTGGCTTCTATGAAATACTTGAATTGCCGCCCAAGGTTCTTTACTGCCCACGACTTTCCCACTTGTCTTACCCCACGCAATAGCAAAGGCTTATGATCAGCACTCTCTTTCCATTCAATCAAATATTTGTCAATAGTTCTCGGATAGTACATGACTTTCTTTTTTGCCTGCAAAAATACAAAAAAATGCATTGCGAAGAAAAAGTCAGAGGAATAATCGACACTTAACATATAAAGATCAGATGAAAATAGAGTTGGACACGAATAAAAATCAAAGAAATCACATCTCCTCCACCAGCCGTTTCATCTCCCGCACCTCGCGCTGCAGGAACCCGTGGACGCGGATCTCGCGGCCGTAGGCGTAGAAGGTGATGGTGGAGAAGCCGGCGATAGGGGTGTGGATCATCACGCTCGACACCGCCTCGTAGGGGATGAAGTCGGTGTTGTGGTGCAGCAGCGCCGGTGTTTTGATGGTGATGCCCTCATTCGTTGAAGATGACGATGCGGCTATGTAAAAGCCAATTATAGAGATGTCATCACATCGTCAGGATAAAAAACAGTGACATTCTCGGAATGAGTTGTGGGTTCCTTCAGAAACAAACCGTAATGTATAGTGTGCCCCTTGGCAAAAGATAATCCCTTGGCGATGGTTTTAAGACGGAGCAATTCTTCCCTCACATTGACTTCCTCCTTCCATTTACACTCACCTATGAAAAGATGTTGGCCATCAAAAGACTCGGCAACCACGTCCAACTCCGCCTTGCAATACTGTTTCCGTTCTTCGTCAAAATAATTTCCCCACCATCGCAAAGCCATTTTGTAAACAACACCGTCAATACTTCTGGCTGCGACATGATTTCTGCATAATTGTTCCCAAGTCTCACTTGTATAGTCATTTCGTGTGGCATCGAATAATTCCAGCACAGACTCGCTATTTCCTAATTCTATGAGCGAACGATATGGGAGGACATATCGGTAGTGGAAATGCAACAGAGGGTCGGATATGTAGTATAGACCTTTTTTGCTGTTTTTCTCGTTTTCACCAAAAGGGATCTCTTTGCTAATGAAACCAAGTTCCCTTAGTCTTGACAGTTGTGGAGTAATGTCGGTTGCTTTTTTTTCGGCGCGAGCGGCAATCTCAGAGATTTTGTGTGCGCCACCACCGATAAACGACAAAACAGAGGAAGCCTGTATGGTATCACGCATCTCGTCTTGCAATAGTCTTGCCGGCTCTTCGTATAATGTGCCATCCGAAGTCAGAAGCAGGTTTTTGATTGCCTCATTAAGGCTTTCGTAATTGTTGCGAAGTTCCCAATAGCGGGGAACGCCTCCCCAAACTGAATATTCGAAGACAGCTTGGGTCACATTGCATTGCAATGCCTGTTGTACAAACGAAGCAGGTATCGGTTTCATCTTGATGATTTCGTCAGCCCTGCCATACAGAGGTTCCTTTGTGTCAAGGACATATCCCTGCATCATTTGCTGCGAGGATCCGCAAATAATCAAGTCGTATTTCAGTAGTTTTTCGTCAAGCAGTTTTTGGAGGATGGAGGGCAATGCTGGACAGCTCTTGACGAGGTATGGGAACTCGTCAAGACATACTGTTACACGTTTATCTACAAATCTGTTAAGGTTAACGAGAAGGGATTCCCAATTCGGATAATTTGCGGAGGAAAAACCGTTGATGATTCTATCGACTGTAGCCGAAAACAAATGGCGTTGGCTTGGCTCCGATGTCCTGTCTGCCATAAAAAAGATGTCGCCGCGTTCAAAGTCCAGCACCTTCTTGATCAGAGTAGATTTGCCAATCCGCCTGCGTCCGTATATTACTATGAACTGTGGCTTATCTCTCTTCAAAGCAGTCTTTAATCGGGTCAACTCTCTTTGTCTGTCAACAAACATCATTTCAATTTTTTTGCAAAAATACACTATTTTTTCAATTCCAAAGCCCTCTTGCAAAAATATAATCCTAAATTATTATAATTCTACATTATAATTCATTGTGTTACTACCAAGGCATTCGGCGTTGTTTTACCAAGGCATTCGGACTACAGACACTTTTGCTTTCACATCTCCTCCACCAGCCGTTTCATCTCCCGCACCTCGCGCTGCAGGAACCCGTGGACGCGGATCTCGCGGCCGTAGGCGTAGAAGGTGATGGTGGAGAAGCCGGCGATAGGGGTGTGGATCATCACGCTCGACACCGCCTCGTAGGGGATGAAGTCGGTGTTGTGGTGCAGCAGCGCCGGTGTTTTGATGGTGATGCCCTCGTCGTTGAAGATAATGGTGGGCGGGAACAGCACGTTGGATTCGGAAACGCGGGAAGCGGTGAATTGGCGGTACATATGACAAGAATTTAATTAATTTCTATGATTGTTTGATCGCATATAGCCACTTTTCTTTGTATAAAACTCCAGAGCCATGCATCCGTGCATTGTCCAATAATCCTTCATGGAACAGAGCCGACGCTCCATGCGCGCCACATCGTCCTCATTTTCAATATTGTTTTCCCTTTTCAAAGCCTCCAATTTTTCACGGACTTCGGTTTTGTAGCTGTTCGCTTTTTTATAAGTGAAGTTCCAAAAAACATGGTTGAATTTTGCATCAAAACTAAAACCATCCACGGCAATTCTATCAGACAATTCGTAATCATTTTCTGTCTTTGGAGAGGTGTAAATCGGCACTTTGCAAACTTCTCCATCCACTATAGCGTAATATTCTCCCACAAAAAGATCGGCGGTGTCGTACTTTTGTCTTAAAAGTTCGAACTGGTCAGTTTTCAAGCCGAATGTGGGCACCGGAACTTGGCAGTTATAGGCCTTCTGTTTGCGGGTCAATTTTGTCTTCGGGGCGTTGTCGGCATGGTTCTCCTTTAGACGGAGAATGCCGTTGTCATCGACATAATACTTTTTCTTACCCCATGACACAAATCGACGATGTGTGAACCCTTCCACATCATACGAGAAGTAGGATGGCGTGTCCCACATACGTTGTCGTCCGCTTTGACGCAGCGATTTGGTTTTGGCGTAAAACTCGCTCAGCATTTCATCAAACGGTCTGTTGGCGTATTTGTTGAGGAGTCCTTCCACGTATTTAGTATGCAACGATGCCCAACTGTTTCCTTTGTTGTAGCTCATTGTTTTGTGTTTGGAAAGCCTGTGTTTGCTCATGGAGAGTCGTTCGCCTTCATATTCATTCATGCCACGGCGGGGGAACTCCGAACCTTTCCCTCTGCGACCGCCGCGATATTTGTGCGGCACACGGCTGTCTATCTTCCATTTCTTTTCCGACATACTATTGGATATTTTGCTCTAACCTTATCAACCTTTGTTCACTTTCCTGAAAGTGAGCGTTTCCATTCTTTCCAACCCTTCTCCGAACATGTTGGCATCACAGAATTTGTAGCCCTTTTGCTCATATTCGATAATGGTAGGGTTGTTCTCGTACACACCTGGCTCCCCGACGTTCAGTGCCACCACAGCGTCCGATCCGAAAGTCTCCTTGGCAACGAGGGTGTGCAGGGCGAGCATAGTCTTTATGAAGTCCTTGTACATTGCTTTGCGATATTTGGGCGATTAAAAGGGTAACTTCCTGTTTCCATTTCTGAGTATATAATCTTTGCAACTGTCTAATTTTGAAGCCAATTCTTCTAATGTAATTGAAACCAAGGAGGAATATGGTTCCATACCGTGAAGATCATCTAACAAGGACTCCACTTCTGAAAAATAGACATTCATGAAGCGTCTTGCCAATGTGTAATCGGCGAACATCCATATATGATGTTTCCTAAACAGTTGTATTTGACCATCAATACATTCCAAGTATCCTTTGTAATTTTCGCGCATTTCTTCAAGTAATTTTGGAGATTTGTTTTCGAGAACGTGTACTTGATTATCATAATTGATCACAGTCAATTTCACTTTCTTAATGAAATCAACAGTTCTTTCCATCATTTTAATGTATTCTTCTTCCATTTTTATCTTTATTTTCGTCCGAACTTCTCCTTCATCCTTTCAAGGAAACTTTTGCCACGGATTTCAGTGCGCTCGCTATCGAGCAGTTCGTTGCATTGGTTGAGGAGCGGTTTGAGTTCATGGGCAGTGATGTGGGCCACCGTTTCGGGATCCTGGCATTTTCCCTCCAACACGGCTGCTGTGGAGGCGATGCGGGGCAGTATCTGCAAGATTTGCCGCCACGCTTCCGATTGGAGTTCCGATGCGGCAATATCTACAGGTTTGTCGCCATGCAACTCTTTGCAGAACTTTTGCCACAGTGACGGGTTGAAGGTTTTGGAGCCAAGCAATTGCAGGTCTTTCGCCATCTCCTTGAGGCCGTCGGCACACTGGGCCACCTCTTTAGGATTGTCTTTGAAGTTATACACTCTGGCATTGTACACTCCCATACAGGTGAGGATTTCTAATAACTGGATGTAGGTTTGGGGTTGCATAAGGTTTGTTTTGTTAGTTTCTTTTCAATTTATTTGTCTTTGCAGGATACTGTTGCTTGAAAATGTCGGATTGTGGCACAAGGTTGTTTACATTCACAAGCATTTCAAACATGAACGACTTGCGGTATGTCCTTTGATCCTTTTCGGAAAACCACTCGCATTCGGCTTCCTCAAAGTCAACATCTACCACCATCATAACGGGGCCACCGGTTTTCAGCATCACCATGTCGCCGATGCCGCACCCTTTGCGTTTGGCACGGCGTTTCATGAAATGCAGAAGGAGTATGTCTGATAAGAGGCCCATAGAATCATATTATTAATTTATTGACAACAACATGATGGCAGCAAATTCATAATTATTCCACTCAGCCCAATCAGAAAAGAAACGATTATGCTTATCCATGTTATTTTTTGTTGCTTTCTAAATCGCAACTCATCTTTACTGATGAAATTGTCTTTAACCAATTCCACCAAATCATAGCTAACAACTATTTGTTTGTCACAATTATTCAGCAACCAGCTTGATATACTTTGGTCTGGAAAAGAATACGAAATGGTACATGTGTTATGTGTTCCTTGTCCTATGGTGGATGTTGGGGTTGAATAGTTTGCACAGTTAAATAAGCTAATAAATCCATTCTTCTCTAAATAATTCAACAGAAGTATGATTGAAGCCACGCGACTTTGATCTTGGATTATTTGCGAGGTTTGATCGGCGTGAGCATACATTATTTCTACACTGTTTTGAGTTTTGTCAATTTTAATGTATGTATTCTGGAAAAATGTATCTAAAACATTTCCAAGTTGAACCGCTTGTCCGCCTTCTTTTTCTTTTACCAATCTCGTTATAAGTTCCTTCTCAATTTTATCAAATGACTTTAACATAATTACTTGTTTTGAAATTTATTAATTTGATTATTTGTTTTGAAATTCTTCCACTATTTTCTTATTGGCAAATGCCACATCGCAGAAATGTTGGTTGATTTTGAACATGTCACCGCCACTCTCGTTGAAATTGCGTACCAAACAGAATGTGCAATAGTCATGAGCCTCACACGCCAAGCATTGTGGAAAATCCCCTTTAGTGATTTTGCGGATTTGCTTTAACTGTTCCGAATGCTCCCAAATTTGCTTTAGAGACTGTTTATGAATGTTGCCGCAGACCATACCATTCCATCCTGGGCAGGCACAGACCTCTCCTGAAGACAGGACGCAAATACTGTTCATTGCTGCGCCACAAGCAGGGAGACTCTTGACTATTTCTTTATGGTTTGAGCCCTTTGGCGAATCATCATCCTGAAATAACTCACCATTTTGTCGTTTATACTCCAAAACAGAACGTATTGCTTTTCCAACATCGTTCACAGATAGCCGATGAGAAAGGTTGTCGGTGTCTTGGTTGGATTCTGCCATGATAATGTAATCCGTCGTGGCAATGGTATGTAAAGATTCGGCATATTTGAGAACATCAACGAAACAATCCTTGTTTGCATTCATCAATGGGCAGGATATTTGAACAGGAATATTTGCCGCAACCAATTTCTCAATACCACTTTTGGTTTTTCTCCAAGAGCCTTTTATCGTTGTGATCTTATCGTGTATGGCTTCGTCCATACTATAGAGAGAAGTCTGTATGTGTGCAATGTTTGCTTGTTTCAAGAAAGGGATATGCTCATCCTGTAAGGCGATAAGATTACTGAGAATGGTAATTATAAGATCTTTTTTTCGGCAATATTCAATGATTTTAAGAATGTTTTTGTGAGTCAAACATTCACCTCCGCTAAGTCCAACATGAATACCTCCCATTTCAACAAATTGGTCAATCACGGAGCAGAAATCTTTATAATCCATATTCTGGCCGACACTTTTTCTTGCATTGGGAATATAACAATGAATGCATCGTTCATTGCAAGAACTCGTCAACTCAAATTGGATGTCGTTCAGCTGATAATCTCCTGATTGAGCACGTGAAATCCAAAAATCAGAGGTGCTTTTTTCTTTTCGTTCACTTATAATGCTTACTATTGATGGCTGTTGGAGATTTAGAAGTTCATAGTTGAACTCCACATCCTTCTTTTTGATTTCATCTTCGCTCTCACCAAGCACTAAATAATGTTGTTCTGATAGTTCTAAACAAAAAGATTCGAAGTCCTCTTCCAGTTCTGTCCTATCAACAGTGTCCCCATAAAGATTTAAAAGTCGGTTTACAATTACTTCAATGTCTTGAGGGATTCTGCTAATTTCTTTGAGGAAATCCGCACCTGCCTCATTTAGCACAAGGTCAGAATTTGTAAACTGGTTGATTATATAGGCAAAATCACCATGATTTCTGATGAACGTGTTTTTGGATTGACAAACTAACATAATTAATTCAATTAAATTTTTCGTTTAATGAAGACTGATGGTAATATCTACCACCAGTCTTCAAAGAATACTATCGTGCCTTATAGTTTTCCATCGGTCCACAATAATTGCGAGGATGCTCACCATGGCAAGCGGCAAAACTGGAAGTGCCACTTGAGGCCAAACGCTGTACTTTTTGATACTTTTTCATAGTACTTTAAGGTTTTAAATTTGTGCCT
>CAMVBK010000049.1:0-25522 GCA_947165685.1 uncultured Bacteroidales bacterium | reverse complement strand
ACGAGCACGGCTGGGACGACAACGGTGTCTTCAACTTCGAGGGCGGCTGCTACGCCAAGTGCATCAACCTCAGCGAGGAGAAGGAACCCGACATTTACCACGCCATCAAGCGTGATGCCCTGTTGGAGAACCTCGTGGTGGACGCCGAGGGCAACATCGACTTCAACTCCGCGGCCAAGACCGAGAACACCCGTGTCTCCTACCCCATCTACCATATCAACAACATCGTGCGCCCGGTTTCGCGCGGCACCCACCCGAGCAAGATCATCTTCCTCTCCGCCGACGCTTTCGGCGTGCTGCCGCCGGTATCCATCCTCAACAAGGAGCAGACGATGTACTACTACCTGAGCGGTTACACCGCCAAGCTGGCCGGCACCGAGCGCGGCATCGTGACCCCGCAGCCGACCTTCTCCTCCTGCTTCGGCGCGGCCTTCCTGCTGCTGCACCCCACGAAGTATGCCGAGGAGCTGGCCAAGAAACTCGAAGAGCACAACGCCACGGCCTACTTGGTGAACACCGGCTGGGCGGGCGGCGGCTACGGCGTCGGCGAGCGCATCTCCCTGAAAGCCACCCGCGCCATCATCACCGCCATCCTCAACGACGAGCTCAAGAGCTGCGAGACCGAAATCGTGAAACCCTTCAACTTGGTGATTCCCAAGCATGTCACCGGCGTTGACGACAACATCCTCAACCCCGTGAACAGCTGGGCCGACAAGGAGGCCTTCCAGAAGAGTGCCAACGAGCTGGCCGCCGCCTTCATCAAGAACTTCGCCAACTTCAGCGACACCGAGCAAGGCAAAGCCCTCATCCCGTTCGGCCCGCAGATTTAATCACAATATATCATTCCAAAAAGGGCTGAAAGCCCGACCTATGTCAACACAGGGTGAGCGATAGCGAGCCCTGTGGCAAAAAAAAAACGAAATTATGAAACTATTACTGATAAGCAATTCAACCAACTACAAGGAACCGTATCTCGGCTGGTGCCAGCCGCTGATAGCGGAGTTCCTGCAAGACACGGCCGACGAGATCCTGTTCGTGCCGTACGCCGGCGTGGACGTGGGCGGCAAAGTCTATCCCGAGAGCTACGACAGCTACACGGCCCGTGTGCGCGGCGTGTTCGAGAAGTTCGGCAAGAAGGTGGTCTCCGTGCACGAGGTCAGCGACCCCGTGGCAGCGGTCAACGACGCGAAACTCATCATGGTGGGCGGCGGCAACACCTTCCACCTCGTGGCCGAGCTGCACCGTCACAAGCTCATCCAGCCCATCCGCCGCAAGGTGATGGAGGGAACCCCCTACATCGGCTGGAGCGCCGGCTCCAACGTGGCCTGCCCGACGCTCTGCACCACCAATGACATGCCCATCGTGATGCCGGAGAGCTTCCAGTGCCTCGACTTAGTGCCGTTCCAAATCAACCCGCACTACATCGACCCCTACCCAGAGGCCATCAACGACAGCATCCGCCATGGCGGTGAGACGCGCCAGGTGCGCCTGAACGAGTACTTGGCGGTCAACAAGGAGAAGACGGTCGTGGGCCTGCGCGAAGGCACCGCCCTCTGGGTCGATCACGAGCGCATCACCCTCAAGGGCACGCGCAACATGATTGTGCTCCGCTACGGCCGCGAGCCCGAGGAGGTCGCCCCCGGCACCGTGTTCGAGTACGACATCACTCCGTGCCACGTGTAACGGGCGAAAACAACCACATTTTCCATGACAAAGACGTGCGAGCCCCATCCCGCACGTTTTTTTTTCTTTAAACCTTGAACTTTGGGCTGTTGGCTGTTGGCTGTTAGCTGTTAGCTATTAGCTATTGGCTATTGGCTGTTGGCTGTTGGCTATTGGCAGTTGGCTGTTAGCTGTTGGCTGTTGGCTGTTAGCTGTTGGCTGTTGGCTGTTGGCTGTTAGCTGTTGGCTTGAACTTTGAACTTTGAACTTTGAACTAAAAAGACTATCTTTGCCGCTTCAAAATTCCACCCATTATGATCAGACCCGACGAACAATATTTTCCCTTCCTCGCAGGCGAGGAGACGATGCGCAGATTGGCGGAAGGAATCCGCGAACGCATGTACAACTATGTATCAACCAGCAAATTGCAATCGCTCATCTTGGGCATCTCCGGCGGCATAGACAGCACGCTGTGCGCCGCCCTGCTGCGGCCCGTGTGTGACCGTCTCAACATCCCGCTCATCGGCCGCTCCATCACCATCGAGACCAACAAGCCCGAGGAAATCGACCGTTCCATCGCCGTGGGCGAGGCCTTCTGCCACGACTTCGCGCACCTCGACATCACCGAGACCTTCTTCGCCAACAAGAAGCTGCTCGTCAGCTACGACGACTCCCATCTCTCCAAGCTGCGCCAGGGCAACATGAAGGCCCGCATGAGGATGATGGTCCTCTACGACCTCGCCCAGCTCCACCGCGGCATGGTCATCTCCACCGACAACTACACCGAATACCTCACCGGCTTCTGGACCCTCCACGGCGACGTGGGCGACTACGCTCCCGTGCAACATCTCTGGAAGACTGAGATTTACAACCTCGCCAACTACCTTCTCGGCGAAGAGACACCGGAGCAGCAGGCCGCCATGCAGTCGTCCATCGATGCCACCCCCTTGGACGGGCTCGGCATCAGCGCCAGCGACTGCGAGCAGCTCGGTGTGGAGAACTATTTCGAAGCCGACCGCCTCTTCGCCGCCTATTTTCAGGGCGACGAATCGCTGCGCGAGCACGTGCTCATCAAACGCTACTACGCCTCCGAGTTCAAACGCCACAACCCGGCTTGTTTCATCCGCGAAGAGTTGGTCTCCGGCATGGGAAAATAGCGGTTTATGGGCGAAAATGATCAAAATACGAAGCTGATTATCGACGCGGGCGGCACCAAGACCGCCTGCGCCTTGCTTTTTGAGGGCCGTGTGTTCCGGTGTGCGGTTGCCGGCATCAACCCGAACTACACGCCGGAGGAGGAAATTTTGCGCTCCTTAGCCGATGCCGTAAGCCAGCTTCCGAAAGGGATAACCATCGCGGAGACAGACTATTACGGATCCGGCTGCGCCACCCCGCAGAACGCTTTCCGCATGGAGGGGTACTTGCGGATGTTCTTCCCGACGGCAAACATCCGCGTCTGGTCCGACCTGATGGCTCCCTGCCATGCCCTGGCCCGCGACACCGAGGCCATCGTCGGCATCCTCGGCACCGGCGCGGCCTCCTGCCACTACGACGGGCATACGATGGTGCACCGCGCGCCGTCGCTCGGCTGGTTGCTCGGCGACGAGGGCAGCGGCACACATCTCGGCAAAGGACTCGTCGCCGCCTACCTCTCGGAAACGCTCCCCCACCCTGTCCGCACCGCCTTCGAGGAACGCTACCACCTCAACCGCGACATCGTCATGCACCACCTCTACCAAGAACCGCATCCCAACCGTTTCCTGTCGCAGTTCCCGCCGTTTCTAAGCAACAACACCAACGAACCATCTGTAAAACAAATTGTTACATCTTCTTTCGAGACCTTCTTCGAAAAACAGAAAAGCTATTATTCCGGATGTGGCCGTCTCCCGTGGCACTTTTCCGGCTCCGTGGCGGCGCACTTCGAGAAGGAACTGCGCGAGGCAGGCGACAAGTCCGGATGCACCGTCGGGAAGGTGGTCGCCGACCCGATGGAAGTGCTTATCAAATCCGTAAACAACAAGTAGGGACATGCCGAAATCAGCCCAAATCCTCCTTTCCGACCATTTCACCTACGGAAAGCTTTTGCGCTTCACCGTGCCGGCCATGCTGATGATGGTGTTCACATCCATTTACAGCGTGGTGGACGGGCTTTTCGTGTCGAACTTTGCGGGGAAGACGGCTTTCGCGGCCCTCAACCTCATCTTCCCGTTCCTGATGTTCCTCAGCATCGTGGGCTTCATCTTCGCCACTGGCGGAAGTGCATTGATAGCCAAGACTTTGGGAGAAGGAAATCCGGAAAAGGCCAACCGTATCTTCTCCATGCTCGTCTATGCCGGCGCCCTGGCGGGTGTCTTGTTCGCCATCATCGGATGGCCGCTGCTGGACGACATCTCGCGGCTGTTGGGTGCCGACGAAGCCATGGTCGGCGACTGTGTCATGTACGGCCGCATCCTGCTCGCTGCCCTGCCCTTCTTCATCCTGCAAATCATGTTCCAGACCTTCATGATCACCGCCGAGCGGCCGCGGCTGAGCCTTGCGGTGACCCTCGTCGCGGGGTTCCTCAACATGCTGTTGGACTTGCTTTTGGTCGGAGTGCTCGGCTTCGGGCTGAAGGGTGCGGCCTGGGCCACCGCCGCCTCGCAGATGGTAGGCGGGCTCATCCCGCTCGTCTACTTCCTCGCCCCGAACGGTTCGCGACTGCGGCTCGGCAAGCCCGTGTTCGACGGCGCGGCCCTGCGACAAACCTGCTTCAACGGACTGAGCGAGTTCTTCACCAACATCTCCTCCACGGTGGTCTCCATGCTCTACAACTATCAGCTGATGAAGTACATCGGCGAGGACGGCGTGGCCGCCTTCGGCATCATCATGTACTTAGCCTTCGTCTTCGCGGCCATCATGATCGGCTACAGCATGGGCTCCGCGCCGATTGTGAGCTACCACTACGGTGCCGGCAACCGCGACGAGCTGCGGAACGTCTTCCACAAAAGCATGATTCTGATCGGGAGCATCGGTTTCGCACAGTTCCTGCTGGCCCAGCTGCTCGCGCACCCGTTGGCGCACATATTCGTGAGTTACGACCCCTCGCTGCTCCAGCTTACGACCCGCGCCCTGCGCATCTACAGCGTCTCCTTCCTGCTGATGGGCTTCAACGGCTATGCCTCGGCCTTCTTCACCGCCCTGAACAACGGCGTGGTGTCGGCGGTCATCTCCACCAACCGCACGCTCGTCTGCGAAACTCTCGCCGTGCTGCTCCTCCCGCTGCTTTTCGGGGTCGATGGCATCTGGTTTGCCATCATCTTCGCGGAATGCGCCGCCCTCATCCTCACCACCGCCATGCTGCTCAAGCACCGGAAGCGGTACGGCTACGCCTGAAACAAGCTGCAAACCGCCTATTTTCCAGTCAAATCATGATACCTTCTGCACGCCGTGGCATAGGTGATCTGCCGGTCGGTGATGGCGTTTCGGGCCTGCAGCAACAGCGCGTTGGCCTCCAATACGTCCGTTATCGTGTTCATGCCGGCCTTGTAGTTCAGCTCGGCGAGGCGGTAGTTCTCTTCCGCCATGTCAAGGGCAGCGGAATCCGAGCGCAGCAATGACCTTGCCTCCACCATCTGGTTGTAGGCCTGCCGTTCCTGGAGCATCATCTTCTCGTTCAGTTCCTGCTGCTGCATCTCCGCCGTCCGGATTTTCCACTCGTGTTCCCTGAGTTTATGGGATGTTTCCCACCATTGGGTCAACGGCACCGAAACTCTCCCGAACAGCAGCGCGTTGAACTTGGCCTTGTCCATGAGATTCACGTAGGTGGCCACGGCACCTACGCCCACCTGCGGCAGTGCCTCGCCCAAGGCCATCTTCTTGTACAGGTTCTCCGCCTCTACCTGCAGTTCCAGAAGCCGCCGCTCGGGGCGGGCGAAGGAAACGCTTCCTTCGGATGCAAACGATTCGATGCGGTCGAGGTCGTTCTCCAATTGCAAGCCTCCCTCCGGGTATGGGATTCCAATCTGGTGGCAAAGCAGCTGCGAAGCCAACAGGATGCCGTTCCTCAACTGGGTTTCCTTAGCCATGAACTCATTGCGTTTCAAGGCGATACGCAATTTATCGCTCCGCGTGATGAGGCCGGCCCCCATCGCCTTGTCCACCGTATGTTCCAGCGAGTCTATCAGCGCCATGACCATCTTCAAGGTCTGCTCTTTTTCTTTCAGTCCCAGCACCAAGTAGTAGGAGGACTCCACCTCCTCCAAAAGGTCGCGCTCGGTCACCTCGGCCTTCAACTCCGCAGCCTCCACGCCTAACTTGGCCAAACGGTTTCCGTTCACGATGCGCCCGCCGGCATAGAGCGGCGCCACCGCCATGGCATTGACCCCATGGCCCTTTTTCAGTGCCGTGACCTCTGTGGGGACATTGCCGCCAACAGCCGGATCGTTCAAAACCTCAACCACGGCGGCGACAAACTCGCCAAAGCCACTTCTCTCACTAAGGTCGTTCACACTGTACTCCAGCAAAGGACGCATAGCATAGTAGGCACTGTAACCCAACGACACCTGCGGGAAGTACTTGGTGAAAACCTGCGCCTTCACCTCCCGCGCCTTCTCGATTTCGTACTGACTGATTTTGAACTGCGCGTTGTTGGTCTTCGCCAAAGCGAGACAGGAGTCCAACGTCAGCACACCGTCTTGCGCAAAAGACAGCATCACCCAGAACAAGAAAACGGTGCATATCGCGACTTTTTTCAACATGACTAATAACTATGACTATGACTAATGACTATGACTATGACTAATGACTATAACTATGACTAATGACTATAACTATGACTTTCGGGAAGTTCTGCGGTGTTTTTGTTCGCATTCCTCTCGTCTCGGTTGTCTAACTGTTTCAGAAGGCGTTTGTTGAGTCGGGCGCGGGCGCGTTTGTCGCGTTCGCCGGCATCAAAGGCCAGGCAGTAGGCCACGGGCAGCACGGTAACCACCAAGGGGAACGTGAGAATGGTGCCGAAGCATATCACCACGCCCATGGGCTCCCAAAGAAGCGTCTTCGCAATAATCATCGGCACGACGCCGAGCGCGGTGGTGGCAGAGGTGAGGAAAATCGGGCGCATACGCCGCAGCCCCGTCTCGTAGGCGGCCTCGTACACCGAAAGATGCTCTTTCTCACGCAGTTCCGATGCGTGGTCGTACATGATGATGGCGTTCCGCACGATGATGCCGATCAGCGAAATGATGCCCAGCATGGCCGTCACCGACAAGTCCAGCCCGAAAAGCCACAGCCCGAAGGTGGCACCGAAGATGCACAGCACCGACACCGAAATCGACAGGAACGAGATGCCGATTTTCTTGTAATGGATGACCAGCACGATGAACATGACCACGATGGCCGCGATGATGGACTGCACCAACGACGGCATGGTCTCCTTGGTGATGGCCATGGAGCCTCCCGCCTCGATGGTGGCGTTCTCCGGCAGATCAAGGGTCGCAATGTACTGGTCAAGTTTCTTGTACTGAGCAAGTTGACGAGCACCAGGCAGCACATCGGCCATCACCGTGATGCAGCGCCGCCCATTGCGATGGGTGAGATTGTCGTGACTGAACGAAGGTTGCAGGTTCGCCACCTGACGAAGCGGCACCCAAGTGCCAGGATGCGCAGTGGGCACTAATATATCCCCAAGTTCTTCATAATCAATATCATGAACTCCTTCCGTGTAAATTTTGGTCGGAAGGTTATAGCCATCCTCCCACATGGAGACCAGGTTGCCGCCCGAAAGCGCCCCGGCCAGATAGACCGACAACTGCGCCTGGGTCACCCCGAGCCGGCTGGCCTCGTCGATGTTGAGATCCACCTCCACAACCTCCTCCGTCTCGTCATAGTCGGAATGAACGAAGCAGAGGTCGGGATTTTGTTTCATCACAGCGATGAGCGAGTCGCGCAAAGGGGATATCTGCTCGTAGGTATCTCCGGAGATATAATACTCGACAGGGGCGTTAACCACTTGATAGTCCATCTGTTTGAACCGAATCTGCGCCAACGGGAAATAGTTCTCGTACTTGCGCGGGTACTCCTTCATCATCTCCTTGGTGGCTTTTTCCGAGTTCGTGAGCACGATGAACTGTGCATACGCATCCGTCGGCACGGCCATGGGCGCGTAGGTGATATGGAAACGCGGCGACGCCATGCCGATGAAGGCCGTCACGGAGCGGACGCGAGGATCGCGCCGAAGGATCTTCGTCAGCGAGTCGGCCACCGCCGCCGTCTCGTCCAAGGAACTTCCCGTGGCAAGATGTATCTCCACGGCAAAGCTGTCACGCTCGGCCTTGGGCAACATCTGCACATTGATGCGCGTGAACAAGAAGAGTCCCAATGCCACAAACAGCCCCGCCACAAGAATTGTGCCCCATTTGTGGCGAAAACAGAGATCCAACAGCTGCTTATAGCCCCGCTGAAGCGTATCGAAGAATCTGGCCTGTATCTTCTCCAACCGCGACCGGTGGCCGGGATTGGCCCGCTTGATGATGCGGGCCGACAGGAACGGGATCACCCAGATGGCATAGAGAAAACTGCACGAAAGGGCGATGAAAATGGTCCACGGGAAGAGTTTCACGAAGTCGCCCATGTTGGTACCCCGCAGCAACGCCAGCATCGGGAAAAACATGAACGACACCGAACAGGTGGCGATGAGCATGGAGGTCATGAGGCTGCGGGTGGAGACCGCCGCCGAATACCAGCGCGAATGGCCTGTGTTCAACAAGTCTGTGTAGCCGTCAATCACCACCACCGAGTCATCGACAATCATGCCGAGCACCACGATAAGGGCGGCGAGAGTCACCGTATTCAACTCAACGCCAAGCAGATACATAATCGCCCACGTGGCCGCGACACAGACGGGTACCGAGGTGGAGGAGACCAGCGCCGTGCGCAGCGGGAAGAGGAAGAGCATCACCAGAATCACGATGACGACCGCCTCTACCAGGTCTTTCAGGAACGAGAGCACCGACTTGTTGACCACCACGGGCTGGTCGGTGATGCGGTGCACGCGGATGTCGGGCGGGGCCGTCGCCAGGACACCCTGCGGCAGGTCGGTCTGCCGGAACAACACTAACCCCTGCCGGATGCGCAACCAGGTCATCTTCGCGTCCTTGGCATCGTTCACCAAGGTCACGAAGACCACCAACATGCCGTCTTTGGAGTAGGAATAGGTCTTTTTCTTGTTCACGTCGCCGAACGTGAAGAGATATTGTTCCACAGGCTTCGCCACCCGCTCCTCAATCTCTTCGGCCGTCGCGCCGGGATACACCACAGCGACCACACCCTGGCGGATGGTCACATCCGGAAATTCGTTCTTCTTGAGCTTCGGCAGCGCGATGAACCCGAAAACCACAATCACGGACATGAAGAAGAACACCAGGTTGTTGTTCCGCATGGCCGCTTCCACAATGTTTCTTTTCTTCGCCATGACCGCCTGCTATTGTTGGTCGCTACAGGAGACCTGCGCCCCGTTGTACAGTTTCTGATACCCTTCCGTGACGATGGTGTCGCCGGCATGAATCCCTTCCGACACCGCCACCCCGTTCCGGATGAACTCGCTCACCTTAATCTTCTGCCGACAGGCCTTTCCGTTGCAGATCTTCCACACCGTCATGCCGTCCGACATGGTCTGCACGCACGACGAGGGGACAACAAGTCCCGGATTCCCGGTCTGTTGAAGGGCGAGGCGAATTTTCACCACCATGCCGGGCAGCACGTCCGACGTGCCGGAAAGCATTCTCGCCTTCACCGTGTAGGAATGGCCTAAAGGATTGGACAGAAAGGATTTGTCGTAAATGACCAACTGTCGCTCCGCGTCATTCAAGGCCGGAATGGTGCCGTAAGCCTTCTCCCCGACAAAGATTTTCCCGATCTCTTTCTCCGGTACCGAAAACTCGACCATCAAGCTGTTCATGTCCACAATTTGGCAGATGGCGTCCAACGGGTTCAATTGTTCCCCGATGACATGGTTTCCCATACTGATGACTCCATCTTGCGAAGCACGCAACGTACAATCATTCAAATGTTTGCGAGCAGATATTTCCGACTGGCGAGCTTTTTCGAGGTCGGTTTCCATCTGTACCCAACGCACGTCGCTGATGCCTTCCCCGTCGTGCACCTGCTTCAGTCGCCGGTATCCATCTTCCGCCTGGCGCAGCGTGGCCAAAGCCGCATCGTGGAGGCTTTTAGCCGACGTTTCATCGACTTTGGCGATCAGGTCGCCCTTGCGCACCCGCTGCCCGTTATGCACATAGACCTCCGTCAACGTGCCTCCAAGCGGGAAAGAGAGCGAGACTTGTTTCTCACTCCGCACCGTGCCCACGTAATTGCGGATATCTACTTCATCGGAATCACCAACCACCACCACCCTGACGGGGATCGTCGGGTCGAATTTTTGTTTTTTGTCCGTTTTTTTCCGCAGCCGACCATTATCAAAGCCACAAAAGCCAACAGAACCGGATAGAAAAGTCTAATGTTCATTCTCCCTATATTTCAGGAGGCAAATGTACAATTTTTTTCGACCTTATACGAATGCAATTTCCTTCAAGGCCTTAAGGCACCGGATCATATCCGCTTCCGCCCCACGGATTGCAGGAAAGGACACGTTTGATCGTTAGCCAGGTCCCCTTGAAAGGGCCATGTTTTTGGATGGCCTCAATGCCATAATTGGAACAGGTGGGCGTGTAGCGGCAAGCGCGCCCGATAAACGGGGACAACGTCACCTGATAAAGCCGGATAAGAGCAATCAACAGCTTGGCAAGCAGGTCTCGAAGCCAACGGAAGAGCTTTCTCATGGCTGGCCGGTGTCGTTTTGTTCAGAAAGTTTCGCAAGAATTTGACACACCGCGCTCTCCACCTTTTCGGACGCAGGCAGGGTGTCGCCCACAAACATCCAGCACAACAACAGCGAACGGTTACCGGGAGGCTGTAATTCCCATTGGTGAAGCCTATAGGCCTCCCGCATCAGCCTTTTCACCCTGTTGCGGTCCACCGCATGGGCAAACCGCTTCTTGGAGACAAGGAATGCGACCTTGGTTAGAGGTGTTTCCGAACATTCCCGAATGAGGTAGAAGCATTTTATCGGGAAACAGAACAGGCTCTGCCGCTGCTGCACCGTTTCCTTGATCAGCAAGGAGGATTTCAGCCGACGGTCTTTCGGGAAGGCGTGTCTATCGTCTGCGGTTGGCATATTCCTTCAGGAAAGCGTCCATGGCGTCTGTAAGAGAGGGGTACTCTTTGGTGGGCGCCATCACGTGGAGGGTCCAGCCAGCCTCTTCGATGGCCTGCTCGGCCGCCTTGCCCAGCGCGGCGAACGCCTTCTCTCCCTGCTGAAAGTCGGGATAATTCGCCTGCAGCGACTTCACGCCATTCGGACTGAAGAAAACGATCATGTCATACTTGTCGATGTCCACGTCATGCACCAAGTCGGCCGGCGCGATTTTGAACACCACTGCCTGGGCGTACTTGATTTCGTTTTCGACAAGCATGGCCTCCAGTTGCGCGGGAATGCCGTCTTGGCTGCACGGGATCAGCATACTGACGGACTTGTTTTTGATCAGCAGTTCATAGAAACTGGTCACTCGGGCGTCTTTTGCCGCGAAAACACGGCGCTTGCGGTACGGAACATACTTTTGCAGGTAGAGGGCGATGGATTCCGTGGCGCAGAAATACTTCATGGACTCCGGCATATCTAAGCGCATGTCCTTGCACAACTCGAAAAACTTGTCTATCGTGTTGGTGCTTGAAAAGACAATAGACTCATAGTCAAGGATATTGATATGCGTTTTCCTGAACTCTATCGCAGTCGTGCAATTGATCTTGAAAAACTTGTAGAAATCAATATTGACACTGTACTTCCGCAGCAGGTCTGCGTAGGGAGAGCGTTCGATGTCCTCTGGCGCATTTTGCGAAATCAATATGTTCTTTACCTTCATTTTTCTTTCTTATATGAATTAACCTTAACAAATTATCCATCAAATAATTAACATTACCTTAAGGAACAACATCCATGGTAAAATTTCAAGGGTGCAAAAATAGAGAAAAAAATGAAACCTGTGACCTTCGAGTGAATTTATTTTCATCAACCGGTAAAGCCATACGGCGAACAGGACTGCAAGCACCACCACTACTATATAATATATGTATCGCAGCCCCGTGTATTGGATTGTCAGCAGCAGCGGGAAAAGCAGGATGGCAAAATCGGTCATGAAGATGAATTTGTACTGGTTGACGGCGACACGCTCCTTATCCCGCCCGAACAACCTGGCATACAAGCCGTTACAAAGCAACTTAAACAAATAGGCGGTCAAAACCAGGACAAAGAAAATCCCTATCCATGCGATAAACGGCAACTTCGCCATCTGAACGGGCATATAGGTGGAACAAAACATCACCAAACCTGTGGTGATGGTCAGCAGGTCGAAAACCAGCACAAACAGGGAAGAGCGGTCCTCCAGCACTTTGCCTTCGCGCTGCACGAGCGAGAAATGGCGTTGGGAAAAAAGTGCCCTGACGACGAGCAGGAGTTTCCTCCGAAAGGTGATGACAATCATGGTGAAAAGCAGCAGCAGGACACAGAAGATTACCGTCAGCCAGTTGTTAGGCCGACTCACTGCGTCCCATTGGAACTGCATCACCCCGAGCCAATGTCGTGCAAACATGGCAGCGCGGAAAGTAGTATAGCTGAATTTATTGAGGCAGGATTATTTGACCAGCAGTTTCTTGGTGCAAATCATCTTGCCGTCGGACTCTATTCCATAGAGATAGACTCCCGCATTGAACGGAGTGAGATCGACTTGTTTTCCGCCGGCTGCTCCAACGGGTACGCGATAGACCTCCCTGCCGGTAAGGTTCTTGATGACGAGGAAGGAGTTCCCTGTCGGCGCGACATAGTCGATGGTGACCGTGCGCACGGCCGGGTTCGGGTAGGCATTGAGGCCTTTCACGAAATCGGCCTCGCGAATGCCGGCGCCGGAGCCGTAAGCGATGTAGAAGGAGATCTGGTCGGCCTCGTCGTCCGTGATGAAGAGGGTGAACTTGACCAGGGCCGGGGCGGCGCTGCCCGCATAGATGGTGTGCAATGCCATCTCATTGTCGGCGGCCACCTCCTGATTCTCGTTCAGCACGAGGGTTTGAGAGAGGTTGCCCGTATAGCATTCGCCGATGCAGAAGGAGATATCGGCCTCGCCTTCGTTCTGCAGCACCTCTTTCCGCACTTTGAACTCAATGAGGGAACTCGTGGTGTTCCGGTAACCGAAAAAGGTGTTGACCTCATCGCCGTTCGGATTGGTGGCCACATACACCGTGTCATTGTTGCTCAGCGCGGAGCCGTTATATATCACACTGATTGACTGTGCATTAGCAGCCACAGCCGCCATCATCAGCAAGAGGGTAAATATTCTTTTTTTCATACTCTTCGTCTATTTTAATTATTGCTGCAAAGATACATTTTTTTGACACACGCTCGGTGAGAAAGTTTAACAAAAAAAAGCGCACCGTGAAGGTGCGCCTTTTTAAGGGAAAAGCACAAAATTATTTTTTGCGTCTTTTGGGTTTGAGGTTGTGTTTGGCGACGAATTCGTCGAGCACTTCCTTCAGGGTCGGGGTGCCGATTTCCTGGAGTTCGTAACCAACCTTCACAACGGGTTGTTTGATCTTGATGAAGCGCGGCAGGTCGATAGGAGTACCGATGACCACGGCGTCGCACGGGGTGTTGGCGATGGTCTTCTCGAGGTCCTTCATCTGTTTAGCGCCATAGCCCATAGCCGGCAGCAGGGTGCCGATGTTCGGGTATCTTTCGAAGGTGGTGGTGAGCTCGCCGACGGTGTAGGGTCTCGGGTCAACGAGTTCAGCGCCGTGCTTGAGAGCGGCGACGGTACCGGCACCGATCTTCATCTCACCGTGGGTCAACGTAGGACCGTCTTCCACAACGAGGACCTTCTTGCCCTTGAGCAGCTCGGGTTTGTCAACCGTAAGGATGGAAGCGGCGTCGATTTGCTTGGCGGTGGGGTTGATTTTGCGCAGGTTGGCGCGGACGGTGTTGATGTTCTCCAGGGAAGCGGAGTCGATCTTGTTGATGACGATGACGTCGGCCATGCGGGCGACGACTTCGCCGGGATAGTAGCTCACCTCAGCACCGGGACGGAGCGGGTCAGCCACGCCGATGGTCAGATCGGGAACATAGAACGGGAAGTCGTTGTTACCGCCGTCCCACAGCACGATGTCGCAGCCGTCGGGATCGTTCTCGGCACCAGCCATGTCAATCCACTTGCCGGTTTGAGGATCTTTCGTCTTGCCGCCTTTGAGGATGGCCTCATAGTCAACGCCGGCATAGATGACGTTACGTTTGGTGACCACGTGGGGTTCGTACTCCTCCATCTCCTCGATGGTGCAGTTCTGGTATTTGAGGTCATCGACGCAGGCGAAGCGTTGGACGATCTGTTTGTTCAGATCGGGGTCGTAAGGCATGGGGTGACGCACGGCGACCACTCTGAAGCCCATTCCGACGAGGTATTCGATGATCTTGCGGGAGGTTTGGGACTTACCGCAGCCGGTACGGGTGGCGCCGACAGCGATGACGGGTTTCTTGGACTTCACCATGGTGTCCTTCGGGCCCATGAGCCAGAAGTTGGCGCCAGCGGCGTTCACGATGGCGCTGATGCCCATGACGTATGAATAGGGCTTGTCGCTGTATGCGAACACGCAATCGTCAACGTCGAATTCCTTGATCAGTTCGGCAAGTTTGGCTTCCGGATAGATCTTGATGCCGTTGGGATAGAGATCCTCGCCGGCGAGTTCCTTCGGGTACATGCGGTCGTCAATGCCGGGGATTTGCTCCGCGGTGAAAGCGACCACGTTGTAGTTCTTGTTGTGACGGAAAAAGGTGTTGAAATTGTGGAAATCTCTTCCAGCAGCACCGATAATAATCACATTTCTAACTTTTTTTCTCATAAAATCTTAAATTTTTAAGTTATAAAATGAATTAGAGTTTCTCTTATTTTTTGCGAGCGCAAAGGTACACTTTTTTTTCATACGGCGCGCGTCAGCATAAATTATTTTCTTTTTTGGGGGTACGGGGAGGGGTGACGGGGCCGATTCTTCTTCATATCTTGTATTATTCATACAACCGCACCTTTTACTTTGGCTGTTGGCTATTAGCTTTTTTGGACAAACCACAGCCAATAGCCAAAGGCCAATAGCTAAAAACTATATCAAACCAATAGCTAAAAACTATATCAAACAGACATCAACGAATTATGCAGGATATAGTTGGATAATGACGATGGGTGGGGTGCGGGGTGGGGAGAGCGGTTTGGGGAGAGTGAGACAGGGGGGAGTGAGACAGGGGGGAGGCAGATGACGTGCGGCACTCAAAATTGAGGAATAAAAGCCTGCGCCTTTTTTGTTGACTTCCAGTATATGGAAGTTGACTGTTTGCCCCCTCCCTGGCTGGTGGCAACTGTTTAATTTACAGTTAAATAATAACATCTATTTTGCTGTTGGCATGGGCGGCCCTTGCCTGCACGGCACCCTTTGTCACGGACTTACCTCATAGTATGGGATCACCTGTCCGATGCGTCCCATCGCCCGTTCGAACCGCTGCGTGTTGTTGCATCGGCAGGTCCTCCTCCGGAACAGCACCTCATAGACGTAGCGGTGGAACATCGCGGCGGACACGAAATGGTAAATCCCCGTCACCATACGTTTCACCTGGAGCCACAGTCCGTTCGCAATTCCCTTATTCACAATTACTTTCGTCCTCAGGTCTCGCCTCATGCCGTGCGGCTCCTCTACATTATATTTCTCCAATTCGCTCTCCGCCAGCGTCTGGTAGCAGACGTAGTCGTCGGAGAATATCCGGCTGCCTGGCTGCACGAAAGGGAGAATCTTGGGATGCAGTTTCAGCGGCTCCGTGAGCTGGCGGACGACGAGAGGCCTGCCGGAGCCGTTGTTCACATCGACTTTTTCCCCGGGCACCGTGTCGGAAAAGTCATCGTCCTCGTCACGCAGCAGGATTCTGATTTTGTGCAGAATGTGCCAGGCGGTGCTTTGCGACACCTCGATTTCTCGGGCGAGCTGCGTGGAGGAAATTCCCTGTTTGTTGTTGACAATCAGGTAGATGGCCTGAAACCATTGGAGCAGTTTGATTTTGGTGTTCTGGAAAATCGTCCCGACGAACACGGAAAAGGTGCTCTTGCAATCCTTGCAGGCGTAACGTCCGTCCTTGCGGTGATAGACGGTGGTGCAGCCGCAGTAGGGACAGACGGGCTTGCCGTGCCATCGTTGCTCGGCGAGGAAGTTGATGCACTTCCGGTCGTCGGCGAAGTGCTTGGTCAGTGCTTTGAGCGTCCTGAACTTGGACAAGGGGGTGTTTTTCATTTTCAAAGTTTTTACAAGAACGAATATTTTGTTGTCTGCAAAAATAGTATAAAAAAGTGTAAAAGTCAAGGGATTGAAGAAAAATATTTTCAATCTGAAAATCAATGCATTACAAATCCACTGTCAACTTCCGAATACTGAAAACGACCTTCCATCCTCCCGCGTTTTGCAGAATGCCGTCCCTACATCCAGCAAAATGCCGTCCTATATTCGCCCCTTCGGCACTCCTGCAACTCCCCCAGCCCATCTCCACCTCCCCCCTCTTCGCAACAACCGCACCACAGCCCTCTCCATCCTCTCCCAACCCTCACTACACGTCCAGACTCCACATCCTGTTTTTTTTGATTTGGGCGTTCCGGCGCGGCTGATCCCCTTTCCCAACACCGTCCCTGCCGCGCCCCACTGTACATTATACATTATGCATTTTACATTGTAGATTGAACGTCGCCGCACCGTGTCTTTCCCTCGCAAACACCTTTCTTTTCCTGCTTGCCGGAGATGCTGCCGTTCCCTTGTCTCCTGCCTCCAACAAAAAAACATGCATTCCACTGTTTTTTTGCCGCGCTTAAAAAAAAAGTTATTTTTGCCCCGCTGTTCCGCAAAAAAGTCGGGGCAGCGGATTTTATTGAAAAGAAAGTGCGTTTTCGCTCATCCGTCTCGGTGAACCTGGACAGTTTACAGACATTAGCACGGATATCGGGAACAAAGCTTCCTTTATTGAGTATTTATTGCCAATAAGGTGGGGATTGTTCTTCTGTATCTTGCTAATGGGGAGTCCAACCCTGCCGAGTGGATGCTGTTGAACGACAGGCTCCACTTTCTTTTTGCGGGGGCGGGATGGAAGGCAATGCGAAGAAGCAGGGCGCGACAAACAAAACTACGATATACTATGAATAAAGAGAATCCAATACCGGATCCGAAGCTGCATCTGGGCCGACTGGTGAAGGCTGAGCTGCAACAGCAGGGGCGCACAGCGGTGTGGCTGGCGCGGCAGGTGGACTGCACCCCGGAGAACATCTACAAGGCTTTCCGCAGCCAGTGGATCTCCATGCCCCTGTTGTTCAAGATCAGCCAGGCTTTGGGGCACGATTTCTTCCGCGACATCTCGGAGTGCGTCTCCGGCGGAGGCGCCCGTCGCGGGTAGGGTTATGCTGCGCCGTTGCCCGACTCTCGCGGGCCAGACAGCAGTCAAGGTTTTAATCGCCTTGAAACTGTAAAATTTTTACCAATTTTTCAATAATTAATTTCCGCTTTTCCGATAGCGGCGTTTTAGTTTTTCCGATAAAAAAATTCACACATAACACATTATCTATCAATTAGATAATTTTATATGTTTGCAAAATAAAATTGACATTATATGGGCACAATCCGAAAATACGCAATGCTGATTTCCACACTTGTGTTGTGTGGTATGATGTTGATGCTTTTCAACAACCTCCGTTCTCGATTTGAGGAAGTTGAGGAGGATTATAAACATGACCGTGCCATAAACCTTTCACCGGAAACTGACTCCGGAAAATTGTCGCAAATTCTGATGACAAACGGGTATGTAGCCGACCAAGAAGACGCAGATTTTATTGCCGATACCATCGTGGCCAGACTGAAAAGGGGGATGGAGTACCCGAACCTGTATCATCTCCAAAAACGGGACTTCGGGAAGGTTCCGGCTTCGGTGGCTGCGAAAGAAAATGTATTGACAAACAAGCTCTATCTGTCGTACGAACGCTTGGGGTTGAAAGACTCTGTCCCTGAAAATGGTTCGCTCGACACGAAATTGGATTTAAAACGAGAGAACGGAGATGGGAGTATTGAGGTGCGTGTTTACGAAAAAAGGAGGCGGGGAAAGATTCTCAATGTGCTTTTCGGAAAAAAGAAGTCGGATTGCAAAGACGTGGTGGTGTGCCTGCGAGAGTACTATGTGGATTCAGTGGAACACACGGACATTGTTGGATATGCCAAAACCGACAGCAAAGGAAGGGTCGTCTTTAAAGGTTTGAATAGAGCGTATGGCTACAGTGTACTTCCCCTAAAAGCAGGCTGTGAGTACGGGTCTTCAAAAGGAATTGTGCGAGGCGTTTTTGACAAGCACAAGCATTTTGGGAAAAATAAAACGTTTGAGTTTGAGCAGTTGGAGCATCGCATACCGATGATTGACAACCTCACGCTCAGACAGATTAAGAACGATGGAACCATTACAGTCCGCACACCGCAGGAGTTTAAATTTCAAGTGGTTACGTGGTTTGGATTGGTTATGTTGGCTTGGTGGCTGTTAGTTCTCTTTTTGCGTTGGCGCAAACACAAATTCGATACTCTATTAGTGGCTGCGGTTATGTTCTTGTCGGGCTTGTGCGTTCTCGTGATGTTTGCGATACATAATCCGCTGACGGAGGATTTGGAAGGCGTTGTGATGGCGAAAGGCGTGTTGGCAGGGATTGTGCTGATAGGAATTCTGCAATGTATTGACTTTGTTAGATTCTATCAAAATCAATATCGTTTGGGCTTTGAACTGCCAACGGAATTGATGAAATGGTGTTTTTCTCCTTTTGTTGAGCAAACAAAATGGTCGAGATTGACTTTGAGCCGCAGGGTCGTATGGTATAAAAAGACGATTGCTGTAGTGGCATTGGTTGTCACTACTGTAGTGGACGTTTCCCTTCTTCCGTTTAGATTGTTGCTGAAACCAATCACTCCTGAATTTGCTTCTTTCAAGTTGAAACATAAGGGTAATCACCATGCTCCCGATGGTGTTGGTTGGCTGTTATGTGCCCTCTTTTTAACCGTTTTGTTGTTTTTCTTCGGTAGAGAAGTAGGCGGGGTTAAAGTGAATCTTGCATTGCCGGGTCTCCCGGTTTTTTAGCCGAGCGAAATAGTCAAATATCTGACATTGTTCTTTATAGCAGCGTTTTTTACACAAAAGGCAGATTTTATAGTCGCCTACTCTCAACCAAATGTCAAACGGTTCGGAGCGAAAGTAAAAACACTCGGTTGGGTCATTGTCGGTTTGCTATTGCTTCTGTTTTTGTACTTTATACTGGAAGATATGGGGCCTGCATTGGTCATCGGCGTTACTTTTATATTGCTCTATTCATTAGTGAAATCAAAAGTCAATCTCGACAATCTGACAGAGGATGAAAAGAAGAAGAAAATCTTGACGTGTGACTTTGCCATGTTAATATATGGTGTGTTATCCTTCGCTTTTTTTATAGTTGTTGGTTACTGGTTGTCCGGGGCGAAATTATCTCTGTTGCTTGCTTGCCTTTGGTTTTTCTGTTGGATTCTATATGGCAGGTACCGCCTCAAACAGGTCGTTGAGTCTGCTTTGGTTTTTAATGTGCTTGTTTTCGTTTTTGTCTTTGGAGGTGCTATTGCAAAAAATGTGAATACTGATTTAGGGGAACGTTTCGAACAACGCACCAGCATGTGTGTCAACACATGGGGAGATTTGGATGTCAACCCTAAAGATTCCAATTATCCACACGGAAAAGATGCAAAACCTGTGAGCAACACCCAAGTAGCCAACGGGCTTTGGGCTATGGCTACAGGCGGTCTTGTCGGGCAAGGACTGGGCGATGGCAACCCAAACCTCATACCTGCTTTCCAAACGGATATGATACTTTCTTCCATAGCAGAACAGACGGGCTGGATTGGGTTGGCTCTTGTTATCGCTGCTCTGATGTTACTTCTTTGGAGAACTGTAAAGGTTGGCTATGCTGTAAAACACTTGTTTGCTTTTTATTTCTGTATGGGTGTTTCGATTGCGACTGTCGTGCAATTTTTCATCATAGCTCTTGGCAGCAGTGGCATTATTCCGCTTACAGGTATCACTGTCCCCTTCTTAAGCTATGGGCGCGTGAGCATGATAGTCAATCTTTTTGCTATAGGGATAGTGATCTCGTTCTCCCAAAACATCAAACAGGAACATCTGACTGAAAGCCAAGAGAGAATCCGCAAACACAGTGTGGGTGAATACAATTACACAAGCGGGATTGTCATTTTCATCTTTGGATTCATAGCCGTTGTCACGCTCGGCGTTTGGGCGTACTATGGCTTGGGCTGCTTTGCGAGAAATAAGACTCTCATAAGACCTGCGTACACGCTATCAAAAGACGGGTGGCCCACAATAGAGTATAATCCGCGTATTGAATTGCTTGACAGGGAGATGAAAACGGGAAATATCTATGATCGTAAGGGAGTCCTTCTTGCCGCAAGTGATGGAAATAACAAACGTTATTATCCTTGTGCCGAACATCTCTTCTTTATGGTCGGTGACCAAAACTTAGGTCCTGTTTTTGAATATAACGAAAAACATCCAATTGGGTATTTGGCGGAATCCCAACACAAGTCCTATCTGCGAGGTTATGATATAAAGGGAAAGCCTACGGCAAAAGTCACCCTGCATAGCGACAAAATCAAAGCCAATTCCCGGTATTTGAACTACTACAGACAAGACTTTGTCACGCTCACCTTGGAGGATAAACATAAATTGGTGAAGTATCTTCGAAATGGCATTCACGGTAGGAGATTGAGAAAACATAACCGGGAAGTTCAAGAAGGGGCATACGACCTTTATCTCACGGTGGATGCCCAATTGCAGACCGATATGCAACAACGAATCGCAGAATATGTGCAGAAAAAAAGACTGTCAAACAAGAACCTGTTGCGCATTTCTGTCGTTGTGTTGGATGCCCAAAACGGGGATTTGCTGACATCGGCGAACTATCCGTTGCCGGATTACCAACGATTACGCGAGGAGGCCTCGCACGGATATTCAGACAATTACAAAGACGGAGGGTGGTGCGCTTATACCGAGCGCGATTTGGGTTTGCTCCATCAGACCATGCCTGGCTCCACGGCGAAAGTGATGTCTGCAATGGCCGGGTTTCAAAAACTGGGAACTGCCGCTGCCGATAAGACCTATTTGGTGACAAAGGATGATATTGTCGAGAAAGGCCGTGCAAAAGAGCCATATCAGGGCCTGTTCTACCCAAGACATAAAAAAGCGGTTGATAAAGTGGATATGTGGTGGGCTATAGTCGAGTCCTCCAACTGCTATTTCATCAATCTCGTAAATGACAACGATTTGTACTGGGCCTTGGACAGTGTCTATGAAGCCACCGGCATCGCTATCGGGAATACAGTGCCTTATTATTTCACTAAAGAAATTAATGCGGAGCAACAAAAACACTTTCGAGACAAAATAGCTCAAAACCAAAAGGTAGCACTTGAAAAATATGCCCGGCGTACGGAAAATGGAACCCATAAGAACATGAATGAAGGGGAATGGCGTTGGGCTTGGGGGCAAGGTTACCGAAACTATGAACTGCAAGCTTCGCCGCTCAACATGGCGCGAGTTGCATCTGCGGTGGTGAATAAAGGCAAAATGCCATGTACACAATATGTATTGCCTAAAGGTGAATTTGCAAAAAAGCTGCGGAATGAGGGTGAAGTGCAATTGTTGACACCTAAAAGTGCCGCTGTTTTGAAAGGATATATGAAGGCTGAGTCTGCCAATCAAAAAGCTCGCAATAACGCGCCCCTACCAGTATTAGTTGGGGGGAAAACAGGGACGGCTGAACGTTATCGCTATGTCGGTTCAGTACCCCAAAAAATCAATGACGGTTGGTATATGTTCTTTGTAGAGGGACAGAATGGCAAACATCCATTGGCAGTATGTGTCCGCATAGAGCGTGGAGCGGGTTCCGGTGCCGCCGTCCGCCTGACCAAAGATGCGATTTTGGAATCATTGTATGCAAACGGATATGTTAACAGATAAAAAAGAATTATTATGAAACGGATTATTTTATTGCTCGGTGTTTTGATTGTTATGACAGCAGTGCCTGCCCAAACGAACTATACGGATTATCTAGACAAGGCCTTAAAAGAAATAGAGTTGGGGAACTGCGATGCTGCGCAAAAATATTATAATGTTTATAAAGAGTTGGCCGATGAAACCAAACAGTCTGTTGAAGTGTTGATCGAAGATTGTAAAAAGGAAAAACAAAAAAGTGAAGAGAATCATAAGTCAAAATTCAATCTATTGGATAATTCATATTGTCACGCAAACAAAAACAGATATGTTGCATGGGGTATTGCAGGAGCTGGGTATCCTTGGAAATTAATTACAAGTATAGAATTCCGTGGAGGAAATGTTATTGGCGTAGGTTTATATGGGGACATTGGTATGGATTTTACCAATCTTGATTATGCTGTTCGAACTTACGATGGCTTTTATCGTACTCAGACACTTAAAACATCCTTTCGCTATGCTGGTGGACTCAGGTTTTTCCCGTATAGAGGATTGTTCGTGGATTTTGGATATGGGACAATTGCGACGTCCTCAAGAACTCTTGATGGGTATTATTTAGAAGATTCTTCTGCAAAAAAGGCGGTTAAAAGCAGCCATGGTTTACTATTTCATGCAGGGTACAATCTTGTCACCGACCTGTCCGCTGGAGTTGGATTTTTTTTAGGTGTTAGTGGTGGCACCTCCTACGATGTAATCAATAAGGAGTTCGCCCCTTCAGTTAATCTAAAACTTGGTATCGCATGGGGATGGGAAAAATAATTGTTTAACGAAAAAAAAAGTCAAGCTATGAAAAAATTAATTGTATTCGTGTTGTGCTTTATGATGGTGTCCTTTGTCATCGCCCAAAGTGAGGACTATTCGAACTATCTGAACAGTGCTATGAATAAACTCGAAGCCGGTGATTGTGATGCGGCACAAAAGTATTACAATGTCTATAAGGAGCTTTCGGGGAAAACTGTGGTCTCGGTGGAAGTGTTGATTGGGGATTGCGGCAAAGAGAAAACGTATAATGTGGGAGACTATATAGATGTAGGTGATGAAAAATATCAGGTTGTTTATATAAGAGACGGGGGCAAACATGGATTGGCAGTGCTGAACAAAGGATGGCAAAAACTTTACTACTATTTTGACCTTTATATAACAAGGAAAGGAATTCCCACGTTGGATGAGATGAAGTTGATATATTCGAATAGGGATGTTGTCCGATTATATGATATCTATTGGACGTGTACACCCGAACAGAATAGCCGTACACTTTTTTTTACCCACGATTTTTCTACAGGGAAAATAACTACTGCACATCAAGATTCCGTTAACGGAGTCATCCTTTTAATTCACCGTTTTTAATCACCTATAAAAGTTTCTAATTATGGCAGTACCAAAAGAATATGAAGTCCTTGGCGGCGGCAAAGACGGCTCTTTCGCCAAGGTATATAAGGTTCGGCACAAGGAATTGGGGCATGTGCGTGCTATTCGCGTGCTGAAAGATCCTATTGTCGCCAAAGACGATGAAGAACTTAAAAAGGACAAGATATATGTGAAGTTCCTGCGGGAGACCGAAGTGCTGTTGAAACTTGGCAACGGCAGTCACCCGCATATAGAGAGTATCAATACCTATGGCACGTTCCAGGACTCGCAATTCCCGTCTGAACATATCGCCTATTGGGAAAGAAATTACATCCAGGGGGACAACTTGGCGGAATATTTGAAGGAGAACGGGAATTTTGTGCCTGTAGAAGAAGTGCTTCGGATGGCAGTGCAAATCAGCAGTGCGCTTGCTTACTGCCATGAAGAGGCTTATCGTTTTCTGATGGACCCCGATAAGGACAAACTACCAGACGGGTGTGTGGTAGGCTCTGAGGTAGAGGACGAAAAATTACGCAATGACTTGATTGAAAGATATAAAGTTATTCACAATGACATCCATCTTAAAAACATATTACGTCGTACTGACGGGAACTTCATTTTGATTGATTTTGGAATGGCCGTCGAGGGAGAAGAGGCTCCAACGCTCAGCCGTTGCCATGGCGGCGCAGAAATTTCCAGAGCACCTGAATTGTGGAACGGTAATAGCAAAACGGAACCCACTAAGAAATCAGATGTATATAGCTTTGGAGTAGTTCTTTACGCTTGGCTTGCGGGTCAATATCCATTTCCAGATGATGAGAGACTGATGGATGCGCACCTGAGGCAATGGCCGCCTCCTGCAATAGAATCTGCTCGCAAGGGATTCTTTGAAAAGAAATTTCCTGGAGAAACCTACGAACGTGATTACCCCCAATGGCTGGAGGATGTCATCTTGAAGTGCCTGAGCAAAAATCCTAATGATCGGTTCAGAAACGGCAAGGAGTTGTATGAATGCATAAAGGCTCATTGCAAGGACACCAACAATGTCAAATTTGAGATGGCAATAGATCAGTTGAAATCTGAGAATAAGTTGCTGTCCGCACGGGTAAATGAGTTGCGAGATACAAATGCTTCATTAAACAAGCAGTTGAATAGCACACAAAACGCGCTCAATCGGACTCAGCAGACTTTGCGCGAAACGCAGGAACAATTACATGACTCGCAGAAACAATTGACTGCGATGCAGCGACAGTATAATAAGGGTCGTGCTCCTTTTTGGATATCGCTTGCAATCTTTGGCCTTTTGGGTGTGGGGGCTTCCCTTTATGCGTGGAACAATAGTCCTGAGGAATGGGACAGGAAGCTGAAGGAAAAGGATCAGGCTGTTGCATCTGCAAATGATGAAATCAATGAACTCAGGACAATCATATCGGATTTACAAGATGACGAAGTGACACAAGTGTCTCCCAGTGTCAGTTCGAATGAAATCAATCGCTTGAACAATCTGATTTTGCAAAAAGACCGGAAAATCAGAAACCTTGAGGATCTATTGTCTAAAGAAAAGCCTTCGGACAATGCAGCCGAGATTGCAAATCTAAGGAATCAGATTTCACAAAAAAATCAGCAAATCAAGAATCTTGAGTCCCAACTGTCTAATCAAAAGTCAGCAGACAACTTCTCCGAGGTGAAAAGGTTGAATAGTATTGTCACACAAAAGGATCAAAAGATACAAGAACTCCAGTCAATAATCCAAAGCAAAAACAAAGAAATCAACGCGTTAAACGCGGCGATAGGAGGCAAATAGTTATATACGACAATGTCATCCCAAAACACAGAGCTATGTCAAAAATATTTTCAAATATCTTCAAAAAAGAAGGTGGGAAACCTGCCGGATTAGACAACAGGGAGTCGTTGGTCAACAACATCTGCTCCACGCTTACTGGAATCATGGAAGAACCGAGTACCGCAAAAGGCAGACAACTCATTGTGTGGCTTGATTGCGAGAAGCAAATCGAGTTCGACCAATATGACAGTGATCACTATCGAGATTTGATGCTTTCAACTCTTGCGCAAAAGGGCTTCGAATTTGAACAGGTGACTTTTAAAATGGGCAAACCTGCAGAAGACAATCACAACTTTTTTATGATTGGCGACAACAACCTCGAATACCTGGAGGTGGAAGAATGCACTATTGTCAAAGCACCCGCTGTAAAGAAAGCCCGAATTGTCGCTATGGATGGTTGTGTGGTTGCTCCCACTGCTGTCCCGTTAAAATTTAAAAATGTTCTTTGAAACGATTGATATATAGTT
>CAMVBK010000048.1:0-25568 GCA_947165685.1 uncultured Bacteroidales bacterium | reverse complement strand
CGCTGACGCACACCTTCACGAATGCGTCCGGCTGCGACTCTGTGGTCACGTTGCACCTCACCGTCGGACACCGCAACACCGGTGACACCATCGCCTTCGCCTGCGACAGCTTCAACTGGTACGAGCACACCAACATCACCGAATCCACCGAGACGCTGACGCACACCTTCACGAATGCGTCCGGCTGCGACTCCGTGGTCACCCTGCACCTCACCGTCGGACACCGCAACACCGGCGATACCACTGTAGTGGCTTGCGAAACCTTCGACTGGTACGAGCACAGCGGCATCACCGAATCATGCGACAACCTCGTCCACACCTTCGCCAACGCTTCCGGCTGCGACTCCGTGGTCACGTTGCACCTCACCATCCATTACGGCACGCATAATGTCACCGAAACAGCCACTTGCAGCGCATACACTTGGAATGGCGAGACTTACGATGAAACAGGTATTTACACCTACTCTTACGTGAACGGCGACGGCTGCGCCAGCACCGACACCCTGCATCTCACCGTCAACACAGCTTCCGACGTGCAGTACAGCGCGACCATCTGCCAGGGCGAGACCTTCAGCCAATATGGTTTCGACACGCTGATGGCCGATGCCGGCACCTTCACTCTCGTGCACGAAGGCCAGAACGTCCACGGCTGCGACAGCACCACCACGGTCACCCTGACCGTCTTCCCGACCTACAGCGCTGACACCACCGTCAGCATCTGCGACGTGGATGTGCCGTATATGTGGGACGACGAGCAGTATTGGGAAACGGGCGATTACACCATTTCCTATCAGACCGTCAATCACTGCGACAGCATCATCCATCTGCACCTCAACGTGAACCCGACCTTCAGCCGCGACACGGCGGTGACCGTCTGCCAGGGTGCACTGCCCTACTTCTTCGATGCCGAGCATAGCTTCGACCAGGCGGGCAGCCACACCATCAGCCTGCAGACCGCCAACGGCTGCGACAGCATCTGGCATCTGACGCTCACCGTCACCCCGAACACCGAGCTCTCGACCGCCGTGACCATCTGCGACAGCGAGCTGCCTTACACCTTCATGAACGAGTCCTTCAGCGAGGCCGGCACCTACGACATCACCGAATCCGATGACGACCACTGTCTCACCATCACCCACTTCACCCTCAATGTCAATGCCACCTACCACCACTACGACACCGTGGTCATCTGCGAAGAGGCCCTGCCCTACACTTACGGCACGACCGCCCTCTATCAGTCCGGCGACTACGACATCCACTTCAACACCGCGAACAGCTGCGACAGCCTCGTTTCTGTCCACTTCACGGTCATCCCGACCGCGACGGGCTCCGAGGAGCAGTGGGTCTGCACCAACGACTTCCCGGTGAGCTACGGCGACGAGACCTTCACGCAGGAGGGCGTTTATACCGTCACCTTCCACCGCGAGGGACTTTGCGACAGCGTGGTCACCTTCACGCTGCACCAGGCGCAGGAGTACTTGGTGGCTGAGACCGAAGAGGTGTGCGACCACACCCTGCCCTACCTCTGGCGCGGCTTGGAGCTCACGCAGAGCGGCGTTTACACGGACAGCCTCGTTTCCGTCCACGGCTGCGACAGCATTTTCAAGCTGACCCTGACCGTCAACCCGACCGTCGTGGTCACCGACGACCCGATCGTGCTGTGTGCCGGTGAGAACCAGACCTGGCGCGGCATGACCCTCGCCGAGGCCGGCACCTACCGCGACACGGTCAGCAGTGATGCCGGCTGCCGCGAAATCCACGAGGTCTCCGTCACCGTCAACCCGACCTACCTCTTCCACGACACCGTCACCGTCTGCAGCGACGAGCTGCCTTACCTCTGGCACGGCATGAGCCTCACCGAGGCCGGCACCCGCGAGGACTACCACCAGACCGTCAGCTTCTGCGACAGCATCTACCGCCTCACCCTCGTCGTCAACCCGTCGTACCACGCCACCGAGACGGCTTCCGCCTGCGACTACGACCTGCCCTACCTCTGGCACGGGCAAAGTTTGACCGCGAGCGGCGTGTACTATGACACACTCGCCACGACCGCCGGCTGCGACAGCACCTTCGCACTCACTTTCACCGTCAACCCGTCGAGTCACACCGTGCAGGCCGACACCGTCTGCAATACCGCCCTGCCTTATAGCTGGCGCGGACGCAGCCTCATGGCCGCCGGCACCTATTTCGACACCATCCCCAACAGCTTCGGCTGCGACGACGTCTTTGAGCTGCAGCTCACCGTCAACCAGGCCGACCTGACCACCCTTTACGACACCATCTGCCAGGGCGGCCAATACACTCTGAACGGCTTCGACACCCTCGCCGAGCAGGCCGGCACCCTCTACGCACAGCTCACCCTCTCCAACGCCGACGGCTGCGACAGCATCGTCAACCTCGTCCTCGCCGTGATGCCCACTTATCTTTTCGAAACCGAGGCGACCACTTGCGAAAACGTGCCTTATTCCTGGCATGGCGGCGAGTACAGCGTCGAAGGCACCTACTACGACTCGCTAACCACCGCCTACGGCTGCGACAGCGTCTATGTGCTCCACCTCACGCTCAACCCGACCTACGAGGTCTATGTCAACGACACCGCCATGAACGGGCATGAATACACCTACGACAGTTACGTTTTCACCCCGAATGACAGCGGCACCGTCTATCACGACATCCAGTACGTCACTATCGCAGGCTGCGACTCTATCGTCCATCTGACCATCTACGTCATGTACAACGACGGCGTAGAGGAGTACAGCATGACACCGGAATTCGCCTTCTTCCCGAACCCGACGCAGGCACGGCTCAGCATCCGCGGCGAGCGTATGCGCACGGTGGAGGTCTTCAACCTCGCCGGCAAACTGGTCAGACGCTCTGACGCCGAGACACCCGAGTTCACCCAAGTCGATGTAACAAATCTCTCGGACGGGCAGTACTTAGTGAGAGTCACCCTAGACGACGGGCAGGTTGTTACCGGAAAGATTATTGTAAAACGATATTAGAATGAGACCTTAGGCTTTACGCCTCAGGAAACAAGCAAAAGGAGTCCGGGCGAGCGTGTTCCGGGCTCCTTTTTTTGAAGCGGCATTCCGTCAAAATGCCCAATGTCCATCAACAGAAGAAAAACAAATGAAACAGCATATCGAAGAAACGGCCTCCACGAACGCCTGGTTGATGTCGCGGGTGCGGGAGATGCGCGCCCGAGGCGAGGCCATCCCCGACCTCTACGCCGTCTATACGGACTTCCAGACGGCGGGGCGCGGCGCGGGCACCAACAAATGGCACAGCTCGCGCGGCCAGAACCTCCTCACCAGTTTCTGCTTCGCGACAGGACTGGCCGCCGCCGACCAGTTCGTCTTCAACCTCTGGTTCGCCACCGCCACTCGCGCGTTCCTCGCCAATTATGTGCCCGAAGTGCTCATCAAGTGGCCCAACGACATATACGTGCGCGACCGCAAGCTCGCCGGTGACCTCACCGAACACAGCGTCTCCGGCGGCCGCCTCGACTTCACCGTGGCGGGCATCGGCATCAATGTCAACGAGACAGACTTCCCCGCCTGGGTTCCAAACCCCACCTCGCTGCGACGGGAGACCGGCATGATTTACAACGTGGGCGCGCTCTTGGACGAATACCTCGCCGTGCTGCGCAACCGACGCCCGCTACTGGGCACCGCGCACACCGACGAACTGCGCGAAGAATACCTGTCACACCTCTACCGGCTTCATGAACAGCATTCGTATATCATTGATGGGAAAACACTTACATGCACCATCCAAGACATTGACCGCTTCGGCCGCTTGGTGCTGGAACTACCCAACGGCACGCGGAAGGCGTTTGGCTTCAAAGAGGTGGAATATGTGGTTTAATTGAGAATTAAGAATTGAGAATTGAACATGGGTTTGCGAAATGGGGCATCCTGTTTTTCCATATCGCTGAATCTTGTAATTTGACATTCCTCGTAAAATCGCAACTGCATGGGTGTCAAACTGTTTACTTCCTCCTTCGGCATATAGACCACGTGGGTGAACATGTAAAGCAGGCGGTTGCGCTCGTCGCCCATGTCAAGCGATTCCAATCGGGCGGCAAATTTACTCAATTCAACGAAATAGTAAACATTATTTTTTGAAAAAATTTTGTTGTCGTCATCTTTGGGATAAATCTTCAAGAAGATCAGAACGGGTTTTCGCAAGAAAACGGCGCAAGGACACACATTTCCTTTCGGCCACAAAAAAATTCCTGTCGTATGTTTCCATTTTTTTTGTATTTTAGCCGCCTTGAAATTTTAAACTGCAAATTGTAGTAAAATGAAAAAATATAAAGTCTGTTTAGTCGCTTTAAGCGTTTTAATATCAAGTATTTGCAGCACCTTTGCGCAGCAACCCATCCTTCGGCCTGCCGACAATCTCTTCCGGGACTGCCAATACGAAAACGCGCTGAACGAGTACAAGAAAGGCATCAAGAAACTGAAGTCGAACCGCGTGGAGATCCAGCGTGCCACCTTCCAGATTGCCGAGTGCTACCGCATCATGGGCGACCTCAAGAAGGCCGAGCAGCAGTATCTCCGTTTGGAAAAGAAGAACTATCAGAAGGATAACCCTATGATACTCTTCCACTTGGGGAGCATCTACAACCTGCGCGGCGATTACGATCTCGCGTTGAAATATTACAACAACTACAAGAAGCGCGTGGCCGACGACCCGCGCGTGGACGTGCGCATCGACGGCTGCAACAAGGCCAAGATGTGGAACGAGAACCCGACCCGCTACGAGGTGGAGAACCTCAAGAAGTTCAACACCAAGGAGGACGAGTGGGCGCCGCGCTGGGCCAACAACGACAAGCGCAACGCCATCATGTTCTCCTCCAACCGCGAGGGTTCCGTGGGCAAAGGCACCGACCAGTGGACTGCCGGCGCCTTCTCCGACATCTACATCTCCACCAAGCCCAAGAGCAAGAACACCGACTGGCCCGGCGAATGGTCGCCCGTGACCGCCATGGACCAGGGCGGCACCCTCAACACCGGCGTGAACGAGGGCGAGGCCTCCGCCAACCGCAAAGGCTCTGTCGTCTATTTCACCAAATGCCCACAAGACAAGAAAAAAGTGCAAGGCTGCTACATCTACAAGTCCATGAAGAAAGGCAAGGCCTGGGGCGAGGCTGAACTCATCGACCTCGGCGACAGCGCCTACAACTACGTGCACCCCTTCATCTCCGATGACGAGCTCACCATCTGGTTCGCCTCCAACATGCCCGGCGGCCACGGCGGCTACGACATCTACACCGCCACCCGCACCAAGAAGACCGGCAAGTTCACCAACATCACCAACCTCGGACCGAAAATCAACACCGAAGGCCAGGAAGTGTTCCCGGCCTGGCGCAATGAAGAGGAGTTCTACTTCTCCTCCGACGGCCATCCCGGCCTCGGCGGCCTCGACCTCTTCGTCTCCCACGTCAAGAACGGCGAGTTCGGCGACCCCGAGAACCTGATGGTCCCCATCAACTCCCCCGGCGACGAGATCGGCATCATCTTCGACGAGAACGAGGCCCTCGACCCGAAGTCCAAGTCCCCGTACATGGCCAAGGGCTACTTCTCCTCCAACCGCCAGGGCGGCCGCGGCGGCGACGACATCTACTACTTCCTCCTCCGCCCGCTCGTCTATACCCTCTCCGGCTATGTGCGCGACAAGAACAACGGCCAGTACATGGACGGCGTGGAAGTGGAGATCGTGGGCTCCGACGGCACCTCCTACAAGACCACCACCGACGTGAAGGGCTACTATCACTTCGACAAGAGCAAGATCCTCGGCGCCACCACCTACGACGTGAAAGTCGCCAAGAAAGGCTATTGGGAACGCGGCAACACCGCCAAGCAGACCACTGTCGGCCTCACCGAGAACACCGACCTCAAACAAGACTTCACCCTCGAACCCATCCCGAAGGAGCCTATCGTGCTGCCTGAGATTCTGTACGACCTGGCAAAATGGGATCTGAAACCGCAATACAAGGACTCTTTGATGTTCTTATATAATATAATGATACAGAACCCGACCATCGTGGTTGAACTCCGTTCCCACACCGATGCGCGTGACACGGAGGAAAGAAACGACGTGCTGTCTCAGAAACGTGCCCAGTCTTGTGTCGATTTCCTCGTGTTGGAAAAGGGTATAGCCGCCGACCGTATCGTGCCGAAAGGCTACGGCGAGCGTGTGCCGCGCCGCTTGGACAAGGACATGTACTCCACCTACAACGGCAAACGCTACTTCTTCGCCAAAGGCACCTACCTGACCGAGGATTACATCAACTCGCTGCCTTCGAAACCGGAGCAGGAGGCCGCCCATGCCCTGAACCGCCGTACCGAGTTCACCATCCTGCGTGACGACTACGTGCCCACCAACGACACCATCGCGAAGGTGCCCACCGGCATCGCCGTCATTCAGGAGCGCACCGTGCCCGTCACCATCGATGGCGACAAGGTCAACGGTACCTGCTACGCCAACAGCAAGTCGCTGCAGTTCCAGATCGGCGACAACAGCGAGGAAATCTTCATGAACTACGCCGACGCCACCCGCTTCCTGAAGGAATCCTTCATCAGCCTGGAAGACTTCGAGGAGAAGGCCGGCGCCATCAAGCAGGAAGACGGCAGCATCATCGAGGGCGCGGTCCTCTACCTTGAGGAGCTGCGCATCGGCGACGACTACTCCGAGAACGTGAAGGTGACGGTGAAGAAGAACCTGCCCGCCGCCATCGTGGTCGGCGACCAGTACATCAAGGAGGAATGGGGCGATTTCACGGTTGACCGCAACCGCAACGTCATCCTGTACCGATAGTAAACATATACAAAGGATACAACCTGAAGAGAGCTGCCCGCAAGAGCGGCTCTCTTTTCACAAAACAAATAAAACTAAAGAAAGACTGTCTGACATGAAAAAATTCAAATTGACCGAAGACAACGTGTATTGGATTCATGGTGACAAAACAACCCATACCACCCACAAGATTGACGCGGACCTGCGAGAGAAGGCGGCCATGCTGCCCCGGAAAGCGGTGCTGTTAGCCATGACGGAATTCCACAACAAAAAACGCCTGACGCAGGAGTAGCAGGCATCACCTACCATTCCCGTTTCCCACCGCATTTTCCAAGACATGGCGAAGACTGCACGCACTCCGCTGAAAGACAGGCCTTTCCCCGAGTACACCCGACGGGAGGAGGCACTCAATTCAGCGAGCCATGCCGTGGGGGTGCTCTGCGCCATCGCCATGATGGGAATAGCCGTGCACACTGCGTCATCCTGTCCCAAACCGTGGGCTTTGTTCAGCAGCGTCGTCTATACCGCATCCATACTCATCATGTTCTTAGTGTCGAGCATCTACCACGGACTGCCGAAAGGAATCCCCAAACAAGTGATGCGCGTGGTGGACCACTGCAACATCTTCCTCACCATCGCAGGCACCTACACGGTGATCATGCTGATGGGCGTGCTGCCACTGAACCCGCCGATGGCCTGGTCGGTGCTCGCCGTGGAATGGGGCTTCGGCATCCTTGGGGTCGTGCTCAACGCCATCGACCTCAAGAAATACGCCAAGTTCTCCATGGTGTGCTACTTGGCCATGGGCTGGTGCGTCATCATCAGTTTGAAGGACACGGTGGCTGGAATGACATGGCCGGGCTTCGCCTGGATCCTCGCCGGCGGCGTGGCCTACACCATCGGCGCCGTCCTCTACCTCATCGGCAAGAAAAAGCCCTACCGCCACTTTCTCTTCCACCTCTTCGTGCTTCTCGCCGCCCTCATCCAATTCTACGGCATCTGGAAATACCTGCTCCTTTAACTTTAACTTTGGCTGTTGGCTGTTAGCTGTTGGCTGTTGGCTGTTGGCTGTTGGCTGTTAGCTGTTGAACTTTGAACCTTGAACTTTGAACTTTGAACCCCTCCCTGCTATGAATATTTTTTTCAACTTCGACTACAAAGGCGGAAAAGCCTATTTGGGCTTGAAGGCCTGTCCGGAAATGATGGACACCCTCGTGACGGACCTCAACGGGCTCATCGATTTTTTGGAACTTCGGCTCGGCCTGCACACACCGACGGTATCGGATGCCGATCGGCTGGTCTGTTACTACAAGTGCGTGCGTGAATACATGGCAGCGCACGCCACGGAAGCCGGAACGCTGTACGACAGCTACCTGGTATCGCCGCTTGCCACCAGCCGCGAAATGCTGAAATGGCGCGATGCCCTCTCCGTGTGCGGCTGGACGAAAAACACCCCGGCGGCAAGCAGCCGACTCCGTGTGCTGCAAGGCATCGAAGCACTTTTCGAAACAAAAAAGATGCCGGACGAGGGCCATCGCCTGAACGCCATCGCCGAACGGCTAAAACAGAAAAAAGGGATGCTGAAGGATGTCGCCTTCGTGATGCCTTTCCAGCCGGATCTCCTGCACCCCGCACTGAAGGAGATTTTCGCGCTGGCACAGGCGGACGGAGCATCCGTCGGACAGTTGCCAATCCCGGAATCCGACGGCAACGACAACCTCGCCCGTCTGAAACGGATGCTGACGCACAACGATGCTTCCCCCCTGATCTTCGACAGCGGGGACGAGTCCGTCTGCATCTGGAACTTCAAGGACGACCTGACAGCGGAAGAGTACATGGCGACCCTTGCCAACGACACTTTCGACGTGAGCATAAAACCCAGCACGAAGCTGGTTGACAACTATTTGCATTTGATGGGAAAGCCCGCGACCGGCTCTATTGTGGCCAACAGCAGCCCACAGATCATACAACTCTTCTTCACCGGCGTGGCCATCCAAGAACGCCCGCTGAACATCCGTGCACTGCTACAGTGGCTTTACGCCCCCATGCACCCCCTGCCGGGCAGCCTCCGCTACCGCTTGGCGGAGCAACTGGCACACACCGGCGGATGGTATTCGGCGGAAAGCGACAACCGGGGAGAAAGCTGCCAACAAATCGTGGACGACTGGGTCAACGGCAAAGAAACGGCAAAGTCTAAAGAACACATTAACAAACAAGAAGTTGCAGCGCGTAAGCGTCTGGTTTCCGTCTTTCTTCCCAGCTTCGACAAAGCGGACGAGGGAGCACTCACGGTAGAGCAGTTCCACCGGTTTCTCCAAGAGTTGCGCGACTGGAGCCGACAGCATACGGCCGTCATAGCGCAAAAAGACAGCAACGACCTGCGCATCACCCAGTTAGGCCATCTCTCTGAACTCTGCAACACGCTGGAAAACCTCACCGACGACCTGAACCCTTCCGCCCCTATCCCGTACAGCGAAATCGAGAAGCACATCGCCTGTCTGTACGAACCATCTGAGTTCCAGCAATATATTGCACAAACAGGCTCTCAACCCACCGTTGCCTCTCCAGGACAGGTCGCCGCAAAAGCAGACCGGCTACTATGGTCAGGGCTTTACGATTTCAAACCCTTGCTGCCGGCCACCGACTTCCTCACCCCCACCGAACAGAAAGACCTGCAACCGCACATCAAGCTCTGGAGCCCGGACGATACCCGAAAACTGCAGCAGGAGGTTCTTCTGCTACCCATCCTCTTCTGCCAGAAACAGCTGACCCTGGCCACCGTGGAGGTCGCCGACGGGAAAATCGTGGACAAGCACCCCCTCGTCGTGCGGATCGAGCAGCAGGTGAAGAACCACCGGGAGGTGACCCGCACCCCGGAAATCCCGGAAGAGCTCTATATTCCCACCAAGCCCCTCAGCGACAATGCCCTCAGCGAGTGCGATGGCTATTACACGCAAATCCACCGCACCGACCTGATCACATGGAAAAAGACCGAGAGCCCCACCTCCATCGAGACGCTGATACAGTACCCCCTCGACTACACGCTGGAGAGCATCGCAGGCATCCGCGACAACGGGCAGAGAGACCTGAGCAATGTCAGACGTACGAAGGGCAACGTGGCCCATGCCGTCATACAGCACCTTTTCCTCATTCCGGACGACCCCGCCAGCGGCTACGCGCCGGCCATCCGCGACCGCGTGAACAAGGACTACGAACGAGTTTTCAACGAAACGGTGGAAGCCAAGGGTGCCATCCTGCTGCTCCAAGAGAACGTCATCGAACGACGCGAGCTGTATGACCAGCTGCAAGAATGCATCAACCATCTGCTCGACATCATCGAGTGCAACTGCCTGCACGTGGTGGCCTGCGAAAAGCCGCTTAAAGACGGTACTCCCGACCCAGAGCCCCCGGCAATGAAGGGATTCGCCGACATGGAATTGGCCCGCGAAGACGGCAGCCCTGTCATTTTCGACTTCAAATGGACCTCATCGAGGAGCTACTACCAAGGGTTGCTGAAGACGAATCGCGCGGCGCAGTTAGCCATTTACGCTGATCTGCTCGGCAAGGAGAAACGCGCCGTGTCTGTGCCAACCGCCTACTTCCTGATGCCCGTCGGCCGGCTTTACAGCACCGAAAAATTCAATGGGACACACACCGAAACCATCAAGATGGACGACAGTTGCCACGGCGACATCCTCGGCAGAATCCGCGCTTCCTACCACTATCGGCGCGACGAAATCATGTCAGGGAAAATCGAAATGGGCGAAGGACTTCCCCTGGACCAACTGCAATACTTTAACGACACGGAGACGCGAAACCTGTTCCCCCTCAAGCCGGACTACAACGACGCGAAAGTCAAAGACACCAACGGTTTCAGCAATTATTCGAACCTCAAAAACTAATCGCCCATGAAAAATGTAACCTATATCAGCGCGGGTGCCGGAAGCGGCAAGACCTACACCCTGACCACCAAACTGGCAAGCCTCATCGCCAAAGACAAGAACGACCCCGAGCACGTGGAGCCGGAGCAAGTCATCTTGACCACCTTCACGGTGAAAGCTGCCGCCGAGTTCAAGGAGAAAGCGAAGGCGGAACTTTACAAGATGGGCAAGTTCGATGAAGCCGCCCGACTCGACCACGCTCTGATGGGCACTATCGACAGCGTGGCCACCTCGCTAATCCAGAAATACTGGTACGCCATCGGAATGTCGCCTAAACAGGGAATTCTGGACGACAGTGCCAAGGAGACGTACATCAACCAAAGCATCGCCAACGTCCCGACCAACGAGGAGATGGCCTTCTTCGCGATGTTCCGCAAAACGTTCAACATCGTGGACGACATGAGCCACCCCGACACCCTTTTCTGGAAAAAGCACCTCAAGAAAATCGTGGAGAAGAGCATCAGCTTCGATATCACCGATTATACCGAAAGCGTGCAAGAATCCCTGGCCATCCCGAAGGCGTTGTGCAACGGAACGAGCATCCACTTGGACGACGCCCAACGCTCCGACGCGCTCAACGCCCTGCGCTGCGAAGTGGAAAAGTGCAAGGATTCGAACACGAAAAAGAGCACTTTAGAGGCCATCGACAAGTTTCTGCAAAACGGCCAACAATCCAACGACATCGAATGGTGCAACCAGTTCGCCGACATCCTCGGCAAAGCCCCTGCTGGAGCCCAGAAAACCAGCTCCGACAAGACCCTGGAGGACACCAAGCTCAAAGTGGAGGACATTTGGGGCAGTAAGGAAGTGTTTGACCTGATCGAACAGTACGTCGGCACCATCTTCCGGATTGCCCAAAAATGGAATACCCAGTACGCCGACTACAAACTGAACAAACGGGTGGTTGACTTCAGCGACATCGAGCATTACATGCACAAGCTCCTGCAGAACAAGGAGGTGGCGGCGGAAATCGGCCGCACCTACACCCATCTCTTCGTGGACGAGTTCCAGGATTGCTCGCCCATACAGGTGAAAATCTTCGCAACCTTGGCCGACTTAGTGAAACAGAGCTATTGGGTGGGCGACACCAAGCAGGCCATCTACGGCTTCCGAGGCAGCGACACGGAGCTCACCAAAGCCGTGGCGGACGCCATCGCCCTGAAGAAAGGAGCCGACGGCTGCCGCTCGGAGACCTTGGAGAAAAGCTGGCGAAGCGTGCCCGCACTGGTCAACGCCAGCAACAAGGCCTTCACCAAAATCTTCCAACCGCTGTTCGGCGACAGGACGGACGAGCTGGTTCCGCTGAAACCGGCCATGGAGCTGCATCCCGAACTCTTCCCGACCACATTGGCGGAGCGCGCGCCGAAACCGCTGCGCTACCTCGAAATCGTGGAAAAGAGAACTCGACAATCCTCAAAACTGAGGATGGAAGACACGGCCCAATACATCAAAAACGTAATTGAAACGGAGAATGCCAATCCCTCCGACATCGCCGTCCTCGGCCGCAAAAATGACGACCTGAATGAGATGGCTGAACTGCTTGGAAAACTCCACATCCCCTGCGACACAGAGACCACACTCGACACGAACAGCAAGGCCTGCCGCCTGATGATGGCCCTGACGACCCTCACTGTAAACCCGCATGATGACCTGGCGAAGGCGGAAATCGCCTACCTGACCGAAGATGACATGGGCATCGGTGCCCTCATCGACTCCAAGCTGGAATTCGACAATCTGCCTGACGACAACCGCAAGAAGTGGCTCGAAGACATCGAGATGGTTCGCCGCGTGAATGCCATCCGTCCCCGCGTGATGTACCAAGGCATCGGGGCGCTTATCGAGACCCTTGCCGTGGAACTCGACGTGAAGAACGTCATGGAACGCTGGTTCACCGCCATCGAGAAGTCCATGACCGATGTGCGCGCCCTCATCGCGGCAGCCAAGCAGTATGAGGAACGCAGCAGCGAGCTGTCGCTGCCGGCCACTCCCTCGGGATTCGCCGCCTTCATGGAGGAGAACACGGTGGAAATGCCCGCCTCCGGAGACGGCGTCAAATTGCTGACTGTCCACAAAGCCAAGGGGCTGGAATGGAAATATGTCTTCCTGCTCCTCGACGAGACGATGGACGCGCAACAAATCCTCAGACGCGAGATTTACGGCATCAACCACTACCACCCCACCCCGCCGTCCGCCGAGAACCCCTACCCCGCTATGAGCATCCGGCTGATGCCCTGGATCTTCGGAAGCAAGAGAAACGTGCCGACAAGCGTGGAAAACAAGCTGTTCGCGTCTCCTGCATACGCGCAGGCCGAAAAGCGCGCGAGAGAAGAGAGCGCTCGCCTGCTCTACGTGGGCGTGACTCGCGCGTCAGAAGTGCTCGTACTCGTCCCCTGGTTCGCGAAAGAGCCTTTCAGTTGGTTCCAGAACTCCGGTCTGACCAATGCCGGCACGACATCCGACGGCGACGTGCTGGGCATCAGCATCCCTTTCGACATCGTTTGCGCCGCCTACAACCCCGACGAGGCCGACGGCAGCACCCCAGTGGCAAGGGAATTCCGGAAGCTGGACTACTACTCCCCGGAGCCGTCGCACGCCGGACCACTCACCATCTCCCCGAGCGGCTTGAGCGGGAAATCCGAAAGGGTGAGCGTTGTCTTCCGCAGCGGGCAACGCATCAAGATACGGTCATCGGCACTGGGTGACCGGCCCTATTCGGAAGTCGGCGACTGCATCCACAATGTCTTTGCCGCCGTGGAACACTTGGACAAGGCAGAGGTGTCGGCACTCGTCGAGGCGCACGGGATGACCGAAGTGCTGCCCGAGGCCTGGGAAATCATACAGGCTTGGGAGCACCTGCAGAAATTCCTCCGGCAGCAATACGGGCCGGCCGTGAAAGAGTACCACGAGCGCCCCTTCCGGCGGATGCGGAAGGACGGCTCCGTGGTGGTGGGCAGCATCGACTACGTCTATCAGACGTCGGAAGGCAGTATCCTGATCGATTTCAAGACTTTCCCGCAGGCGGAGTCGGTGACCGCACCCACCTCGCCGCACTATGCCGGACACTACGCCGGCCAGCTCAACGCCTACGCCGAAGCACTGGAAGCCGCCGGCGAGAACGTCACCGCTAAACTGATCTACTACCCCGTAAGCGGCATGGGGGTGAAGATCTGAGGCGGGGAAATTGGAGGTTACCTTTCCGAATACGCAGGATGCGCCTACCGCTACAAGCCCAACAAAAACATTTTCTTCGGTCCTGGCCTCAGCTTTGAAGGCATCGGAGGAGACGCTTACATCTTCGGATTCCTCAAGTTCGAAATCCAGCTCTAATCGCCTGTCTCCCAGAAAGGTGATTATCAAGGACTTATCACAACAATACAAAGGCGATGCAACCATTGAATCTCTGACCGATACTATCACACATTTTCTCAAGAACCAGCAAAAGCAGGTATGATGGAAATCACCAAAGGGGATACAACGAACCACAACCCCAAACCTCAAAACCGAATCAAACGAATCGGAGAATAACTGTTCACTATCTGATACTTTTTCGGGACGGCAATGACCATCCTTTTTCATAAAAAATGACCCGCAAGCAGTTCTTATGGTATGCTAACGGGTACTGTTATGGATGGAACGGTGTTCGAATCACAAATCCAACATCCCGAATTTTTGGGTGTAAGGAATATGTAAGTGTTATGTCGTAATTGTCGGGAGTGAGCGGCTCTGCACCATACTTGCCGTCTATGTGTATAATAACCTGCCCTTGGTTTTGCATTCTATTTGCTTTTTAGAATGCAAAAATACAACTTTTCCAAATATATGAATAGTCCACAATGAATTTTTATTCTACAAACATTTGTATCATTGTATTGGCTATTGGGTTTTACTTCCCATTCCTGAACCTCAAGTACATCGCCTCCGCCATCTCCTTCATCACTCTTTCATAGAATTGAGGGTCTTCAAACAACTTGGCGAATGCATCCATCTGCTCCATATAGCACTTTTGGGCGATTTCCTGAAACGCCTTGGGGAAAATAGCCGTGGCGAACATAGCGGCATCGGTGTTCTTCGCCTGCTTCCTCAGGGCGGCACTGCCCTTGCTCATCTTGTCGAATATGGTCTCCACTATCACACGGTCGGCCTCGGTAAACTTGCCCGCATACATCAAGTTGATTTTGTCGATGATGTTCGCGAGCAGGTCGCGCTTTTCCTCCTTGAACGCTCCTTCGCCGCTTTTCTCCGCCTTGACCTTGTTCTGCCCGTGTTCCAACTGTATGCTGCCGCTGAAGGTCTCGGTCAGTTTATTGTTGATTAAGGCAATCTTGTTGGTCAAATCCACCTTCTCGTGCGGGTTCTTGGGCAACAGTTTGTAGAGCAGTTCGGTATAGACGTATGTCTTGTATAGTTCCTTGTCAAATGTACGGACAATCTGCGCCATATACGCATAGAAGCGGTTGAAGTTGCGAACCAAGAAGCGCACTTTGAATTTGTCCTCGATAGGCAAAGACTCGTATGCCGCCATCGTCGATTTGAAGGCACTCGCCAATTTGCCCATATCGGTGCTGCTCTGCTTGGAGGTGGAATATATCTTATAGACTTTTTCCTCGTCGTCGCTGTTCCAAAGGTGGTACTGCTGGATGTCGTTCAGATAGCGGTACACCATATTGATGTCCACGCCCTCCTCCAACACGGTGTCCTCGAAGAAAGGTTGGAAGGACTGTTTGATGCTGTCCGTGTCGTTGACGAAATCCAGCACATAAGTATCGTTCTTGCCTTCGTGACTGCGGTTCAACCATGACAGGGTCTGCACCGCCTTCACGCCTTGCAGTTTCTTGTTCACGAACATCGTGTGAAGCAGCGGTTCGTCAAAACCTGTCTGGTACTTGTCGGCCACGATGAGCATATTGTACATATCGGAGGCGAAGAACAGCGGCAGTTTGGCTTCGGTTATCTTCTGTCCGTCCGCCGAATTTATTTGGCTCTCGGTGTACTCCACCTCATTGTACTTCACCGTTCCGCTGAACGCCACCAACGGTTTCACTTCGTCATACCCCTTCTTCTTGCAGTATTCCTTCATCGCGAAGTAGAATCGGACGGCGTGCGCCCGTGACGGGGAGACCACCATCGCCTTCGCCTGCCCGTTGATTTTGTGCAGGGTGATTTCACGGAATTTTTCCACCATCACCTCCACAATCTGATTGATGACGAACTCGTGGCTGTCGTGGAACGCCTTGACCGCTCTCGTGGCGGGCGGCTCTTCGTATTCGGGGTTGTCTTCCACCGCCTTAGCGATCTCGTATGAGGTCTCCAACGTGGTGTAGAATTGCAGCACGTCCAAGATGAAACCCTCGTCAATCGCCTGCCGCATAGAATAGTGATGGAAGGCGTCGTAACCATTGGCGGTCTTGTCGCCGAAGGTTTCCAAGGTCTTGGGTTTAGGCGTGGCGGTGAAGGCGTAAAAGTAGAGATTCTTGTGCTGACCTTGCGTGAGCAGTGTTTTCATCATCACATCCATTTCGTCCTTCAGTTCCGCCTCGGTCTTTTCCTCGATTTCCGCCATCTCCCGCAACGCTTCGTCGGTGTCCGCCAAGGCCGCTTCCTCTGTCCTTGATTCCGTTGCGCAGCACGTGAACCAATCCGTAGTGGGCGACATCCGCTTGGAACACCTTGTAGAGTTGGTCAGCCGATTTATCGCCGTATAGGTTCAGATAGCGTTGCCATACCTTCGGCTGTGTGTCCTGAATGAACTGCAACAACACAGGCATATCAATAGCCCGCTTCTTATCGTAGGTGCTTTGGTCGCCCTTGATATAGCCGCCATAGTTGAGCAGGTAATGCTCAATGTCGGCCTCGAAGTTTTTTTCTTTGAAGCGGTTGCCGCTGCCGATTTTGATGCTGTGATAGGTTATCGTTGTTGCCATAAACTTTCACTTTTATACATTCCACTCCCAGAACGGTAGCACTTCGATATTGCCCGATTCTGTCTGGAAGCGATCGCTTTGATTTTGCGTAATGATTTTGCCATTCGGAATGGACAGCGTACGCATGGCCTCTTCCAAACCATCAATTTCACGTTGCATATTGTCAGGATTCAGTTCCGAGCACACTTGAAACAGCTGCGCAGGAACGCCGTGTTCCATTACTACGAAGTCGCATTCTCCAGTCCCCTCATAATAATTTATTTGCGGGTGATGACGCCTTAAGGCGATGTAAACGAGGTTTTCGAGCAGATGGCCTTCATCGGTCATCGAATGGGTGGACAGGGAGAAAGCGAGCCCTGTGTCAACCGCATAGACCTTTTTGGGTGATATCATTTGGGAACGAACAGAATAGCTGTACTTTTCGATAAAAGAAAACAAATAGCTGTTTTCCAAATAATTACACCAATTTAGAATGGTGCTGGTGGCGTTCACTGATATTGCCTGCTTGATTTTGGTGGCAGAAAACTTGTTTCCGACATTCTGCAGAAGGAAATTGGCCATCCGTAGCAATGAGGCCACTTCCTTGATGCCGTAGCGCACGATAATGTCACGGTAGAGTATGTCTTGAAACAAAGTGGCAAGCTGACGCGTGTCGCCAGTTTTCAGAAACTCAGGGAAGCCGCCGGAGAACAGGTATTCGCGGAGTGAATCGTAGGAAGCCTCAAGCGATTTCAGCTTGAGGAACTCATGGTATGAGAACGGGAACAGCTCCATGGGGATATGTCTGCCTGTGAGATGGGTACCTAACTCACGGCTCAGCAAAGAAGCGTTGAAACCTGTCAAGACAATCTTGTAGCGTTGGTCAAGTTTCTGCCGCACATAAACTTCCCATTGGGGCAGCATCTGCACCTCATCGAGCAGGAGCCACTTGACCCTTTGCTGTTCGATAATTTGGTCTAATCGCATGTAATCCGCAGTGGAAAAATCCATCAGGAGGGGGTGTTCAAAATTGATGAACAAGGCCGGTTCCGCAAGTTGGCGGTATAATTGTGCAAGCAGCGTGCTTTTTCCGCAGCGGCGTATGCCGCTGATGACCACAGCGTGGGATGAAATGCTTGTCAGCGGAATTTCACTTTCACGCATGATTCCCGCATCATCTGTTGCTACTCGTGATTGCCATTCGGCGATTACCTGTTCAATTGTTTGCCTTAAAATCATAGCTGTCAACCGTTTTTATATTGTTCGATGCCATCAAACAATATTGTTCGCTGCAAAAATACAATTTTTCAAGATTATCGCAATGGTAAATTTCATATCTTTTCAAGATTATTTACATACTCCGCCTTCTTTTTCCCGTCACATACCCGAATATGACGGATTTCTTGTATTCTTTCAACGCCTCAATCTTCTGCTGCTTGATGGCTATCAGTTCGTCAATCTCGGCGCACTTGCGGTCAAGGTAGTCGGCAATGGCACGCTGCTCGGTGAGAGGGGGAAATGCTATAAGTACGCTGCCAATGTCATAAGCGGAAATATGTACAACTTTGAGTTTCGCTTTGCTACAACTTTTTTGTGCTTGTGCGTACCTTGAGTTTAACGCAAAATTCAAGAAGAGCGGATTCTGATTATGACTTAACACTATTATATCTCATCCTGCAAAACACTGATTCTCACCTAAATAGACAATACTTTTTCCAATCTCTTCAACCAGTTCACCTGTGCCAGCACACAAAATATCGCCTTTCCCAAAATAATGTAGAGTTGATAGGGCTTCCTTTTTTGTTTTTGAAACGCACGTCACAAATGAGTTATCGTATTTGGAATATATCTCGCCATATCTTACACAGGGAGTATCACCGTCGGGAAAAATTTCTTCTTTTGTGATTCCATTCCCCTTTGTGATGGCAATCGTGATATTTTTCACTTCCCACCCTTCGGGTATCTCCCCAATTCATTCCACGCCGCTGTCCTTCATCGGGACGTTGGGGTCAAGACCTTTGGTTACGGCCTCGGTGATGACGGATTGCTTGTAGCGTTTGAGTTCGGCAATCATCGTCTCCTGCAAGGCGGCGAGTTCGTCAATCTCGGCACACTTGCGGTCGAGGAAGTCGGCGATGCGCTGCTGGGTGGGGAGAGGGGGGAATATTGTGGGAAATGTATAAAACTGGTCAGGGTATAAACGCAATCTGCTATCAATAATTCCTCTTGACATTGTTTTGAATGCACTCGGATAACCAGATGTTCTTAACAAGTAATGGAAGTATCTTTTTGTACAGTCAATCTTAAAATTGAAGACACAATAAGCAGGACTTATCAAACCATCATAGTCTGATAAAGCATAACTGCCATTCCAGGCCAACATTATATTCATCACAAGTTGTCCTTTATGAACAACATTATACCCTTCATTGGATTCCGCTTCGTGAGTCCCTGCAAAATCAGTCTCTCTTCTCAATTTAATACCAGTATATTGGGAAAGGCTCAATAAATCTCCTATTCCATCAAGGGATTTTTCTTTGGATTCAGAAAAAACCTCTTTCAACCTTTTACCTCCCAATCACTTGGAATCATTCCAATCCACGGGATACCGCTGTCTTTCATTTTCCGTTCCATCATTCTTCTGGGTTAGCCTCGTTATATTCGTCAATCCATTCCTTTACCTTCGCCTGAAGCAGAGCCTTGTCGGGCAGATAGAGTTGGTATTGTGCGGCATAGATATTGGCATCTTTGGGCAGGGTGAGTTCCACGAGAGAGTCCTTTTTGCTCTCGCAAAGCAGAATGCCTATGGTAGGCTTCTCGAACTCCTGCCGCACATAACGGTCGTAGTAGTTGACATACATCTGCATCTGTCCAAGGTCCTGGTGGCTCAACTTGTCGGTCTTGAGGTCAATCAGCACATAGCATTGCAGCAGGCGGTTGTAGAAGACAAGGTCAACATAATAATTCTCCTCATCGAAGGTGAATCGTTTCTGCCGTTTCTCGAAAAGGAATCCCTTGCCCAACTCCAACAGAAATTGTTGTAACTTGCTGATAATGGCATTCTCCAACTTTGTTTCCGTTTATGTCTCGTCAGGTTTCAGCCCCAAAAACTCCAATGTGATAGGGTTCTTGATAACATCCGACGGTTTATCCACGGTTTGCCCTTCAAGTGCTAACCGCATCACTTCATCCTTGTTGCGGCTCAACACCAAACGCTCGTAGAGACTGCTGCCCACCTGACGAGAGAGTTGTTTTACCGACCACTGCTGCTGTGCCGCCTCAATCTCATAGAAACTGCGGGCTTCTATGTTCTCGATGCGCATCAGCACCAGATAGTGCGACCAAGAGAGGGTGAAACGGGGCAGTTGAATTGTGGCAACGGTGTTGCCCAAATTTGTATCTTGCTTGTTTTCAGCAGGATGGTTGTAATCATCCAATTGGGGCAATGGCGTTGCCCCAATTTTCGCATTAACTATTTCTTTTTCAGCCATATTGTTTTCTGTTTTTTATCCGCAAAAATACAACTTTTCCCTAACTGCTAACTCCCCAATATCTTGTTCATCAATTCGGTCTCCTTCACCTCCAACTCTTTGAGATGGGCAAAGATTTTGTCGCTCGATTCTAACGGCACGTATTTGTAGAATTCCCTCGTGAACGGGATTTCATACCCAATTTTGGTCTGCTTCTCCACTATCTTCGCCTTGGGTTGGAACGGCAGCACGTTCTTTTCCATATACACCTGCACATCCTCCTTCCACGGGATTATCTCGGTGTCCTTTTCGGGCTTGGGCTTCTTGTCGGTCTGCTTGTCGGACGGAAACTCCACCGTCACCTTGCGGAACTTGAAATCCTCATTGTCCTTCACCTTGCTCTCCACCACCAGATCGCCATCGGTGTATTTTTCCCAATACACTGATTATCTGTTCGTTATCTTTATTAGCGTTCACTTGAGAGTCATTTAGTGTTCGATACAAATATGGTACAAAAAACCGCCGTTGGTTTCGCCCTATTCCCGACCTGTCGAACAGGGGTAGGTGCGCCGCCGATTGTGCGCAACATTCCGCGTTCCCGCTTGGTTTTCTGTTGGTTCCGCTCGGCGACGGGCAACAAAAAAAAGGTGCTGATTCTTGGTCAGCACCTTTCGGTTTGTATAGGGAAGAGGGTGTCTTATTTCACTTCCTCGAAGTCCACATCCTGGACCTCAGAGTCGTTGCCGCCGTTGCCGCCCTGCGGGCCTTGCGGGCCGGCCTGCTGGTTGAAGCCGCCGTTGAAGTCGGCACCGGGCTGCTGCTGGGCACCGCCCTGCGCGTACATCTTCTGCGAAGCCGCGTTCCAGGCACTCTGCAGCTCGGCCGTCGCGCTGTCGATGCCGCTGAAGTCCTTGTTGTCATGCGCGGTCTTCAGTCTCGCGGCTGCCGCCTCGATCTTGGCCTTGTCGTCAGCAGGGATCTTGTCGCCGAACTCCTTGAGCTGTTTCTCAGTGTTGAAGACCAGCGAGTCGGCGTTGTTCAGCTTGTCGATTTCCTCCTTGGCCTTCTTGTCGGCGTCGGCGTTGGCCTCGGCCTCGGCCTTCATGCGCTTGATTTCGTCGTCGCTCAAGCCGGAGGATGCCTCGATACGGATCTTCTGCTCCTTGCCGGAAGCCTTGTCGTGCGCCGTCACATTCAGGATGCCGTTGGAGTCGATATCGAAAGTCACCTCGATTTGAGGTACGCCGCGCATGGCCGCGGGGATGCCGTCCAAGTGGAAACGGCCGATACTCTTGTTCTGGGCCGCCATCGGGCGCTCGCCCTGCAGCACGTGGATTTCCACGGAGGTCTGGTTGTCGGCCGCGGTGGTGAACACCTGCGACTTCTTGGTCGGGATGGTAGTGTTGGCGTCGATGAGCTTGGTCATCACGCCGCCGAGGGTCTCCAGACCGAGGGACAGCGGGGTGACATCCAGCAGAAGGATGTCTTTCACGTCGCCGCTCAGCACACCGCCTTGGATACAGGCGCCGATAGCCACCACTTCGTCGGGGTTGACGCCCTTGGAAGGCACTTTGCCGAAGAAGTCCTCCACCACCTTCTGGATGGCGGGGATACGGGTGGAACCGCCCACGAGGATGACCTCGTCGATATCGGACGTTTTGTAGCCGGCGTCGGCCAGGGCTTTCTTACAGGGCTCGATGGTTCTGCGGATCAGGTCGTCGCACAGCTGCTCGAACTGGGCGCGGGTAAGGGTGCGCACCAAGTGTTGCGGTACACCGTCAATCGGCATGATGTAGGGCAGGTTGATTTCCGTGGAGTTGGAGCTGGAAAGCTCGATCTTGGCTTTCTCGGCCGCCTCTTTCAGACGCTGCAAAGCCATGGCGTCCTTGCGGAGGTCAACATTGTAGTCCTTCATGAATTCGCCGGCCAACCAGTCGATGATCTTGTGGTCGAAGTCGTCGCCGCCGAGGTGGGTGTCGCCGTTGGTGGATTTCACCTCGAAGACGCCGTCGCCGAGTTCAAGGATGGAAATATCGAAGGTGCCGCCACCGAGGTCGAACACGGCCACTTTGGAATCGGCTTTCTTCTTGTCCAAGCCGTAGGCCAATGCGGCGGCCGTAGGCTCGTTGATGATACGTTTCACGTTCAGTCCCGCGATTTCGCCGGCCTCCTTGGTGGCCTGGCGCTGGGAGTCGCTGAAGTAGGCGGGCACGGTGATGACGGCCTCCGTCACCTCCTGGCCGAGGTAGTCCTCAGCAGTCTTCTTCATCTTTTGCAGAATCATGGCGGAAATCTCCTGTGCCGTGTAGGAGCGGTCGTCGATTTTCACCTTCGGCATGTTGTTGCCGGCGCGTTCCACGATGTAGGGCACGCGGCTGATCTCGTTGGTCACGCGGTCGTAGGTCTCGCCCATGAAACGCTTGATCGAGAAGATGGTCTTGGTGGGGTTGGTGATGGCCTGGCGCTTGGCGGGGTCACCGACCTTACGCTCATTGTCGCCCACGAACGCCACGATGGACGGGGTTGTTCTTCTGCCTTCGCTGTTGGGGATGACGACCGGCTCATTGCCTTCCATCACCGCAACGCATGAATTGGTTGTTCCTAAGTCTATTCCGATTATTTTTCCCATTTTTGTATGATTTTAATTATTTTACAACTTGATTATTACACGGTCTCCGAAGAGGCACGCGGTCATACAGCAACAACTGTGCCAAAAAAAATGTCAGTGCATTTCAACGAGAAAGACACTGACATTTTGACATTATTCTGACATTGGCGGTCGAACCGCCGGCCCGTTTCTCAATAATCCTCGAACAAATCCATGGAGGCGATGCGGTGGTCGGGATCGGTCCTGATCAGGTACTCCTCGGCCTTCATCTCTGCAAGCACCGCGTCCAGCACTTTCTCCACGATATAGTTCTGGATGTCGAAGTTCAGCGGCACAGACGAGTACTGCATATACTTCTGCACCATCTCGTTCCAGGTCGCGTTGACGTTGGACAAGCCCATGCGGATAGAGATCGGCGACAGCAGGGCGGACCGGAGACTTCTGTACTTATACAGCTCGAAATAGCGGGTGACGGCATCGTCGCCCCCGCCCAACAGAGCGTCATAACCAGTGATGGAAAGTGAATCGATGGCCGACTTGAGCACCGACTTTACCGGCGACCCGCAACTCTCGGCCATCCTGTTGGCCTGCAGAATCAGCGAGTCACACAAGGCACTGTAGCCGTGGTTATCGAGCGTGTCAAAAAGGGAGAACAGCACCGGTGAGAAGTCAATTCGGTAGGCGGCCTTGCCGTAAAAGCCGTCCGTGACGAACAGATGGGCTGTCGCCGTATCTGCACTGGCTTTCAGGCAATCCCGGATCGCGGCCTCCTTCTGCGCGTTCGTATATAATTGTTCCACAAACTCTCCGCTTTCATCCTTGCAGGAGCACAACGCCACCGCGAGGAAAACGACTAATCCTATAATACTCAGTTTTTTCATATCCGTTTTTATTTCAAGCCGCAAAAATACTATTTTTGCCGTTCCATTCAAAATCTTTTTTTCACCCACTCCTAAACTCCTAAACTCCTAAACTCCTAACCCCCTAAACCCCTAAACCCATTAACCCACTAACCCATCATGAGACTCAACGACAGACCCTATTTCGTGCAGCTCATCGTGCTGGCACTGTTCATGGTCGGCGGAATGCTGTTCTCCACCGCTCTCGGGGAGTTGATCGTCCTGCTGATTTACCACACCCCACAGATGCTGGAGGCCTCCGACCCGGTGACGGCCATCCGCATCTCGCAGACCGTGGTCACCCTCGGCACCTTCCTGCTGCCTGCCCTGCTGTTCGCATACTGCCAAAACAGGCAATGGTTCGACTACAGCGCGGCGAACCGCCGGCCGCCGCAGTCGATGGTGAACATCGTGCTCATCCTCTCCATCACGCTGCTGCCCATTGTCGGGGTGATTTCCGCCTTCAACCAGAACATCATGCCGCAGGAGGGCAGCGTGGCCGAGTTCATGCGCGACCTGGAGGAGGCGGCCAACCACATTCTGGAGCTCGTGACCGCGCAGCGCAGCACATGGGACATGATTTCCAACCTGCTTGTGTTCGCCGTTCTGGCGGGTGTATGCGAGGAGTTCTTCTTCCAAGGGGCACTACAGCCGCTCCTGACGCGGTGGACGAGGAACCCGCATATCGGAATATTGCTTACCGCATTGATATTCAGCACCCTGCATTTCCAATTCTACGGATTCATCCCGCGATTTCTATTAGGGGTCTATTTGGGTTATCTGTTCTATTGGAGCCGCTCGCTGTGGCTACCTGCCCTGGCGCACGTGCTGCACAACGCCCTCTCGCTGCTCATCGACTACACGCTTCAGGGGCGTGGCATCGACACGAACAGTCTGCAATTCACCGACGTGAAGGGTGCTTTGCCGATGGCCGCCGGTTGCGCTTTGGTCAGCGCCATGGCCATCGTGTTCCTTTGGCGCCTCCATCGCGACGGGAACGTGACGGACGGCCCGTCAAACTCATAGCGCGACACCTGCGCAATCCATAAAAAACGTATCTTTGCCCCCTCGAAATCAATAAACATAAACCCTATAAATATGAAAGACTTAAGAGCAGAATTGCAAGCATTAGGTGTGGAGAATCCCGTTGAGATCTACCACAATTTGTCCTACGATGAGCTGTACAAGCACGAGACCGACCCGTCGCTGACCGGCTACGAGAAGGCCTACCTGACCAAGTCGGGCGCCCTTTCCGTCGATACCGGCATCTTCACCGGCCGTTCGCCTAAAGACAAATATATTGTCAAGGATGAGAACACGAAAGACAACGTGTGGTGGTATGACCCCAACAAGAAAGGCTCCGACAACAAGCCCATTGACCACAAGACCTGGGAGCATTTCCGCAAGCTGTGCCAGAAGGAGCTTTCGGGCAAGAAGGTGTATGTGATGGACGGTTACTGCGGTGCCAACGAAAACTCCCGCATGAAGGTTCGTTTCGTGTCGGAGGTGGCCTGGCAGGCACACTTCGTGAAGAACATGTTCATCCGCCCCACCGAGGAAGAGCTTGTCGATTTCGAGCCCGACTTCGTGGTGCTGAACGCGGGCAAGACCACCAACCCCGACTGGAAGGAGATGGGCCTGAACAGCGAGGTCTTCGTGGCCTTCAACCTCACCGAGCGCATGGCCCTCATCGGCGGCACCTGGTACGGCGGCGAGATGAAGAAGGGCATCTTCTCCGTGATGAACTACTTCCTGCCTCTGCGCGGCATGGCGGCCATGCACTGCTCGGCCAACGAGGGCAAGGACGGCGACACGGCCATCTTCTTCGGCCTCTCCGGCACCGGCAAGACGACCCTCTCCACCGACCCGAACCGCGCCCTCATCGGCGACGACGAGCACGGCTGGGACGACAACGGTGTCTTCAACTTCGAGGGCGGCTGCTACGC
>CAMVBK010000047.1:0-26888 GCA_947165685.1 uncultured Bacteroidales bacterium | reverse complement strand
TAGGGCTTTTTTGCAAAAAAAAAGAGGGCGCGCCACTTTTGACACACCCTCTTTGCTTTGTGTTACAAAAACGCGCCTTAACACGTCTTTGTGATATTATTTCAGCAGAAGCTGGTTATATTTTCTAAGTGACTCTAAAATATTGACTCTCACGTGGATAAAATCGTCTGCGCCAGCCTCTTTGAGCGCATCGATGCATTCGGTGGGGTTGCCGGCCACAAGGAACGGAGTGTTCGGGAATTGCGTCTTGCACAGTTTGGCAGCTTCCACGCCGAGTGTAGCGTACTCCTCGTCGGAGCTGCACACCACGATGAGATCGGCGTTCGCCTCACCGGCAGCCTTCACACCCTCCTCCACAGTGGCGAAACCGGCAGGTTCCACAATCTGGTAGCCGGCACAACCAAAGAAATTGGTGATGAAACCTGCGCGTGCCTGGCGCATGGCCAAGTTGCCAAGTTTCAGTAGGAACACGGAGGGACGATGATGATCTTTGGCGTATTTTTCGGTTTCAAGGCGCACCTCTTCGAAAGCCATGGCGCCGCGATAGGTCTTCAAGCCCTCGCTGTCGTCCTTTTTAACGCGCTCGATCTTGTCGGCCATAGTCTCGTTGATATTCGGGTACTGGTTGGTACCGAGCAGGATATAACGACGAGTAGCGATGTTCATGTCGCGCTTCTGGCAACTCTCCTCAATGGCGGTCTTGATGGTGCCGTCTTCAATGGCCTTAAGCGCACCTCCTTGCTGCTCAATGCTTTGGAATAGTTTCCAAGCGTTCTCAGCGATGGAGTTGGTGAGATTCTCCACATAGTAGGAACCGGCGGCGGGATCCACCACACGATCCATGAAGGCCTCCTCCTTGAGAATCACCTGCACGTTGCGGGCGATGCGGCGGGAGAACTCATCCGATTCTTTATAGGCCACATCGAAAGGCTGCAGCGAGATGGAATCGGAACCGCCAATCACGGCCGACATGCCTTCCGTAGTGCTGCGGAGCATATTGACATAAGGATCGTAAATCGTTTTGTTCCAAGTGGATGCAACAGTATTAATGTGAATCTTGTATGCGCAGTCGCAACCAGGGTTGTACTGGGCCACCATGGTGGACCAAAGCAGTCGGGTGGCACGAAGTTTAGCGATTTCCATGAAATAGTTGGAGCCCACGGAGAGTGTGAGCTGCATCCTCGAGGCCACCTTTTCGGGCTTGAGTCCCTTTTCCGTACAGAAGGCAAGGTATTCGTTGGCCATGCCGAGCGTGTAGGCGAGTTCTTGCACAATGGTGGCACCGGCGTTGTGGAGCACAATGCCATTCACATTGATAACCTTGAAGTTCCTCATGCAGCCGTTCAGTTCCAGCAACGTCACTGCCTGCATCAAATCTTCCTCTGCGGATTTCCAGAACTTGTTGTGTTTCAGGCGGTAGGTCAGTGGGTCAAAATTGAGGCTGCCCTGCACTTTTTCGGGATCGAAATTATGCGTTTCCACGTAGCTGACAAAAAGTTTCATCAGGTCGAGGTAGCTTTTCACGTGGTTGAACTGCACGCCATTGGTGTTGAGGTCGATATCCTTCAGCAGGGTGGCCATGGCGTTTTCACCATCAACATTGGCGGCGTTGAAGGCGATGCAGGTGGCGCCGCGCTTGAGGGCGTCCACTGCGATGGCATTGGCCTTGGCGGGGTCTGCCTCCTCCACTTCCTGCACGATGTCCCAATGGTTGTCACGGGCTTTCGTGCCGCGTGTGTAGGGAAACTCATTCGGCATGGTCTTCAGATAGTCCAAATCTTGGAGGTTTTCGGCGCGGTAATAGGGACGAACCTGAAATCCTTCATCGGTTCTCCACACCAGCTTTTTCTCATAATCGGCGCCTTTGAGGTCCTTATTGATGGCGGCTTCCCACTGTTCCGTAGATACGGGCGGGAACTCTGTGAATAATTTTTCGTCGTTCATAATTTCCTTTTATATTTGAGCGGGCAAAGATACATTTTTTTAAGGAACGGACGGCATTCCATTCTTTGTTTGCCAAAACTATGGTCTAAGTAAAAAGTGTATCTTTGCCAACTTTTGCAATATTTACAAATAATATATGTAACATTATGATAGACAACAATTTAAAATACAAAGTCGCCGACATGGGATTGGCGGAATGGGGACACAAGGACATTGATGTCTCCCAAAAAGAGATGCCGGGCTTGCTGGCCATCCGTGAGAAATATGGCAACAGTCAGCCGCTAAAAGGCGTGCGCATCATGGGGTCACTGCACATGACCGTCCAGACGGCCGTGTTAATTGAGACGTTGACGCACTTAGGCGCTGAAGTTCGCTGGTGCAGTTGCAACATATTCTCTACGCAGGACCACGCTGCCGCCGCCATTGCCGACAACGGTGTTTCTGTCTTCGCCTGGAAAGGTGAATCACTGGAAGACTACTGGTGGTGCACCGTGAATGCGCTCTCGTTTCCCGGCGGCAAAGGCCCTCAGCTCATTGTGGATGACGGCGGCGACGCCACGCTGCTTATCCATCTCGGCGTGAAGGCAGAGGACGACCCGTCCGTACTTGACGCAGAACCTGAGTCGCACGAGCAGGCGGTCATTTTCAGCACGTTGAAGCAGGTGCTGAAGGAGGATCCGCAACATTGGCATAATATGCTGAAGGAGATTCGCGGCGTGTCGGAGGAGACCACCACAGGCGTGCACCGTCTCTATCAGATGATGGAGCGCGGCGAGCTGCTCTTCCCCGCCATCAATGTCAACGATTCCGTCACGAAGTCGAAGTTCGACAACAAGTACGGTTGCCGCGAGTCGCTGGCCGACGGCATCAAGCGCGCCACCGACGTGATGGTGGCCGGCAAGGTGGTGGTGGTGTGCGGCTACGGCGACGTGGGCAAAGGCTGTGCGCAGGCCATGCGCTCCTACGGTGCCCGCGTGATTGTCACCGAGGTGGATCCCATCTGCGCCCTGCAAGCCGCCATGGAGGGCTTCGAGGTGAAAACTGTCGAAGACGCTCTCGATGAGGGCAACATCTACGTCACCTGCACCGGCAACTGCGATGTTATCACCGTCGATCACCTCAACAGGATGAAAGACCAGTCCATCGTCTGCAACATCGGCCACTTCGACAACGAGATACAAGTGAGCGCGTTCGAGAGCCAGTCGCATATCAACAAACGCAACATCAAACCGCAGGTGGACGAGTACATCTTCCCCGACGGCCACTCCATCTTCATTCTGGCGGAAGGCCGTTTGGTGAACCTCGGCTGTGCCACCGGTCACCCCTCCTTCGTGATGAGCAACTCCTTCACCAACCAGGTGATGGCGCAGCTCGATTTGTGGCAACATGACTATCAGGTGGGCGTGTATAACCTGCCGAAACACCTTGACGAGGAGGTCGCCCGCTTGCATTTGGGCAAAATCGGGGTGAAACTTACCAAGCTCACCCAAAAACAAGCTGACTATATCGGCGTGAAGGTAGAAGGCCCGTACAAGACCGATTCGTATCGGTATTGAGCGTTGAGAGGCTTTTAAAACAGACGAATCCAATATGCTCTATCCCGATAATTTTGAAGAAAAAATCGGTTTTGACATCGTGCGCCAGCTCATCCTGGCGCACTGTTTGAGTCCGCAAGGGGCAGAAGCCGTCGGCGATATGCAGTTCATGACCGACATGCTGCAGATTATGCCCGCGTTGGAGGCCGTGGAGGAATTTCGCCAGTTGCTGCTGTTTGACGAGCCCTTTCCCGCCCAGGACTTCTACGACCTGCGCGAGACCCTGAAGCGGCTTCGCATCGACGGCACTTACATCGAGTTGGACGAACTGGCCTGCCTGCGCGGCTTTGTGCAGTCCATGACCAACATTTTCGTCTATTTCAAGGTGCGCCACGAAGACAACCGCTATCCGCGCCTATGGTCGATGTGCGCGGAAATGCCCCTGCAGCGCGACCTGATGGCCGCCATCAACAAGATTTTGGACGACAAGGGGCAGATGCGCGACAACGCCTCCGACGAGCTGGCACACATCAAGGGGGCCATCAATCGCCTCTCCCGCGACGCCGACCGGCAGATTCGCAAGATCCTCGCCGCCGCCAAGCAAGACGGCATCGTAAAAGAAGATGCCGAGATGACCATCCGTAACGGCCGTCTCTGTATCCCGGTCTCCGCCCAGTTCAAACGCCGGTTGCGGGGCTTCGTCCACGACGAGTCCGCTACCGGACAGACCGTTTTCATCGAACCAACAGAGGTTTTCGACACGAACAACGAGCTCAAGGAACTGCAAAATGCCGAACAGCGCGAAATTATCCGCATCCTCACGGAAATTTCCGGCACCATCCGACCGTTGATTGACGACCTCATTGACGCGCAAAAACTGATGGGGAAATACGACTTCCTGCGGGCGAAGGCCCTTTTCGCCATCGACATCGACGCCGCTGTGCCACACATCCATCCCAAAACCATCGTGCAATGGTATCAGGCCAAGCACCCGCTGCTCTACCTCAATTTCAAGAAAGCCCATAAGGAAGTGGTTCCTTTGGACATCCACCTTCTGCCAGAAAAGCGCATCCTGATCATCTCCGGCCCAAACGCCGGCGGCAAATCCGTCTGCCTGAAAAGCGTGGGACTACTGCAATACATGATGCAGTGCGGTCTGCCCGTCCCGATGATGAGTACCTCCGACATGGGCATCTTTGAAAGCATCTTCATTGACATCGGCGATGAGCAGTCCATTGATAACGATTTGAGTACATACAGCTCTCATTTACAAAATCTTAAGACGATGGATGAGAACTTGAACGCAAAGTCGCTGTTCCTGATCGACGAGTTTGGCAGCGGTACCGAACCCACCTTGGGCGGTGCGTTGGCCGAATCAATTTTAGAACGCTACTACGACACCAAGGCCTTCGGTATCATCACCACGCACTACGGCAACCTGAAGATGTTCTCCGACACACACCCTGAGGCGGAAAACGGAGCTATGTTGTTCGACACCAATGCGTTGTTACCGCTTTACATTCTCAAAATGGGCAAACCAGGCAGCTCTTTCACCTACGAAATCGCCCGGCATATCGGGTTGGACCCGAAAATTATCGACAATGCGATTCAAAAGTCGGGTACGGCGCAAATCGACTACGAACGAAAGTTGGAAGAAATCGAAATCACGCAAATCGAGACCGAGCAGAAACTCAAGATGGTGCGGGCCGCCGACGAGCAGTTGGCACTGATGATCGATGAATATGCCGACAAGTTCGCGCAGCTCGACAAGCAGCGCAAGGAAATCCTGACCAAGGCCAAGAACCAAGCCAACAGCATCGTCGATAACGCCAACAAGATTATCGAGAACACGATTCGGGAAATCAAAGAGTCGAAAGCCGACGCGGTGAAGACCAAGGCGGCGCGCGAGGAGGTGAAAACCTTCAAAAAGGAGATGCAGAAGGAGATTGAGCATATCGAGAAGGCTGAAGCGGAGGCGGTGAAGAACATCATCCCCGTCCATCGGAAGAAGCCAGTGGAGCGGAAACGTTCCGAGGAAGAGGTTCAGGACAAGACCATTCGCGTGGGCGATTCCGTCTATATGCCTGATTCCCAGATTGCCGGCGAGGTGACGCAAATTGACGGCAACGAGGTCACCATCTCGTTCCACTCGGTGAATTTCCGCACGAAGCTGGACAAGTTGATCAAAATCAGCAAGAAAGAGGCGCGGAATGTGGAGCGCGGGTATGTATCACAGTTCAACACCGGTTCCATCGCCGACGCACTCAACAAAAAGCTATCGGATTTCAACACCACGTTGGACGTACGCGGGCAGCGGGCGGAAGAGATGGTGCACAACCTGGAGGAGTATCTGGATGAAGCGGAGATGTTAGGCATGGCCAACCTGCGGATTTTGCATGGCAAGGGGAATGGTATTTTGCGTAGCGTTGTAAGACAGTATCTATCTAAAAGAAAGAATGTTGTAGAGTTCCACGATGAGATGTTAGAATTAGGTGGCGCAGGCATCACAGTGGTGAAAATGAAAAAGTAGCGAAAAATTTATTATTTTCGCCGCTTTACTAAAGAAGAGAGATTATGGCACAGAAAAAATTCGCCGTCATCGGCGCGGGACAGTTCGGACAGGCCATTAGCCTGGCTCTTTCGGAAAAGGGATTCGAGGTGCTGGTGATTGACAAGGACATGAAAAAAGTGCAGAACATCAGCGATGATGTAGCATACGCCGTGTGCACGGATGCCACCGACAAGCGTGCGCTGCTGAACGAGAATATCAAAGAGTTCGATGCGGTCATCGTGGCCATCGGGGATGACTTCGTGGAGCGACTGCTATGCATTTCCAACCTGATCGACCTCGGCATCGAGAAGATTTACTGTCGCACCAAAGGTGCCCATCAGCAGACCATTCTGGAGAAGATGGGCATCACGGAGTTCCTGTCGCCCGAGGAGGAGTTGGCCACACTGCTTGCGGAGCGTCTCAGCAATCCCAATATTCTTTCCTACTTGCAAATGCCCGATGAATACCGTATCGCCTCCATCATCGCGCCCGACCGGTTGGAAGGCCTTACGCTCGGCGACGTCAACTTCCGTGACAACCACCACCTCAGCTTGGTGACCATTCGTCGTAACTTCGAAGAAATTGAAAACAAGGAACTTACGATGAAACAACATATTATCGGCGTGCCCGACAACTCGATGGTCATCCGCAAGGATGACGTTTTCGTGCTGTTCGGCAAGGACCGCGACATCGACAACTTCATCAAGATCAACTTGTAATGTTTCTGTTCGGCAACCGCGACGAGTACAATGGGAAGCGACGGATCCACATTGTGAATCACAAGGACCGCATCCAGCGGGTCTTGCGCATTTGCAGTCTGGTCGTCTCCATCGTGACCATCGCGTGCATTTTCTGTTACCACGGCCTGTATATCACCCCGTTGGTCAAAAACCTCATTCGTTGGGTTATTTACGGCAGCCTCATCTTCTATGTGGTCAAATATTTCATTCTGATGTTCTATTCGCTTCATCGTCTTGAGTTCTTGAAGCGATCATGGGGCGAGTTTATCATCATCATACTGCTCATCGCGCAGTTTATTTCCATCAACTTTTTCCATTTCAGTTTCATCGATGCCCAGAATTTCGAGAATATCTATTTGATATTCATACAGTTCTACTTTTTAATCATCGTGGTTATCGAATTCGCCAAGGCCAGCAGTTCCTTGGGGAAATTTCGATTAAGTCCGCCGGTGCTGATGGTCGGGTCGTTCCTTTTCCTCATCACCATGGGCACCATTTTACTGATGATGCCGCGCATGACCACCAACGGCATCTCCTTCATTGACGCTTTGTTCACCGCCACCAGCGCCAGCTGTATCACGGGGCTTTCCGTGGTGAGCACCTCGGCCTGCTTCACCTTCAAAGGACAAGTAGTGATCATGATGCTCATCCAGTTGGGCGGTATGAGCATCCTCTCATTTGCAACGTTCTTCTCCACGTTTTTGTCCAGTTCCATGGTGGGTCTGCGATATCAGTACATGATTCGCGACATGATGTCCACCGACCGTCTTTCCGACTCGGTGGGGTTGCTTCGCAGCATTGTGCTCACCACCGTCATCATCGAAGCGGTAGGCGCGGCATTCCTCTTCACCTACTGGAAATCCACCGGTTTCTTCCTTTCCGACAAACAGAACCTCTTTTTCTCCATATTCTATACAGTCTCTGCGTTCAACAACGGTGGTTTCGTGCTTATTGACGACAGTTTGCTGAATCTTGGCGTGCCAGGGAGCTATTTTCCGCAGGTGGTCATCATGATGCTGGTGTTCCTCGGCGGCATCGGTTTTGTCACTATCCGCGATTTCTTCAGCTACCGTTACATCCGTGAACGCAACAAATACCATTGGAAGACGCTGATGCCGCAGACTAAGATTGTACTGTATGTCACGTTCGCTATCATCGGCATTGGCAGCGTGCTCTATTTTCTGATGGAATACAATGGCACATTGAAAGGTATTGACGGGTTAGGGAATAAGATTTTCACCACCATATTCCAAGTCACCACTTGTCGGACATCAGGATTTAACGTTTTGGATGTCAATGCTATGCGTCTTTCAACAGTGATTATGATTTTGGCAATGATTTTTATTGGCGGCTCCCCCAGCTCCACAGGCGGCGGCATCAAGACCACCACGCTTTTCATTGTCATCAAATCGGTGATAGCCACAGTGAAAGGCAAAAAAGACATCGAATTCGACCATAAGGCCATTTCAGCTTCGTTGGTGGAGAGAGCCACCACAATCCTCCTTTTGTCGCTGAGTTTCATTGCGGGGTCTTGTTTCATGCTCACGGTTGTGCAACCTGATGTGAAGTTGCTACCCGCCCTGTTCGAGACTGCTTCCGCTTTCACCACTTGCGGTCTCTCCACGGGTGAATGCGCCAACTGGAACTGGATGGCCAAAGTGATCCTAATTGTCAACATGTACTGCGGCCGTATCGGGACGCTGACCATGGCCTTTGCCCTCACCCGTCATAAGAAAGAGTCGCCGCACCAGTATCCGGATTTGTATCTTATGTTAGGATAATACAGAATACGTGCTGTGTTGCATGTACAATCGATCTGTTTATGTGCTTTTATTTCCCGCTCTTTTTCATGAACATCTTCCCGATGCGGTTCTTGCCGTTCAACTCCGCCATCAGAATAATGCCGAAGGCAATGGCCACGGTAGCCTTCAACGCGACGAAACCGCTCTGCAAGGCCTGTCCTATATGATTGGCGACGATGTTGTAGGTGGTCCAGAAGATGCCAGCACCCGGCACCAACGGGAAAATGCCGCAGATGAGATAGACCGTGATGGGGCATTTGCGGGTGATGGCCAGCGCCAGGGCCGTGAAGGTGACCAACGCCGTAGCGAAAAAGACCACCATCGTGGCTGACATCCCCGTGTGATGCATGAGTATGAGGTAAAGCAGCCAGCCAAGCGTACCGCACAAGCCGCTGTCTAAGTAGTACCTGCGGGGCACGCCAAAGAGCACGGCGAAGGCCACTGTGCCGACGTATGCCGCCACAAGCTGCACGAACATCCCGGCTGTTTCAGGCGCGGCTGTCAGGTTCTCCAAGTGCTGAAACTCCCCGTCGATGGACGCGTCCAACAGGAACGCCAGCGCCACCCCCATGGAAATGCAGAAAAAGGTGAGCAAAGCATCCAACAGCCGCGTGACACCGGCAATGTAGTCCTCATGCGCCATGTCACGGATGCCGTTGGTGAAGGCCACCCCGGGAATCAACGGGATGATAGCCCCGATAATCATGTTGCTGAGATGGTTTCCTAACCCCCACCGTTGCATCATCACGCAGAGGAAAGTGGCCAACAAGGCCCCGGTCAGGTTGCCGGTAATGCGCGAAAGATGCCGGTATCCGATAAACAGCATATAGACCCAAAGGACCAGTCCGGCCACGAATGCGGCCACGCTGTCCATGAAACCGCCCCCGAAGATAATGCAGAAGGCCATGCTACCGAAGGCGGAGGCTGCAATCTGCTCCCACACGGGCTTGGCCCTCATCCCCCGAATCGCCTTGAGCCGCCGCTCCAACTGCTCAAGGTCGCACTTGCCCTCAGTGACCTCTCGGGAAAGCTGGTTCACCGCCACCACCTTGTCGAGGCTCGCCCCCTTGATAGGGATGAACTTTGTACGTGCGAATCCCTTTGCTGTGGCCATGAGGCCGTTGCTGAGCACGAAGAAGCTCTCGTCCTCCACGCCATAGTGGCCAACGATGCGCCGCATGGTCTCATCGACCCGCGAGATCTCCGCCCCGTTTTCGAGAAGGATACTGCCGGCTTCGTAAGCCAGGTCCATAATTTTGCTGTTATCGTTCATTGGTTTCTTGAATTTTGTCGAATTACTTTTTTATATCTCCACGTATCGCGTGACTCTGCTCTTGTTTTTTTATTGAAAACAGCTGTGACAGCATGCAATACATTGCTAATATAGGCAGCCGAAAGCCCATAACGGGATTTTCCTAAAGGTGGCCGTGTCAATGCCATCTGCGGCCACATAAGCATTTTCCTCATCATGAAGTTGAGCGAAACCCTTGTCCCTCCCACCAACCTCGATGATAAGATTTCCATTAATCCGAAAATCACCACCCTTCAGTCCACCGTATTCAACACGATGCCCGGAAGAGGCTAACTGATTGCAAAAGAAAGTCTCCCGAACAGTACCGATAGAAGGCTTTTCATTAGAAAGCGTGTAAAGTAAGTTTGGATTGTCAAGGAGGATTTTGTCGGGCTTTTGAAGGTCGCTGACACTTTGGATGTTGGTGAACAACCGGCGGATAAGCGCTGCCTCTTCCAAATGATTCAGATATTTCAACACCGTAAGACGTTGGATACCGACATTCTTTGATAACTTACTGATATCCACTTCGTAAGGAACCATTGATGATATAGTTTGAAGCAAGGCCTTTATTTTACGAGTGTTGCCCACTTCAAGTTTGCGACAGTGAGGCAATTCTACATCAATCGTGTAGTTTACCACTGCCTCCACACTATTTTGGTAAATGTTCTCATTCTCAAAGAAATAAGGATAGTATCCCTCTTCCAAATATTTTTGGAAAAACTCAAGGGGATGACATTTTGCTTTCACTTCATTACAAAATGTGTTCGGCTTTTCAAGCAAATGTTCAAGTGAGATGGCTTTGATTTGAATTTCTGACGAAAACCAAAGGTATTCCCGAAAGGATAGCCCCGGCATCAGGTATTCTGTCATACGACGCGACAGATCCGCTTGTCCATCATTGATTTGCAAGAGAGAGGAACCACTCACAACAATGTGCAAATCCTTGTGCAAATCATAAATCTCCTTGATTTCACGACTCCAATTCTCATATTTATGCACTTCGTCGATAAAGAGATGACGTCCACCCATTTTGCAGAATGTATCAGCAGTATCCACTAATGTATGGGTGGTAAAATAACTCGTGTCAGCCGAACAATACAATACATGCCGGTCATCGAACGTGTAGTGCGTCTTAATGTATTGCAACATCAGAGTGGATTTTCCAACTCCTTTGGGCCCTTTGATGGCTATGAGTCGTATAGACCAATCAATACGGTCCATAATGCTTCTCACGTATGCCGTAGGGGTATGTGCAATATATTCATCATGCCGCTCAAACAACTTTTCCATAGTCCTTTTTGATAATGTTAAAAATATTACGACGGCAAAGATATGTTTTTTTTGATATACAAAACCTCGGCGAGAATGTTTTTTATAAAAAACATTCTCGCCGAGGATGATTACTACTAATCTACACGAAAAACTTTGCGAAAAAGGAGTTTTGCAAGGAAACATCAACTACCGCCTTCTCGCGCTCACAATCCGGCCAATATACTGGTGGTGGATGCCCGCGGGAAAGTTCTCATAGCGCTTCTTGGGTATGTCCCCGAAACCCTCTTCGCGGAACGGGTCGCGGTAGATGACTTCGCATTCATACACCTCGCGGGCTTCCAAATAGTAAGGAGTTCCCTTCTCCGTATAAGCCACATGCAGCCCTAACTCTTTCTCTTTGTTGACATCGCGACCGCTGTGCGTGCCCATGTACTCCAACACATCCTTGCGATCCTCATCGAAAACCATCACGGTGAAATACGGATACTTCTCCATGAACTCGTAAGTGTAACGGGCGGGTGCCACATACACGGTGATGGTGTTCACATTGTAGCTCCACACGTTGCCCAACGCACCCCAACCGATGGTCATCGCGTTGTGGTTCTCTTTGTCGCCAGAGGCCAACAGCAGCCCTGCGCCCTTGAACCAAGTGAACGGATTGCTGGCAAACTCCTTGTTGACATCAAATTCGGTGAAGACGTTCTCCTCAACGGGACGATTCTCCGCTTTAGGCTGCTCTCCGCCGAAAGTGTTGTAGGAGATATTCTCAGGTTTCCACTTGTCCTTGGGCTTGTTCTCGCCGTCGGGATAGCCAATGACGATGATATTGAGCGGTACAATATGCTCGGGCAGGTTGAGAATGGCGGAGATGTCCTTGACACGCTCCTCGGAAGGATATGCACCGGTCCAAACGGCACCAAGTCCCATGGCATTGGCGGCCAAGAGGATGTTCTCGGTGGCGGCAGAGCAGTCCTGCACCCAAAATTCTCGCGATTTGCCGTCAAGGGCCTTCTTCATGTCGCCGCACACCACGATGGCAAGGGGCGCTTTGGCGACCATGCCGGCGTAGGGATTGGCTTTTGACAGCGCTTTAAGCTGTGCCTTGTCAGTGACCACCACAAAGTGCCATGGCTGACGGTTCACAGCGGAAGGAGCCGCCATGCCTGCACGGAGCAACTGCTCGACCTGGGCCGCCTCAACAGGTTTGTCGAGGTAGCTGCGCACGGAAACGCGCGTGGCGATATTTTCCAACGCCATGTTGTTTTGACCCTTCGATTTCTGGGCATTCGCTTCCATACACAAAGAGAATGCCGCCATACAAGTCACAAGAGACATACAGATAAATTTTAAAGGTTTCATATATTCAGAATTTTTGAGGGCGCGAAAATACAAAAAAAACGTATCTTCGCGGCGCAAATATCAGTATGCTAAAGCAAGGAATTATGAAAAATATTCTCATTACCGGCGGAGCTGGTTTCATAGGATCCCATGTGGTTCGACTTTTTGTCAACAAATATCCAGATTACCACATTTTTAACTTGGATAAGCTAACATACGCGGGCAACCTGGAAAACCTCACGGATGTGATGGAGAAGCCCAATTATACATTCATCAAGGGCGACATTGAAGACCTGGATTTCGTAATGGAGTTGTTCCGAAAACACCGTTTCGACGGGGTCATTCACCTCGCGGCGGAGTCGCATGTGGACCGTTCCATTGAGGATCCGATGACATTCATCCATACCAACGTGCTCGGCACGGTGCACTTGCTCAATGCCGCACGTGAAATTTGGAAAGGTTGCGAAGAAGGCAAAAAGTTCTACCAAATCTCCACCGACGAGGTTTATGGAGCCCTCGGCGACACCGGCTCCTTCAGTGAAACCACAGCCTACAACCCCCACAGTCCCTATTCCGCCGCCAAGGCCAGCGCCGACCATTTCGTACGCGCCTATCACGACACCTACCATCTGCCGACCGTGATTTCCAATTGCTCGAATAACTACGGCCCGAACCAATTTCCGGAAAAGCTTATCCCTCTGTTTATCAACAATATAAAACATAACAAACCGCTTCCAGTCTATGGACAGGGCCTCAATGTCCGCGACTGGCTCTACGTGGAAGACCATGCCGAAGCCATCGACCTCATCTTCCACAAAGCCGCCCCGGGAAGCACCTACAACATTGGCGGCAACAACGAGTGGCGAAATATCGATCTGATTAAGAAACTGATTGAAATCATGGACCGCCGACTCGGACGCGCCGAGGGGGAGTCGCTGAAACTTATCACCTATGTCACCGACCGCGCCGGACACGATTTCCGCTACGCCATCAACGCCTCCAAAATCCGCGAGGAACTGGGTTGGTCGCCAAAAGTGAAGTTTGACGAAGGCTTTGAAAAGACCGTGGATTGGTACCTCGCTAACGAGGAGTGGTTCAACCATGTGACCTCCGGCGAATACGAGGAATACTACAAAAAAATGTACGAGGGTCGATAACAAGCATTTGCCGCCGTGCAAAAACAACCTTTAGCAGAAGTCCTTCGCCCCCACTCCATAGAGGGCTACATCGGCCAGGAGCACCTGATGGGTGAAGGGGCGGTATTGCGCACAGCCATCGAGAGCGGCAACATCCAGTCGATGATTTTCTGGGGGCCGCCGGGCGTGGGCAAGACCACCCTCGCGCTACTCATCGCGCAATCCATTGACGCGGAATTCTTCACCCTCAGCGCCATCAGCAGCGGCGTGAAGGACATCCGCGAAGTCATCGACAAGGCCAAGAAGTCCGAAAAACGGTGCATCCTCTTCATCGACGAAATCCACCGCTTCTCCAAGTCACAGCAGGACTCGCTGCTCGGCGCAGTGGAACAAGGTGTGGTCACGCTCATCGGCGCCACTACGGAGAACCCCTCCTTCGAGGTCATCTCCCCACTGCTCTCCCGCTGCCAAGTCTATGTGCTGAAAGAGCTTTCCAAGGAAAATCTCGAAAAGCTCCTGCAAACGGCCATCGGCTATTTGGAGAAACAACTCGGCTGCAAAATCAAATTAGAGAATACGGAAGCATTGTTGCGCATTTCCGGCGGCGATGCCCGCAAACTTTTGAATGCCATTGAGTTAGTGACATGGATGACACCGCCAGTAGATGGGGTTGTCACCCTCACGCACGAACAGATCGTACACGTCATCCAACAGAACCTGGCCCGCTACGACAAGCAGGGCGAGCAACACTACGACATCATCTCCGCCTTCATCAAGTCGATGCGCGGCAGCGACCCCAACGCAGCCGTCTATTGGATGGCCCGGATGCTCGTTGCCGGCGAAGACCCGCTCTTCATCGCCCGCCGCATGGTCATCCTCGCCTCCGAGGACATCGGCAACGCCAACCCCAATGCGCTGCTCTTAGCCAACAATTGCTTCCAAGCGGTCAACGTCATCGGAATGCCCGAAGCGCGTATCGTATTGTCACAGACGGCAATATACTTAGCCAGCTCGCCCAAGAGCAATGCCTCCTACATGGCCATCGACAACGCCTATGTCCTCATCAAGCAGACCGGCGACCTGCCCGTGCCGCTCCACATCCGCAACGCACCGACCAAACTGATGAAGGAACTCGGCTACCACAAAGGCTACCAGTACGCCCACGATTTCGAACATAATTTCGTAAACCAGGAATTTCTGCCCGAACAGATTGCCGGCACTAAACTCTACGAACCGCAGAACAACCCGCGCGAAAACGAATTGCGCCGATATCTGAAGAACTGCTGGAACGAGAAATACAAATACTGAGACCATTTTCTCCGCAATTTTTTTACTTTTGCGACATTGTTTCGAAAATGGCAGACTCTCATTCCCATACGGCTAAACATAATACTTTCGGCAACTTTTGCGCCGTGTGGATGTTGCTTTTGTGCTTTGCTTCCGGCAAAATAAACGCCCAAGACTACCATTTTTCCCAATTCTATGCAAATCCGACCGGAATGAACCCGTCGTTGACAGCGGCTTTCGACGGAGTGGTGCGCGGCAGCGTCATCATGCGCTCGCAATGGTTAGCGGTAACCAAACCGTTCATGACCATGGGGGCCGAAATCGACGGCGCCGTCTATAAGAACCACCGGCGGCAGGAATTGCTGGGCATCGGACTAACTTTCAACGGTGACAAGGCCGGCGATGTGAACTACCGGTCAGTGCAGGCGTTTGTGTCCCTGTCGTACATCAAGAATATCGGCCGGCACAGCCGCCACAAACTCGGTCTGGGACTCTACGGAGGCATCATCAACAACCATTTCGACCTGGACTTGAGCACGTGGGACAACCAATTCGTGGACGGCGTCTTTTACCCGCATCTTGTCAGTGGCGAGAACTTTGAAACGATTCAACGGCTGTATGCGGACTTTGGCGCGGGAGTGTTTTGGAGTTTCTTGCCCAACAAGACTCTGCTCCTTCGCGCGGCGTTCGGCGCTTCGCACGTGAACCGGCCGTTTTACGGCTTCGGGGAGAGCCAGGCAAGGCTTCCCGTGAAATACACCGCCCACTTCTACTCGCAAATCGCCCTCAACCGCGAAGTCTCCCTCTCTCCGATGCTGTACGCCTCCTGGCAACGCTCGTTCAGCGAATACCTGATTGGTTGCAACGTTGAGTATTTCAAGAAGAAGAACAGCTACACCACCCTTTTCACGTTAGGCGGCGGACTGCTCTACCGTTGGAACGATGCGCTGGTTTTCAATGGGTTCGTAAGCTGGCAAAACCTTCGTTTCTCGCTCGCCTACGATGTGAACGTGTCTCCGTTCGTGGTTGCCACCCACGGGCGCGGCGGCATGGAAATCGCCATCTCGTACATCTTCAAGAAACGCACCATCACCCGAATTGGAAAAGAACCGTGCCCGTATGATATTATGTAAAGGTTATGGGTTATAGCAGTCTGATCAAGGAAAAAATGCCATATAGGTCGCTCGTTTTGTGGATTTCAGTGCTTGCGCTTTCGTTATGTTCTCCGGCGAGGGCGCAAAATCTTGAAACACCTGTTTTGCCCACAACGGATTCGATTTCCGTGACGATTAAGCCGTTGCCGTCATCGGTGAATTCCTCCTTCTCGGAATATGCGTGCCGGTTGCTGCCCGACTCCGCATTCCTGTTCTCCTCCATGCGCAACGATGTCGCTGAAGACGTGGAGCATTTCTTCGAAACGAACTGGTACTGTTATCTTTACGAGTCCAACGCCTTGCCGAAAGGAAAGTTCTCTCCCCCTAAAGCGCTGCCGACAAACATCAACCACCCCAAGTATTTCAACAGCAATTTCTGTCTCAGTGACGATGGCCGTCGAATGCTCCTGACCCGCTGCGTACGCATTGGCGAAGGCGACCTGCATTGCGACTTGTGGCAGTCGGAGCGAGATGGCGAAAACTGGCGAAAACCTAAAAAACTGCCTCCAACCATCAATTCCAAACAATACTCCGCCATGCAGCCTTGTCTTGTACAAATGTCTGACTATGAAGTTCTTTACTTTGTATCGAATCGCCCGGGCGGCTATGGTCAAACAGATATTTGGTACTCCGTGGTGAAAGACGGCCACTACCAGCCGCCGGTCAACCTCGGACCGAAAATCAACACGGAAAGGTACGAAATGACACCCTACTACGACAACAGCCATAACATCCTCTATTTCAGCACAGATGAGCATAATGGATTCGGGGATTACGACATTTTCTGCAGCGAGGGCTCCCTCGGACGTTGGAATGCCGTACAGCATCTCCCTCGCCCTTTCAACTCGGAATACAATGACTTCTATTTCACTGTAAATCAAGATGGAGGAAGCGCTTTCCTATCTTCAAACAGACCCTATCGTGATGCGGTGGACGACGACACCTGCTGCAACGACATTTTCTTCGTGGAATGGTCTCTTCCGGAGAAGGTCACAAAAGATACAACTCGCAGCGAGCCAGACATTCACGAGAAAATCGCCTCCGTGCTACCCATCACGCTGTATTTCCAGAATGACAGTCCCGACCCGAAATCGCAATCCGATACCACAAGCAGAGACTACTTGGAGTTGTACAATGCGTATATAGCTGACATTCAAGAACATATCCGAAAATCGGGAGAAGGTTTGACGGGAGAAGAGCAACGACAAGCAATGTATGCTGTGGCGGGATTCCTGCGCGACTCGGTGCAGACCGGCTACGCACGGTTGCTGAAGCTACAGCAGTACCTCACCGAGGCGATGGAGAATGGCGACACGGTGGATTTGGTCATCAGCGGGTTTGCCAGTCCGTTACACAACAGCAACTATAACAAGCATTTGTCATCCAGAAGAATTATCAGCCTTCTCAACTGGTTGCGGAAAGCTGACAATGGCCGGCTCTCCCCCTATCTTTCAGGGGAAAAGCCGGGATTGCAGTTGCATGTCTATTCCGAAGGAGCTGTGAATCACGCTTTTGAGACCGATGAGGTACGGGAAACCGTCTTCGGATTGCGCGCCGCAAAAGATCGGAAGATTGTGATTTCCGGACGTTGATTAGTTGTGGACACACCTTACGGAAAAGCCGTTGCCCTTGTCCTTGTAGCTGAAATCCGTACTGGCACTATTGTATCCGATTAAGAATCGTCCGGCATTGCCGCTACCGGACTCTGTGGCACTCCAGAAAATTGCGGTACTTCCAAAATTCTCGAATCCCATATTGTAGTGGCGGTCGCCCGCAGGCATCGCATTGAATCCAGTAGCATTGTTAGTACTCTGACTGTTGCCCACTGCACAGGCTGTGGAATTGTTGTTCCATCCTGTCGTAGATGCCAAAGCCTTGGCTATATAGGCTGCGTTGTTGTCGCACAAATACTGCTCCTGACTGCCTACGAATACCACCATTTCTGCCCATTCCGCATCGCTGGGCACATGCCAGCCTTTGGGACAGATGCCGCGCACCGTACTCGGCTCGCCCGACACCGAACCGCCCGTCACGGCCACCCAATTGTATAAATAGCCGTAAGCATCCACATTGACGGGATTGTTGTTGGGACAGTAGCGATAAGGGACCGTACTGCTGGCGGAAGACCCTAATTCTATAGGGGTGCCGTTACGGTAGTGCGCAGTGCGCAAGTTCTCCGCCATCCAACACTTGTTGCCAATCCGGACGGTTTGGTAGGTGTTGCTGTCGTAGTCAAGAAGCGGGGTGACACCGCATTCAAAAGCGGAACACCCGCATTCATCCATAAGGCTGCCCAGACTGTCCGTGACAGCACTCAAGCTGTCTGAGCGGGCCTCCAAGCTGTCTATCCTGGCCTGCATCTGCAAAATCTGCTGTTGCAAATCCTCCATTTGATTTGCGGTTTCATCGCCATTATGGGCAACGGCGAGGCCCCCTACGCCGTTGTCGCGCAGACAGCGGACAGAAAGGCTATTCCCCTTGCTCGTGTTGTCGCGATTCACATCGGCAGAATTATGGCTGAGTCTGCGCCGCCAAGCATTCCCGTTGGAGCTGTTTTCCGTGGAAGTCCAGAAAAAGGCACTGCTTCCGAAATTTTCGTAGCCCCAATTGTTATGGCAGTCGCCTGCGGGCATGGCGCTGAAACCTGTGGCATTGTTGGTACTCAGGTCGTTACCCACTGCACAGGCGACCGAACTGCTGTTCCAGTTTGTGGTGGAGGATAGTGCCTTTGCAATATTGGATGTGCTATTGTTGCACAGATATTGTTCCTGGCTGCTCACGAAATTTTCCATCTGTGTCCATTCCGCGTCACTCGGCACGTGCCAACCCTTGGGACAGATGCCGCGCACGCCACTCGGGGTCGCACTACTTGACGCCGTCCCGTTCATCACGGCAACCCAGTTATACAGATAGCCGTAAGTACCGACATGGGCGGAATCGTGGTCGGGATAGTAATGTGCCGGCGTAGAGACACCGTAACTGGTTCCTAATGCAATGGAGGCACCGTTGCTAAAGTGCGTGGTGCGCAGGTTTTCCTTCATCCAGCACTGGTTACCGATCGGGACAGTGTTATAGACATTCCCGTCGTAATCCTTGACGGTGGATGTACCGCACTCGTATGTGGTCAGAACCGCACCCTCAAGCAAAAGCGTTTGCAAGCTGTCTATTCTGCTGTTTAATGCGGCCAGCAACCCTTGCAAATCCGTGCTGGTAATGTAATCCGCATCATTGTTGAAGGCCGACACATCTGCGGGAACCTGCGGAATCTGCGGGAGATTGCTAAGATCGTTGTAGTCGCCGCTGAAACTGTTGCCCGCCTCGTTGGCGTACAACGCATACGGCACACTCAACAGCTGCTGTGTGGAGGTGACGGTGTAGTTGCTGCCGCCATTGGGGTCGATTTCCGACTTGAGGAAATAGACACCATTTCCCCAATTGATGGTACTGAGACTGCCATAAACCGCAGTACCTTCGCCTATATTCATGGTTATCAGACCGTTAGTGTTGGTGTTCAACATCTGCGTCTCCGAATAGACCACGCTGCCAGTGGCGGAATTTTGCAGGATGCTAATGCGAACACCTACCAACGTATTGGATATTAGCTGATTGCTTGCATTCCGCACCACAGCCTGGTACGTGAATTTGTTGGGAGCTTGAGCCATCAGATGGCAAAAAGTAAGGAGGGCGAAAATCGCCAACAATGCGCTTCTTTTCATTTCGTTTTATTTTTGTACCTTGTGAATGTTTTATTAATGCAGCTTAAAAGCTTGTGTCTGAATTTCTCGGGTGCAAAAATAAAGAAAAAAACTTAATGGATACGTAATTTTTTCATTTTTTTTGCAATCAAAATGCCCAATCCCGCTAAAACAGCCGCTATCAGCCAGCCGCAGAAGATGTCAAAAGGATAATGCACCCCCACATACACCCGGCTGTAACAGGTCAGAAACGTCGTGCCGAAAAGCAACACTGCCAAGAGCCATCGCCGCCGAACTTTCGGACGAAGGAAATGGAAGAACAGAATGGAAGCCGTGAGGTAGTTGATGGCATGGTTCGACGGCCAGCTGTATCTTCCTCCATAATAGTAAGTTCCATCTTTCCTTTGATGCAACTGCACCTTATAGTCACCATGGTATTCCGCGTCATGCGACGGTCGCAGCCGCGCTGCCGTTGGCTTGAGAATCCGTGCCCCAAGCGTGTCGGCTAAGAAAGCGACAACCGTAATCAACAGCAAAATTTTCCAAGATGACTTCCGATAATAGTAAATCACGGCAGCAACCAGAATAAGGGCAAAAAAAATGCCGAAAGTATGACTTGTGACCACCCACATGAACTGGTCCCAAAAGGGCGTGTGATGGCCGTTGATGAGCTGGAACAGCTGTTTGTCCCAATCGAATGCGGAAGAGTGGAAAAATTCGGTCATTTTATCAAAACGTAAACAGATAATTCATCACAAAATTCCAGACGGTGACCACACCGATGGCGAAGATTTTGGCGAGGTAGAAGTTGAGTTTCAGTTTACCGTGGAGAAGATAGATCACCAAATTATTGATTCCCAGTCCGATAAGAGAAATCAAAAAGAATTTTCCGTATTCAACGGGGATGTTTGTGTTGGTGCTCTGGAACGTCCACAGCCGGTTCCATATATAGTTGTTGGTGGCGGCAAGAATGAAACCGATGGAGTTGGAAAGGTACTTGTTCCAGCCGAACTTCTCCTTGCACAGCCACGTGGCACCGAAATCGACCGCCATACCCGAAAAACCGACTGCACAGAATTTCAAGAACTTGAGTATCAACGCACTATCAATCATGGCATTGGATTTTGACAGGTTTGCTGTTGACAGACCGGCACACGAGGTTGTCGAGACAGATGACGAACGGAACATCGGGAACACGCGGCACCTCCGTTGAAATGCTCACGCTTCCACCAGCGGGAATCTGCACATTTTCAGGGACGGGACACGCTATGGTATGCGTTCCGTCCTCAAATTTGTATGCTACATACAGTGTCACGGGAAGTTCTGGATGCGCAAAAACAAATGGCTGGTCGTAGGTGTTGTGTAAGGTCAGTTGCAGATGGAGTGTATCGTTCTGCAGATGGTATTCATCAACATCAACATCAATCCGGTTTGCCCCTTGGAAATTATTTACTTTCAACAAGTTATATTCTCTACCGCTACAATTGTGGATGACTTTCGTCTTTTCTTCCGGATAGGGAATTTGGTAATTCGCCGGTTCGAGGACCAACACCGGCTTGCCTTGATACTTCCGGTCAAACTGCCAGATGTCGAACTGAGTGCGGCGGTTGTAAACCGAGCTCAACGCAGTTGTCTCCCCAATATGGAACCAATAAACGGATGGAAGCTGGAACGAGCTCGCGAAAAGAACCGGGGCTTCTCCTCTTGCACTTTCGTTGGCAATATTATCATAGAAAAATTCGCAACCTTCCAGGATTTCGAATTCCTCATCGCCGAGAAACGGGACAAAAGGACGCGAGACGAGCAGAATAGCTGAGGCAGGAATCATCACGTAGTTCACCCACTTTTCCCATTTCGCTTCACAAAGTTCATGGAAAAGGATACAGATCATGGGTACTACCGCGGCCATGGTCCAATGCGGTTCGGCATGACCCTTGACGGTCATCGTCCAGAAGAAAACGAGGAAGCCGACGACGGAGAAGCCGCACGCCCGAAGAAATCTGTCGGCGGTGGCACGATTTTTCCAACAAAACCAGATGGCAAGGGACAGGCACACAGGGTTGCAGACCAGAAGCTGAAGGGGAAGATACTCCAACAAATATTGGATTTTGAATGTCGTATTCCGTTGAAACAGATGGTATTGAATGCTCGGAAAATCGTGGTTGACTTGCCACAAGATGTGGGGAATGAAGAGAACCAGCGCCAAAAGGCCCGCGCAAACGACCTTCGGGTCTTTCAGCAGCCGAAGATTGGACAAGAGCACGAAGCCAATCACCAAAACCACCATATATTTGCTGTAGAGCATCGCGGCCATAGTGATGCCAATAAAGATGGCCAACTTCCAGCCCGGCTTCTTGACATACCTTTTATATAGCAAAAAGAAGAGTGCGGTGAAGAAGAGCATCGGAACGTCCGGGGTGGTAATGAAACCGTAGATGACAAATATCGGGATGGAAGCTGCGATGGCGAAAAAGGTCACGACCGCCCGGTTGGAAGTGAGTTTTTCTTCAACGCATAGACCTAACAGCAAAACAGTCACACCATGTAGCAGCACCGTCAAAAACCGAATGGAGAGGTAGCCTTTGAAGAGAAGACTGCTCAAGAAAGTCATCAGGCCCACCATAGGCGGATGATCATAATAGCCCCAATCGAGAAACCGCCCATAGAGGGCATAGTAAGCCTCGTCTGCGTGCAAGGGAGTGCCGATGGCCTGCAGCAGGTCAATCAACACCCAGATTGCCAACAAGATGTAGAACAGTCTTTGCGGTTTCATAACGGCTGCAAAAATACATAAAAAACGTTGAGACGCGATAAATCGCGTCTCAACATTGAGGTCTCTTCCAGATTCGAACTGGAGTCAACGGTTTTGCAGACCGGTACCTAACCACTCGGCCAAGAGACCTTGAATTTGGTGCGGCAAAAATACACTTTTTTTTGATATGGCAACAGGGTGAAATTTTTTTTTACTGCCATGCACGATTTGCAAATCAATTTTCGACTTTCAACTAAAAAAATGTACTTTTGCACCGCTAAAAATAAGAGAACAATGGGTATGTTTTATCACACTTTATGCTATATCACATGGAAAGTGAATCCTGTGGCGTTCCACCTTGGCTCTGTGGAAGTTCGTTGGTACGGAATCCTGCTGGCCTTGGGCTTCCTGCTGGCATATTACACCTTGCAGCAAATCTTCAAAACCGAGCATCTCTCGCAAAAACTGTTAGACAAGATCTCCATTTGGACGATTGTGTGGACCATCGTGGGTCTGCGTTTGGGACATTTCCTGTTTTATGAGCCGGAAATGTTCGTCAAGGCGCCACTACAGATTTTGCTTCCCTTTGACGAAAATTGGAAATTTATTGGCTATCAAGGACTTGCAAGTCATGGAGGGGTCATTGGCATTTTCGGATTTCTCATCTACTACTGCTGGCGACACAAAATCAACTTCCTGTGGATTCTGGATCGTCTGGCCATTGCAGTACCGATTGCCGCATCGTTAGTGCGAATCGGCAACCTAATGAACCACGAAATTGTGGGCCGCATCACGGATGTCCCCTGGGCTTTCGATTTCCTCTACGGCGGCTTTGGCGTGGCTGGAACGCTTCGTCACCCGGCACAACTTTACGAATCTGTTGTCTATCTGCTCGTATTCGTCGGGCTATGCATCTATTATTTCAAATTCGCGAAAGGAAAAGTGGCTGCAGGGCGCACCTCCGGCATCACGCTGACAGTGATTTTCACCGCTCGTTTCATCATCGAATTTTTCAAGGAAGTACAAGTGCAGGGCGAGGTCGGCCATATACTCAACAATGGCCAATGGCTCAGTATTCCACTGATTCTCATTGGGTTAGGTTGCTTGACATATTCATTTGCGAAACCATCCTACCCGGAATGCCCCTATAAGGAGGAGCCGGAAGAAAAACAGCCGAAAAAATAAGCCTTTATTCGAAATATCCGGTGAAATCCACATTCACCGTTTTGTCATTGCTGGTGGTGAAAGTGAGATTGGATTGCACCGACCCGCTTTTGAACTCAGCTTGAACGTCTATTTGCGTGATGGTCTCCGTAGAATCGCAAACCTGGATACTGTCAATAGCGGGCATAGTTTTCAAAAGATCTTCAAGCTGCGACACAGATGCTATACCGGCAAATTTATGCTTGTCAGTCTGCCCCATCACCACTAAATCGTTCATCAGAAAATAGATACCATCGTCTCGGTTAACATAGGTGAAACTTAGGCTGCCGGCCTCCCGCAGGTTATTGGAATTGTTATGGAATGTGCCGTAATAGCGGCCGCCTATGACATCGCCGCTGTCACATGAAGTGAAAACAAGGGTTAAAAGGGCAATGATGACAAATATTTTTTTCATTTTTTCAAAACCTATAAGTCTGTTAAACAAATACTTCCTTTATTGAAGATGCAAAAATAGAAAATTTATGCACACACAATCTTTCGATGTGGATGAAAAAAATCGAAACAATCAAAACTCGTCTTTCACCCAGATCCATTTATACACCTGGTCTCCACGCCGCACCAATTCCTTGGTTTTCACGGAACAGTAAACACCTTTGGAAACGTTATCCACGGACTGATCATCCACGCGAATCTCTTGCACGGTGTCCTCATAGACTCCGGTGGTGGGGCCGATGACGAGCAGGTCGTCACCCACGGAAAGGCTGTCCTCCTCCATGCATATTTCTGCAACGCCAAGTTTGCCGAAGTAATTGGTAATCTTACCGATGCGCCGTTTCATGCGGGTGGCCTGCGAACCATACTTGTCGGCCCATTCACCGGTGGTGCGCCCGAGGTAATAGCCGTCCCAGAAGTCACGGTTATAGACACTGCGCAGGCGGGTCATCCAGCCGTTGATTTTTTCAATGTCAAAGGTCTGGTTGCAAATGGCATCCAGGGCTTCGTGGTAACATTCGGTCACCATTTTGACATATTCGGGAGAACGTCCACGACCTTCGATTTTCAGAATGGAGACACCGGCACGCACGATTTTGTCGAGATAGCCAATGGTGCAGAGGTCTTTTGGCGAGAAAATGTACGGGTTTTCGACCTTCAGTTCGAGGCCGTCCTCGATGTCGCGTACTTCGTAAGCGCGGCGACAGGGCTGCAAGCACGCGCCCCGATTGGCAGGGGAGTTGTAATTGTCGAGACTAAGGTAGCATCGGCCCGAAACCGCCATGCAAAGAGCCCCGTGCACGAAAATCTCAATTTTCACGAGTTCGCCATTAGGCCCTTTAATTTGCTGAGCCCCAATTTCTTGGCAAATGTCAGCAATATGCTTCAGCTGGCACTCGCGGCCGAGCACAATTACATCGGCGAATTGGGCATAGTAGCGCACCGCCTCCACGTTTGTGACATTGCATTGGGTGGAAAGGTGGATTTCGACACCAATTTCGCGAGCATACTGGATGACGGCCATGTCGGAGGCGATGATGGCAGTGACGCCGCATGCCTTGGCCGCATCCAACAGCTCATGCATCCGCTCTATTTCATCATTATATATAATAGTGTTGACGGTGAGGTAGCTTTTCACACCGTGTTCGTGGCAAATACCAACGATATTGGCGAGGTCGTCGAGAGAGAAGTTGGCAGCGGAACGGGAGCGCATGTTCATGGCACCCACGCCGAAATAGACCGAGCCGGCACCTGCAGCGATGGCGGCAGACAACGACTCATACGAGCCTACAGGCGACATGATTTCCACGGGAGTCATCGGGATTCTGATTCGTCTTTAGGCTTGGAAAGCATTTTCAGGAAGCTGACCTCGTTTTTGGTGAGGAAGCGCCAGCGGCCACGCGGCAGGTCCTTTTTGGTGAGACCGGCGAAAACCACACGGTCGAGCTTAACCACCTCGTAACCAAGAGACTCGAACATTCGACGCACGATACGGTTCTTGCCGGAGTGGATGGTCACCCCCACTTCACGCTTGCCCTCGCCGACGTATTCCACGTCGTCAGGGGTGATTTTGCCGTCGTGAAGCTCCACGCCATTACGCAACATGTCCATATCAACAGAGGCGAAGGGCTTGTCAAGTTCCACGGCGTAGGTCTTCTCAATTTGGGAGCTCGGGTGGGTGAGCTTTTTGGTGAGATCGCCGTCGTTGGTGAAAAGCAGCAGCCCGGTAGTGTCGCGGTCGAGACGGCCGACAGGGTAGATGCGTTCCTCGCAGGCATCGCTGACCAGTTCCATCACGTTGGCGCGTCCGCGTTCATCGTCCGTGGTGGTGATATAGTCCTTGGGCTTGTTAAGCAGCACATAGACGGGTTTCTCGCGCTGAAGCACCTTATCGCCGTAGCGCACCTCATCGGTGGGCATCACCTTGTGGCCCATCTCGGTCACCACTTCGCCGTTCACAGTGATGGCTCCGGTGGATATGAGGACATCAGCCTCGCGACGCGAACAGATGCCGGCATTGGCAATATATTTATTAAGACGAACGGGACCGTGTTTCTCCTCGAACTCCAAAGAGAGGACGCGCTGCTTGCGCGGGAGGGTGCGACCCTCGCTCTTGCGGCGTTCGATGATTTCGGTCAGAATCTCGGACTCGGCGACCACATTGCGGCGCTTCGGCTTGCTCTCGTCATCGTCGCGACGGAAACCGCGTTTGAACGAACGGTCACGCCCCTTCTGACGGTCACGGTCGAAGTCGCGGTCATGCTTGCGCCCCCGGTTGCCCTCTCGACGGAAACCGCGTTCCTGTTCGTCGTCACGGTCACTCTCGCGGTTGAACTTGCGGTCGCGGGCAAACTTGCGTCCCCGGTCGTTTTCACGCGAAAACCGTTTCTTGGTAAACTTCCGACCAAAATCCTCTTCGTCATCCTCGCCAAAGCGTTCCCGGCGAGGCTTTCTCCCAGAATCCGGACGTCTGTCTTCATTGCGGGAGGGTCTCCGTGGCGCACGTCTCGGCGCGAAATCCTCCTCTGAATTATCCTTGTTGAATTGTCTGCTCATCGATGATTATACCCTTAATGAAAAATCTTGCAAAAATACAATTTTAATTTGGAACTTGACCAAGTTGTTCCGCTCAGACAGTTCCTCGGTAAAAAAAAGGCACTTACGAATTCGCAAGTGCCTTTCCGTTTGCGCTCCCTCAAGGACTTGAACCTTGGACCCTCTGATTAACAGTC
>CAMVBK010000046.1:0-27211 GCA_947165685.1 uncultured Bacteroidales bacterium | reverse complement strand
AAGATTGTTGAAAATGTTTTCGGTCTCGGAGGAGGAAAGGGAAAAAATTCAATGCAATGTTGCGTCCAATAACAAAGAAAAGAATTCTTGAAAAGAAATTAAAAGAGCCTACCATCTGTATAACTTGTTCATTACATGACACAATGTTATGATACGCAATAGCCATATCCATAATACCTGTAATGATGGCAATGAGCAACAGAGTCAACCAATAGATGTAATGTGGACGTTTTTGATAAAGCTTTGGATAAAGTAGGAAGTAATTGACATATAGAGACCCTAACAACAGAAGTCCAGCCAATAATTCTTTAAAATAACTGCCAGCGTATGGGCGCAGAATCGAGTTCTGTGTAAAAAGCCATAATGTGAGAATGCAAGAAATGACGTTCAGTATCACATAAATGACGGTGTTTATGTGTTTCATTGCGATTCAATTTGATTACGGCGGCAAAAATAAACTTTTTTAGACAAGTTTCAGCAGAAACAACAACTAATCGCCTCGAAATTTATTTATCACCTCGAAAAATGAAATTTTAATAGGATTTGTAATACGCTGATCCCCAATTATATACTCCCCCTGTTAAGGGATAATTTGTGAGAGGCGACATATTTTTGATTCGAGGCGACATATTCCAGACGGACGGGATAAAATATATTGAAACCAGTTGTATTTTTGCCGTTGAAAAAATAAGAAATTAACATCAAAATCGAAGCGTAATGAAAAAAGTATTGACATTGACACTGATCGCGGCTATGTTGCTTGGCGCGTGCGAGAAAGAGGAAAGACAAACAACACAAGGACAAACGCCCAATCGAGTAATAGCCCTGTCTAATGGCGCAAAGACGGGAAACCCCTCATTCATGCTTATAATGAATATGGGGCATAACAGCAAAGACTGCAAAGGGTGTGTGATGATTAACGGACACGCCGTCCACGTTAATTGTATGGGATCAGGCAGGGAATGTGCGAACATCGCAGCTGTTCAACTTCTGCAAATCGGAACTGCTGTTACCGCAACAACAACTGACACGTTCGATTTGACATCAGAGGACTTCTTCCTTATGCCGGACCGCTCGTTGAACTACACTGACGAGAAGGGCAACCGCATCTTTCTGAACATTCCTGAACAGGTGGTTTATCGAGACTCGACCACCCTGCAGTTCACCTTCACGGGATTGTTCTTCACGAATACGCCCGCGTACAGCAACGATTAGGAATCGCGTCAACACATCATCAGAAGGATTGCGTTATGAACAAATATGTCATTTTATTGGCCTTGACAACCTGTGTAATAGCTGCCCCGGCCCAAATCCAGCACCCCACCGCTTGGCTTCGTGCCGACAGCGCGGTGCTGAATGCGTCATCGTGGATGGACGTGTCCGGCAACGGATATGATGCCACACCGTCTTCGGGAACAATGCCCGCCACGTTTTCTCGCATGAACTTCAACAAGTGCTTTGAGGTTGGCGGGGCGGAGACCTTCACTCTGCCGTTGGGAATCAACGATTCCCGACAGTCGGACGTGATTGTGGTCTATGAGACCTACGACACGGTGAGCGAGAACGCTCTGTGGCAGGTGCAGTTGGACACTGCCAAGCGTATCGGGCAGACCACGCGGCGCATCCTCAACGACAACGGACAGATCACCTACGACACGGCCAACCGTCTGAAGCCCGTCATTAATTACCTCGCGCAGTCGTGGCGGACCCCCGAAGTGTGCGCCCCCACGCTCACCCTCTGCACGGCGGACTCGCTGCCGCTGTACGGGCGCGTCGCCGAGGCTATGTACTTCGACCGCCGGATCAGCGACACCGCTGTCATCCAATGGATCAGCTACCTGGCAGTGAAATACGGCGTGACCCTCGCGCAGACCGACTATCTGGACAGCCGCCGCAACGTGATATGGGACTACACCGGTTATCCCAGCTACAGCACCTCCATTGCGGGCGTGGGCCGGGACGATTCTGTGGGGTTGTGCCAAAAACAGACATATTATGCAGACGGTCAGGTAGTTTTCGGTATCAACCAGTTGGCACAAACCAACGAAGATAATGTCTCCGCTATCGCCGACGGGGATTTCATCGTCTTCGGCATGGAAGGTGTTTTGCCAGCCGTTTCCGAAATCTATACGCAGAGCGGCGAGATCTACGAGGTCATCGGGCGCAGCATGGTGCAGGTGACGGGCGGTGCCCACATTTACAACACATTTGTCCTCCTGGACACGGCGGCGGTTGGGACGCGATCAATCGCGTCCCAACAGGATGCGCCGGTCCTCCTGATTGACCGCAGCGGCACGGGCGAGTTCCCCGCAGGGGAGCTGGAACAGGTTCTGTCTGCCGGCACGGACAGCGCAGGACATTACATTTATAACAACATACATTGGGATGCCGACCTTAGCGGGCGGGATTTCTTCTGCTTTGCCGTGACGATGCCGGACACCATGGGCACGCCGAAGGCGTTGGCGGTGGATAGTGATGGCGAAAATGGTACAACACAGGATATTGGGAATGCAACGGGTGTAAAGGCGAATGATTATTCGCCCTTACAAACAAGGGACAACGACGCCACATTCTCAAAATCATCGGTCAACGGGAATTCCCCATTCCTAATTCCTCATTACAAATTGCACCCCAACCCCAACCACGGGAACTTCACCGTGGAGATCGCCTATCCCGAAGCGCAGGACGTGGCCGTCACGGTTTACGATTCCGACGGACGGCTCCTGCTCACCATGAACGGCAAGGGGCAGCGCGCCTACCGTTTCGAGAACTCCGTACCCACCGCGGGACACTACCTTATTGACATCACCTCACCCTTTGAACACAAAACCCTCAAGATGGTGGTCAACTAAACCCCTTATTATTTCATAGCATTTCATAAGAATCAGGCATAAACCAACAAGAAAAGTATTAGCATGAAACAATACCTGCTCACCATCATCGCGGTGCTGGCTGCCGTCATCCTCGCCCTGTTCTCGTTTGACACGGCGAACAACCAGTATTCAACCCGCTCCTACAGGACATACAGCTACAATCCTGCCCCAAATGCTTGGAACGGTGCAGGAAACGGAATGCTGTCCGTGCTTCAAGAAGACAATACGGGCAGTGTCGTTGCCCTTCCTGCAGAGGCGAATGCAACAACCGAGAGTTTCCTTTCATTGCCTGAAACAGGCTCTCCATTGGTCGCACCGCCCGCCATGCTGGCAACGAACGCAATGACGGAGCTCACACCTGTGCAGCTGCCGCCGCTTGACGCGGGCATGGTGAACGTGACGGGAGGGTTTGACGGAAACAGTCAGACGGCAGGCTACAGGGTGAATCCACGTCCGGGAGAGTTCGCCATTGCCGTGCCTTACGACCCCTCATTGTTGCCGCAGGGCTTCACCGAGGACGACATACAGACCTACGTCTATGACAGACAGTATCACAGATGGATTGCCATCCAGCGCGATTCCGTGAACGAGGCGGAACTGCTGGTCTGCTCGCGGTTCAGACCGTGGGAGAAAGGGCTGCCCCACACGCAAAATGACTTGGCCGACCCGCAGGACGCGCTCGCGCAGGTGCAGGACATGATGTCGTTCGCCCTGCAGGGCGAGGGCGGCGGAGATTCCCCGCTGGATTTCATCAACGCGGTGCTGAAGACCCCGGAAATGCCGGAGACCTCGGCCTACACGCCCACGAGCATCAAGGAGCTGAAAGCCGCCGACCCGTTAGAGGGTTTGACGCTGATGCAGCCGCCTACGGCCAACAACAGCGGCACGGCTAACCTGAGCTACCCCATTGAGATTCCCGCCGGGCGGCAGGGCATGCAGCCCAGCCTCGCATTGACCTACAGCAGCGGCGGCGGCAACGGCTGGCTGGGCGTGGGCTGGGACATTTCCATCCCCTCCATCACCGTGGAAACGCGGTGGGGTGTGCCGAGATACCGTACAGCTTGGGAGAGCGAAGTATATGTGTATGAGGGTGAGCAACTTGTAACCAAAGACGGTGCAGGTGAGTTCCGTAAAATGGCGCACCGCACCAACGATACAGCAAGTATTGGCAGACTGAGCGGAAATGTGCGTTTCTATCCGAGAAAAGACGAAGTCTTCGACAGCATTGTTCGACACGGCAACGGACCAAGCGACTACTGGTGGACGGTAACCCACAAGAATGGTGTCACGGACTACTACGGAAAGTACGCTTCCGACAACGGGGTGAACAACAACTGCGTGCTGCGTAAGACAGACAACGTCAAGACTAACAACACAGGTGCAATCGCGTATTGGGCGTTGGCCGAGAGCGTGGATCCTGACGGAAACAGCGTGCGGTATTACTACGACATTGCCTACAGCAGGGGCGTCAACAATGGAAGTTGGGGCAAGCAGATCTACGTTGACAGCATCAGTTACACCTGCTTGAACTCCACAAATCCGACATTGGAGGAACCTGGTAAATACAGCGTGATATTCCAAAGAAAAGGAAGCAACAGGACTGATATTGTCACATCTCTGAACCGTGGTCTGAAAGAGGTTACCGCCGATGTGCTGTGCCATCTTGACGTGAAATACAGCGACACCCTTTTCCGCCAATATGTATTTGTTACAAAAAACGACAGTGCCACCAAGTTCAAGACCGTCCTTACCGACATTGTCAGAATAGACTCTCCGACAGTTGATATTGACATTGACTGTTTCAATGTGCTGGACACGAACTATGAGGTGTGGTGTAATTTCCAAGAAAATGGGAAATATACGTCATACGCAGCCCGCTATCACTTGGATTATTATGATTATCCTGTTGCCGACAGCCTTTTTACAGCGGCAACGACCGTGAACAACCTCCCATACGATACCATTTGTCTCAAAGGTGTGAAGAGTACGTTCCACTCCACGGCCCTTGGAGCCACAAAAACCAAAAGCTGGAGTCTCGGTGGAACCGGGGCGGCAGGTCTTGGCCCCGATGTCTGCACCACCATCGCCACCCTCGGGGCGAACTCGGCCTATTCCAACTCGCAAAGCGAGGGATTGATGACTCTTGTGGATTTGGACGGGGATGGGTTGGCTGACAAAGTGTTCAAGAAAAACGGAAGGCTTTATTTCAGAAAACAGTTGTTTAGGCATAACGAGCCGTTCGCTTTTGATGCCACAGCTTATCCCGTAGGGGGAGGGGAGTTGGATTTTCTCAAGGAAAGTGGCAACAATGTCACACTCGGTCTGCAGGCTTCGTGTGCCGCCAACCTCAGCGGAGGATTCCCGTTTGGATGGTCAACCACCACAAATTACATGGCGGACATCAATGGTGATGGGCTTGTGGACATAGTAACTGACCGAGGGGCTTACTTTGGGAGACACGCCCAAGGACAGTCACCGTCTTTTTCCTCCATAAACGCCATACAGACCTCCGTACCTGGTCAAAGCGACACCAGCTACGGTTACATATCATCCTCCGCGCTCGGTACAGGCAACTGCGGAGGTGTGATTATTGACGGAGCCGTTGACCCCGACATCGGATGTACCCCCGACTATCGTGAGATAACAATTCCGCGCAGCGACACGATACCCTCTTGGATTCTTTCCGAAGGATGCACGGCGCAGATTGTGGGGTACAAGAGTTGGGGATTCTTGCCTTACCCACCTCATATTCCAGACTCTCTTATTGCCCAACAGCCAAAGTCCTGGCCTGGAAATGGAAGTTTAGAGCCTATAGCGGTGGATTCCATGATTGTGCGTATTGTCTGTCCGAAGTCGGTTTGTTCACCGGAACTTCATTCTCCAGACTTTGACGCTGTGAGAGTATGGGTTGCCCCATACGATGATTCCGTGAAGGTATTCTCTTCCATACGTCTGTCACCCGAACATTATGATCTTCAATACCAGAGCCGTTATGCAAACGGTGTCATCTACTCCATCGAGCACAATTCGGGATGTTCGGCGGATGCTAACCACAAACTTCACGCGACAGGCACCGACTGCTCCTTTGTCGGCAACATTGGGAAGTGCGACACCTTGTTTCATAGGGACACTGTTCCCTTTTATGTCCACAAGGACGACATCCTCTTTTTCCGTGTCCAGTCCAAGGGGGACAGATCTTTCGACAAGGCAGAATGGAATGTGCATATTGAAGCAGTGAACCATTCAGGACAAAGGAATGACATCTATGGCAGGAACATCGCGGTGTTCAACTCCGACAGTGACTTTGTGCTGACGGGACGCAATCTCTACCAGGCTCCCCAGAACGGGCATGTGTGGATTTCAGGATTGTTGCAGTACAAAGGTGCAGGGCAGTCCGCCAAACTTGTCATCAAAAGAAGAAATGTCATTGAATACCAGCGTGTCCTGAATCCCGGGGATTCTTTCCTTGTCGCCTCCGACTTTGCCGTTGATTCCCTTGACACCATAGCGGTGAGAATAGAGCGATTGAACAATGCCGGCAATCCGCAATGGCCAAACATTCACTTTACCCCATTGTTGAAATACTATCCTGCTGACACCATCTACATAAAGGACACCGTCTGCTATTATCCTCAAATCCAGATGGACATATTGCATCCGACTGAATCCCCCGAAAGGAAACTTTACCACAAGTATTTCGGAGCCCTATACCGCGGGTGGGGGCAATTTGCATACAACAGGAAGGATATGAATTCCCAGAATGCCTGTATAGACATCTCCAGCCTTGAACTGCCCGAGTGGTACACGGCAACATCGTTGAGCGACATAGACACCAGCGTGTTCTCCACCCCGATTGACACAGGGGATTTGGAGAACTCGCTGACATCGGTCGTGAATGCCGTCAACAATCCCTTGTCATCGTATGGGGATTGGATTGAGATGACTGCATACAACGAGCAGGGGGTGTATCGCGGTTCGGGTCTGAACACGGCTGTCTCGGCCACTTTCATAGACAATACGGAACCCCAGCTCAGCATTCCTGTGTCCGACTCCGTCCAAGGAAGCCTGTCATACGAGAACACGGATGTTGACTTGGAGAACATACCTATTTATGACTATCCCGTGCCTGTCAGTGTTACAGGCTATCCGGTGCAGACCATCCGGAAGCGTCACAATAACAACAGTGCCGACTTCTCCATGGGTATGGATATGATGATAGCCTCCGTGGGCACGTCCGAATCGGGAGGCGGTGCTTATATCCAAAGCGACTATATGGATCTGAATGGAGATCGTTATCCCGACCCTATTTCCACCAACGGTGTGCAATATTCGATGCCGTGGGGCGGAATAGGCTCGCTTTCCCTTGTCGTCTTTCCCGACAAGCATCTCAGTGCAACAGTGTCAAATTCTGACGGCGAAACCAGCGGACGCTGTTACCCTACCTCCACCAAGCTCACTTCCAACAACCCGAAATTCGCCAAAATGACCTTGTCAGGTAGCGGCACGGTGAGCCAAAGCGATGTCAGCAGCAGTGATTACACTGACTACATGCTCTTTGATGTGAACGGTGACGGCCTGCCAGACATGGTGAACACCTCAAACAAGACGGTAATGTTGAATGTGGGTTATGGCTTCCTTAACGCCGAATCCTGGAATGTGGATTTCATCCGAAAAGGGAGCAGCAACAACCATTCCGATAATGCTGGTCTGTCCGGAGGCTGGGCAAACATGGGGGAAACCGCATCGGGCAACTCCTACAGCCTTGCACAGTGCAGCATCAGCGGCGGCACAGGCAATGGCAATTCACACAACAGGACGACAAAACAGATGACGGATTTTAACGGTGACGGCCTGCCCGACAAGGTTGAGACTTTCCAGACCACGTCAAACAGTGGAATCAGTGTCAGATACAACCTCGGCAATGGGCAGTGGTCGGCCACGGACTATATAACTGGTGTTTCCATCAGCGAAAGCCAGTCCGTCAGCGAGGATGTCAATATTGGTGTGACGGCAGGATTCACCGCTTGCGCCATATTGAAAATCAACATCGGCGTGCAGACCTCGCCATACAACCGTTCTTTATCAACCGATGTGGCCCAACTCACTGACATCAACGGGGACGGCTATCCTGACTATATCACCTCCACGGATGAAACGAGTGTGACAATCCGTTACAATAGAGCGGGAAAGACCAATTTGCTGCGAAAAGTGACAAACTTCACGGGCAGCACCATTGACCTGGACTACGAGTTGTCGGAGCCTTGCTACGAGAAGCCGCAGCGCAGTTGGAATCTCAGTCGTGTTGAAACCAACAACAATGTGCCGAACTGTCCTGTGGGTGGCAACCGAACACTCACAACATTCTCCTACGGCAACCCGCACTACGACCGCTACGAGCGGATGGAGTTCGGCTATGACACGGTGAGAACCATCGCCCACAACACCGACAGTCTGGACGCTCCGTACAGGCAGAACGTCACGGTTTATAACAATGTGAACTTGGCCAAGCGCGGACGCAAGGTGATGGAGGCCGTTCTGGACGGCAATGGTACAAAATATGTGGTGAAGAATTACAGGGCTGTGCTCTATGACTTTCTGGGCAATGTGGTGGATGACAGCACATGCAGCGTGGAAGGGACATACGCTGGGCACGAGGCCGAGACCACCATATACTACGAGGGGCTGAACAATGATTCCATCGTGGTGGCGGTCAGCAAGGATTACGACCGCTACCGTAACATCACCCGCTATGCATACGAAGGCATTGTCGGGAATGGAAATGCCCAGAAGTTCACCGCCCGCATAGCCTATAAACAGAATGCGGGTTATAACATGGTCTCCCTTCCCGAAACAGTGGTCGTTTTCAACCACGACAGTTCGGAGATATTCCAGTCACGGACGGCGGAGTATGACAGCAAAGGGCATCTTACACGCCTGACAAAGCACAACGGCGCACAGGATGCCGTATGGGAGTTCTCCTACGACAACTACGGCAGCATGGTATGGGCGAAACTGCCCGCCAATGCCAACAGCCAGCGGTTGGAGTTCACTTACGGTTACGATCCTGTGGTTCACACCTATCCCGTGACTGTCTCCAACACTTCTTTAGGCTTTTCATCCTCTGCCGAATACGAGTATCTGTACGGCAAGCCCACCAAGACCACTGACATCAACGGCAACGAGATGTGGTATGAATACGACGCCTTGGGCCGGACAGTAAAAATAACGGCACCTTACGAGCAGGGGAACCAGCACCCCTACACCATCAAGATGGAGTACCACCCGCACAACTATTCCGACTTTGAAATAAGCCAGAACTGGCAGAACCCTTACTCATACGCCATCACAAGCCACTATGATCCTGACCATCCCGGCAATGACATCCTCACCACGGTTATCAGCGACGGCTGGGGCAGGATGCTGCAGACCAAGAAGGATGCTGAAATCGCTGGGCAGGAGAAAAGCATTGTGACGGGAAAGGTTGAATATGACTGCTTCGGGCGCACGGTCGCACAATATCACCCGTTCACGGAGGCAGCCACCGTCACGGCAAGACCGCAGTACAACCCGAATACCGTTGCTGGTACTGCCACGGTCACTCGGTACGACATTATGGACAGGCCCATACGTGTACAGGACCCGATGAACCACGTCACACGGATGGCGTATGGCTTTGCCGATAACAGTGGACAACGTCTTTTCAGCAACACCACCATTGATGCAAAAAACAACGCTGTGACGGTTTTGAAAGACGGCCTCGGTCTGCAGGTTCTCACAGTGGCTCCGATGAACAACGTGACCCATTTCGAGTACAATGCCATAGGTCAACTCAAAAAGAGCACCGACCCAGATGGTTTCGATACAGAATACGGGTATGACAAATTCGGACGACTGACCCACAGACACCACCCCGATGCGGGGGATGATTGGTATGAGTATGACCCTGCGGGTAATCTTACGAAGCACATCAATGCAGCTGGCGAGCATTTGGACTACACCTACCACTACAACCAGCTGACGAGCATCGCTTGTTCCCAATATCCCGAAAACAACGTCCATTATGAATATGGTACATCCGCTGATGCCAGCATAAATGCCGTTGGCAAAGTCATTTTACAAGAAGACGCCTCCGGCTGGCAGACTTTTTCTTACGGTAAACTTGGCGAAGTTACCGAAAACATTCGTACTTTTGCACCGCCTTTTGAGAATCAGACCTATACGTTCAGTATGTATTTCGAGTACGACAGCTGGAACCGCATAAAGAGCATGACCTACCCAGACGGGGAGGTGGTCACGTATGACTACAATCTTGGCGGAATGCTGGATCGGGTTACGGGAGACAAGGGCAGCGAGCATAATGTGTATGTACACCACATCGAATATAATCCGTTTGAGCAGAAGGAAACAGTTGTTTACGGGAATGGGGCGGTGACATCCTACAGTTATGACGTGTTGCTGCGGCTAAGCCATCTTCGTTCCGTGTGCGCCGACGGGACGATGCAGGACATTGACTACGACTATGACGAAGTGAGCAATATCAGTGAGATTGTCAATTATGCAGGTATGCTCCCTACCGGCCTTGGCGGAACCTACGGCAGCCAGTTCTCCTACGACAACCTCTACCGTCTGGCATACGCCGACGGGAACTGGCAGGGTAACAACACCCTGTATTATGAGACCTCCTTGGATTATGAGAGAAACGGCAGGATTTCAAGAAAGGTTTTGCATGCAGACACTTGGCTTGACGGGAATTACGCTACCGAGAATTATGACAACGAGTATTACTACGTAAATTCCGGCCAACCCAACACGCTGTCAACCATCAACGAGGACCAGCAGTCCTTTGAGTGGGATTTGAAAGGCAACATGGTTTTCCATTACAACGGTCATTCAGGCTACAACCGTAGTTTGTGCTGGGACGAGCAGAATCGTCTTCTCGGCGTGAAGGATGACGAGCAGAGACTATCATACTACCTTTACGATGCAAACGGAGACCGTACTTGCAAATTCACGGGCGAATATGCCGTACAGAACCAGAGCGGACAATGGTATTACTATTATTTGTTGAACTGTCCAACCTTGTATGCGTCCCCCTATTTGGTGACCAACAAGAAAGGCTACACCAAACACTATTATGCTGAGAGTGAGCGCATAGCCAGCCGGATTGGCGGCGGCGGTTTACAAGACTTGCACAAGGGCTTTGAGACCTATCCTGATATGGTTAGCAGCCATAAAGAAAGCTCTGCCAATCTTTTCGGCAAGGTGATGGACTGCCTTGACGCGGATGCGCTGCCTCAAGAAGATGCGCTTAAGTATCTATACGAATGGCTGGAGTTCGTAGAGGAGGAGAAAGACTGCTACTGGTATCACCCCGACCATTTAGGCAGCAGCAGTTGGATCACCTACACCGACGGCTCCGCCGTGCAGCACTTGCACTACCTACCTTGGGGCGAGGACTTTGTTGACCAACGGTTGAACTCTTTCGACGGCGTGCGTTACACTTTCAGTGCCAAGGAAAAGGACACCGAGACGGGGTACTCGTACTTTGGGGCACGCTACTACAACTCTGACTTGAGCATTTGGCTGAGCGTGGACCCGATGAGTGACAAATATCCTTCGCTGAGCCCCTATGTTTACTGTGCTAATAACCCGGTGAGGTTGGTGGATCCGAATGGGGAGGAAATCAATCCTATTTTCAACAAAGCAGGGGAATATGTTGGAAAAACCACCGACGAACCGAAGAATAATCGTTCTGCCATTATTATGGATGGTTATTCTGAAAAAAAATATCCTGATGGGATAACGGTAAGTCAAGCAACGAGCAAAGAAGCTGGCGGAATATTTCTTAATGAATATAAGGAAGGGATAAATATTTCCAATCAAGAATGGGATAAAGCGGTAGCAAAAGGAGGTGAAAGAATGTTTCCTTTTGTGGAAAACCATTCCAATGAAACCATTTATTTTAAGCCAGAAGAATCTATGGGTGAAGGTGATAATAGAGTGGAAAACAACGGCGCATATCCATTAGGAGCCGGAAAAGATTTATATATACCCGTAGATGGCATTGCAACAGGATATTATAAAAACCGAGTTGTAAAAGCTAAGACAGGTACGACAATCACAGTCGGTCGAGGTGGAACGGTTTCTTTTTCGGGTTGGACAAAAGCCACTAGAATAGCTCCAATTTATGGGTGGATTTACCGAGATGCAATCCCTTCTGATGATAAAACTTGGAACAATTTGTTTGACAAGGCATGTCAAATAGGGCGATTATGTAGTAGAAGAAGTTACGTTGGGAATGTTTTGGCGCCCCCTGCAATAAAAATATGTTATAGGATTAAAGATTTCATAGGAAGAAAATAGTTTTATGAAGAGAAAAATATTAGTTGCATTTGATTTTGTCTATTTTTTATTTAATTGCATTTATCTTATTTATTACATTGCTTTTGTAATATCATGGTCTTGGTGGTCACTGTGGGGGTATAAAAAAGTGAGATTTTTGCGATTCATGCACCTTACCGAAGCGTATTTGAAGCCACTCATATATTTCTGGATCATTAGCCTTTTATGCTTGATTATTCGATCTCTTTACAAAAAAATAAATTTAGCAAAGAAAACTATCAAACTAACGTTGACGGTCAATTTTCTATGGATTCTCACATGGTTAATTTGGACATTTTGTTATGTTTTTTTATTTGATGGTATATGAAGGAAGTTTGTTTGTTTTGCAAGTGTCTTTCTTCTCATGGGCGACCGGGCACGCTTTCCGCTCAAATTTCGTCCTAACGTCCTCATAACCGCTGCAATTGTTGTCGCGGTATTAAGGAAGATGAAAACGCAGTCAAACAGTATAACGGTCCCCGAATCTCAAACAGCAAATTAAAACCAACATGAGCATAAAACCGACAAACATCCCCAAATGCCATCTGCGGAAATCTGCGGATTCTGCGGGAAACATTTCCCGTCACTGCAAACTCGGCGAACTAACGGAAAATATTCGTACTTTTGCACTCCCGTTTGAGAACCAGACCTATACCTTCAAGATGCAGTACGAGTACGACAGTTGGAACCGCATACAGAAGATGACCTACCCCGACGGGGAGGTGGTGACGTATGGCTACAACCTTGGCGGGTTGTTGGAGAGGGTCTCAGGACGTGCGGTGCGGCAGAATGTCGCGGTGGTGCACCCTGATCCGGAGCGGAGCGGCGGGCAGACGCCCACGCCCGAGCCCACGGTCGCCTACAACTACCCTTACATCGACAGCATCGCCTACAACAAGTTTGAACAGAAGGACACGGTGTGGTATGGCAACGGCACGCGGGCCTGTTACGCATACGATTCGCTGCAGCGGCTGTTGCATTTGCGCAGCTACGAGGGGCACGACTCGCTGATGCAGGACATCGCCTACACCTACGACGCTGTGGGCAACATCACCGACATCGACAACGCTGCCGGTATGCTTTCCAACGGCTTGGGCGGAAAATACCACGACTTTCACGAATACGACAACCTTTACCGGCTGACCTATTCGTCAGGAGACTGGTTTGGTGTCCATCCTGTTGATTACAAGACTGTTCTGGAATACTTGCCCAACGGCCGAATCGGCAGGAAACTCGTCGAGGCGCAGACCTACAGGCAGACGGTTTATGGCAATTCCACAGGCAACACCCTTTACGACAACCGGTACCACTACAACACGACGGGGCAGCAAAACACGCTGTCCTACATTGACGGCGGGCCGTATCAGGAGTTCCGGTGGGATTCCATGGGCAACATGACCTACCACAGGAACGCCGCCATGGCATTGGAGCGTCATTTGTGCTGGGACGAGCAGAACCGCCTGCAGGGGGTGCGGGACGACGGGCATCTCTCGTTCTACCTGTATGACGCCAACGGCGACAGGACCTGCAAGTTCACGGGCGAATATACAGTCCAGAACCAGACAGGCCGGTGGCAGCACTTCTACCAGATGGACAACGCCACCCTGTACGCCTCGCCGTACTTGGTGGTCAACCGGCAGGGCTACACCAAGCACTACTATGCCGGGGCGGAGCGCATCTGCTCGAAAATCGGCGGGGGAGGGCTTGAAAACATTGATTCCCTGGCTGTTGCGCAAGACGACCTTGAAAATAAACATGCCTCCCTGAAGTATCATGTCCGTGACGTTGCCGAATGCCTGGGCTCCCCTGATTACGGATTCGACACGGTTTTTAGCGAGCTGTATTATTGGAAAGCCATCCGGGAAAACCAGGAAACGGACGGCTACTGGTACCACCCCGACCACCTCGGATCGTCTTCTTGGATAACCTTCTCTGATGGTTCCGCCGTGCAGCACTTGCACTACCTGCCTTGGGGCGAGGATTTTGTGGACCAAAGAAGCACGGGCTGGAACGCCATGTACACCTTTAGTGCAAAAGAGAAGGATACGGAGACGGGGTACTCATACTTTGGCGCACGCTATTACAGCAGTGATCTGAGCATCTGGTTGAGCGTGGATCCGATGAGTGACAAATATCCTTCGCTCAGCCCGTATGTGTATTGTGCGGACAATCCGGTGAAGTTGGTTGACCCGAACGGGGACACTATTTCTTTGTTAGGCGATGATTGGGAAACCGCATTAGCGCATATGCAAAAACATTGTCCCAATCTTGAAATATCAAGAGGGGAAAACGAATGTCTCAGTTACTCGTATAAACAAGGTGTCAAATATAATCAAAAAGGTGAAGCTATAATATCCGACGAAGAAGCGCAGTTTTGTGTGGCTATAGATAGTAAGGAGGTAAAGGTGTCATTAACGGTCAATTACAACAACGTTTATACGGCTAAAAATGGAAAGCGCTACAAATCGAATATGGGCGGTGGTTTTTTAGGAAGCAAGTACAATGATAATGAAACAGCTGATGCTGAACAGTTTGTGTCAATGCTAATATTGAACAAATACTATGCCTCAAAAGACATAGGGAGACTTCTTTTGCATGAAGCTACAGAAGCATATTGGGGAGGTAAACGAGCGATTAAATTACAGAGAAACACATGTGTCCCGCAAACAAATATTTTCGGGAAATATGAAGAATGTGATGATTACAACTATGCACATAACAAAGCTGTTTCACAACCGTCAACTCGGTTTGGGGAGTTTATGCAACGAGCCTCATATGATTTGCTGTTATATTATTTAGGAAAAGGTCGTTAGTATAATGTACGATATATGAAACACTATTTGCGCTTTTCACTGCTTATATACGCTTTGCTGTCTTTGTGTATGAACACAAATTCCCAAAGTTTGACGAATATGGCTAAGCCATACATTGAAACAAAAACGTATGTCTTTAAGGGAATAAACAAGACCACTTCTCTTGTATTCAGGTTGGTCAGAGATAGTATTGTTAATCTTTCTGGATATTATTATAGCTATAACAATGTATTGATATTTGAAAATGATACAATTGACGAGTGTTATGGCGGACCTGTTCTTATCATGGATTCTATCGTGCAGAAATATGAAGTGGTAAATATACGCAAAAATCCCATGAAACAATGTCCGCTCCCTCAGCAACCTCATAATCAAGGGACCTTATACATTATTGACTTGGCCGACACATTGCATAATTGTATTTTCAGTCTATTCACTTTCAAGAGAGGAAGAGTGAAAAGAGCAGGATTAAAACGTGTCAAAATAGGGGATGTATATGATATGGTTTTGTATCGTATCGACTATCCACCTAAATTGACTGGAATCTCAACCGATGGTTGGATATACGTTCCTTCCTTGCACCTTAATTTCGACAGGAATTGCTGTAAATCTTATCCAATTGTGACATCTCCTAATGTTATAGGCGTATTTTATCGCCCTCTGTGATAAATACGAAAACACACAATAATTCTAAGCATCATATTATCACCAATGCCCCGAAACCTAACATATAGCTCCGCTCGCCCCGTCCCCGCACCCCTTCAGCGGGACTCGGACGGTTCCGTGCGCTCGCTTCCGTGCCGATACGCGAGATCCGCGGAGATTGTGCTTTGTTGGGCGGAGGATAACCGCCTGCTGTTTGTGGCGGACGACAGCCATCTGTCGCTGTACCTGTACGACGCCGGCGGGGAACGCGCCTACAAGTTGACGGGCGACTACCACCTGCAGAACACCAATGGGCAATGGTTCGAGAACTACACGCTGACCACGCCCACGCTGTACGCCTCGCCGTACTTGGTGGTCAACCGGCAGGGCTACACCAAGCACTACTATGCCGGGGCGGAGCGCATCTGCTCGAAAATCGGCGGGGGAGGGCTTGAAAACATTGATTCCCTGGCTGTTGCGCAAGACGACCTTGAAAATAAACATGCCTCCCTGAAGTATCATGTCCGTGACGTTGCCGAATGCCTGGGCTCCCCTGATTACGGATTCGACACGGTTTTTAGCGAGCTGTATTATTGGAAAGCCATCCGGGAAAACCAGGAAACGGACGGCTACTGGTACCACCCCGACCACCTCGGATCGTCTTCTTGGATAACCTTCTCTGATGGTTCCGCCGTGCAGCACTTGCACTACCTACCTTGGGGAGAAGACTTTGTTGACCAGCGGAGCACCAGTTGGAATGCGATGTACACATTTTCCGCCAAGGAGAAGGATACCGAAACGGGTTACTCCTACTTTGGTTCACGCTACTACAATTCTGACTTGAGCATTTGGCTGAGCGTGGACCCGATGGCTTCGAAATATCCGTCATTGAGCCCGTACGTGTATTGCGCGGATAATCCGGTGAAGCTGGTGGATCCGAATGGGGATTCAGTTATCATTAAAATAGGACTCGGCATGAAAGAATCTGATCTTCAAGAAGCATTAAATGATTTACGAATCGCTGCACCAAACCTAAATCTAATAATGGAGGGAGATAAATTGCTCATTGGTGAAGGAGGAGAATATAAGACACAATATGAAAAACAACTGGCCGAAGCTATATTGAGTGACGAATTCAAGTCTGAACTTACATTAGAAGTGCTGGATGTTGGTGTGGTGGGGTCATATTACGGCACGTGTAAAGAGGGTGATCAGTATATCAGTCATAATAGAATTAATTTATTTAAGTCACAAGAATTGGAAGAATTTTGGGGATCCGTTCGTGGATGTGGTTTAATGCACGAAATAACGGAAGGTTTCGAAATGGGGAAAATAGCTAAAAGAGAAGGGTTGCCTTGCATTGAGAAGTCTGAGAGAACTATTCGTCAGAAAACAATCGGAGGTGGAAAAATCATTCCTGATGATAAGACTGGTCCACAATACCATCTGTACGAAGAAGGGCACAGTAAGTCAACTCCACCACCTGGAAATAGAAATGCCAAACCTAAAAATTTTTTCAAACCTGTTGATAATTAGTGCATATGAAAAAGATTTTCAGTAGCATAATCATTCTTTTGCAAACTGTCTTTTTGTTTAGCCAAACGGACATGAAAATTGATTTGTTTGATTCAATTCTTAACAAACATATCCCTTCTACAGAAAAAGAAACACTTATAGACAACGCCTATTTGATAAAAGATGACAGCCTTTACCTTGTAACTGTGGATTTTTTGTGGAGAATTAAAAACGCCCATTATATAGGGGCTCATATCTATATGGCGGATTCAACGGTATATGTGAAAATTCTTGAACCTATAACAAATAATGGTATATGTGGGGAAAAAATCAAGACCGGTGAATCATATCAAATGCGACTTTTCCGTTACTATCCTTTCCAACTAAGTCATGAAATGGACTATTATCATAATTACAATCTGTTGTTCGGGAAGACAATTGTGAGTTTGCAGGCTACGGATTGTCTGGATTATATTTTCACGACAGACAATCTTCATGGATTATCATACTTGGATAATAATGATAGTCTATGCGATGACCTCTCGACCGAAGTTCGGCAACTCGTCTATGACAATGGAATAGCATTACAAAGTTTTTTGGCTATTATTCAAAAAGATGAACAGAAAATAAGGAGCCTTGTGGATTCCTGTGCGGTGATGAATCGACAATGTAAAATGGCATTCCCTTATTCCCTTGTTGAGCATGGAAATGTTCACTGCTTGCCTCCTTATAAATTAAAAAATCAAAAACAATGGTTCAGGGAAAAGACAGACTGTCTCAACTTATCGGACAAACTATTCTTTGCGATGACAAACTCTTATTTTGATAAATGTTTTTTTACGGAGATCTTCCCGTCAATTACCATTAACAAAATAGAAGTTGTTTATTACCAGGGCAAATTTGTCACCTATAGGCTTTTATGGTCATCGTCTTTAGTGTCACATAGTTTTTGCACTTACTTGTCTTTCAAAAAATACAATAACCATATAAAATTGATTGGACTATCAACGATATAGCGCATTCCAAATTTTGTTCAGCAAATTACCCCCAAAAAATCCTATCTTCGCCTCGTCAAAAACCACCGATGAACCGCTACCTCACATACCGCCCGCAGATCCCGCAGATTCCCGCAGATTCACTCCGCGCAGATCCGTGTGATCCGCGCGGTCCACGGAGATTCCCATGCGGGGACCCGGACGGTTTCGAGACAGAGTATTGGTATGACCAATTCGGGCGGCTGACTCACAGACATCATCCTGACGCGGGCGATGACTGGTACATGTACGACCCTTCGGGCAATCTGACAAGACACACCAATGCGGCGGGCGAGCATTTGGACTACACCTACCACTATAATCAGCTGACAGACATCGCCTGTTCTGCCTATCCCGAAAGCAACGTCCATTATGACTATGGTACAGCCGCTGATGCCAGCATAAATGCCGTTGGCAAAGTCATTTTACAAGAAGACGCCTCCGGCTGGCAGACTTTTTCTTACGGTAAACTTGGCGAAGTTACCGAAAACATTCGTACTTTTGCACCGCCTTTTGAGAATCAGACCTATACGTTCAGTATGTATTTCGAGTACGACAGCTGGAACCGCATAAAGAGCATGACCTACCCAGACGGGGAGGTGGTCACGTATGACTACAATCTTGGCGGAATGCTGGATCGGGTTACGGGAGACAAGGGCAGCGAGCATAATGTGTATGTACACCACATCGAATATAATCCGTTTGAGCAGAAGGAAACAGTTGTTTACGGGAATGGGGCGGTGACATCCTACAGTTATGACGTGTTGCTGCGGCTAAGCCATCTTCGTTCCGTGTGCGCCGACGGGACGATGCAGGACATTGACTACGACTATGACGAAGTGAGCAATATCAGTGAGATTGTCAATTATGCAGGTATGCTCCCTACCGGCCTTGGCGGAACCTACGGCAGCCAGTTCTCCTACGACAACCTCTACCGTCTGGCATACGCCGACGGGAACTGGCAGGGTAACAACACCCTGTATTATGAGACCTCCTTGGATTATGAGAGAAACGGCAGGATTTCAAGAAAGGTTTTGCATGCAGACACTTGGCTTGACGGGAATTACGCTACCGAGAATTATGACAACGAGTATTACTACGTAAATTCCGGCCAACCCAACACGCTGTCAACCATCAACGAGGACCAGCAGTCCTTTGAGTGGGATTTGAAAGGCAACATGGTTTTCCATTACAACGGTCATTCAGGCTACAACCGTAGTTTGTGCTGGGACGAGCAGAATCGTCTTCTCGGCGTGAAGGATGACGAGCAGCGTCTTTCCTACTATCTTTATGATGCAAACGGAGACCGTACTTACAAATTCACGGGCGACTACACTGCCCAAAACCAGAGCGGGCAATGGTACCACTTCTACCAGTTGGACAAGGGCACCTTGTATGCCTCGCCGTACTTGGTGAGCAACGAAAAGGGCTACACCAAGCACTATTATGCGGAGACCGAGCGCATAGCCAGCCGGATTGGCGGCGGCGGCTTAGAAGACTTGCACAAGGGGATGGAGGAATATCCGGAACTGGCTAGCCGTCTTAAGGAAAAATCCTCCAATCATTTCGGCAAAGTGATGGAGTGCCTTGATGCGGATGCGATGCATGAAGAGGATGCGCTCATCTACTTGTACGAATGGCAGGAGTTAGTGGCGGAGGAACCAGACTGCTACTGGTACCACCCAGACCACCTTGGTAGCTCTTCTTGGATAACCTTCTCTGATGGTTCCGCCGTGCAGCACCTGCACTACCTGCCTTGGGGCGAGGACTTCGTGGACCAACGAAGCACCAGCTGGAATGCGATGTACACATTTTCCGCAAAGGAGAAGGATACCGAAACGGGTTACTCCTACTTTGGTTCACGCTACTACAACTCTGACTTGAGCATCTGGTTAAGTGTTGACCCGATGAGTGACAAGTATCCGAGTATGAGTTCGTATGTGTATTGTGCGAATAATCCGGTGAAGCTGGTGGACCCGAATGGGGAGGAGATTGACGATAACTTAGATAAATGGAAATATAATAAAGACACAAAAGAGTTAACTTGGCTTAGCGATGAGGGTGGAAGATACCATCAAATCGTTGTGGAAACAAAAAATACACCTTCGGGGGAGAGTGTGAACAGAACGGTAGAATTTGACGGAGCGATAGGGCAAATGTTTGACTTCTCCGTGGTTAGTAAAGAATTGGATGGAATGATAAATGGTGGGTTTGATGTATATGGGGGATTTGCCACATCTGTTGCGGGTGCTGCTATTATGTCGGAAGGAAGTGTTATATCTGGTGGAGCTGCTTTCCCCGTGGGGGCTGCTATTTTTTCTGCAGGTGCATATCAATCTGTTAATGGATTGATTACTATTGCAAATGCTGGTGCGGGACGAGGGGTGGATATGTATGAACAGCAGGATATTGTGCGGGATATTTGCAAATCCGCAGGAAATAGTGTTGCCTCGATATTATCGACATCAAAAAACCCAAAAATACAAGATGTCGTTAAATCTATTGGAAAGTCCACGGGGTCATTTATTCTCTCTGCAACTTGGACTCGCCTTGTCCGGCATGCGACGACCCACCCTACATGTAATAAGGTTTTACCCACTGGTGCCATCGTTCACTAAAACACAAGCATTATGGTATTTGAAAGGGGAAAAAAACCATTTATCCTGTTCTTTGTCCTATATTTGATCAAGTTCCAGCTGATATGGACTGTGGTGGCCATTCTTATTTCATATCTAATATGCAGCAGAGATGGTGATTGGAGCTTTATTAAGCACATTTTGTCATGGATTAAAGATATGACCCTTGATTGCTGTATTGGTGTTATGCCCGTAATAGCACCTGCTGTATATTATTATCAGTGTTTCAGTATGGTTAACAAGATAACCATTGACGAAAAAGAAAAATTATTGCAAATTGATTATAGGCCTTTTTTCTTCGGAAATAAAACAAGGACATATCAGTTGGACAATCCTAATTTTTATTGCGAAATATCAGTCGGCAAAATCAATTTCTTCACAAAACTTTTTTTACCTCATTGCAGTACTATATTAACGTTATGTTATTCTTCAGGAGACAACAGGGTCCCTATTTACATAAAAGATACTTGTGGATGGGAAAGAGATAGGATAATGGATGTTTATCAAACATTGAAAAAATATACTGATTCGGATGCCCCTCATACAGTAAAAACCATTTCATAATTTTCGCATAGTTGTCTCTATAACGGTCCCCGAATCTCAAACAGCAAATTAAAACCAACATGAGCATAAAACCGACAAACATCCCCAAATGCCATCTGCGGAAATCTGCGGATTCTGCGGGAAACATTTCCCGTCACTGCAAACTCGGCGAACTAACGGAAAATATTCGTACTTTTGCACTCCCGTTTGAGAACCAGACCTATACCTTCAAGATGCAGTACGAGTACGACAGTTGGAACCGCATACAGAAGATGACCTACCCCGACGGGGAGGTGGTGACGTATGGCTACAACCTTGGCGGGTTGTTGGAGAGGGTCTCAGGACGTGCGGTGCGGCAGAATGTCGCGGTGGTGCACCCTGATCCGGAGCGGAGCGGCGGGCAGACGCCCACGCCCGAGCCCACGGTCGCCTACAACTACCCTTACATCGACAGCATCGCCTACAACAAGTTTGAACAGAAGGACACGGTGTGGTATGGCAACGGCACGCGGGCCTGTTACGCATACGATTCGCTGCAGCGGCTGTTGCATTTGCGCAGCTACGAGGGGCACGACTCGCTGATGCAGGACATCGCCTACACCTACGACGCTGTGGGCAACATCACCGACATCGACAACGCTGCCGGTATGCTTTCCAACGGCTTGGGCGGAAAATACCACGACTTTCACGAATACGACAACCTTTACCGGCTGACCTATTCGTCAGGAGACTGGTTTGGTGTCCATCCTGTTGATTACAAGACTGTTCTGGAATACTTGCCCAACGGCCGAATCGGCAGGAAACTCGTCGAGGCGCAGACCTACAGGCAGACGGTTTATGGCAATTCCACAGGCAACACCCTTTACGACAACCGGTACCACTACAACACGACGGGGCAGCAAAACACGCTGTCCTACATTGACGGCGGGCCGTATCAGGAGTTCCGGTGGGATTCCATGGGCAACATGACCTACCACAGGAACGCCGCCATGGCATTGGAGCGTCATTTGTGCTGGGACGAGCAGAACCGCCTGCAGGGGGTGCGGGACGACGGGCATCTCTCGTTCTACCTGTATGACGCCAACGGCGACAGGACCTGCAAGTTCACGGGCGAATATACAGTCCAGAACCAGACAGGCCGGTGGCAGCACTTCTACCAGATGGGCAACGCCACCCTGTACGCCTCGCCGTACTTGGTGGCCAACCGGCAGGGCTACACCAAGCACTACTACGCCGAGAGCGAGCGCGTGGCCAGCCGCATCGGTGGCGGCGGCCTTGCAGACCTAGACTGGAATACCGCTTATCATCGTGTAAACGGCGCATGGGACAATGCAATGGGGCAGGTGCGCAGCGGTCATAGACTTTTGCCAAGTCTCCCGTCCAACCTTCTAAGGGGACTTTCCGACTGGCAGGACAGCGTGCAGCCCGAGATGGACTGCTATTGGTACCACCCTGACCACCTCGGCAGTGCCTCCTGGGTGACGGATGCTGACGGCTCCGCCGTGCAGCACCTGGAGTATCTCCCTTGGGGCGAGGACCTCGTGGACCAAAGAAGCACGGGCTGGAACGCCATGTACACGTTTTCTGCCAAGGAGAAAGATGCCGAGACGGGGTACTCCTACTTTGGTTCACGCTACTACAATTCAGACTTAAGCATTTGGTTGAGTGTGGACCCGATGGCGGGGAAGTATCCGAGTATGAGTCCGTATGTTTACTGTGCGAATAATCCGGTGAAGTTGGTGGATCCGAACGGGGAGGCGTGGGAAGTGAATCAAGACGGTTATATTCGCCAATGCGGTGATGAGAACGATCATACGCTTTATGCTGTCAAAGGCAGGAAAGATGAATTCGGAGATAGGATTCTTTACAAATATGGAAAATTGAAGGGAAAAGAAAGATCAACTCCTGTTTCTGTAGATGTCATGAGTAAAATGATATCGGACAAAACCCAACACTGGGATGTGATGTCACGACGATATATTGAACATGATTATACGAAACTGGAATTTATTGGGAATAGAGGTATAGATGAAGCAAAAAAGTTAATCTGCTTTTTGTCAAAAAACACAGATGTGGAATGGAGCATTGTGGGAGGTTCTTACCAAAAGGATATATCTACGTTAATATGTACCAGTCATTTTGAAAAGAAAGAATATATGGGAGCTGACCGAGCTGCACTAATGGCACCATTCAACAACTTGTACTTTTTTTTTCACACTCATCCCAAAAATGAAATATTCGGTTGGCTTTCTAACGAGAAGGACAGGGCTGTTTGTAGGGCGCTTGCTTGTGACTACAACAGCCCCCAAGCCCTATTCGGGGTGATTCACAAGGGTGTCTTTTTTGATTTGCATGGCACAAGAATCTTAAAAAGGAACGTATGGTAGCAATGATAAGAAATTGTGTGGTGTTGTTGCTGACCGTAATGGTCATAGTTGTTAACTTTGGCTGCAAATCAACGGAGAAAGGTTTCCCTCGATATTCTGATTATTTCTGTTATGAAGTCGAGGAACCATCCTATCCGCAGTCATTCATAGCAAATGTCTATACATTAAATAATCCGTCCATCTCTGCGGTATGTGATTCGATGATAAAATTTTCCAAATACTGTGCTTTTTGTGAAAATAACAATTTTTGGTTTTATATGGGCATAAGGTGTTCGTCAGATTCGATTCCTGAATACGAGATTTGTGGTTACATTTGGCCATTACGATCCTCAAATAGGGACGATTTTCTTAAAATTAATTCACTAGGGGTGTTTTACTACAATAATGTCCCGTTTTTTCTTGACACGAATATGGTGAACAAATTTCTTTTCACAAAGACGGATTCAATAGCATATTTTGAAAAAGACACATCCTCTCACAGCACAATTTATGCTTTCAAAGCAGGCCGTTATGCTTTGAGTCAATATGTGTCATTTCGTTTCAAAGCGATGGGAACTCAATGTGTTTATATATCATCATTTAAAGCTTGTATGCCTAAGTCACGTGGAGAATAATGTATAACCCAATTCAGCTCTTTAATTTGACTTTTGTGACCGTTAGTTAAAGAACCCAAATATTGAACATCAAATAAAAACCGTATCTTCGCCCCGCAAAATAACAAACAATGACCCCGAGCCCGACATATCGCCCCGCCTGCTCCGCCCCCGCACCCCGTCTGCGGGATGCAGGTGTCTCCATGTGCCCGCTTCCGCACAGATACGCGGGATCCGCGGAGATTGTGCTTTGCTGGGACGAGCAGAACCGCCTACAGGGGGTGCGGGACGACGGGCATCTCTCATTCTACCTGTATGACGCCAACGGCGACAGGACCTGCAAGTTCACGGGCGAATATACAGTCCAGAACCAGACAGGCCGGTGGCAGCACTTCTACCAGATGGGCAACGCCACCCTGTACGCCTCGCCGTACTTGGTGGCCAACCGGCAGGGCTACACCAAGCACTACTACGCCGGGGCGGAGCGCATCTGCTCGAAAATCGGCGGGGGTGGATTGGCAGACATTGATTCTCTGATTGTCACAGAAGATGATTTTGACAACAAGCACGCATCCTTAAGTTATCATCTCGAACAAGTTGCCGAGTGTTTAAACGCTCCCGATTATAATAGAAACGACATTCTAAACGAGCTGTATAATTGGAAATATCCACAGGAGGATCTGGAGGACAAACGCTACTTTTACCACACAGACCATCTTGGGTCTTCTTCTTGGATAACCTACTCTGACGGTTCCGCCGTGCAGCACCTGCACTACCTACCTTGGGGAGAAGACTTTGTTGACCAGCGGAGCACCAGCTGGAATGCGATGTACACATTTTCCGCAAAGGAGAAGGATACCGAAACGGGTTACTCCTACTTTGGTTCACGCTATTACAGCTCCGAATTGAGCATTTGGCTGAGTGTTGACCCGATGAGTGGGAAATATCCTTCTTTGTCGCCTTATACGTATTGCGCGGACAACCCGGTGAGGTGCGTGGATCCGAATGGGGAATTTCCGATGTCAATGCATGCACAGATGGTGAGTAATGCTTTTAAGAATAGTTCCCTATCATCAGGAGTAATAAAGAAAGTAAAATTTGGAGCATCTGTCATAGCAGATGGATTGAATGTATTCACCAGTTTTGTACATATGGACAACATGGCAGGAACTTCTTCTATTGTTAGTCTTTATAATGCCGCTAAAAGTGCCTTTACAACTCAAATGAGAGAAGAAAACTATGTGGTAGCAGGTGTTGCTTTACATACTGTCGCGGATTTTTATTCACATTCTAATTATATTGATTTATATAGTGAATACGCAGATAAAAATGGATTGTCCATGGATATTGATAACATTCCTACGTTTTCTGACGCAATGAATGATAAGAAGTTTATGAAATTTGTAGAGAAGAGCGGTGGTTTAAAGACAGGAATTTTCCCTGGTAAGGGAGAAAGATCACATAAAGAAATGAATATGGATAGCAATGATTCAAGTAATGGAGGGAGTCCTTATAATGAAAAGAATCCTACAGGACCCACAAAACACGAAGCAGCCAGGAGGGTTGCACAAAAAGAGTTGAATAATATGGTAAAAGAATATGAAAAATAGTGTTTTTTTTATGGGTAAAATGATTGTTTTTATAATCATTTCATGTGTTTTTTGCTCATGTGTGGATACGGGCTTGATATTGCTCAATGAAATGGATAAAAATTATGATGTTTATGAAGCCGTGCCTATACCTGGTATTGACACTTCCATGACTACGTGTGAAACTGCAGGTGTTGAATTTGGGTTTAACGTAATCTATAATGAAGGAGATATACAGCAATATAGTTCTCCTGATCCAAGATTAAAATATCGTTTCACGGTTCTTGCTCCTACCGAACCAACTGTTAAACTTAATTCCTTTTCGTTTACAGATGCCCATGGGGATACCATACCCTCTGTTCTATATTATAGAACCAAAAACAGGGTGGTGAATATTATTGATACTTTACCAATTGTGTTCACAGCAGAGATGGTCAAGGAACTAGAAATGGTCACACTTACAATCTGGGCTGAGTGTAGCCAATCAAGTAAATCAATTAAGAAATTGTTGTATGTGAATTATGATATAGAAGTTGGCGACAAACAATACATAAAGAAATGCCAATACAAAAAGAAAAGGTATTGGGATATTCGGCCAAAGATTTGGTAGATTTTAGGTACAATAAATTTACCTTATAGTAAGAAATAAAAATTGTAAAAAATATCGAAAACACTCGAATTCCTTCTCCGTTCCTATTCGTGACATATGGTTGAACCATCATTGCCAAAACTTGTGTTTTGGCAAATAGGAGCACCCGCAGGGTAGCCATCTACATCAACGCAAGGAGGAGGAGACCTCTGGCAAGTAGATACGAACAGGAACGAACAAGAAAAGAAAAAAATATTGAGAAAATTTGTACTTTTGTACCCATAAAACCTGCCCTTTGCCATGAAGTTTGAATATGACAGTCGGAAAAATTGCGCAAGCCAGATGAAAAGTACACACAACTTCTTTCCTGCGGCGCATTTTGCTAAGCCCCTTCCAACTGTCAACTGTAACCTGTCCCCCGTAACCTGCATTCACACCTTCTCCGCCAAAGAACGCGACTCCGAAACCGGACTATCCTACTTCGGCTCACGCTATTACAGCAGTGATCTGAGCATCTGGCTGAGCGTGGACCCGATGGCTGCGAAATATCCGTCGCTGAGCCCGTATGTTTATTGCGCGGACAACCCGGTGAAGTTGGTGGACCCGAATGGGG
>CAMVBK010000045.1:0-28151 GCA_947165685.1 uncultured Bacteroidales bacterium | reverse complement strand
TCACGGTCGGGGCTGCGGTGCAGTTGTCCGCGACAAGGGTCGGATAGCCGGCCTTGTCAGCCGTGGCGGCGGTGTCGGCATGACAGTAAGCGTCCTTGTACAGGGTGATGTCAGCGGGTCTGTCGAATGTCGGGCGGACCGTGTCCACCACGGTGATGGTCTGCACGGAATCGCTGCGGCTCACGTTGCCCTGCTCGTCCATCACTCTCCAGATACGCTGGAAGGTGTAGGATCCTGCGCAGGTCGTTGTGTGGTTGATGTCCCTCCAGGTTACCGTCGGGTTCTCCGTACAAGCGTCGGAGATGTTCGTCGGATAACCGGCTACCTCAGCTGTCGCGGCGGTGTCGGCGTGACAGTAGGCATCCTTATAGGCCACATACGGACCGGGAACCGTGAAGGTGGGACGGATAGTGTCCACCACGCGGATCCAGCCGTTCGTCACATGGAAGGTCACGGGGTCGTAGTTGGTGTTCGTGTTCGTGAATTTGCCTGCTATCCGCATTGTGTCCGAACCAACCGTGCTCAACGTCACGATGGAGTCGGTGGTGTTGGCGAGGCTGAAATCGGTTGTCGCATACATGTTCAGCGTGTCGGCGATGACTACATCGTAGCCGTGCACCGTGTGCTCCGTGCGGTCGCAGTCGAAGCCTCCGGTGTGGCCTGTGATGGTCACCACCACGTTGCCGTTCGGCACTATGCTCACCGTGCCGTAGGTCGTGTCGCGGTCGCCGGTGTAGTATTCGTTGTGCTGGATTGTATAGACGAACTGGTTGTTACTGGACTCATTCTCCGACACATTCGTGATGCCGCCAAACGACGGTGTCACTTTCAGGGTGTCGCCCGTGGGCAGTCGGAAGCTCAGTCCGTCGGTCGTGGTGTCTGTCACCGCCGCACCGTCATACGTCACTGCATAGTGCGGGAACGTGTGGCTTTGTGCGTCATAGACAAACTCCTTGTCCAGAGATGCCACTGAGATGGACTTTGTGTTCGGGGTCACCGTCAGTGTTCCAGGGGTGAAGATGAGGCCTGGGTCGTAGCTGTCGGCGTGCGTCAGCGTGTAGCTGATCGTGTTAGGCTGCGTGCCCACCTCGGTGATGACCGCTTCAGGCGCTCTCGTGATGGTCAGCGTGTCCTTCACTCCCAGCAGCACATAGACGTGCGTGGTGTCGTTGGGTTGCGCCAACTCCTGCACACCGCTGAAATAGTTCACGGTGTAGTTGAAGTTGCGCAGCGGCTGTCCGTTGTACTCACGTGTGCTGTCGCCGGCCACCACGTAAATCGGTGTCTGGTTCTTGTTCACCGTCAGCGTTCCGTTCGTGTACGAGATGTCATAGTTGTTCGTGGCGTTCACGCTGCCCCGCATGATGACCGCGTTGCTCGGTACATTGCTGCTCGTGCCTGCCTCCAATTGGCTGCCGGTCACGGTCACCGATTCGATGTGGTCGGTCTGTGCCAACGAGCCAGCGGCGATGCTGTAGTCGTTGAGCGTCAGCGGGGTGCCGTCGTATGTCTTCGCGGCAGGCGTGCCCGCCTTGATGGTCAGCAGACGTTTCTCAATCCACAGTTCTCCGTCAACGCGTTCCACTTGGAAAGCGGCGGTCACATTTTGTCCGCCATGCCAGATGGTGTAGTTTGTCGAGACTTTGTTGGGAACGAAGTTCTGGTCAAAGTCTGTGATGGAACTGTTCTCCATGGAGAGCAGTAGCGTGTAGCCTCCGGGAAGCACCACGGAACTGCCGCTCTGAATGCCGGAATTGAAATGGTACGCCGTGTCCGTCACCACGTAGTAAGGATAAGCGTGCGCATAGCCATCGTAGGTGAAGGTCTGGTCCTGCGCCGTGATAACGAGCTTGTTGACAATGTCGAAGCCGTCTATCCGAAGTGTGTCGTACTTTTTGGTGACAGTGTAGTTGCTCGGGGAGCCGGTCACAAACTCGAAATCGATGGGCGAGTTGACTGTCTTGCCCGGGTACTGGATGGAACCGCCCGCCGTTGCGTGGATGGAGTCATTGCCCACCAGACCCGTAACCGTGCAGTTCGGGTTGGTGTGCACGTTGCCGTCGAAAGTGAATGTCTGGCCCGCGCTGGTGATGGTCACCGCCTTCGGCGTGATGTTCAGCAGGCCGTTTGTGCGCTCAATCTGGTAAGCACCCGTCACATCCGTGCCGTTGTGCGTCACCGTGGCGGATGCAATCTCGTTGACCATACCGCCTTCCACGTAGCCCGTGATGCGCGAACCCGTGGTGAATGCCACGTTCAAGACTGCACCTGTGCTCAACGTGTAGGAACCATTGGCACTCTCAGGAACTTCCGTGTCTGAGGTCTCGTCATCGAAGTGGAACTTGTAGCCCTTGCCGGTGTGGACGGCGCCGTCATACACCCAGCTCATGGTATTGGCGGTGATATGAATCGTGGCTATCGGGTTGGCAGGAAGCGTCATGGTCAGCACGCCCGTGGCAGGCGTGATGTTGTAGTCGGTCGCCTCGCCGACGGGTGCCGTGGTGCCGGGGACAAACTCCACCGTGGCCAGTGTGTTGTTCACCGTGCCGGGTTCCTGAATCTTGCTGCCCTCCGTGAAGGTCGCGTTCACCGTGTCGCCGGCAACGAAGCTGCCGCTTGTGACCACAACTTTCGGATAGGTGTGCAAAGCACCGTCGTATTCGAACGTGGTGTCTGCTGCCGCCACCGTCACCTGCCGCGGGGTCACGGACAACGTATAGGATTCCTCAACGCTTTCGTAGTTCGGGTTGCTGAAGCGGTAAGTCACGGTCTTTTCGCCTTCGCTCACGTGTGTGACGCCGGGCGCATTGTCGGTCAAGAGTGTCGTCCAAGTGGTACCTCCGTCTGTGCTGAACTCGATGGTCACCGGGGTGCCGTCAGGAGCGGTTGCAGCGGGCGTGGGGTTCAGAATTTCGCCGTCGTAGGGCTTGGAAACCACCGTGGGCAGCGTGATGACGAGGTCGTCGCTGCTCGTGATGGTCTGCGTGGAGGTCACGGTCACATTGTAGTTGGTGATGCCGTCGCTGGTGGCAAAGGCTGTGGAGACGGACGCATTGTCGGTCTGTCCCGCGACATGGTAATAGTAGGTGCCCTTGTTGGCGTTGTCAGTGGTCACCACACCTGCGATGAGCGTGGCCCCGTTCTTCAGACCCGTGGCGGTGGCATGGGTGTAGTCGCTGGCCAGCACGCTGCCGTCATACTCCTTCGTGTCTGTGACACGGATGGAGAGGTCGGCGGCAGTGACCGTCAACGTTCCATTTGCCGCTGCAAACGTATAGTCGTCTGCGTTCAGTCCGATCACATCCGGCACAATGGCGTAGGTTCCCACCGGGCTGGTCGCTGTGGCCGCGCAGGTGTAGGTCACACTACCCGTCACATTGGCAGAAGTGGCATCCTCGTTGTTCACGAAGCCGGTGATGGTGTAGTTGAACACCGGGTTGTCCTCGCCGTAGGAACGGCTTGCGTCATTGGCCGTAACCGTCAGCTCGACCTTGTTCACGGTGAGTGTGCCCTCGTTGGCGGTCTTCGTGCCCACGTATGCACCGACGTTGTCGATGGTGTAGGTGTAGGCATTGGACGTGCTGCCCGCATGGGTGATCAGGCGGCTGTCGCTCGGCTCGATGCGCAGGGTGTCGCCGCTTAACAGCTCGAACTTCAGTCCGTTACTGTTCGGTGCGGCTGTCAGCGTGTTGCCGCCGAACGTCACCGTGTAGGTGTCGTTCTTGTGCTCCTGGCCGTCGTAGCTCCAGGTGCCGTCGGCACTGGTGATCACGATGGCGTCGTTGGTGCCGGTGATTTGCAGGGTACCCTCGTTCTTGGTGATGATGTAGTTGTTCGCCTTGTAGGCAGATGCCGTCTGGTAGGTGATGGTGTTGGTTACCACACCTTCCCCGATAGTCGTCACGCTGCCGGTGGCGGTGATGTCGTGAATTTCGTTGTTGATGATGGCATCGCCGGAGACCGTCACGACAGGGCGGGTCAGCGGAGTGCCGTCATACAGCTTGGTGGCTGTCTCGGAGGTCATCGTGACCTCTAACGGGTTCACCTTCAGAGTGCCGTAGGTTCTGCCCGGAGCCTGCTGGTAGCTGCCGCTGTTGGTCACAGTGCAGGTGAAGTCGTTGTTGACCGTTCCGTCGTCCACATCCTTCACGGCGGCACTGCCTGACGTGATGGTTAGCGTGTCGTTTTTGGTGGTGGACACGGGGATGAGGAACTGGGTGGTGCTGCCCGTCACCGCATCGCACGTGAGACCGTTGTAGGTCACCGTGTAGGTGTGGTTGGTGTGGGATGCACCGTCGTACTTCGATTCATAGCTGCCAGAGGTCACTGCGATGACACCGGTGTTCTGGGTCACCGTGAGTTCGCCGTTCTGGTAGTGGATGGCGTAGTTGCCGGTCGTTTCCGTCTCTCCTTTCTTGATGGTGACATTGCTCGGCACGTTGTCGCTGCTGCCTGCCACGGTCTGGCTGCCCGTCACGGTGATGCCGGTGATGGACTCGCCGGCGGCCAGGGTGTAGCCGTTCGCTAAGGAGTAGTTGCCATTGGTCAGCGGGGTGCCGTCATAGACCTTGCTTCCGCTGCCCGCCTGTACGTAGAGGTCGCGTGCAGTGACGCTGAGCGTGCCGGGGTTGGTACTCACCGTATAGGCGCCCGACACATCCACGCCGTTGCGTGTGATGGCGGTCACCGCCACTGTGTTGGGCCGGTTGCCGTCGGAGACGTAGGTCACAGAACCGCTCACCGTAGCGGTCAGCAGGTCTCCGTTGGGCAGGGTGATGGTGCCTGCGGACACGCCCTGCTGCGTGCTGGAGGTGGTGCCGTTCGTGTAGGCCAGGTCATACGTGTAGAGATGGTGCTCGCCGCCATCGTAAGGCCAGCTCTGCGTGGAGCCGGTCAGTGCGAGCTGGATCTTGGTGTCGGAGAAGTGCACGCCCAGCAGACCGTCAACCTTGGTCACCTGGTAGTCGCTCGCATAGCCGCTGGTGAACTCCACCACACCCACAGGGTTGGCGATGGTGTCCGGGAAGGTGAGCGATGCCGTGGCCGTGGCGGTGGCGGCATCCGTGCCCACCAGACCGTAGAAGTGGCAGGTCGGCGCCGTGTAGGTCTGGCCCGTATAGACGTTGTTCAGGCTGGTGTCGCCGGTCACGGTCAGCGGACGCGGGGTGATTTCCAGCGTGCCGTCGGTCGTGGTAATCGCGTAGCTGGCGGTCACATCGTGGCCGTGGTTGCTCACGCGGGTGCCCGTGACGGTGTTGGGGGTGGTAGGCTGCGCGGCCGGGCCCACGTGGGTCATGCTGCCGCTGACGGTCACATAGAGCGTGTCGCCGTTGCCCATGGCGTAGAAGCCGTCCGCTACATCAGTGCTGTTTACGCTGAAGCCACTGTTGGTCAGTGCCGTGCCGTCATACACCTTGGTTTCGCTGGCTGCCGTCACGGCCAAAGCGGTGGGACTTGTCGTATTGTGCGTCATCGTCAGTTCACCGTTTTTCACCGTAATGTTATAGTTGGCTTTCGCCGCGAAGGTGTAGTGGGTGGTGTCCACCACGAAGGCCACGGGGCTCTCGTCCGGATAGGTGATGGAACCGGAGGTGGTGATACCCGTCGGGACCGTCTCGTTGTTGGCGAGGCCGAAGAAGTGGACGGCATCGTTGGCATCGGGTTGGTGTGCGCTGCCGTCGTACGTGTAGGCGGCCGTGTCGCCGGCGATGAGCAGGTCGCGCTTGTCGATGGTTAGCGTGCCGGGGGTCACCGAGATGATGATGCCCGTGCCCACTGCGCCAAAACGGGCGATGGCGGCTGCGGATGCCCCGAACATGCTGCTGCTCAGCGGCATGGTGTAGCTGCCAGCGTGGGTGCCGGAAGCCGTTTGGCTGTCATTGCCTCCGTTGTAGGTCAGGTCATCTGCCGTGAACAGCGGATCCGAGGAGGTGAAGTCGTAGCCGGTCACGGATTGCTCCGAGCCGTTGTACGTCACCACATCGGAGTGTCCCGTGATGGTGATGGTTACGCCGTTAATCGGGGAGACGGTCAAGGTACCGTTCGCACTTTGCGTGCCGTTCGCATTGATGTTGTAAGCGGATGCCACATCCTCGCTGCCGTGCAGGATGGTGTAGGCGGGAACATTGTCCACGCTGCCCGGCTCGGTAATGCTGCCGGTCACGGAAGTGATGGTGAGCAGGTCTCCGTTGTTGCCGAGAGACAGGGTGCCGCCGGCAGGCACGTCTGAGGCGGCGCCGTTATAAGTCACGGTTACCGTGTCCTTGGTGTGCGCTTGTCCGTCGTAGGTCCATGTGCCGCTCTTGGCCTTGAGCGCCAGTTCAGGCAGCGGGTGGGTGTCGTCAGCGTAGGTCATGGTCAGCTCGCCGGCCACCGTTTTCACGAAGTAGTTGCTGGCGATGCCGCCTTGCAGGGTATAGTTCGAGATGACGTTCGGCTGCGGGCTCTGGCTCGGGAACTGTATGCTGCCGGAGGTGACGACGTTGGTCACCTGCACATCGCCCACCAGTCCTGTTACGTTGTAGGCGTTGTAGGAGTGGCTGAGCCCGTCATAGACAAAGTTCGTGTCGCGGGCCGTGATGGTGATGGTGTCGGGCACAATACGCAACGTTCCGGAAATGTAGGGGTTCACCGTGTAGTTGCCGCTCACATCGTGACCGTCATGCGTCAGCGTGTGGCTCACGATGGTGTTGGCCACGCCCGAGGTGCTGTAGTCCGTAATCCGGCTGTTCGGGTCGAATGTGACGGTCAGCACGTCGCCGTTGCTGAACGTATAGACGCCGTTGGCGGAGACGGGCACCGTCACAGGCTCGTTCGAGCCGACCGTCAAATTGTAGCTGTTCAGCGTGTGCGTGTAGGTGTCGAATACCCAGGTGGTGTCGCGGGCGGTGAGCGTCAGCTCAATCGGCTCGCCGTAAACCACTGTCAGTTCGCCGTCTGCATAGGTGATGGCATAGTCGGACGCAACGCTTTGGCTGGTGTTGCCCGCTGCGAAGGTATGTCCTGTAATCGTGTTGGCCTTCACGTCTTCCACGAAGGTCACGGTGCTGGCCTCCGCGAAGGTGACATTCGTCACGTTGTCGCCGGCCACGAAACCGTCAGCATTGACGTCATACTGGTGCCAGGTCTGGGCTGCACCCGTGTAGGTGAACTGCTTCGACTGGGCCGTGAGGGACACCGGACGCGGATCCACCTTGAGCTTGTAGCGGCAGGTCTGTGTCACGTAGTTGGCATTGGTGGCCCGCACCTGCACCTCCTGTGCCGTGGTGTTGGCGTGCGTGACGGAAGCCGGTGTTTCGCTCCAGTCGTTGCCGTTCAGCGAGTACTCTACGGTCACGTCGCTGTTGTCGCTTGCCGTGGCTGTGGCGACAGGGCTCAGGGCATCGCCGTCATAGATCTTGAAGGTGTCTGTACCCGTCGGGCAGGCCAGGGTGAGGCCGGTCGTGGCCTGTTGGATTTCCTGCCGCAGGTTATAGACAATCGTGTAGTTGTCCGTGGCAACCTCCTCGCCGTGCTTCACCGTGAAGTTGCTCGGGGTGGCCATGGCCGTCTGTGAGTCGTGCGTGTAGGTTCCCACGTTCGCGCTGCTGGACGTCACGGTGCCGCTCACCGTCTCGCCGTTCTGCAGGCCGGCAACCGTGAAGCCGTTGACCGGCTCGGTTGTGTTGCCCTGGTTGGAAAGGGTGCTGGTGAACAGCTGCGCGTCATAATCCTTGTTCGCGTCGAGCGCGATGTTCAGGGTGCACGGGGTGATGGTGAGCGTCACGTCGAAGACAGGGGAGTAGTTGGCATTGCTGCTCACCTCATTCCCTCCGTCCGTGTAAGTGACGGAAAGGCCGGAGGCGATCACATTGCCGTTCTCCACCGTGGCGAAGCTGTTGCCGGCGTTGTTGTTGTAGGTGCCCACCGTGGCGTATTCCGTCATGAAGCTGCCGCCGTTGAGATGGTCGCGGGTGGCCAGCTCCTGGTCGGTGATGGTCACGTACGTGTTGTCGAAGGACACTTCAAGCGGTGTGCCGTCATATACTTTGGAGGCATACTGGTCCTTCACGGCGATATGGATGGTGCGCTTGCCGATGACCAGGTTGCCGGTGTCGGCGGCCACGGTGAACTGAGACGTCACGTCGCGGAGCTCACTGTCAAGCACCTTCGGTGTGCCGGTGATGGCGTTCTTGTAGGTGCCGGCATTGGTGGCCGTGACGGTCGCCGAGATGCCGGTTACAGTGTAGGTGTGGTTGTCCACTTGGAATTCCAGCGTGTTGAATCCGCTCACCGTGTGCGCTTCGCCGTCGTAGGTGAGGGCCTCCTCGTTGGATTTGGAGACGACGGTGATGGCGTACGGCGTGGTGCGGTCGGTGATGGTCAGCTTGCCGGCGGTCATGTCGTTGGAAGCTAAGCTGTAGTTGGCTGTCACGTTGTTGCCGTTGCCATCCACAACCTGGAAGGTGTTGGCTACGAACAATCCGGTGTAGGTGTCCGGGACGGTTCCCTTGGCCGCCGTGTAGGTGATGGTGGCCGTCTGCCCATCCACCACGTTGGTGAAGGTGTAGGCCGTGTTGCCGGTATGCTCGCTGCCGTCGTATTCCACGTCATCTGCATCCGCCACGGAGACCGTGACCGGACGCTGGCTAATGGTGACCGTGGCGTTGGCATACACGGTGTCGTAGTTCGGGTTCACCGCCATCACATAGACCGTGGTCGGGTAGGAGGCGTCCGTCACGTTCGTGTAGGTCGGGTTGGTGCTGCTCCAGCTGTGGGGGTCGAATCCGGCGCTTGCGGGATTTTCGGTGCTGTAGTAGAGCGTTGCCGTGGTGTTGTCGGCGACGGTGGCCGATGCGGTGATGGCGTGCGCTTGTGCGTCGTAGGGCTGGTTGTAGCCGGTCGTCGTCAAGGCAATGCCTGAGGCGCGGTTGATGGTGAGCGTGCCGTTAGCGTAGCTGACGGTGTAGTCGCTGGTGTTGTTGCCCACGGCCGCATCGGAGGCGGCAATCTTGTCGGAATACACACCGGCGTTGGTCTCCTCGCCGTCTAAGGTGATGCTCGTGAGGGCGTCGCTGCCCTTCAGACCTGCCACGCTCACCTTGCTGTCGAGGTTGCCCGTGTAGGTGGCCTGGTGCTCGCCTTGCGGTTGGGCGTTGTAGGTGTAGGTCTGCGGCAGGGCGGTCACCGTCAGCGTCACCGGGTTGATTTTCACCGTGCCGAAGGAGGGATCGGCCACATTCGTGTAGAACGAGCTGTTCTCCAGCGTGTAGGTGAACGTGTTGTTCGCGGCAGAGTTCTCGCTCACATGCGTGATGCCGTCGAACGTCGGGGTGACGGTCAGTTTGTCGCCTGTGGGCAGCGTGAAGGTCTTGCCCTCGTTCGAGACGGCGTCGCCGGCAATCTCGATGCCGTCGTAGGTCACCGTGTATTGTTCGAACTTCTTGCGCTGCCCGTCATAGTCGTATTCCTGCGATTGCGAGGCGACGGTGATGGGGGAGGGGGTGGAAGTTACCGTAAGGATACCCGCAATACGTGTGGTGTCGTAGTTACTTGTTACATCGATATCGTTTGCATCCTTGATGTTGATATCTGTAATAGAGATTAAAGTGTTACCTACTGTGGTTTTTCCTTCGCAATTGAAGGTGACAGTGGCAGTATGCCCTTCGGCTAAACCGCCGTTTGTGATGGTGTAATACGGTGATGTGCCCTCTGTATATTGATGAGGTGCGCCATCGTACACCACCGAGTAATCGTCAGCCTTGAAAGTGACGGGCTTCGGGGCGATGCGGAGGTTGTCGTTATGTAAAGTGACATTGAACTGGGATGTTACATCATGATTGTTGGCATCAAGTACCTGGGCATAAGAGACTCCGTTTTTCAAGTAAGTTCCTGTGAATGAAGCTGCGTTGATGTAGTTGCCTGTGTCGGAGGCACTGCCTGTGGTGGCCTGAACAGTTGTTGGCTCAATATGGAAAATGACAGGAATATTTTGCATACCTGTGCGGATAGTAAAGCGCAGTGTGTCGAAACCGGTCAAAGAATGGATTTGGCCGTCATAGTCGATGGTGTCGCCCTTTGCTTGGAGGGTAAGTTCGAAAGGAACAGCTCTGTCTGTGATGTTAACAGCGCTATCGATTACTGTAATCAAATAATTGTTGGTCACATTCTTACGGTCTCCGTTTGTCTCTGTACGATATTGATTCAAAATTTTTACTGAAGATGAAGTGATGACAATCGGTGTCCTGCCGGGGAATGAGCGTTCGCCCGTCAAAACCAGTTCTTCTGAATTTAAATAGTCTCCCGAAGCCAATCCGGTGATGTCGCAGTAGGGTGACAGCGTCTCCGTGTAGTTGTGGGCCAGACCGTCATATTCAGTGGAGATTCCACGGGCCGTAATGGTGACAGGACGTGGTGTAATGCGCAAGTTGCCAGGGATGGCTGTCACCTCAAACTCTTGCGTTACGTCCTCACCGGTGTTTACTCCGATAACCCGTGCAGAGGATATATCGACAGAAGTGGCATAATTGCCCGTATCGATGGCATTGGCTGTAGAGGTGGCACCTTCTACGCGGTACTGGAAGCCGTCGAACTCGAACACGTTGGTCATAAAGCCACTTACCGTCTGTCCGTCAGTATTGCCGTTATACATCAAAGTGTCACCTCTGCCCTGCAGGGCAATTTGGTATTTGTCGTGACGGTGGTTGATGGTCAGCAGGCCTTGCTGTAAGGTGATTGTATAACCTCCGTTCCGATAATTGGTGGGATTGATGTCGCTATAGTCGGTTACCTCTACGGTGTCCACAATCACGATGCTGTTGCCGTCAATCACGAAATCATCAGTTCCGTATGCGGCTCGGCTGCCATTGATGGAGATGGCCACGATGCTGTCCTTGCCCACCAACGCACCCGATACGATTTCGTAATGCGGCTTGGAAGTGGAGTCGGAATTGTAAGTGTGACCCGTAAAGTCGTGCGTGTAGTCGATAGGTTTCAACGTAATGTTCACGGGGTCGATGGTGATGGACCCCGGCACGTAGGTAGCTGTATAGCTTTGGGTCACATCCGTCCACAGGCTCGGATCGTTCTTGGTTTCGGCAGTATAGTGTTTTACCACGGCATTGTTCAATGAGATGGTGGAAGTGCCTGCCAACATACGGGAACCCGTAAGCAGCACGGAGACCACGGTGTCGCCCTCCAACAAGCCTGCACCGGTGACTTTGTAATGTGGTGAGGGGGTCTCCAAATAGGAGTGCGTAACACCATTGTAAGTGATGTCCGTCAATGAATAAGCCTCGATGTTCACTGTACGGCGGCGTATGGACAACGTTCCGTTGATAGTATTCAGTACATAATTCTTGAAGGATACATTGGTCACATCTGCTGTGATAGGATATTCTTCGACCTGGGACTCGATGGTGGCGGTAGTACTCAGCACCGGACGGGCACTGCCGATGAACTCGGCACCGCAGCCGCTGCAGGTGTCCTCGTTGTTCACAAAGCCTGTCAAGGTATAAGTGAATGCTGGATTCGGCTCGCCATAGCTGCGCTCGGCATCCTGAACGGTCAATGTCAGGGTGACTGGAGTGATGACGATGCTGCCATATCTCGGCTCGATGGTATAATCATTCAGGTCGGTGTTTGACTTGGGCAGATAGCTGAACTCATTGTCATACACCCCAACCTCTTTTTCTTGGGTCAGCATGGTGCAGGTGACCCCTTCAGCATAACCGCCAGGGAGAGTGGCGAAGCCATCGCCACCGGAGGTTACATCCACAAGGTCGAGACGGGCGGGCACGAAATTACCCGTATATACCTCATTATAAGCTCTTGACGACAAGATTACCCTGCGCTTGGTGATGCTCAACGTACCTTTGGAGACCGTCACGTCACTGTAGTTGCTTTCATTTTGTATCTCGTAGGTATAGTCGTTCAAGCCGTTTTCGCTCACATGGGTGATACCACGGCCTGTGCCGGCAGGATGAATGGTCAACACATCGCCAGTGGGCAGTGTGAACAGGGTGTCCTGTACCGCATTGATGGCCGTGCCGTTGTATTTCACCTCATAGCTGTAGTAGTTATGTTTAAGAGCGTCATACATGAAACTGTTGCTGTTGGACGCTATGGTAATCGGCAGCGGGTTGCCCTCAATGGTCAGCGAACCGGGTTGCATGGTGATGTCAAAGTTGTTTTTCAACTCGGCTGTTTCTCCCGTCCTCTTGATGGAAATTACCCCGGTGGTATCGGCAAAATGGCCCGGATAAGTTCCGGGGTTCTTGCCGGAAGCCTCATACGACACACCGCTGAGCGTGAAGTTTGAGGGAAGGTTGGATACAAAGCTGTTCACCGACTGTTGTGCACCATTATAGGCCACCGTAAGGGTGTTGCCATTGACGGTGAGCGGGAACTTGGTCACCGTAAGGTTTCCCTCATTGAGGCTTACACGGTAGTTGGTGTCTTTATAGGAAACGTTCTTGGTGATAATGATGGGGTTGCCTACAGAGCCCACGTTGGTGATGCTGGTATTGGCTTCTGCTGTGGCCTCGCCAGCCACAAAGCCATCGCCACTCATGCTCAAAGCCTGCGTCAACGGATTGCCGTCATACACTTTCGAAGCATCTACCGTGGTGAGAAAGACTTCGCGTGGCAAGATACGCAGCGTATCTATAATTAAAGTGTCCAACACATAATTCTGTGTGGCAGGAGTGGTCATGTCGTTTTTCCTGACAAAAGCGTAAGATGTGATGTCGTTCAGCACCCATCCGCAGTCCGTTATGGAAGAACCTGCCATCGTCACTTTGACGGTGTCCCCGTCAGCGAACTGGCCGATGACCGTGTACTGTGGCATGGAAAGGGCTGTGCCATCGTATTTGCGGCTGGCGCCTTCGGTGCGTATCACGATGCCGGAATAGACCATAAGTTTCCCATACACCTTGGTGATGTTGTAGTTGCTGGCCAAACTGTTGTCTTTTAAGGTGAAGTCAAAAGTATTGTCCACCATATTCACCTCGTTGCCAGGCAGACTTGCCGTATGGGTTATAGAAGCGGTGTCCTCGCCGGTCGCGAAGCCGTAGCCTCCCACGGTCACACGATGCTGATAGAGACGAGGCTCAGCCGTCTCGATTTTCTCCATACTGCTGTCAGCGGAGGTGAGCGTCACGTCACGCTTGAAGATGATGACATTTACATCCCTTTCGTAGCCGGTCAGGTTGTAGTAGCAGCTCACATCGTCTCCGTTGCGGGTGATGGAAAGTGAGGCAATGCGGTTGGTTTCGTTGGTTACATTTTTCACCGTGGCGGTGTTGGTTACTGTGGCCGTCAGAATGTCGCCGTTGGCCAAGGTCTTGCTGCTGCCGGACGCGATGGTGTCGGGAGCATTCTCCCCGACTTTCACGATGTAGCGGGCCAGGTTAACTTCCTCGCCGTCGTACATTTTGTTCACTGCCATGGCGTTGACATTGTATTCGGTGTCGTCGTCGGCGATGGCTATAGTGGTGTCCACGTGACAGCCATTGGCATCTTCTACACGTACCGAATAGGTGTTGTCGGCCAAGCCGTTGAACACATGTGTACCGGACGAGGTCTGCTCAATGGCGGCATTGCCCGTTGCACTCTGGTAACTTATCGTATAGGGTACTGTACCTCCGCTGTATTCCACCGTCATGATGCCGTCATCGGTATTCCAGCAACGGCTGCCGGAGGCCAGTACCTTGCTCTGCAAAGGCGTTGGCTCGGTGATGGTCACATCCTTCTCAATCATGCAGTCAGGGTGTTTCTGGTCTTTGACAATCAAACGGTAGGTTCCAGGTCCGGGATCCGACAAGGTGGTCATACTCGTTGTGATGTCTTGCTGGATAGTGTCGTTCCCCTGAGTCCAATAGCAAAGGTATCCTTCTTCAAATCCTCCGGTAATCGTAGCCTTGGCATAGTCGTCGTCGGAACCATAACAACTGCGGTTCCGACTTTCCATAACCACGTCCAAGGCAGGAGGTATCGTCAGTCTGAGTCGGAGAACTTTGTTGCAGCCCCCGTCACCCAGTGGAATATACACCGACTCTTCTACACTTTCTGTATAGACGCGTCCCGTGGCTTCCCAAAGATAGCGTCCGCCACACACGGTGTCCACCTCCACTTCGGCCATCAGCTCGGAAACGAAAAGCGGCACCACACGCACTGCGTTGTTCAGCACCACTTGCAGGGTGTCGTCTCCGCAGACTTCCAAGGAAAGTTTGCCTTGGTTGATGGCACTGATATTCAGCGCAAGGCCGCTGCCATAGCGTTTCCACATCAGTTGCGTGTTGTCGTCCAATTGCACAGAGAAGGGAAGCCCCACCTTGTCGATGTACATCAACTCGCGCAAATAGACGGGCTTCACGGAGACAACAGAACCGTCCTTGTCTTCCATGGAGGTCAGGCGCGGGTATTCGCCTTCTCTGCACGTCCAGTAGTTGTTGCCGGTACTCAGTTGTGCGAACATTGAGCTGCCGCTGCCCACCATATCCTCGGTATAGACTGCCGTGGTGCGGTCGTTGGAGTTCTGGGGAGCGGATGCCAGACCGATACCGCCATCCACGGAACACATTTGTTGGTCGTAATAGCAATGTGAAGGATAGTAGCTGGCGTTATTGGCTGCCGCGATGGCTCCAACATAGCTGGTTTCCCTGCTGTTCACATAACCGGCGTTGTAACAGTATCGCAGGTAGGGAGTTTCACTCCATCCTGCAATACCGGCCGTATAATGTTTTCCGTTCACGACACCAGTGTTGTAGCTGTGGCTCACCTCTACACCGGTCCAGCCGGTGATGCCACCCACATAGCTGTTGGTAGAAGTTGCGGTAACCATGCCGTAGTTAAAGCTGCGGGTGATAACACCGGCATCCTGGCATCGGCCCGCGATTCCACCCACATATTGTGAGCCGGTGACCTCGTTGCCGTTGTAACAGTCGCTCATTTGGTCATAGCTGTTGAGGCCTGCCAAGCCACCCACATAAGATGTTCCCTTGATGGTGCCGCCATAGCTCTCGCAATTCACCATGGTGCCATAATTGTAGCCGGCTAAAGCTCCGTGATAATTGCCTGTGCCTGTAACCTGAGGATTTGCCAATATCAAATTTTTCACCGTGCCCTGGAGATAGCCGAAGAAGCCTTTATAGTCTCCGTTAGAGGCCAAGGTCATGCCCTTGACGGTATGCCCGTCGCCGTTAAAGTGTCCCTTGAACATTAGTTCGCTATTGTCGGCATAGTTGCCCACGGGCACCCATTCTTCTCCGCTCAGGGCCAGATTCACGTTGCAGGTGAGCTTGAAGAACATGCGTTCCCCGCAAGGCCGAATCTCGATATAGGAGCCTGCAGAGTCGGACGGGACGAACACCTGCGTGGCAGGGTTGTAATAAAAGGTCTCGTTGCTGTTGATGAAGTCGCGGAAGAGCAGCAATTGTTCCTCGCTCACGATTTCCACGGGATGTTCCTCGCTTACGCCTAACACTAACTGCACGACCTTGAGGGTGTCGCCATTAATCATATTGGCAATCTTCACGCGGTTGCGGCCATCCACCGTAAAAGTATGGGTGCTGTTGTCGATGGTAAGGCCATAATTCTCGTAGCGCACCCAGCTCACGCTGTCGCCGCCGCCCAGGTTATAAGTGCCTGTAGGAATGTCTTTGGCCAAAACAGGGCCGTAAGCGTCTTCTCCCAATAACACGGGGGTGGCGGAGGCAATGGCCGCCGTGGTGGTGTCCCACTTTTTCAGGCGCGGGTACATGCCTTCGGTGAACGTCCAGAAGCTGTTGCCGCTGCCCAGGGTTGCCAGACCCTCGCTTAACATCTCTTCCGTGGTTTTGGCTATGGTGCCTGTCACATCCTCGTCGCCTACACCCTTGTACCGACACATCTGTTTGTCGTAATAGTTGTCTCTCAAACGTTCCGGACTGGGTGTGTAACCACAGATAGCACCCATCATGGAGGTGCCCTCCACCCAGCCGATGTTGTAGTTGTAGTAAGATTCAGTGGTATAGGTGCCAGCCGTTTTCAAGACACCGAAAATACCACCCACCTGTGACACACCTTTCACAATGCCAGCATTATAGCTATACCTTATGTAATCCTTTCTTTGAATGCTTCCTGAAATGCCACCCACAAAATTGTTGCCCTGTACGTTTCCCACATTAAAGCAATGGGTTAAGAGTTTGTCAGACTCGTGATCTGAGGACCCTCCACATATACCGCCAGCATAATTACCCTGGGAAATCACATTGCCGGCATTGTAACAATAACTAAGCTTTGGCGAACTATTCCCAAGCAAGCCTGCTACACCTCCTGCGTAAGAGCCGGTGGCGGTTATATCACCAAAGTTGGCGCAGGAATCCATCGCTGAGTATGCAAAATTACCAGTAATCCCGCCCACATAGTTTCTTCCCGTCACAGGATTGAAGTTTTGGCATTTTCTGACAAACAAACGAGTGATGTAGTCGGATTGATAACCACAAATTCCTCCAACCTCGTCATTTGTGGAGGTAACACTGCCCCCAGTGGCATAGCAGTTTATGGCAAAAATATTGAAAGAAGTATTTGCATCCGTCATTTCCCCCACAATTCCACCCAATCTTTTACCACTCGAAAGCATTTTCGAATTTATATTGGCACAATTGTTTATATTCCTATTTCCTGTATTAACACCGCTACTACAACTAAAAACTCCAGATATGCCTCCCACAGAATTTCCACTCACGTTAAAATCACTGTTTGTAATTTTGCAGTTGTTGATGTCTCCAGTAAACAAATATCCGCAGATACCGCCCTTATATTGTCCGCCACCTGTCATAGTAAAATGGTCGTTGACGCAGCTGTCAATGATGGAATACGATGTGTGGCCCACAAAGCCACCGGCACGCTCTCCAGTAGAACTCATCTCATTATTCAAAGTGTGACTGTTTTTTAACGTAGCATAATACATGCTTCCGCACACCGCACCTGTGTAGGAGCTTGTTCCTGACACGGAACTGTTCTTTACAGATATATTGTTCAAGGACTCACCATACGCATAACCACAAACCAAACCTTTGTGTTGGCCTGATCCTGTCATGGAGGATTCTGTAATTGTTAAATCTTGTATCTTAGCATTGATAGCATAGCCAAACAAGCCTTGGTAATTGCCATTCCCTATTTTTAAGCCTTTGATAGTGCGATTATTTCCAAAGAAGGTTCCTCTAAACTGCCACTGCTCCGCAGCGGTATAATCCCCAATAGGAGTCCATGCGCCACCGGTCATGTTCAAATCACTATTAGGTGCCGTTAGTTTAAAATAAAGGTCGTAGCCACCGTCTTGAATCTCCATCATGTAGTCCAAGCGGGAGGAATCGATGGCTGTAAGATAGCGGAAATTGCCCAAGTCGTAGTATCCCATCGAACTGTTAATGACATCACGGAAATTTTTCAATTCAGCCTGGCTCACAATCACTAAGGGATTCTCCTCGCTGATGTTCACCAACAGTCGGTCTTTACGGTACGCCACGCCATTGACTTCGGCTCCCAATTGGATAACGCCCATCATTCCACTTTTCAACACCGTTTGGCAGTTGTACCCTGCGGTGTCCAAGGTAAGACAGTTGCCTTGTAAAATTTGCCAACTGCCCTCCTCGCATCCATGCATCAAGAAAGAAGAATTCACCGATTTCCAGGTGTCAGTTCCATTCAAACAAATGGGCATAACTGAGGATATAGAGGGGTCTGTGTTCTCAAAAATCTTCAACTGGGGATAAAAATTTGTTGTAAATGTCCATACCATGTTGTCCCCCAATTTGGCACTGCCTTGCAAAGCTGTCCCCAACATGTCATTGGTGGAATAACCGTATGCTGAGGTTTCGGTATCGGCTTTGCCACAGGAGCCCACAGCGGGCGAGAGTTGCTTGTCGTAGAAACATTTGGTAGCCGCACCGTTGGCCGTGATGCTGCCCAAACGCTCGCCCGTGCTTCGCACGGTGTTGGAGTTGTAACAATATTGTGGATCGCCATTGCCGGTTATGCCGCCCACGTACTTGCGATTGGAACCGTTCACAATACCTGCATTGTAACAATATTGAGGACTGCCGCTACCGGAGATGCCGCCCACATAATTATTTGCAGTGCTGGAACCTGTAACGGCAGTTACAGAGCCAACATTATAACAGTATCCTACAGAACCATTGCCCGTAATGCCACCCACGTATTGGCAGCTGCCATTGGCCAATACTTCGCCCACATTGTAACTGCGTTGCACATTTCCATTGCCCGTAATGCCGCCTATATAGACGCAGGTGCCACTGCTCGTGACAGTACCTTTGTTGACACAGTGCAAAGCCACCCCCCCCTCACCAATAATACCGCCACCGCGTCCGTAGTTACTGCTCCCGTTGGCGGTCACATTTACATAGCTCGTGCAATAGCTCACAGTGTCGGTGCTTTTTGCGCACCTTCCCACAATACCGCCGCTGTAATAGTCTCCACCAGAGATGGAACCTGAGGCGGTACAGTTGATAATACGCCCGTCATCGAGACACGCAGCCACAGCCCCTTTCCAATTTCCTCCTGTAATATCCACATTATCCATGTTCAAGTCTTGAATGCGACCGCTCACCTTGCCGAAGAGGCTGGCGTAATGGCGATTGCTCCTCAAACCTGATATAGTATGGTTGTCGCCTAGAAAGAAACCTTTAAATAAATATTCGTCACCTATCGCTGTCCAGTTTTCTTCAGTTAGGGTAATGTCGCTACATAGTTTGAAATAAATACTGTCGGCGAAGCGGGGTATCAAAGCGGTATCTTGATAATAGAAAGCCGCTCCGGAGTTGACACCGTTTCGCAGATTTGCAAGGTCGGCCTCGGTGGTGATGCAAAGAGTATCTTTGCGAGGGACAAAATAACCATTCAGAGAAACCTTCTTTACCAAAACTGTGTCGTGAATGTAGGCTCCGATGATGGTGGAACCTGCACAAGTGGTATTTAATATTGGGGTTATGGCATTGTTCTCACACGTACCTGTGATGGCATCGCCTGTAGTGAAATCTTGGAAAAGACAAGCCCCCTCTGTTTGTCCTTCTTCAAGGGGCATGACCTTCCACACTACGTTGCTGTCGCAGCCATATATCTTCATACCCGGTTTCACGTGGTCGGCATCCTGCTCGTCGCTACTGAACAATATGGGGGTACAAGCTGCAATGGCAAGGGGGCGTGCCCATTCCACTGTATCTGTCCATTTCAAACGAGGATACATACCCTCCTCGTAAATCCAATCCACCTCCCCCAGTTGGCTTCTCATCACCGATGCAGTTCCTATCATTTGATTCGTTGCCTTACCATAGCTGATTTGGGAAGAGGCATATGTCAAAAATTGCTTGTTATAAAAAAGGGAGTTAGTATTATTCCCTGAACAGGGGTTTATTGTTGTTTTGTATGCTTCAATCAAAGCTATATTAAAACTTTTATTTGCTGTTGGTGCAATGCCACGGATTATGCTTCCTCCCCCGTTGAAATATTTCATTTTCAATTTACCGGCATTCATACAGTTATTGGCAGTGGATTGATAACAAGATATACCTGCGCCATGAAATGTCGCATCTACTTCACCCGTGTTGATACAATAGTTAACTGGTATAGAATTGCTATAAATTAAGCCAACAATACCTCCAACATAGCATTCGAGGTTATTTGTTCGGCTACCTGTCACCTTACCCCTATTTATACAACATTTGACTTCTCCTTTTGATCCTGAAACCGTGAGGCCAACTATGCCACCACAGTTAACGCCTGAAATCTCCCCCGAATTCGAACAAAAACTTACCGATGCATATCCAGTGGCAGCGATGCAGCCTATTATTCCACCAGTATTACTATTGGATAGTATAGTTCCTTCGTTATGGCAATTTTCTATGTGAACGGTGTCAACAACATATCCCAATATTCCACCACATCGGTCGCTTGATCCTTGAAAATTACATTTATTGTAACAATTTTTCATATAAGAGGTGCCACCGTCCACAGTCCCCACCATTCCTAAATTACCAGTACCTTTGATTATTGCTGAACCTTCCAGAGAGCAATGTTCCATCGTACTATTTCGTAGGTATGCACAAAAGACACCTGAGGTGGTGCCAAGATTAGTCGTTGAAACTTCTTTGATTTTTAAAGAACTAATATATGCATTTTTTGCATAGCCGAAGAATCCTTTATTGTTTGCTGTTGTAATTTTCAAGTTTTGAATCTCATTGTCACCTCCATGATAGTGTCCAGAAAACGGGAGACTTTGAGTTGCTCCTATCGGTGTCCAATTCGCCACACTGCTGAGGTCAATGTCCGCCGTTTGCAGCCAATGGATGTCGGGCATGTTGTCATAGAGGATTTCGAAGCGTTTATAGACAAAATCCACGCCGTTGTTCACCCCGTTGCGGAAGTTCGTGAGGTCGGTGAGGTTGTCGATGGTGAAAGGGTTCTCTCCAGTACCCAAGAAAGGTGCCACGTTAGGGAAGATGAGATAGGTGCGGGTGTGGCCGTCGAGGCTCACTACCAAATCTGCAATGCCCTGCTTCAGAAGGCTCACCGTATGCGTGCCGTTATCGACCTCGGCGCAATTGTTCCAGGAGGTCACACTCCAAGAGGCTCCGCTTGTAGCTCCCACTGTGAAATTGGTGTGCAGGTTGTCCATGGTCTCAAAAAGGCTGCCGCTTTCGGCATAAAGATAGAGAGGCAGCACCGAGAGGCGCACAGAAGGCTTGTTGAAATCGAATCCCGAGAGAGTGGGGTAGAATCCAGTATGGGGCACAAAGGCACTTCCCAGAGCATTCCAGTTGGCAGTCATCTCGTTGGTCACCAATCCCACCGCCTCGGAATTTACCTTGTTGGTCAGCTGTTTGTCGTAATAACAGTTGTTGATGGTGCCGTCGTTATAGCCATATACGCCGCCGCAGGTGCCGCCCGTGGTGCGTACCACCATGTTCGAGTAGCAGTTGCTCACTGTACATCCGGCGTAATTTCGTCCAGTCACGCCGCCGCAGAAATAGCTGCCTCGGCCATAAACAAACAAAGTCCCCGAACTGTAGCAGTCGGAGATTGTCGATCCGTTGTTAACAAAACTGACTATGCCGCCCGAGAACTCGCCATAGCATTCGATGCTGCCTTCAAAGAAGCAGTGGCTGATTGTCGCGCCTGCCACAGCCTCACCTGCGATCCCCCCCACGTTGGCACCGCCTCGGAGGTAAGCGTTCACCACGCCTACATTCTTTACTTCTGCACTTTCGCCGCTCACGGCCTTGAACAATCCCACCTGCGCTTCTGTGGTGTAACAGTAAAGCCCGCTAATCGTATGGTAATTTCCGTCAAACACACCATTGAAACTCTCTATCGGAGTCCAATCCTCCCATCCGTTTTGTTTCACTCCGTCGCAGCCTGCCACGTCGCCATTGTTCCAAACAATATTGGTGTTAAGGCGGAAGTGCGCGTCAGTGCCGCCGGTTTTGATCAATACGCAGCTGTCGCCCGTGCATGCGCTTACAAATGTGTGTCCGTCATGGTAGAACGCCCGTTTGAGGTTCATGCAGCTGGCGAAATCGGATAGCTCCTGCCTGCTTTCAATCAGGAAGGGATGCGCTGCCGTGCCATCTTCAATCGTCTGCGCCCCCGCGGTCATCCAGACCGCGCCCGCCATGATCATCAAAAGTGTCAGTAGATGTCTTTTCATATTTTTATTTGGTTTTAATTTATTACTTCCGTTCTGTGTCTGCTGCCTTTCTCTTCCCCGCTTCAGGCCGTCGGGTCCTCGCCGGTGAGGGTGGCGATCATCTCCTCCAAGAGGGCGACCTGGTGGCGCGCCCGGCTGAGCTTGCGGGTGAGCTGCCGGAGCAGCTTCTCCTTCTCGGTGTTGAGACTCACCGCATCCTCGTTGACCTTGCCTCCCATCTCGACCCGTAGGACCTTGCGGCTCTTGCCGTGCGTTCTCGCGTATTCCGACACCCAGCGGTTCACCGTGGTGTGCCCGATCTGCAGCAGTCCCGCTATGCGCTCCTCACTGCAGCCTTCCTGATAGTAAAGACGCGTCACTTCGTTATAAAATGTGTTTCTCAGCTTTGAGTTGTTTTTCATAACCTATGTATTATATATACTAAATTTTATTTAATCTGCATCTTATAATTTAGATTGCATCGCTACAATGTATGCTGTATGAGGTCGGCCGTTCGGTTCGTGTTGCCGTAGTGCAAATTCCATCGTGTCATCAAAAAAAAGTCGTGTATAACAAGGCTCAGTACACTTTTTTAGTGCGCAAATTTACGACTAAAATCGAAAATGCAGCCCTGCGAAATGGTTCTGTTCATAACTCCCCGCCCCCCTTTTTTGCCCTTTCCCCTAACCTTTGGTTAACGGCTTTTCATAGACGGTAACATATTTGTATATCAGTGTTTTAATGCGCTCAAACCATTCTGTGAAAATTTCGTGGGAACGGTGTCGGCAGGTAATAATTATTAAAAACGGGGGAGGGTTTTATATAAATAATTTATATCATTCCCCTTTTATTTTGTTAACTTTGGAAGAAAATCGGTGCGGGTGTGCCATTTTCGGTGTGGGCTTTGCCGTTAGGACGAAAAAAAAAATTTACGCACAACTGCAACCTTTCGTATTTGTTGTATCCTAACCATCAGAAACGGGTCGCGAGTAATGTGCGGTTTTGCTATCTTTGCACCCGAATGCAAAAACAGAAAAGTGACGATGAACGCAACGACATCCTTTTGGACCAGAGCCTACCGGAGGCACATCTCCCGACTGATCGGGGTCTGCTATCGCTATGTCCCCGACCGTGCGGTGGCAGAGGACTTGGCGCACGACGCGTTCCTGCAGGCTATGGAGAAGGCCGACACCCTGCGGAGCTTCGAAAACTTCGGCAACTGGCTCACCCGCATCGCCGTGAACATCGCCCTGCACTACCTCCGCGACAATCATCTGCTGATGCGCACCGACCATTCGGTCGATGTGGAGGGTGTTTTGGACGATGACCCCGTCGATGATGCGGAGATGTCGGCCGAAGACATGATGGCTGCTATTCGCAAGGCGGATTTTACCCAAGCGGAAATCTTGGATGCTATATCGCAAATACCGGAAAACCATCGTGTTGTATTGAATCTATTCGTCTTCGAGCACTACTCGCACCAAAAAATCGCCGAACTGCGAGGCATCTCCGTGAATACTTCGAAATCGCATCTTTTGCGGGCCCGCAAGAGACTTCAACAAATCCTGTTCTCCAAATCCAAACAAAAAAAATTGCCTGTCATGTTTATTTTCCCCTTTTTCATTCGACAAGAGTCGGCCCTCGACCATTACTGCCGCCGACAGCTCTCCGGCTTTTGCATTCCGCCGGAGCATCCGTTGTCACCCAACACGATTGCCAACACCGCATCTATTAGCCCGACCGTCAGCGTGTGGCACCGGAGTCCTGTTCCTTTCGCGGCTGGTGCGGCCTCCGTCGCAGCCGGTGCTTTCCTGCTCACCGCAGTCCCGCGCCCTGAAATGCCGCCCGCCCCGTCTCCGGCTCCCGCGCACAGCGAGGTGAGCGTTGCGGTGGACAGCGTCGCCGACGCGGCCGAGGAACCCGTGTCAGCTGTGGAACCGCCGACCGCGTCCGTCCCGAAACGGACAACCACGCTCCCCAAAGACCATATTGAAGCCGCCGTCGATGACGAGTTGGCTGCCGAAGCGCTCTTTCCCGCCGACTCGGCACTGTCGCCTACGGTGGTGGTGAAGAAAACCGTGCGGCGACAACACACGGTCATCGTGAAAGACACGTCCAATCATTAACATAACGGATTATGAAAAAGCAGATCATTCGAATCTTCGCCGGACTTTTCCTCCTCTCCCTCTTCGGGGTTGCCTCCGGCCAGGTGGACGGCTCGAAAAGCGCGTCCGACACCTTGTATCTCTATGAAGAGGAGGTGGTTTACGACACCCTCTACCTCTACGACACGTTGCCGCAGACGCTGCTCACTAAGGAGGAACTGATTGCGGCTTTCCGCCAGAACCGCGGAGTCGGCCGTCTCTATCGCGAGAAGGGCGGACTCTACCTTACCGGTGACGAGGAGACCTTCCGGCTCAGTAGCGCCGACCTCCGGGAGCTTTTCTCCCCGGCGGAATACGCGGAGTGGCAGAAGTCGCGAAGGGCCCTCTACGGCAGCATCCCGCTTTATGTGGTCGGGGCTGGCGGTGTGGCGGTGGCGGGCCTCGGGCTCTACCAGTTCGCCGCCTCGTTCGTCGCGACGGCCAAGTACCGGGACCAACTTCTCGACAGCGATGACCTCGGTGTGCAGCTTTGGCGATGCGCGATGGGCGGGACGTTCCTCATTGCCGGCGGCATGGTGGCGGCCATCGCCTGTTTTGCGCCGGCGGTGGTGCTCACCGTCAAGGGGAAGGTTCGCGCCAACCACGTGATTCGGGACTTTAACCAATCAACCACCACCGCCCTGCGGCTCAATATCGCTCCTGTGCCCTGCGGGGTAGGGGTAAGTGTTTTATTCTGAAATATTTACAAAAGGAGTCTGTCAGTCTTTCGGTGTAATGGACTTCCGCAGGAAGCATTGCCGGACTCCCTGAATAATCATCACCAGAAGTCCAATGGAAAAAAATTATGAAAAAAATGCTGGTTTTAGTGTCGGCCGTTTTGCTTTTGGCCGGAATCTCCACCTCGTGCAGCAAGGGCTGCCATTGTTACTACAAAACCGATGTCGCGCACATGGTGCCGCTTTTCGAGGATGAGAGCATGGGCAAGTCTGAATGCCAGGCCAAACAGGACGAAATGAATGCCGCAGAGGGCATCGATATCGTCCGCTGCAAGTAGTCGCGGATTTTGCGATGGTTTCCTTGCGTCGGCTCTTTTGCGACGCGTAATGAAACGGAGTTGATTTAGGTCAACTCCGTTTCATTTAATTTTTGTATTTTTGCGCCCCTTTAATAATATAGAACATGGACAGAGTTGTTAGCGGCATCCGGCCGACCGGATTCTTACATTTGGGCAACTATTTCGGCGCCCTCAGAAATTTCATCAAGATGCAGGAAGAGAATGATTGTTTTTTCTTTATTGCTGATTATCATTCACTTACGACGCATCCGACGCCCACAGACCTGCAGTCTAACGTGCGGAACATTCTGATAGAGTACATCGCGGCGGGCCTCGACCCCGAGAAGGCGACCATCTATGTGCAGAGCGACGTGCCGCAGGTGTGCGAGCTGTCGCTGCTGCTCTCGATGAACGTCTATGTGGGCGAGCTGCAGCGCGTGGCCTCCTTCAAGGAAAAGGTGCGCCGCCAGCCCGACAACGTCAACGCCGGCCTGCTTACCTACCCGGTGCTCATGGCCGCCGACATTCTGCTGCACCGCGCCGACAAGGTGCCCGTGGGCAAGGACCAGGAACAGCATTTGGAGATGACCCGCGACTTCGCACAGCGCTTCAACCGCATCTACAAGAACGAATACTTCAAGCTGCCCGTGGCCTACAACTTCGGCAGTGAGCTGGTGAAAATCCCTGGCCTGGACGGCTCCACCAAGATGTCCAAGTCCGACAACGAGAATTCCTGCATCTACCTTTCCGACTCGCCGGAGGTGATCCGCAAGAAGGTGAAGAAGGCCGTGTCGGACAGCGGTCCCACGGAGCCGGGCCAGCCCAAGACGCAGGCCGTGGAGAACCTCTTCCAGCTGATGAAGGCCGTTTCTGCGCCCGAGACGCTCCAATTCTTCGAGGAGCAGTACCAGAACTGCGCTATCCGCTACGGCGACATGAAGAAACAGCTTGCCGAGGACATGGTCGCCTTCGTGCAGCCGGTCTATGAGCGCATCCAGGAGCTGAACGGACAGGACGACTACATCCGCCGGGTAGCCCGCGAAGGGGCGGAGAAAGCCCGCGAGAGCGCGGCCAAGACCGTGCGCGAAGTGCGCGAAATTATCGGAATAAAATCCTTCTAACCGTCTGAAATGTCGTTACTTACACAGTATCCTCTTTGGCTGGCCGTTTTCGCAATCCTGTTAGGTGTCGGCTATGCTTTGTTCCTCTACTTCCGGAACGACAACGTGGTTTTCGAGAAACGCTCCCGCATCGTGATGGCCTCCCTGCGCGGCGTGGCCATGTCGCTGATCGCCTTCCTGCTGCTCGCCCCCATGCTCAAGATGATCCGCAAGCAGACCGACAAGCCTGTCATCCTTTTCGCCATTGACAACAGCGAGTCCATCAAGTCCGGGAAAGACGCCGGATACTACACCTCCGAATATCCGAAACAGCTGCAACAGTTGGTTGACGAACTTGCCAAGCAGTATGACGTGGACGCCTATTTGGTGGGCGATGAAAACCTGTTGGCGGATAATCAGAAGGTGAATGTCGATTTCTCCGACAAATCCACGAACCTCTCCGCGCTATTCGACGAGGTCAGTATGCTTTACGCCAACCGCAACGTGGGGGCCATGGTAATGCTGACGGACGGCATCTACAACATCGGATCCAACCCGTATTATGCCGCCCAGAAGACCGGATTCCCCGTCTATACGGTCGGCCTCGGCTCCGACGAGCAGGCCACCGACTTACTCATCGCCGACATCGTGCACAACAAAGAGGTGCTGAAAGGCAACCGCGCCCCCGTGGAGGTGAAGGTGCAGGCTGGCAAACTTTCGGGCAAAACAGCCAAAATCACCGTCTCCGATGACCAAGGCGAGGTGTTTTCGAAAACGCTTCAAATATCTGGGAACCAATATTTTGAAACGGTATCGTTTTTGGTTGACGCGGAAAAAACGGGGCTGAAGCGTTTCAAGGTCGATCTCGACGAGTTAGACGGCGAGGTGACCTACAAGAACAACCACACGCAGTTCTACCTCCGTGTGATTGAGTCGAAAGACAAAATCGCCATCGTGTATGACGCGCCGCATCCCGATGTGGCCGCCATCCGCTCAGCCTTGGAACTGTCTGAAAATTATGATATTACGGTAGCGTCTGTGGAGGAGTTCAAGGCTAATCCTGCCGAGTTTGGACTGGTTGTTCTGCACCAGCTGCCCTCGAAGAAACATCCCGCCTCCTCGCTGCTGTCGCAGATTCGCCAAAACGGGGTCTCAGCCTTGTATGTCGTTGGCACCCAGACCGATCTGAATGCCTTCAATGGGCTGAACACCGGTTTGCAGATCATGCAAGGCAAGAACATGACCAACAATGCCACACCCGCCTACAACCCGAATTTTATGCTCTTCTCTTTTTCGGAGGATGCGCAGCAGCTGCTCCCTGTGTTGCCGCCGCTGCAGTCGCCTTTCGGGACCTACAAGGCCGCTGTTTCCGCAAATCTCTTTATGACACAACGGATTAGCGGTGTGGAAACCAAATATCCGCTGGTGATGTTCAACGACGTGAACGGAGCCAAGACGGGCATCATTTCCGGTACAGGCCTCTGGTCGTGGAAAGTTTATGACTACGTGAACAACCAGAACCACGACGCCTTCAACGAGATCGTCAGCAAGACGGCCCTCTTCTTGGTGGCGAAGAACGACAAGAGTCCGTTCCGGGTGCGCCACAACGCCGTCTTCGCCGAGAACGCGCCGGTGGAGTTCTCCGCCGAACTACACAACGAGAGCGGCGAACTGCTCAACACCCCCGACGTGAAACTCACCATCAAGGGCAGCGGCGACACCACCTACGACGCGCAGTTTTCCAAGCAGAACAATGCGTATTACCTGAATATGGGCGAATTGCCCGTGGGCACTTACACCTGGACCGCCAAGACGCAACTTGGGACCAAAAGCTATGAAAAGAGCGGCAGTTTCTCCGTGCAGGAGATCTTCGTGGAGACCGCCAATTTGGTCGCGGACTTCGACTTGCTGAAGGGTATCGCGCAGACCAGCGGGGGCAAGTTCTTCGCACGCGACGAGATGCAAAATGTGGCAAAGGCAATTAAGGCCAACGAAAACATCAAGCCGGTGGCCTCCTACCAGAAGAAATACTCCATGTTGTTGAATTCCCCGTGGTACCTTGCCGCCATCGTGTTGCTGTTGGGTATTGAGTGGTTTTTGCGGAAGTGGCATGGTGGGTATTGAGTTTAGAGAGTTTAGGAGGATTAGGAAGATTAGGATTAGGAGGATTACGAAAAAGAGGGTGTGTCAAAAGTCACGTTTTGGCACATCCTCTTTTTCATGCGACG
>CAMVBK010000044.1:0-28625 GCA_947165685.1 uncultured Bacteroidales bacterium | reverse complement strand
CAAAAAAGCAATCACCAATAAGAGACAAACGGTCAACCTTATTTAGGCATTGACAGATGCCAGTATAGAACGTGACATCTATAATGTTGATGCATACGAACTAATGAAAGCACTCAACGTGGAAACACTTGATGATTTATTCAAGGCTGTCCGAGCTCATCACGACGTTCTGCGATGCAAGTCCCAAACCTGTTGTTCATCGTCGAGCTGAAAATCTGGCGCGGCGACAAGTACGAGGAACACGGCCGCGACCAACTCTCAAGCTATCTTGCCACACGCGGCATCGAGGAGGGGTATCTTGTGACGTTCGACTTCTCGAAGAACAAGGAAGACGTTGAGCCGCAGTGGATCGAATGGAACGGGAAGCGAATCTTCGAAGTGATTGCCTGACAAAAGGCAACTGTTTGGCACAATATTTGCAGCAAGAAAACCTGTCAAAAATCAAATATTATGCAGACAGGTAAAATTAATGTACAAACCGAGAATATCTTTCCCGTGATCAAGAAGTTCCTCTACTCTGATCACGAGATTTTCCTTAGGGAACTGATTTCCAACGCCGTAGATGCCACCCAAAAGCTCAAAACCCTTGTCAGCCTCGGCAAAGCCGACTGCGAATTGGGCGACCTCACCATCCAGGTGAAGGTCAACAAGGACGACAAGACCATCCACGTCATCGACCGCGGCATCGGCATGACCGCCGAGGAGGTGGACCGCTACATCAACCAGATCGCCTTCTCCGGCGCCGAAGACTTCCTCGCCAAATACAAGGGCAACGACGCCACCAGCATCATCGGCCACTTCGGACTCGGATTCTACTCCTCCTTCATGGTCGCCGACCGCGTGGATATCCTCACCAAATCCTACCAGAAGGACGCCCAGGCGGTGAAATGGAGCTGCGACGGCTCGCCCGACTTCACCCTCGAGGAGATCGACAAAGCCGACCGCGGCACCGAAATCGTGCTGCACGTGGAAGACAACGACCTGCAGGAATTCGTCAACGAGGACAAGCTGGTGGCACTGCTCAACAAGTACTGCCGCTTCCTGCCCGTGCCCATCCAATGCGGCATGAAGACCGAGTGGCGAAAACCCGAACCGAAACCCGAAGACGCTGAGAACAAAGACGAGAAGAAGGAAGAACCGAAGGAGGAGGCCGTGCAGGTGCCCAACATCATCAACGACACCGACCCGATATGGCAGAAACAGCCCTCTACTCTCACCGACGAGGACTACAACAACTTCTACCACAAACTCTACCCAATGTCGTTCGAGGAGCCGATGTTCCACATCCACCTGAACGTCGATTACCCCTTCAACCTCACCGGCGTGCTCTATTTCCCGAAAATCAAGAACCAACTCGACCTCAAGAAAAACCGGGTGCAACTCTATTGTAACCAAGTGTTTATCACGGATGAACTCGAAGGCATCGTGCCCGACTTCATGAACCTCCTGCACGGCGTCATCGACTCGCCCGACATCCCGCTGAACGTCTCCCGCTCCTACCTCCAGTCTGACAGCAACGTCAAGAAAATCTCCACCTACATCAGCAAGAAGGTGGCCGAGAAACTGGAACAGATGTTCAAGGAAAACCGCGAAGAATTCGAGAAAAAGTGGGACGATCTGAGCGTATTCCTCGAATATGGCTCCCTCACCGACGAGAAATTCTACGACAAAATCAAAGATTTCTTCCTCCTGAAAAACACCGAGGGCAAATATTTCACGATTGAAGAATACCGCAACATGGTGAGTGCACTGCAGACTGACAAAAACGGAAATATTGTCATGCTGTATGCCGCCAACGCCGACGACCAGCATGTCTATATCGCCAACGCGAAAGAAAAGGGCTACGACGTGCTGCTGCTGAGCGGATTCCTCGACACACACTTCATCAACATGCTGGAGCAGAAACTCGAAAAGGTGCGCTTCACCCGCGTCGATGCCAACGTGGCCGACAAACTGATTGAGAAAGAAGAAGATGCCACGGTGTCCAAACTTTCCGAAGACCAGCAGAAGCAACTGAAAGAGTTCTTCGAGAAGCAGGTGAACGCGCAGATGTTCACCCCCGAGGTGGCATCGCTGAGCGAAACAGACCTGCCCGTAACCGTCACGCAGAACGAGTTCATGCGGCGTTTCAAAGACATGGAAAAAGTCTCCGGCCAACAGGGCTTCTACGGCGGCTTCGACCACTACAACCTGGTCATCAACGGCAACCACCCGCTCGCCACGCGCATCCTCAACGAGAAAGACGAGGCCAAGCGGACGCAGCTCATCCAGCAGATGATTGACCTGGCCATGCTCTCACAAAACATCCTCACCGGCGAAAAGCTGAGCGAGTTTGTGAAACGAAGCTACGAGCTACTGTAAACGATCCCTTGCCTACTCAAAAAAAGCGTTCCCGAAAATTCGAGAACGCTTTTTTTTTATCGCACCAACTTCACCGCCTCGGAAACAGGGATTTTATTCTCCCCTTTGAAAGCAATGATGAACGCATCGGGGTACTTTGCCTTCAATTCCGCCAGTATCTCCTTGGCACTCTGCAAGTTTTTCTCATTTCCCGCCGTGTATTTCCACAGTTTTCCCTCGTAGAAACGGTTGACATTCGGGATATTTTTGAAACGCTTGTCCGTCAACGAGATTTTTTCGGGAACGGCCATAAACTGCACCATAAAGCGCACTCCGTCGGGATCGACCACGGCATTCGCTATTGCGGTTTCCTCGTCAACCACTTTCTTATCTGGTTGACTATCAGCAACGCGATGATTGTTGTTATCATGACTTTGAGATTTTTGGTTTGACGGACTGTCGTTCTGATTTTGGTCTGCATCGGCCGGAGTGACATCCGGGAGGCTCATTTTATTGCCCGTGACCTGCGTATAGTAGGAGACGAAGGCGCGATAGACCGCATCGGCTACATCGGCCTTGTTTTTGTCGTTGTTGAGGTATTTCTCGTCATCGGGGTTGGAGAGGAAACCCATCTCGATGAGAATGCTAGGCATGGAGACCTTGTAGAGCACCCAGAATCCGGCCTGTTTCACGCCTCTGCTGAGCAGTTTCGTGGTGCCGACGAGGTTTTTCTGCACCTTGTCGGCCAGCAGGATGGAGTTCTGGAGATAGGCGGATGAGTAGAGCGAGAAGAGGATGGCGGCTTCCGGCGAGCTGGGGTCGAAACCGTCGTAGTTGTCTTTGTAGTTGGCCTCCTTGAGCATGGCGGAGTTCTCGGCGCGGGCCACCGCCTGGTTGGCCTCGCTCTTGTGGAGGCCCATCACGTAGGTTTCCACGCCGTGCGCGGAATGGTTGTCATTGGCGTTGCAGTGGAAGGAGATGAACAGGTCGGCATGGTTCTCGTTGGCGATTTGCGCCCGGCGGTAGAGTTCCACGAAAACATCGGTTTTGCGGGTGTATATCACCTTGACATTCGGGCAGTTTTCACTGATGAGCTTGCCTGTTTTCAGCGCCACGTCCAACACCACGTCCTTCTCCTTGGAGACAAGGCCGTGGCAGCCGGGATCTTTGCCGCCGTGCCCCGCATCAATCACCACCTTGAAGGTCTTGCCGTCTTTTTGGGCATTCAATGGCACCGCCAAAAAAATTATGAACAAATATACTAAGAAAAAAAATTTCGAGTTCATCCCTTTTCGATTTTTTGATTATCTTTGCTGATTTTTTCGCGCAAAATTAAAAATATTGACTTAAGGAATTACGGATTGATTAAAAAAATATACACATCGAATTTTTCATATTTCAGAGCGCTGTTTATGGCATTCATATTCAGCGTGTTGTGTATATACGTGTCCGCACAGGGCCGCAAGCCGAGGCGTCCGGCGCAGGTGCGCCCCGACAGTGCCGCCGCGACGGTCGTCATGCCGCCCTCCGCGTCGGTCGGCGACACCACGCGCCCCATTTCTCCGAAAGTGATCTCCGCGAACGCCATCTCCTCGGTGGTGGAGTACAGCGCCAAGGATTCGGTGGTGAACGACCTGCAGAACCGGCGCACCTACCTGTTCGGCGGCGCGGTGGTGCGCTACGAGAACATGGAACTCAGTGCCGACTACATCGAGATCGATTTCTCCCACAACGAGCTGTATGCCTGCGGCGTGGCCGACTCCAACGGTGTGCTCCACGGCAACCCCGTCTTCACACAGGAGAGCGACAACTACCGGGCACGGGAAATCATGTACAACTTCACCACCAAGAAGGGCAAAATCTCGCATGTGATCACCACGCAGGACGACGGTTTCATCCACGGCGAGCAGGTGAAGAAGATGGGCGACAACGTGGCCTTCATCAAGCGCGGGAAATACACCACCTGCGAACTGGAGGACCCGCACTTCGAGATCGCATTCTCCAAGGCCAAGGTGATCCAGCACGACAAGATCCTCATCGGCCCGGCCTACCTGAGCTTCACCGGCGTGCCCACCCCGTTGGCCCTGCCCTTCGGTTTCTTCCCGTTGGACAGCAAGCACAAGTCGGGGTTGGTGATGCCCTCCATCGGCCAGGCCGGCTCGTTGGGCTTCTACCTTCGCGACCTCGGCTTCTACTTCGCCATCAACGACAACATCGACCTTCTGCTCTCCGCCGACCTCTACACGCGCGGCAGCTGGGCCCTGAAGGCCAAGTCGAACTACGTTTATCGCTACAAATGCAACGGCGTGGTAGAGGTGGCCTTCGCCCGCTCGCTCACCGGCGACCGCATCGACACCGCCAACTTCAAGAAAAGCAACAACTACAAGATTTACTGGGACCACAAGCAAGACAGCAAGTCGCACCCGCGCACCCGCTTCAACGCCCACATCGACATGCAGAGCGCGAACTACGCCCGCTACAACATGACCTCCGCCAACGACTACCTCTCCAACCAGTTCACCTCCTCGGTCTCCTTCTCCACCTCCGCCGCCGACATCTTCTTCCTTGATGCCGGCATATCTTTCTCCCAAAACACTGGAGCCCACACTGTTAATATGAAATTACCGAACATCAGCATGTCCGTCGCGCAGTTCTACCCTTTCCGCAAGAAAGACAAGGCCGGCAAGCTGAAATGGTACGACAACATCTCCATGAAATGGACCTCGCAGCTGGTCGGGCAGATCAACACCACCGACTCGATGTTCCTGAAGCCCCTCACATGGCAGCAGTTCGAGACCGGCATGATGCACACCATCCCGATCACCATCCCCATTAAAATCGCCAAGACCATCAACTGGAACACCTCCGTCACGCTCACCGAAAAATGGTATCTGCAGCACTACACGCGGGGGATGACGTGGGACAGCACCGCTGCCGAGACACCCGTGCTGCACCAGTACTTCAACCGCAAGTTCGGCGCGGTGCACGACCTGAACATCTCCTCCAACCTCACCACCAAGGTCTATGTGATGTACACCTTCAAGAAGGGCGGGCTGAACGCCATCCGCCACATCATCACCCCGACGCTGAACTTCACGTTCCAGCCCAAGCTCAACGGCCGCAACAACGCACAGTACGTCAACCCGATGACCGGCGAGATTGTGGAATACACTTATTACGACAACGCCATTTTCGGAGGCGGCACGAGCCGGATGACCGCGCGTGCGCAGGTCTCCTTCGGCAACAACGTGGAAATCAAGGTGCGGTCGAAGAGAGACACCGTCACGGGCATCAAGAAAGTGCCCATCATCGATAACTTCAACATCTCCATGTACTACGACTTCGCCGCCGACTCAATGAACTGGTCCACCCTCACCATGTCGGGCCGAAGCACCCTCTTCAAGCAGCTGTATCTCACCTACAGCTTCATCTTCGACCCCTACAGTATCAACGAGAAGGGCCGCCGCGTGAACATCACCGAATGGTCGGCCAACCGCCGTCTGTTGCGTTTTTCCGGCGGAACATACAGTGTATCATTAAATTACCGCATCGACCAAAACACATTCAAGTCGAAGGACCCCGAACGGCAGAAGAACCGGCTGCCCTGGTCGCTGACCTTCAACTACACCTTCACCTACGGTATCAACGACAACCTGGAATACTACCGCCATCTTTACCAGAACACCGATCTGAAGCCTTACGCGCACAACATGGTGCACACGCTGAACGTTGCCGGCGACATCAACATCACCAAGAAATGGCGCGTCGGATTCACCACCGGCTACGATTTCGTGCAGAAGTCCCTGTCTTACACCTCTTTGGACTTCCACCGCGACATGCACTGCTGGGAGATGAGTTTTAACTGGATTCCGGTCGGCTACCGCAAGGGCTGGTCGTTCACCATCAACGTGAAGTCCTCCACGCTGCGCGACGTGCTCAAGTACAAGAAGGAAATGGACTTCCGCGACAACTTGTAAGGACGCTTTCCGCCCCCCCTACTCGAACTTCAGCTTCCAACGCCGGTGGCTCCAAATCCAGAACTCCGGCTTGCGGCGGATGGTCTGTTCCAGCAACTCCGTGTATCGCTGCGTGATGGCATACGGTTCCTCATCGTTCGGATGTTCCGTAATCACCTGGACTTCAATACGGTACTTTCCCATCCGCTCCTTGACAACCTGGTAGTATAGCACAGGGATGTCATATTTCCGCGCGAAATACTCGGGACCGTAAATCACGCCGGTGGTCTGGTTGAGGAACTTCGTGACGTAGCATTTCTTCGGGTTGCTGGGCGACTGGTCGGCGAGCATCATGTAGGCGGCAGGGATATGGTTTTCCTCGTAATGGGCGAAGACCTCCCGGGCGGTATCGGCGAAGCATACCTCCGTACCCCGGCGGGTGCGCGCGCGGTTCACCCATTTCTCGAACACCTTGTCGCTGTTGGCCTTCCCCACCCCGATGCCGTGGTGCAGAAACAGCTCATCCAACGCCACGATCATCCACTCCCAATTGTTGTAATGGCTCGACATCAGGATCACACTTCGGCCTTCCCGGTAGAAGCGGTTCACCAGCTCCGTATCGACGCAACGGTAGCGGTAGCGCAAGGCGCGGCGCGGTATCAACAGCATCTTCACCATCTCGACGGCAATCTGCGACAGATGCCAATAATAGCGGTTCCGAATCTTTCTACGCTCTTTAACCGTTAGTTCAGGAAAAGCGTGCAACAAATTATCATCCACTACTTTGCGTCTATAGCGAACGACATGATTCACGATGAGGTAAATCAGAGGCAGCAGCAGATAGAGTACCGCCAAAGGCAGCGCGGCAAGCGGGTAGCAGACGAAGAAAATGAAGAAGAAGGTCATTCTATGGGTTAGTCGGTTAGTCGGTTAAGGGGAAATTCTTCGCGAAATCCAACAGGTTACGGTAATGCAGCGGCGTAATCCTCGCGATCTCCTCATACTCGCCTGGGTGCCGCGCCCCCACATGCACAGGCTGAATGCCTGCGTTGACCGCGAACTGCATGTCGGTGAGACTGTCGCCCACCATCACAGAATCGGCGAAGTCGAGGTCGGGAAAGTCGGCCTTGGCCTGCAGCGCCATCCCGATAGCGGGCTTGCGGCAGCCGCACCCCGCATCGGCGCGGTGCGGGCAGCAATAGACCGCGTCCAGAGGGGTCATGTTCTCCTCGAAGGTGACCCGCATCCGGCGGTGTATCTCGTCGATGTCCTCCATCGTGCAGAGGCGTTTGCCGACACACTGTTGGTTGGTGACCACGATGAGACGGCGGAACTTCGGCCGCAGCCACTGCATGGCGGTGAGCACGCCGTTGACCAGCACGAACTCCTCCGGCCTGCGCACGTACCCACCCACAATCTGCACGTTGAGAATCCCGTCACGGTCCAAAAACAAGGTGTCTTTCATTCTAGTGAAGAGTGATTAGTGATTGGTGAAAGGTGCATTTCATTCTGAACCGCACCGTATCAAAACTCCCGATTCTGAATTATGAATCACTTACTGCCCTCTTCACTGCCGAAGTTCGTCTTGAACTGCTGTTCCAGGGAGGACAGGCGGTTCAGGGTGCGGCGCGACAGCACGAGGAATAAGATGACGGCCACGGCAATGAGTACAATCATCCATTTGGTGAACTTGAAGCAGGTGACCAGCACGGTGAAGACAAAGTAGAAGACAATCAAGAAGCGAATCACCGTCCAGACAATGACAACCAGCATGTTGGCGCGGTTCTCCTCGATGAGGGAGCGGTAGAGTTCGTGCACCTTCGGGCTGTTGCGCACAATACCGAACAAAAGCGGCGAAACGAGCAGCAGTGACCCGACAGCTTCCAGCGTGTTGAACAGCCATTCCGGAATGTTCTCCACGTAGGGTATCTGTTTGATGAACGGAACAGCAAATTCGAAGATCAGCAACAGCGCCGCCAACGACAGCACCGAATAAATCAGCACATTGCCAATGTTGCTTTTGACGATACTGCTCCAGTTCTTCTTGCCCGAGTCGGAGGATCCGAAAAGCGCGTAGGCATCGAACCTTTGCTTCGCCTCAGGGGACATCTTCTTGTCGAGGTAGTTATACACCGGCGTGGACAATTTAATCCAGTATGGGGTTGTGAATGTGGTAATGACGGAGGCAGCAATGATTACAGGATAGATGTGAGGCTGCATGACATGCTGTGCCACAGCCACGGATGCAATAATGAAGGCGAACTCACCGATCTGAGACAAGGTGAAGCCTGATTTGATGGAATCCTCCAAGGTTGCACCCGCCACCAATGCCGATGCCGAACACACAAGAGCCTTGATAACCAACGTAATAATCACCAAAACAAGAATTAGTTTCCAATATTGAACCAACACCTGCGGATCAATCATCATACCCACGGAGACGAAGAAGATGGCACTGAAAAGGTTCTTGACACTATCGGTGAGGTGCTCGATGCGGTGGCTCACGTCTGTCGTCGCCAGAATGGAACCAATGACAAACGCGCCCAATGCGGAGGAGAACCCCACGCTGTTGGCGATAATCACCATGGCGAAACAGAGGCCGATGGAAATAATCAGAAGGTTCTCGTCGTTGATATAATCTTTGAATTTCCGCAACAACGTAGGTATCACATAAATACCGACCACAAACCAGAGGATGAGGAAGAAGACGAGTTTCACGATGCTCATGATCATCTCCCGGCCGGGCGCGGAGTTCTTACTGGCCGCGACGGTGGAAATCAACACCATCATCACCACGGCTACAATGTCCTGGATGATCAGCACCACCGTTGTGAGGGTGGCGAAAGGCTGGTCCTTCAGCTTCATGTCGTCGAACGCCTTAATAATGATGGCTGTTGAGGACATCGAGAGCATACCGCCGAGAAAGACGCTTTCCATCACGCCCCACCCCATCACGAAACCGAGCAATGCCCCGACGCCGATCATGCCGATGATGCCGAGGAACGCGGTGATGAGAGCCTTGCTGCCCATCGACATGAGCTTTTTGAAACTGAACTCGAGGCCAACGCTGAACATCATGAAGATGATACCAATCTCGGACCAGGCCTCAACTCCTTCAACGTCCGTCACTGTCGGGAAAATGTGCAAATGGGGACCCACCAGGAATCCGGCCACAAGGTAGCCTAACACAAGGGGCTGCTTCAAAAGCTTGAAAATTACGGTCACAACTCCTGCTGACACCAATATCAGCGCCAAATCTGCTACTGATTGTAAATTTTCTGACATAACTTTATTTTTTTATTCAACAATTATCACATTTCCATCAGATGTTTCTCCCATTTCCACGCGCTGTCCATCATGTCATGGACATTGTATCGGCAGTGCCAGCCGAGGAGTTCGTTGGCGCGGGTGCTGTCGGCGTAAATCGCGGGAACATCGCCAGGACGACGGTCGCCGAGCACATAGTTCAGCTTCTTGCCGACGGCTTTCTCGGCCGCATCGAGCATTTCCAGCACTGAGAGGCCGTTGCCGCTCCCGATGTTGAAAATCTCGCAGCGTTCCGCGTTGCGGCCCTCCACAAGGTAGTCCATGGCTTTCACATGGGCTTCGGCCACATCGCACACGTGCAGGTAGTCGCGGATGCAGGAGCCGTCGCGGGTGTCGTAGTCGGTGCCGAAGACGGCCATCTGCGGCAGCTTGCCCGAGGCGACCTGCATAATAATGGGTATCAAGTTGTTGGGTTTGTCGGGCGAGAGTTCGCCGTTGAGTCCGGTCGGGTGTGCGCCCACGGGGTTGAAATAGCGCAGGATCAAGGCGCTCATCGCCGTGCCGGCTGCCATCTCGCTCTGAATCATGCCCTCGCAGATCTGCTTGGTGTGCGCGTATGGGCAGGCGGCGGTCCCCATCGGGGTTCTCTCATTCACCGGAAGTTCCCGGATGTCGCCATACACGGAGGCCGACGAGGAGAACAGCAGGTGCTTGACGCGGAACCGCTCGCACGCCTCCAGCACATTCATCATCGTGCCGAGATTGTTGCGGTAATACATCAGCGGTTTCTCCACCGATTCGCCTACCGCCTTGTACGCCGCGAAATGGATAATGCCCGCCACATCCGGGTTCTCCTCAAAAACCTGAAAAAACGCCTCCCGGTCGCAGACATCTAACCGGTAGTTCTTGACTTTCACTCCAGTAATCTCCTCCACTCGCCGCATCGTCTCCGGCGTGCTGCGCACACAGCTGTCAACGGAGATGACCTCGTATTTTCCACTCTCTATAAGGGCGATGATCGTATGTGAACCAATGTATCCACAACCGCCCGTTACCATTATTTTCTGTTTCATATCCTTTAGGGTTCTTGTCTCACTCTACGCTTGGAAAGCCCTGAATGCGCATTCCAGAGGGTTTTCCCATAAATATAATCACTCCACACAAACGACAAAATATCAATGAGTTAAGAATATTCACCGGCTCGTTTCGAAATTACATTTTTCAGGCTGCGAAAGTACAAAAAATCGGGGAAAATTCCAACCCCGAATTGTAAGCCTGACGGGGATTGACTACCCCTTGACTATACGATGCCTGACAAAAAAACGGACACATCACCCGACATGTCCGCTTCAAAAAATATGGGGAAAAACTATCTTGCCACAGAAAGCTTGCTGTAGGAGACTTCCCTACTCCACCGTCAGCACGCCAAAGCACTTTCCTCGGTTGGTCATTTGGCAGATGCGCGTGTCGCCGACCACGACAGGCGGATTAATCTCTTCATGGGTATGACCGCCGATAATCACGTCTATTTCAGGCACTTGCCGTGCAATTTCGTAATCATTGTCCTTTTTTGTAGTGTCCACCCCGACATGCGAGAGGCAGACGATCAAATCGCAGTTTTGGGCCTTCAGCTCGGCCACCATGTTGCGGGCGGTCTCCACGGGGTCGAGATAGGTGACCCCACGGGCGTTCTGCGGCGCCACATAACCGTCGAGGTTCACCCCGAGTCCGAAAATGCCGATTCGCCTGCCGCCGCGCTCCACAATGACGTAAGGTTTCACCACTTTGGCCAGTTTCTTGTTGTCGAACCGGTAGTTGGCACACACCACGGGGAAATCGGCGGTTTTGAGGCGGGCGGCGAGAGCGGCCGTCCCGTTGTCGAACTCGTGGTTGCCAAGCGTGGCGGCATCATAGCCCATGGCATTCATCAGCCGCACCTCCACATAGCCGTGGAAGAAGTTGAAGTAGGGTGTCCCCTGCGAGAAGTCACCGGCATCGAGCAGCAACGTGACCGGGTTTTCCGCCCTGATTTCGCGGATGGCCGCCTCACGGCGCAGGAAACCGCCCACATTCACGTCGCCTTTGTAGGTGTAGGGGTCGATCTGGCTGTGCGTGTCGTTCGTGTGCATAATCACCAACGGCTGTCCATTCGCCGCAATGGCGAGCATGGCCACGACAAACAAGCAAAAAACATATTTTTTCTTGAAATTCTTCATAATATCAGTTCAAAAAGGGTCATTCTCATCCATTTCTCTAAACTTCCATGATGATTTCGGACATCATTCGGTAGAGTTCCTTCAGCCGTTCGTCGTCCAAGGCATCCATCTGGGTGCGCATCACGTTCATGTCGCGGCGCACGGCCGGACCGGTCTGCGCCTCCGCCGGCGTCATCACCGAGAGTTTCGCCACCGTCTGACGAAGCGATGGGAGGAGAATCTCGAACGGAAGGTTCCTCTCCTCCATCAGCTCGTAGGCAATCCGGTACATCGCGTTGCTGAAGTTGCAGGCGAAGACCGCCGCGACGTGCATCCGTGCGCGCTGTGCCTCCGACACCTCGTAGCACTTCGGCGAGAGTTCCCGCGCCAACGACCACACCGTCTCTTTCTTCGCCCCGAAGGCATCGGACTCTATACACAGCGGGACATCCAACCCTCTCATATCCTGCGACTTGGTGAACGTCTGTAAGGGATAGACAACCCCGAAAGTGTCCGCATGTTCGCGCAGACACTGGCAGGACACCGTGCCCGAGGTAAGAATTGCGGTGGGCAGCCTGAACGGTAGCTTCGGCAGCAGTTCCGCGTAGACATTATCTGCCAGAGCAAACACAAATATCTGGTTATCAGGATTTAGCATCGAAATATCCGTTACAGCTTCCGCATGAGACAACGCCGCCAGCCGCTGAGCATGTTCCAGCGTCCGGCTATAGACCTGGGTCACGGGGAAACGCTGCGAACACTGCAGCCGCTGCGCCATCCAAGTGGCCACATTTCCGGAACCGACGAGGGTGACCATCAGTAGGTGAAGGTGCTTCCGCCCACGAACTCGCGCAGGATGGAAGTTCCCGGCAGCGATTTCACAGGAATGGTTTTGAAGAAGGAAAGCAATTTGATCAAGCGGGTGGCCTCGGCGTATTCGGGCACGTTTTCGGGTACCGCATAGAGAATCGGCATCGCGTAAGGTTTCAGCACCGAAAGCTCGAAAATCAGCGAGGTGTTGACCATCACGTCGGCGTTTTCCTGGAACGGGAAGATGTTTTTCTCCTCGCCGCGCCGCACGCTCGGCCACCGGCGGATGGTGTCAATGGCCGAATAGCCACGATAGTTATAGTCGCGTATAATTCTGCGTATCAGTCGGTTGTCAGAGGTCGAAATCGGATTCTGGCGGTCGAGGGAGAGGGAGGTGAGCGCCGAGACGAAGACCTTGAACTTGATTTCGTCGGGCACCTGAGCCGTCAGTTCGGGGTTCAGGCAATGGATGCCTTCAATGACGAGGATGGAGTTTTTCTGCATCTGGAGTGTCTTCCCGCTCCAAACCTTTTTCCCGAGCGTGAAGTCAAACGTGGGAATCTCCACGCGCTCGCCCGCCAGCAGGCGGTTCAGCGTGCTGTTGAAAAGCGGCAGGTCGATGGCGTGCAGTGCCTCGAAGTCGTACTCGCCGTTCTCGTCCTTGGGGGTCTCCTCGCGCTCCACAAAGAAGTCATCGACGGAAATCGGCACCGGATAATAGCCCAAGACGGCTAACTGGACCGAAAGTCGGCGGCACGAGGTCGTCTTGCCGGAGCTCGATGGCCCGCTGATGAGCACCATCTTCACATTCCCGCGCTGATGAATCATGTCGGCGAGGCGGGCGATATGCTTCTCCTGGTAGGCCTCCGCCACCAAAACGCCGGAATGTATCGATTCGCTGTTCGTATATTTGTTCAGGTTGAACACGTAAGGCACTCCCATGGACTCCGCCCATTCCTTGTCCATCTTATAGACGGAGAAGAGCTTAGGATAGATCCGCGTTTTCGCCATCACTTTGATGTTTTTCTTGGACGGGAGCTTCAACAGCAATCCTTCCTCGTACTTTTCCAAGCCGAAAGTCTGGAGATAGCCCGTGGAGGGGACCAGGAATCCGTGGTAATAGTTGATGCTGTTCCCGAGATGATAGACGGAGGTGTAGATGCGGTCGCGGTTCTTGAAGAACTCGTACTTGTCCTCCAGTCCATACTCCTGGAACGCCTTGATGGCTTCGTCCGTGGGCATCTCCTCCCTGACGAACGGCAGGTTGCGTTTCACCGTGTCCTTCATGTGCATGAGGATTTTCGTCACCAGCTCCTCGGTGACCGGTCCGTCGAGGTTTTCCAACGTGCAGTAGCGGCCGCCGGAGATGGAGTGCTTGATGCGCAGCCTGACGTGTTCGGGGAGCAGCTCGTCAACCGAATAGAAGAGCAGGAAGTAGAGCGAGCGCATATAGCCCTGCCGGCCGTAGGGGCTGTAATAGTCGAAAAGATCCACCTGCGACGACTTGGTGAGGCAGAACGACATGTCCCGAACCTTGTTGTTCACCAGGGCCCCGATAAAGGGAAGTTCGAGTTTCAGATTGCCGAGACACCCGTCCACGAACTCCTGGAGCGAGGTTCCGCAAGGGATTTGGAACTCAGTGTCAACGTTTTTGCAGTATATTTTCACTAACTTGTCCATATTGAAAATTTTGCGCAAAGGTACATAAAATACGTAAACAAAGCGACAGAAAAAACGAATCAAAGATTTTTCCGCAAGGCCTTCACTTCCTGAAGCAAAGCAGGGTAATTCGGGGCAAAACGGGAGGGGATACGGCTGAACAGCGCGAGAAATTCCACATTCTTGTGTTTCTCGAAAAGCGTGGAGATGGCGATGCCGTGCAAGTAGTAGTGGTGGTTCATCGCCTCGCTGACCACCCGCTGGATGGCCGTCTTGTAACCCTTCTCGTCCGTCACAATGCCGCTGCGGTTCAGGAACGAAGGTCCCGCCTCGAACTGCGGTTTAATCAGGAACATCAGCTGCCCATCGGGTTTCAAGAACGGATCCACGCAGGGAATAATATAGGTGAGGGAGATGAACGACACATCGGAAACGATGAAGTCAAAACGTTGGTTTTGAACATCTTCCGAAGTCAATTCCCGAAAATCCTTGTTTTCGATGGAGGTTACCTTCGGGTGGTTGCGCAGCGACTCCACGAGCTGGTCGGTACCCACATCCACAGCCGTCACCGAAGCTGCACCATGCTGCAGTGCGCAATCCGTGAAACCGCCTGTGGAGGATCCGATGTCTAACACCGCTTTCCCGGCGAAATCCAGTCCGAAATCCTTGATGGCCTTCTCCAGTTTCAGACCGCCCATGCTCACGAACTTGTTGAAAAGGTCGGTGACCTCCACTTTCATCGCGTCCGTGATGTCCATGGAGGGTTTGGTCGCCACGCGCCCATCGACTTTCACCGTCTCATGCTTGATGGCGGTCTGAGCCTTCTCCCGCGACGGGAAAAAGTTATTGTCTGTCAGGTATTTGTCTAATCGCATCGTTTTTTTTCACATCAAAACCCTGCGGTTTCTTCTTGCACTGATTCCAAAGCATTTGGAGGTGCCGGTTGACCGAGTGAAGAAACCGCAGCAAAACGGCTGACTTTTCACAGCAGAGTATCCCCTGCCCTACTTCGCCTCGCTTGGGAAGTCGCGCCAAGCCCACTTTTCGAGAACCACGCCCTTCTTGAACAGGATGAGGCCGGGGTTGGAACGCACAGCGTCACGCACCATGAAGGGACCTTTCACGGGGTCGATGGGGTTCTGGTATATCGGGAAGTCGAGGCCGTACATCGTCACGAAGGCGGTGATTTCCTCCTCGGAGGAGTTGGTGACAGCCACAAACGGGTAATCGTTCTCCGCACATTTGGCCGCAAGTGCCTTGGCCTTTTCCACCCCCTTGGGGTTCACCTCCTTCAGATTCGACACATATAATATATATGTATATTGTTCATTATCGGGACTGATCAGCTCGTAGGCATGATCGGCACCGTTCTCGTCCAACATATTGAAACCCGGGATCTTGGCGGCCTTGTACGGCGTGATGACGCTGTCGTGACGGTCCACGTACTCATAATCCGTGTAGAAGCTGTCGCTCTGTTCCATCAGCTCGTCCTGCGAAAGGGTCATCTCCTCGCCCGTCTTGCTGTTCCGATAGACGAACACCACCTCCTTCACCGCCGGCTTCTCGATGAAGCTATCGACCACATACTCGCCCTTCTTCCAGTCGGAATGGTCCTTGAGGGGCAGATGGCGGAGGAAATGCAGCTGGAAGCAGATGGCGATGGCCGCGAACACAGCGATGGCGAGCCACTTGCCCAGTTCCGTCAGCCGAATGTCGGGGATGAGCTTCCGCTTGGCGAAGACGATGATCGTGGGGATGATGATGATGACGTTCTTCAGGAAGGTCTGCCAGTTGGAGAGCTTGATTTCCGCCCCGAAGCAGCCGCAGTCCTTCACCACACCGAAATCGTGGATGCCGCGCACTTCGAGGAACTCGGCGATGGCCAACCACATCGTCAGGAAGAAGAAGAAGGTCATGAAGAGCAGGTAGCCCCACGACGCCAGATTCACCTTCACGCGGAACAGCATCATGCAGCCCAGCACGAACTCGCAGAGGATGGCGCAGATGGCCAGGAACTGCGACAGCGGGTGCATGAAGCCCATGCCGAAGGAATTGAAATACTCGTCCATCTTGATGCCGAAGCCCACCGGGTCGATGGCCTTGGCATAGCTGGAATAAAGGAACACGCACGCCAACAGGATGCGGATAATCTTTAACCAAACGGGTTCTTTTTTGCTCATATTCGATGCTAAATTAAGTTTAAAGTTCAAAGTTCAAAGTTCAAAAAGCCAAAAGCCAAAAGCTAAAAGCTAAAAGCCAAAAGCCAAAAGCCAAAAGCCAGAAGCCAAAAGCCAAAAGCCAGAAGCCAAAAGCCAAAAGCCAAAAGCCAAAGGCCAAAAGCCCTCACCCCTCCTTCTCCAAAACCAGCCGGATCAGGCAGAACATCGCGTAGTTGATGAGGTCGTAGTAGTTGGCATCGAGGCCTTCGGAGACGAGAGTGTTGCCGTTGTGGTCCTCGATGGACTTGATTCGGAAGATTTTCATGAGAATGATGTCGGTGATGGAGCTGATGCGCATCTGCCGCCACGCCTCGTCGTAGTCGTGGTTCTTGCTCATCATCAAATCTTTGGCTGCGTGAATGTACTTGTCGTACAGTTCCGCCGCCTTCTCCGCAGGCATGACGGCCTCTTCGGGGGCATTGGCCACGCCGACCTCCAACTGGATGAGCGCCATCACGGAATAGTTGACGATGCCGACGAACTCCGGGACCACGCCCTCCGCCACCATCGCCTCACCCTTCTCCTGGATGCTGCGGATACGATTTGCCTTGATGTAGATCTGGTCGGTGAGCGACGGCAGGCGCAGGATGCGCCACGCCGTGCCGTAATCCACCGCCTTATTGCGGAATGTCTCCCCGCAATAGCGGATCATCTCGTCATATTGCTCCGATGTGTTCGCCATTACTGCTTGATAATCTTGAGGGTTTGGGTTTGTCCGTTTTCGAAAACAACTTTCAACATATAAAATCCGGAAGGCAGATCGCTCACATTCAAGCGGTTTCCTTCTGCCGCGAGGGAATTCAACGCACGCACCACACGCCCGTTGAGGTCATAGAGCATCACCTGTCCGACGGGCTGTGCGCTCTCCACCACGACCCACTCGTTGGTCGGGTTGGGATAGACTTTCGCACGCGAAGCCTCGTAATCCGCCACGCTGACATCCGTGGAATCCGTCACATCCTCCACCACAAGGATGCCGACACTCGGGAAAATAATGTCATCAATCCAGGTGCAGTCACTGCCGCTGGCTTGTGAATAGTCCTTCTCGTATGAGAAACGGAACGTATGCGTGCCAGCCGCGACATCCAAGGATACAAACACCCAATCGGTGTTGCCGGAAGCTTCATCCTTCTGGTTTCCATCGACATACAGGATGAATTTGTCGTAGCCCGCCTCGCTGCTCACCTTGCGGTAGTAGGACAACGTCGAAGGGGCATCAGACGAAATGGTGACGTTCATGCGTGAGCTGCTGTTGCCGGGCAGGTTTTGCGCGGAACGTGCGCAATAGGTTCCCGAGTGGGCGCCGGTATTGGTGATAATCCACGGGTAATTGTTCATGCTCCAGTTGTTTTGCGAGAAGTCGCCGCTTTCGAAATCCTCCGAATTTCCGCCCACCAGCAAATACAGCGTATCAACACGAATGATGTTGTCATACGCTATATGCACATAGAACGGCACGAGTGACTCGTCAGGTACCGTGTCGGCAAAGCGAACCTGGAAGTTCTTCTCCACGGAAGCGTTCGGATCCAGTCCGCTGATGCTGGAGAGCGGCGTGAGCACCGACGCGCCCGAATAGTTGCAGGTGACATCTATGGAGCCGCTGTTCACTGCGACATGGCCCTTGTTCTGGTTGGTGAGGGCAAGGACCACCTCGTCGCCCGCATTGATCTTATGCACCACCACGTTGTTGACCAAAGTGTTATAGCTGTCGAGTTCCACCTTGGGAAGCAGTGCGCGCACGTTGACGCTGCGGGTGATGACCGTGTCGTTCCAGCGGACGGAAAGCACGAAGGGGATGTCCGTATAGTCCTCCACCGCCGGCATGACAAAGGCGAAGGCGTTGGCGCGGGATTCCGACTGCTGCACGCCAATGCCGCCGACATAGACGGAATCCTGCAGCATGACCACGCCGTTCATCTGGGGGACGAGACGGGCAGAGACGCCCGTGGCGTTGTCAACGCCGACATTCGCCACCGTAAGATTCATGAAGACACTGTTGCCCTCGAAGAACGTAGCACCTTCAGCCACCTCTACGGCTGTCGGAACCACGTACGGACCGTTTGGAGTGATTATCTGGACATTCTGGAAATACGGGATGTAGTTCTGGGCAATGGCCGACAGCTCGTAGTCGCCCGGGTCAAGGGAGGAAGGGAGCTGGAGCGTGACGGTGCCGTTGGCGTCCGCAAAGGCTGCGGCCACAAACTCGCCATCCTGGGTCATCGCCACGTAAGCGTACGGAGCCACCTGCGCCACGTAGGAGGTGGCATCCGTGTTGAGCACCTCGTTGGCCGTCACCTCCATTTCGGAGGGCACGCCCAGATAAGCCTGCACCGACGGGTCGCCGAAGCAATGGTAAATTTCCCAATAATACTGCTTTTTGTCGGAGGAGGAGGACTGCACCGCCATGTTGCCGCCCGCCATGATGCCGCCGATGGTGGACACCCAGTTGCTGTAATCCTCGTTATGGGTGTGGAACAGTTTGTCGTACATGCCGAGAGCATTCGCCATATAGGTAGGGTTGGCCGTGACATTGCTGCGCACACCGACTGCCCAATAGTAGTCTTCGTTCCAATAGCTGTTGTTGGAGGCCCCGATGTAGCCCATGGCGCCCTTCTTTTCCGCACGCAGGAGCGCCTCGCCGAAGCAAACGGAGGTCTTGTAGTTGCCGCTCTGACAGCAGTTGCCGATCATCAGGCCATATTTGTCCGTGTTCTGCAAACTTGCCACCTGCGAGACGGTGAACTGCGGGTCGGCCCAGCTGGTTTCGCTGCCATGGGCCGTGTAGTTCGTCCAGCCGGAGCCGTTGCTCACCTCCTGGCGGATTTGCGCAGCCTGCGAGGAGCAGTTGTAGAGGTGCGCCATCACGTTGGTGTAGCGCGGGTTGCCGGTGTTTATGTAGTTGCTCGTGATGTAGTTCACCTGGCCGTTGGCGTGCGTCTCGGCCCAGTAGTTGTCAGTGCCGGCAATCAGGACCGCATTGCCGAGATAGGAGGGATCCGGCATCGTGTATTGCTCGTACATCAAGATTTTCTCGATCTGATGGGAGAGTTCTGTGTTGTTGGTGGCGGAGAGACGTCCGTAGTAAAGGTCCGGAAGATAGTCGTTGCCGGTCAACGTGGCGTAGTAGAGGTCGGTGATGTGGTCCTCGTTGGTCTGGTTGTTGAAGGCGGGAAGCTGCTCGCGGTCGCCGAGCAGGAGCAGGAACGTGGGCGCAGGGTTCGACGGGGTGGCCGCATCATACTTCGACTGGATGAAGTTCTTGATGGACGTGGTGGAAGTGCCCACGTTGGCGTCCGACGTGTAAGCGACCTCCACGAGGTAGCCCAGACGTTTCTTCCAGGCCACGAACGCCGCGAGGTCCTCGTTGGAGGCGAACATGCCGTTACCGATGATCAAATACTTGATGGGGGCGGCAGAGTACTCGTTGCGGACCTCCTGCATCTTGTTGATAACCATCTCCTTGTCGAAGGAGAACAGCGGGGAGGCATACTTCTGCAACGCGGCGGTCTTCGCCATGTTGGCATTCACGAAAGTGAACTCTACATCCACGTGGGTATAAACTCTAAACTGCTGGGTTACAGGGTTGTATTGCACCGGACAGAAATAGACGTTCGCCAAGGCAGCACTACGCTTGACACCAGCTTTCTCCACGCTGACCAAGGGGCGGGCATAGAAGGCATCGGAGCCGTAAATGCCCTGGTTATAGGAGAATGAGGGCTTGGGGCCGCTCTTCGACGCAGACACCTGCGAAGGATAAACGGGATAAAGGACACCCAGTTCATCGGCGGAATGGTCCTCGTAACGGGCGTTCACCACGCGAACAACCACCGAGTCGCAAACAGGAACCTGCAGCAACTTCGACAGCTGCGGCAACGCCGGGGCACCTGGATCGTACGTGGAGCCGAAGCCCGGCATGGAGACGGTCACAAAGTGACCCTCCGGAACAACGAGATCTTGAACATCCAATCCGGCCGTTTCAAACGAAATAGCCACTTTCTGATAGGAATTCTGTGTGATTTCAATGTTTTGCGCGATGGCAAAATGGCATAAACCTATAAAGGCAAACCAAAGTAATAGCTTTTTCATATAATTAATGATTCGTTCTTTTACTCAAAAAATCAAGCCGCAAATATACACTTTTTCCTTTATTACGCACCCTCAAATTTCCTCCACAAAAAAAGGGACGCGAAGAATCGCGCCCCTGCAAATTCGTTATGGTTTACGGTTTACCGTTTCACTATAAACGGTTTTGTCACCACACCCTGCCCTGTGGTCACGCGCACGAAATACATGCCGTCGGCCAGAGCGGAAATGTTGACGGATGTGGTTTCGCCCGTCATCGGGACGGTTTGCACCAATTTCCCATACACATCAAACAAGTGCAAATCCGCACTCACTTGTGCATTATACATTGTACATTGTACATTGACGAAGTCGTTCGCCGGGTTCGGGAACAGCACGACACCGCCCGCGAGATGGTCAGCAATGCCCACATTGGTGGTCGTTGCCGTGACAGAAGCGCTCCAGTCACTCTGGTTTACGCCGCAGTCGGCCTGCACCTGAATCTCGTATGCCGTGGAGTCTTCCAACCCGGTAATCGTATAGCTGTGCGTGGCCGTGGATGCCGAGCTCCAGCTGCCGCTGTTCGCTTTCCGATAGCGGACATTCCAGCCGACCAGATCAGCATTGGCGTCCCAAGTCACCGTGATGGCATGATTCTCCACGTGGGAGACCTGCACATTCGTCGGCACCTCGCACGGGTCCGGTCCGAAAACGACATCATAAACCGTCACTTCGTCCAAACCGATACCGTAGCCGTAGGAAGCGGCACCGAGGAAGGCGATTTCCACAGAGGTGTTCCCCGAGGTGGGCAGCGCCACCGAATCCACCGTCCACGACTCTATCGACGTGCTGAAGGAGGCCAAATACTGCCAATCGCCCGAAGATGAGGTCCGGAAATAGACCCCCAGCGTGTCGCGGTCACTGCCCCAAGCCGCTTGAATGTGCGTGAACTTCAAGTACGGGTTGGCGAGGCCGCTCAGGTCCAAGACCGGCGAGACAAGGCGGGAGAAGAAGACCTCCTCGTTGTTGTCCGCCCCGAAGAACAGGAAACGGCTGCCCGACGGGGCCGTCTCGTAGGCCGCATACCCGAAAGCGTACATCAGCTCTTCATTAGTGGTGTAGTCGTTTCGCCAATAGTAGGCGTCGGAAGTGTTTCCAGAGACCGTCCAGCATTCGGTGGAAGCCTCGAAGCCCTCCACGAACGGGAATGCGGAGATCGTGCCGCACGCCGTGTTGAAGGAGGTTTCCGCGTATGGCGACTCGTCGCCTGCCCCGCACACCGCCTTCACGCGCACATCATATACGGCAGACTCCGGCAAGCCGGCAATCGTGTAGGTGGTCGTGTTCACCGTCGCTTCCGTCCACACCGTCTCGTAGTTCTGCTTGTAACCCACCACCCATTCGTTTTCGGAACCACCTGGGGTCCAGGTAATTGTCGCGGAGTGCAGCGTATTGTCCACCGCCACCGCGAGGCCAGTCGGCATCGGGCAGGCGAGGTTCACACAGCCCGTGGTCAACACGAAGCCGCTACCCACGGACGAAAAGTCGGAAACGAAGTTCAGGGTAATCGGGCCGGTGGTTGAGGTCAGCAACGGCACCGTGACGGCTGTCCCAGAGAACGAGCCGAGCAGCGTTCCGCCAATCCCTACCCCATCGTAAACGTAAAGGAAGTCATAGCCCGATTCGGTGTTCACCGTTCCCGAAATCGTGACCGCGCTGCCCGGCTCGGGATAGACCACCAACATCCCGTTGGCGTTGTTCGAGTAGGAGCCGGTCGCGCCGCCGTCATCGTAAACCATGACGCCGCACGAAGTGATGGTCTGCGTACCGCTTACAGGCACCGTCACGGCACCGGCCGCGAACGTCAGCGGCCCGCACATCAGGCTATTGCCGCCGCCGTCACACTCCGCCATCACATAGACATCATACATCGCGCCCGGAGTCAAGCCGGTGAACGCATAGAACGTGTCCACAATCCCGTTGACCGTAGTGCCGCCGGCATTCGGGTTGAAATACTGCGGCCCATAGACCAGCGCGTAGGAGGCGGCATTCCCCGTCCAGGCCACCGTGGTGGCAGAGGAGGTAACTTCCGCGAGATGCAGACCTGCAGGGGCATCGCACAACGTGGGCACGCACGTCACATGAATCATGAAACCCGCGTATGACACAGAGCCGTCGGAGACGAAATGGAGCGTCGCCGCGCCGCTCACAGCTATCAGATCCTGCACCATGGCACTGGCGCTGTACACGCCCAAAAGGGTGCCGCCGGTACCCGCCCCGTCGTAAATGTACAACTGGTCGTATTCCTCCTCCGTGTTGACCGTTCCCGACAACATCAGCGCGTTGCCCGGCGCATCGGCATACACCACCAACGTGGCCTCCATATCGCCGGAGTAGCTGCCCGAATAGCCGCCATCATCCAAAATATAAGTATTGCAAGTGTGGAGCGTGTCGGCCCCATTGGCCATCAGCCAGGCACCCTGCACCACCGTGGCAGGACCCGCATACACGGCATCGCCGGAAGCGCAGTCCGTCCTCACATAGAAGTCGTAAATCTCATTGGCGACAAGGCCGGTAATCACGGCAGTATGCTCATTGGCAGGTTCTTCGGTGCCGTTGCCGGGCACGAAACCGTGAGGACCGTACTCCACCACCCATTGCGTGGCCAAGCTGTTGTCTATCCAGCTCACCCGGACGGAATCACCGCCTAACGACAACGCCTGCACTTGCAACGGGAGAGAGCATCCGTCGGCCTCGCTCACCGTCAGGTTGTCCATATAGCCCAGCCCCGACACGCCTCTGAAGACGATGCGCTGGCCGGGACCCTCGTAGTTCGCGAAATAGACCTCATAGTCGTTCCAGCCCTCCGCAAAGAAAGTCACCGTATCAACCGGGACGAAGACGGAGTCCTCCATGACACCCGCTAACAGCCGGAATCCCGTGGCTGCTGTACGGTACTTGAAGGAGACCTTGAGCGTGTTCAACGGATAATCGCCGCTGATGGCAGGAAGCACGACCTGGGAATAATTGGCAGCGTTGCCGTTGAAGCAAAGCACTCCCGGTGTGCTGAACGGCGTGTTGTTGGTGATGTACGGATAGTTGGCGTAGTTTCCCGTGCCGCCCCTTTCCCAACAGGTGGGGAGGATGGCGGCGGTGGCGTTGCCGGTGCCGTACGTGTCGAAGTTCTCCACCAGCGGAAGTCCGGCAATCTCCCCGCAGACCAACGTGACGGTCAGCGGACCCGCCCACGGGCTCTGCACGCCGCCGCAGTCGCTCTGCACGTAGAAGTCTAACGTGGCATTAGTCGGCAGGTCCGAGATTTCCATCGTGGTGGAGTACGCCTCTGTCGTCGTGCCTGCACCCAAGGCGAAACCATGCATACCATACTGCACATTCCACGCGACGGCCTCATCGGAGGCGTTCCAGGCCAGCGTCAACGAGCTACCGGTCACTTCCTCCGCCCAAAGCGAGTCAGGAGCCACGCACGAAGCGTCATAAAGTTCTAAATTGTCCATATATGTATAATGGTTGCCCGAATAGAGGAAAGCGATGTAACGTCCTTCTCCAGCATAATCCGCGAAAGGCACCACGAATTCCTGGAAGCTGCCAGCCGCTGTCGCGAGCAGCGTGTCCACCGGGACAAACGTGGAGGCCTGCATCGGATCGGACAGCACGCCCACTATCAACGGATGGTTGAGCGTGGACTGTTTCAGCTTGAAACGCACCGAGAGGTTCGTGAGATCGTACAACTCGTCGAGTTCCGGCATCACCGCCATCTCGTAGGTGGCCGTCGTCGAATAGAAGGTGAGTGCACCGGGCGCGGAGACCACGTTCGACGACGTGCTGCCGCCCTGGATCTGCGGGTAGTTGGACGAATAGGTCTTCAGACGGCTCCAGCAGGAGGGATAGGCCCCCGAGCCGGTACCGTAGGTGTCGAACATCTCCGCATACGGAATGGTCATTGGCTCGCAGTCGGTAGTGAGCGTCACCGACTGCCAGTCGCTGTGGTCATCGGTACCGCACACCGCGCGCACCCTGAACATATAGGAGGTTGCCGGCTGCAAAGTGTCGATGGTAAGGGCCATATCCGTGAACGTGCCCAACGACACCCACTGCGGGTCGCCCGCGAGAGTGTACTCCACCTCCCACTCACTCTCGTTGCCGCCGGCGGACCACAGAACCGTGGCCGTGCGCGAGGTCACCGCCGCCACCACAGGAGTGGGCGACGGGCACGTGCAGCCCGTGGTGAGGAATCGCACATTGCTGCGCTCGCCACCCATGCTGTAATAGACATCCGCATTTCCAAGCGGATTCAGCATCGAAACCTGCGCGTCGTCGCTGTAATAGCACAAGGAGACATTGCTTCCGCCCTGGTGGGTGGAGAACTTGTAGGCGCTGCCGTCATAGCTGCCAGAGTTGTCGAGCACGGCCAGCACAAGGTTGGAGGTGCCGTCATAAACGAAGGCGCTGTCGAACGGGAAATAGTTCCATCCCGTATGGCAGTTGAGCATTCCTTGATAAACAAGCGTGAGTGCCGACGGGGCCACCGGGGCACCCTCCGACGGGAACGCGCTCAACGTGGTATGGCCGAGATACACCAAGACATTGGGTTTCTCCACCATGTTGCTGGTGTGCCGGAAATCGAAGCCCACGCCGTTGATTTCCGTCAGGCCGGCAAGTTCCTCCGCCCTGAAAAGTTGCTGCGTATAAGAATAGTTGTAGAAATTATTGAGCGGAAATTCGTACGAGCTTGACGTGCCGTCACCCACCGCCTTATAGCACGGCGCCTCGGAGGTCGTGGCGAACGTGGAAGTCGCAACATCGCTCAAATCGCCCGACTCGCACGATGCATAGACCCGAACGGCGTAGGAGCTCTCCGGCGTCAAGCCCGAAAGCATGAAATAGGGCTCATAGACAGTCTGTGTGACCCACGCCTCGGTCCCTAATTCGGCATATTCCACGATGTAGGAGACCGGAGTGCCCAGCGTTCCAGGCGACCACGACACAAACGCGCCGTTGCCCGTAATGGCGGAAACCGTCAGGCCAGCCACCGGCGAGCAATTCGGGATATAGTCCAGTGCGACATCGTCCACATAGTTGCTGCCCGTCCCGACGTGCCGTATGGCAATGTAACGCCCCGTGTCGGCATAATCGCCGAACACCACTTCCACATCGTTCCACGTGGAAGTCGCAGTAGGCAGGGAGGCAATCTCCTGGAAGGTGGACACATCGGCAGGGTCCGTCATCACGCCCACACTGCCGTAGGAGGAACCCGTATGATAGTATTTGAAAGTCAGCTGCAACTCATTGATATTAACACTGTTGTCAACAGGCGGAAGCACCGCGACGTTGTACGTGCTCGTGGTACTGTAGAAACGGAGCACGGCAGGCGCACTCGGAGCAAAAGAGAGGTTATAGACGTAGGGATAGGAGCTGGTGGTCGGGTTGAGCTTCGACCAGCAATGCGGGAACACCGACGAGCCGGCCCCCTCGTCATCGAACGACATGCGGTAGGGCAAGTCAGTGATGGCGCCGCAAGGGGTGGCCACCTTGATGGAACGCCAGCCCGACACTTCGCCGTCGCAGACCGTGCGCACATACAGTTTGTAGATGGATAACAAACTGAGCCCCGTGAACTGAACGAACGTGTCCGTCACCGTTGTCAAATAGGCGCTGTTCTCCGGATCCTCGTTGCCGGTCACGCAGGCCGCCTCCCAAATGGTGCCTCCCGCCGTGTCCGACCAGGAAAACGTGATGTCGCCCTCTGCCGACACATCCGCCAACAGATTGACCGGTCGCTGGCAAGTTACTGCCACCGGCGTGAACCGGTAGGTGAGGTTGACCGGATGATACGTCGAGGAGACAGTCATCGACTGCACCAACGCACTCTCGGCCGTAACCGCGCCATTCCACGCGGGCGTGAGGCCAGGAACCACAAACAGGTTCACCCCTTCGTCCACATTGCGGAGGCCCACCTCCACGCTCTCCGTCGAGGAGACCAGCATCGAGCCGTAGCAGAACTCGATCAGGTTGGTGCTCTCGTGAAGCTTCACCTGGAAATTGTAGCGGTTGTCCTCGCCGTAGTTGGGCACATCGCACCACTCCACCGTGAGCACCCGGTCCGGGGACGCCCCCGAGACCTCGTACCAGACCCCGGTGTTCGCCGTCACCCAGTCGCCGACAATGTTCAAGTCGTGCGCCAACGGAGAAATAATCCCGTAGGAGGATGACCAGCTGGGTGCGTAGGCATCCACTCCCTCGCCAGTGGTCAGGTAGCCGTTGGAGCAGGCATACAGCGTCGCACCCGCCGCCAACTGCGTGTTGCCGAAGCGGAATGCGAACGGCAGCAGCAACGAACCGTATTCGTCGTCACCATGACAGTCGGTCAGCTCCGTGCCCGTCGGCACGATGGAGGTGTATGCTTCGTTCTCCAGCACAGTCATCTGGTAATCTTCCAGACTCTGCGCCCCCAATCTCGGAAAAGACACCGCCAAAATGAAAATCAGCAGAAAATAAATCTTCTTCATAACGTTTGCTTTATATTTATCAAATTATTTATAACAATCTATATATCAGCATCATGACAACACAAGTCCATCTTCCCGCGTAGCAAGAGACATGGATTTGCAAATTTACACCTTCTTCCCTGAAAAAAGCCGCATGTTGAAAAAAGTTGATAACTATTTCGCACCGAACGTCACCACAACCCGATTTCAGAACACTGAAGAGGCTCCGACGGTCCTCATTCCGACGCTACACGAGGTGTTCCGCACCGGATCAAGGCCCCCGAAAAAAAATTTTTCCAAGCGTGTCGGGGTATTCGAAAAAAGTGTATTTTTGCCGCGTCTTTTTGAGACACCCAAATGGCGGTTGTAGCTCAGTTGGTTAGAGTACCGGATTGTGGTTCCGTGGGTCGTCGGTTCGAATCCGACCTGCCGCCCAAAAGTCTCACAAAACAATAAAAATCAGCGGATTACGACAAGTTTCCGCTGATTTTTTTTTCATCATCGACCAATTTCGTTCATCTGGGCTTGCCGCATTGGTTGACAAAACATTGGGAATCAAGCGAATAAAAACTTACAAACCCCATCAATCAAAAAAAAAACGTATTTTTGCACCCGAAATAATGTTTTAAAAGCCTAACTAATTAAGAACCACCTGTCATAATGAAAATCAGAATTTTAACTATCGTAGCGGCAATAGCATTGACTCTTATCGGCTGCCAAAAGGATAAAGTAAACAACAACCGCTGGGGCGCGGAGACGCTCACTTTCAAGGTGAACAATTCCTCTGGCGAGTTTATCATGAAAAAAGTGGAAGGTGGCAATTATTCGATGGACTATATGTATGAGGACCAAGTGACGACCGTCACAGGATCGCTCTCCGACTTTTACATTTGCCCCATAGAGGTGACCAACAAACTTTGGGACGCGGTTATGGGTTGGAGACCCGAAGGACAGTCAAACAATGGCGACTCACACCCTGTCAGCAATGTGAATTACTACGACATTGTCAAGGAGGGTGGTTTCATCGACAAGCTGAACAAGATATGTGCCGACCAGCTGCCTTCCGGCAAGCGTTTCGCACTGCCCACCGAGGCCCAGTGGGAGTATGCAGCCCGCGGCGGACAAAAGTCGATGGGTTACAAATATGCCGGATCCAACACGATAGACAACGTGGCCTGGTATGCCGGCAACTCGGACAACCAAACCCACCCCGTCAGCCAGAAGCAACCCAATGAGCTCGGCCTCTACGACATGACCGGCAACGTCTGGGAATACTGCAACGACTGGTATGCCGATTTGGCCAACATCCCCGCCAACCAGGGCACCGACTATGCCGGTCCCGAAACAGGCGAAGTCATTGTAGGTTGCGGTGGCTGCTACGACAGCGAGCCTTACACCTGCACATATTCCTACCACGGTCAAGAGATTGAACACAACGGCCGCAACGCCACGGTAGGATTCCGTATCGTTTTGAGACATATATATTAAAATGACAAAAAATATCACCAAATTTCGTAGCAGCTATCTTATTGACAAGTCTTACCGGCTAACACTGCTGAGCGTGACGCTTACGGCATTGGCACCGCTTATCGCTACGCTGGTCGACGGTCT
>CAMVBK010000043.1:0-29173 GCA_947165685.1 uncultured Bacteroidales bacterium | reverse complement strand
CGCTACATGTTCACCATGAATGTAACAACTATAGTATGGGACAAAACCCCAAATCAAACAAAAAAGGAGAAGAACAAGGCTTGAGCAAAAAGAGTCAGATTTGTGCCATGAATAATGCAGGCTAAGCCATAGCCATTAACCAATTTGTGTACCTTTGCCGCCAATATTCAAACAAACAGTTATGAGCATCAAATACCCCTTGACGGTTTTCCACGAGAACAGGCCGGTGGTCTTGCGCGACGAGCAGGAATGGATCCGCTTCGCGCAAGAATACCGCATTATCCACGCCGCCGGCGGCATCGTTTCCGACGAGAACGACGACACCCTCATGATCTTCCGCTACGGATGCTGGGACTTTCCCAAAGGCAAGGTCGAGGCCGGCGAAGACTGGCCGACGGCCGCCCAGCGCGAGGTGCAGGAGGAGACCGGACTGCACGAAATCACCCTGCGTGAGCCACTTCCCGACACCTACCACACCTACATCCTGCACGACACGCCCATCCTCAAAATCACCCACTGGTTCGCCATGACCGCCCCCGCGCAGGCCCTCACCCCGCAGACCGAGGAGGACATCAGCCAGGCTGTGTGGGTCCCCCGCCCGGAGGTGGCCGACCGCCTGCAAGACTCCTACCCCTCCCTTCGCGAACTTTGGACAAAGATACGGTAGCACGATGTTCACAGACACTTTCCTTAAACAGCCTCGGAGAGGCAAAACGCACGAAGTGCAATTAACCCCACACAAGCGAAGCGCAGTGTGGGGGGAAAAAAACGAACACAAGCGAAGCGCAGTGTGGGGGAGAAAAAACGAACACAAGCACAGCGCAGTGTGGGGCGTATCCCGTCGGCACAGCGCAGTGTGGGGCGTAGCCCTACTCCTTCTCGCGATGTGCTCCCTCTCAGCCCAGCCCGTCACCGGCTACTGGGAAGGTAAAATCGCCGTGTCGAAGCACGACTCCCTCACCATCGGCGTGCAAATCGAAAACCGCGCCGACACGCTGTACATCGAGCTCGACAGCCCCGACCAATACTTCATCGGGCAGCCCGCGTCAGACCCGCGTTTCGCGGACTCCACCCTGTCGTTCCATGTCCCCAAGTTCAACCTGAGCTATGAAGGACGAATTTCCGCCGACGGACAACGGTTCACGGGAGTGTGCGCCCAACACGGACGCAAGTTCGCCTGCACACTGGCGAAAGGGGCGACGCGCAAGTGCTTCCCCCGGCCGCAAACCCCTGCCCCGCCCTACCCGTACCAGACGAAGGAGCTCAACTTCCGCGACCGCAGCGGCAAGAAGCCCCTCATTGCCGGAACGCTCACCCTGCCCGCCGACAAGCCGCAGGGCCTTGTCGTCCTCATCAGCGGCTCCGGATGGCAGGACCGCGACGAGACCCTCTTCGCGCACAAGCCCTTCGCCGTGCTCGCCGACACCCTCACCAAGGCTGGCTTCGCCACCTTCCGCTACGACGATTTCCCCGTGGCAACTTTCCTGAAATCCACTACCTACGACTTCGCCGATGCCGTTCAACTCATTCTTGACTCCCTGCTACAACGAAATGATTTACAAGGAATTAAACTCGGGTTATTAGGACACAGCGAGGGTAGCCTCGTGGCGGCCATGGTGGCAGCCGATGACCCGCGTGTGGGCTTTACCATCCACCTCGGCGGCGTGGCGCAACCCTTCGACGAAATTCTGCTCTTCCAAAGCGAAGCCCTCAACAGAGCCTCTAACACATTGACAGAAAAAGAGATAGCAAACAGCACCGCCATCAACCGGAAAATGTACGAACGCATCAAGAAAAGCAAAAACCGGAATGAATGCGCCGAACAAATCGGAAAGCTTTGGGACGAACTGGCAGCACAGCTTACGGAAGAGGAACGCGCCAAATACCGCATGACCCCCGACATGAAACTCGCCACGATTCAGACCATGAGCTCCCCTTGGTACTACGAACTTTTCAAAATCGAACCCGGGAAATACTGGAAAAAAATAGCCTCCCCGGTTTTGGCCATTTCAGGGGCGAAAGACCTGCAAGTCGAAGCGAAAGCCGCCTTCGGAAACATGCAGAAATATCTGAAAAAGAAAACGATACAGGAATACCACTTACTCCCCGATGACAACCACCTGCTGCAGCCGTGCAAGACGGGAAGCACAGACGAGTATGCCACCATCGAGACCACCATTGACCCCGCCGTATTAGGAATCCTGATTCGATGGGTTAAATCGCTGAAATAATGAATATTACTTCCGAATGTTCCGCGCATTAAGGGCCGCACGGTAGCGGGCGGCGTTCTGCGCGTGCACCGCCGCACTCGACGTGAAGTTGTGATAGCCGGAAAAGTCCTCCTTGGCACACATGTACAAGTAGTCGTGGTGCCGATAGTGCAGCACGGAATCCATCGTGGAGGCTTCCGGAATGCGAATCGGTCCCGGGGGAAGCCCCTTGTACCTATAAGTATTGTACGGGGAATCCACCTGCAGGTCAGCGTTCAGAATACGCTTACGGGCAAAGTCGCCGATGGCAAACTTCACCGTCGGGTCAGACTGCAGCAACATTCCTTTGTTCAGACGATTGATGTACAACCCCGCAATGACCGCCTTCTCCGACGGACGCATATTCTCCTCCTCCACGATCGAGGCTAACGTAGCCACCTGCACAGGTGTCAGCCCGATTTCCTCAGCCTGCTTCAAACGCTCATTGTTCCAAAACTGCTCATAATAGCCCTGCATACGCTTCAAAAACTCATCCGCCGTGACATCATAGAAAATCTCGTAAGTGTTTGGTATAAAAAGACATCCGGCAGTCGTATCCGTCAGCCCAAAGTTTTTCATGTAAGCTTGGTCGTGCAGTAATGCCGACAATTCCTCCGGTTCGAAGAAGAAACGATTGTCCACTTTCTCCACCAACTGGTCCACCGTGCGGACATTGTTGAACGTGAATTTCACGGAATAGTGCTGGCCGCGACGCAGCAAGCGCACCACGTCAAGGTTCGAGCGGCAGGAGGAAATGTCGTATTTGCCAATACGCATCGTCCTGTATTTCAACGCCTTTGCAGTTCTCACAAAAGTGTTTTCCGATTTCAGTACCTGATGCTTCCGCAACGTGTCCAACACCTGATCAAAAGTTGCGCTTGGCGGCACGATCACCGTCACATTCCGGTTCGCGACATTCGCCGAAAGGAAAGTCCTATAGAACAAAACGGCGGCTAATCCCGCCAACAGGACGGCAACAGCCACCAGAGCCAAAACAATTCTCTTTTTCTTATTCATAAAATTCAAAAAGATGCGGCAAAATCCTACAACCTCATGGTTACCCGCAAGGAATGGGTGTAACGGTGCAGTTCTTCGTTAAAAATACCGCATTCGTCAACGGTGTCGATACGCACACGACCGCTGGCATGGATTATCTTATTGTCATTCAGCATCATACCCACATGGATAATATGGCCGTCTTCATCTTGGAAGAAGGCCAGGTCACCAAGCCGAGCCTCGCTGAGGAAGTCCAACGGTTCCCCAAAAGAGACCTGTTGCGAGGCATCACGGGGCAGTTGGACCCCCACCATGGAGTACAGAAGTTGGGTGAATCCGGAACAGTCGATGCCAAAGGGTGTACGCCCGCCCCAAAGGTAGGACGTGCCCAACAACAAAAACGCCCGTTGTCGGAGCAGTGCCATCCGCTCGGCGCGCGACATGTCAGGAGCACCGTCGGCCGGCATCCAGATTTCCGCATCCGGAACCGGCAAACGTTCCTGGAAGGGACTGTCCTGTATCTTCTTGACAGTCAATGATCCCATGACCAACACATTCGGCACCTCGATTCCCGAAGCGACAAAGGGCACACTTAGGCGCATCTTTTCCGCCCGCAGATACCGGTCGAAGAGGTCATCAGGCACCGAAAAGCACTGCTTTTCCTGAATCCAGCCCTCGTAGTTGTCGCTGTGACACATCACACGCACCCAATCTCCTGACGTTTCCAGCACCCGAAAGGTCTCTCCGAAAAGCAGTTGGCTCACCATCTCCGAGCGGTGCGAAGGCTCCGCCCGCAAAGGAATCACCGTCAAATGACAAATCCCTGAACTCATTTTCATCCTAAACCACTAAACCTCCTAAACCTCCTAAACCTCCTAAACTTCTAAACCTCTAAACTCATCAGAAGGGCAAATCATCGGTGCCGCCATCATCGGTGAACGTTTCTTGCGGCATCGGCGGCAGGTTGCTCGTGTCGGTCGGAACCTGAGTGTACGGGGCAGGTTGAGGCTGAGATGGTTGAGGCTGGCTATAACCCTGTTGCGGAGGCACCGGAGCATAACCTTGCTGTTGCGGCTGACCATAGCCGGGCTGTTGCGGCTGGCCATAACCGGGCTGAGGCTGGCCGTAACCGGGTTGCGGCTGCGCGTAGCTTGGCTGAGGCTGACCATAACCTTGTTGCTGAGGGGGATACATCGCCTGGGGCTGGCCATAACCCTGGGGAGCATAGCCTGCCTGCGGATAAGCAGGCGCACCCATGGCACCGGCAGGAGTGGCCGGATCTATCTTCCACGCACGCACACTGGTGAACCAGCTGCCCGGAGTGTTCCGAGATTCCCGCGACTCCAGGTCAAACGAAATCGTGACCATACTGCCCTCCTGGAACTGGTCCAGCATTCGGGCACGCTCTCCCCAAAAAGAGATGCACACTTTCCGGGGATATTGATCCATCGTTTCAATGAGGACGTCAGCGCGAGTCCAGTTACCATTAGCGCCCACACCCGACTGCACGGGCAGTTTCTGCATTAATTTTCCTGTGATTTCCATAATTAGTTTTTATTTTTCTTCTCTTTTTTCCCAAAAATAGTGACATTAATGTATTTCGACGGGTTCGCCTTGATGTCCTGGATAAGCAAGTTCAGGCTTTCAATCGTCCCGTTCAGACTCCTGTACAGCGAATCGTTCTCAACGAGCTGCCCAACCGTGCCCTGGCCATTCTTCACATCGGCGAGAATCTGGTTGGCGCTATTGACGGTCTGCTGTGCATTATCAACCAACGAGCGTATGTTGCTCTGTGCCAAGGAGTCCGTGATATTATCGACATTGGCGACAATGGCTTCGATCTTCGGGCTGGCCTCGCTGAGCGTCTTCGTCAGGGTTTGCAGCTGCGACATCACGCTGTTGACCTTCCCGCCGTTGTCAGCAAGAAGTTTCGACAGGTCGCGGGTGCTGTGTTCGAGGTTGACCAGCGTATTCCGGATTCTCTCGCCGCCGTTGAGGGAGTCTTCGCTGCGGAAAGCGAGCTTGAGGTTCTGCCCGATGGTATCGACCGAGGCCGCCACGCTCTGGAGCTGTGCCACTAAGTCGCCCACCCCGTCGAGCATACCGCCGGCTAAACAGCAGCCCAACGTGTCGCCGCGGTGCGCCACCTCCGACGACTCGCCGAGGAGGAGATTCACCACCATGCCGCCCAGAACATCCTTCTGCGCCACCTCGAACTTCGAATCCTTCGGAATGTCGAGTTTTTCAGTGATCAACATCTCCGCGCAGATACGCACCGGCTTACTGCTCAGCAACTTAATATCCGTCACTTTGCCGATTGTATAGCCATTCAACACGATATTCGTGCTTTCATGCAGCGCACCGACATCTTCGAAAACAGCGTAGTAGTAATTCTTTTTCCCGAAAACATTAATCCCTTTCAAAAACACGGAGCCAAAGTAGAAAATCAGTGCCGCCGCGATGAAAAACAGCGCGACCTTGATGCTCCTGACTTCCTTTTTCGAATAGGATTTCTGCTCGTTATTACCCATCGATTCAATTTCTATAAAAGGTGCAAAATTATCATTTTTTTTGTTATTGACACACGTTCCTGGTGATTTTCAGTCCCGAACATATACCGATTCTTACAACCGACTGAAGCAGCCGAATGGCAATCACATCACGAGCGCAGCGACGGTGTTGTGAAAGATCAGGTTGTTGGAAAGCACGTACGCACCTGCACCCGCGAGATAGCCAAGCAACGCGTAGGGGGTGATATGCTTCAAATACCAGATAAAGTCGATTTTTTCCATACCCATCACGGCCACACCTGCGGCGGAACCGATAATGAGAATGCTGCCGCCCGTTCCCGCGCAGTAGGCCAAAAAGATCCAGAACATATTGTCCATCGGGAAGCTGTACATGCCCATGGCACCAGCCACCAGCGGCACATTGTCGATGATCGAGGAAAGAATACCGATCACCGTGTCGATCAGGTAGTAGTTCCCGTGGAAAGCCGTGTCAAGGCCGCCGGCAAGCATCGAGAGATGCCCCGCGCTCTGCAGGCCTGAGACAGCCAACAGGATGCCGAGGAAAAAGAGGATGCTGGGCAGGTCGATGCGCGTAAGCACGCCCGAGATCGTGAACTTGCGGTTCTCGTCCGGACTGGTCTTGTGCAGAATCTCCGTCGTGATCCAAAGGACAGAAAGACCGAGCATGATACCCATATAGGGTTTCAGGTGGGTCAAAATCTTGAAGACCGGGACAAAAACCAGTGCAGCAACGCCCATGAAGAAGATGAGGTTGCGCTGCCACGTGGGCACGCTTTGACTCGTGTCGTCGTGCGGGCGTTTCGAGGCGTCAATTTCGCCCCGCTCCACAAAGGAGACCACAATCAGCGGGATAATCATGGCGATGAGGCTCGGAATGAAGCATTCGAGGATCACGCTTCCCGTGGACACCTTCCCGGCAATCCAGAGCATGATGGTGGTCACGTCGCCGATGGGGCTCCACGCGCCGCCGGCATTGGCCGCCAGAATCACCATGCCGCCAAAGAACCAGCGGTCATGTTGGTCAGGAAGCAGCTTCCGCAGCAATGCCACCATCACGATGGCTGTAGTGAGGTTGTCAAGAATAGCAGAGAAAAAGAACGTGATAAAACTCAAAATCCACAGCAGCTTCACCTTGTTTGTGGTTTTGATGTTGTCGGTGATGATGTTGAAACCGCCGTAGGTGTCAATGAGTTCCACCACCGTCATCGCGCCCATCAGGTAGAAAAGGATCTCCGCGATGTCTCCCAAATGCTCGATTAGCTCGTGCGTGGTGATGAAGTCAATGAACGGCTTCGCGGAGTCGGGATGCGCGGCCTTGAACGCCTCGTAACCCGCCCCGAAGTCGGCAAAATCGTAGATGCCTGGACCCGACAGGATGTAACAAGTCCAGATCAACACGCCCGTCATCAACGCAAAGGCCGTCTTGTTGATTTTCAACGGATGTTCAAGAGCTATGCAAAGATAGCCGATGACAAAAATGGCAATCATCAAATAAAACATAACGCAAAAATTTAATTCCAACTAAAAGAGACTCAACGAGATACCAAGAGACATCGGATAGATTTTCGGACCCTTGTTATCCGCAAACAGCGGTGTGGGCTGGAAGCAGTAATAGACATCCACAAACTTCCACCCAATACGGGTATAGACATCGATATTGTACTTCATCTTGTTCTTAATCAGCGAGTTCCTGTACATCGCGGTATCGGCTGGCACCGCCGGGTCCGAGCCTTTGTACTTCTGCGAGAGGTGGGCGATCAGACCGACGCGCGCCCCAACGGTGAACTTGAAGCCGTTGGGATGGCGATAGCGGAACTCCACCGGAATGTTCACGTTCATGTAGTTCATCTTCAGCACGTTGTACTTAACATCCTCCGGCAGGACATAATACTTCATGTTCCCGCTCACCGCATCATAGCGGAGCAGGGAGTTGCTGTACTGCGTGTAGTAGCTTATCCCCACACCGAGACCGAAAGCGATGGGCTTCTTCTTGATCTTGAAGTCCCAAATGGCGGAGACCGTGAAGCCGGGGTCGAACTTCATGTGCGTCACCTTCGTCGGCATGTTCATCCAAAACGTATGGTAGATATCCATGATCAGACGGTCGCGGAACACCACCAATGGCTCATCCGCAGTGTCTTTCGGAGTGGTATAAGGGGTCAGGGTGGTCTGCGCCGAAAGGAACGCCCCCGCGCAAACCAGCAACATTACGATGGTCAAAAATACTCTTTTCATTGCATTCAAAAATCAAACGGCAAAAATACAAAAAATATGCGGTTGACACGACAATTTTTAAACACAATATTTGAAGCGTTCTTTCGTTAGCCCTGCTTTGAACTTTGAACTTTGAATCATGATCATCGGCTCTACCCTTCTTATATTGTTGGCGATTTTCATCGTCATTAACGTGGTTTTGGCGATTTTTGCGCCGATTTACCTGCACCTTCCCCGATTCGGGAAGTTCCCGTCCGGCAAGCGCTTGGAGCGCATCAAGCGGTCGCCGCACTACCGCGACGGGCAGTTCCGCAATCTTGTGGAGACGACGGTGATGACGAACGCCTCGCCCCGCCAGCTACTCAAGACATTCAACAAGATGGCCTTCGGGAAGAAAAAAACGCCGCGGGTTCCCGCCGAACCGCTGCCCATGGCCAAACGTGACCTCCGTCGCCTCGACCCCGCCGGCGACTACTACGTCTGGTTCGGGCACTCCGCCTACCTGCTCTCGCTGCACGGGGTTTCCGTTCTCGTTGACCCCACTTTCTGCGCCGCCTCGCCTGTGCCGTTCATCAACCGCCCGTTCCCCGGCACCGACCGCTATTTGCCGGAAGACATGCCAGAAAAGATTGACTACCTGATAATTACACACGACCATTACGACCATCTGGACTGCGAAACCATCAAGCGGCTTCGCGACCGCGTGCAACGGGTCGTCTGTCCGCTCGGCGTGGGCGAGCACCTCGAACGCTGGGGCATCCGTCCCGAACACATTGTCGAGCTGGACTGGTACGAGCGTGCGCCGCTGGCCGACGACTGGGAGGTGGAGGCCTTGCCCTCGCAGCACTTCTCCGGCCGCTCGTTCAAGCGCAACAACACCCTTTGGGCATCTTTCCTGCTGAAGACTCCCCGCGGCAACCTCTTCCTCGGCTGCGACGGCGGCTATGGCCCGCATTTCCGCGAAATCGGCGAACAGCATCCCGACATCGATCTCGCCATCCTGGAAAACGGCCAATACAACGAGCTTTGGGCCGGCATCCACACCCTGCCCGAGCAATTGGGATTGGAAGCCGGCGACTTGCACGCCAAGCAGGTGGTCACCGTCCACCACAGCAAATACGCCCTCGCCCTGCACCCGTGGGACGAGCCCCTGCACAACGAACTCGCCGCCCGCGAGAAATACGGCTTCAACCTGCTCACCGTCCCCCTCGGGGAGATCGTTCCCTTGAACCTGCGCGAAAGCCTTTGATTTCAGGCATGTTTTTCTTCTAATCACTTGGATTTTAAATGGTTCAAGCCTCGCAAGATTGATTTCCAATTGTATGTATCTCTGAAAAAACTTTTCGCTGCCAATACCTTGTTGTTGGCGATGCCGAAACTTGAGTAAATGGCCAAACCAAATCCTGAACTGCAATAATGGTTCAGGGAATTTCGCTAATTGGAGAAAATAAAGTATCTTTGCCGCCCGGAAATGAGACCGCGTTCGAGACAATCAATCGCGTGGGTGCTGCTACTCGCGTTCTGCGGCATGACCGCCACCGCGACCCTTACGACCGCAACGGCGACGGCTACAGCGACATCCCCAAGCTGTGCAACCTCTCCGTCGGGGTAAACGCCTTCGTGCGCCCCACGCGGCTGTCGAAGCTGAGCTTCCGCTACAACATCGTCAGCGACGAGCATCGGGGCGGCAACCTCACCTTCGCTACCGGTGCGTTGTGGCGGGCTTTCACGGCGCGGTGAAGGTGAGCTGGAACCGCTGGATTTCCGGCCAGCTTGGAGCCACTTGGCAGGTGAGCCGCTACCGCGAGCCCGTGGAATGGAGCGAGGAGGCCGCCCCGGAGATCCGGATGCTCCGAACCCCGAACGTCTATGGATTCCTGATTCTGGAGAGCAACCCGTGGCGGCACCTGACCCTGAACGTCACGAGCAACCTCACCGGCCCCATGCTCGTGCCCCACGAATCGGACGAGCCGGTCTTAGTGAAAACCCAGACCTTTTTCGTCCTCAACGCGCAGGTTTCCTACGACTTCCACCTCAAGATACAGCGGAAGTCCGATGCGAGGTTCCCCGATGAGGTGGTACTGCGCCTCACCGCCGGGATGCAGAACATCACCAACGCCTACCAGCGTGACTTAGACTACGGCGTGTTCCGTGACTCGGGCTACATCTACGGTCCGAAGCAACCGCGGAGCGCCTATTTTGGAGTGAATGTGCGAATATGAGAGCAAGTCAAACGTTGGCCTGTAAAATGTCAAAAAACGTGCCTTTCGCCACCTATTTCAACATCCCATCTGGCCGGCTCCCGACATCTAAACTCGTTCTTCAAAATTTGAAGCGTTCCACCAAGATTCTTGAACAATTTCTATCGAACAAAACAAAACCCTTGGATGCCAAAGTGCTCATGAAACGACACACTCAAGCATTTCAAAAAGAAAATCCCGTATATCTTTCGGCATACGGGATTTGATTCGGACTTCGGCCGGGCAAGCGCTTTTAGTTGATGCGCTGCATGGCGCAGGCGGACGGCAGGTGGCCGACGCGATGGGATTCCCCGACCAGGCCTCGTTAGGGCAGTTCTTCAAGCGCAACGAAGGGGTTTCGGGGCGGGCACGTAGCGGTTGTAGTAGATGTGGCGGCTCCAGCAGGCCCAATGCTACTCCTTGGTGGGGAAAGGGTAAAAGCCCGCCGAAGTGGAGAGTCCCGCGCCGGCCCCGACGATGACGGCGCCGGCATGCTGTATGGTCTGGTGGAGTTTCTATATGTTGTCCATTGGAATAAATTTCGAGATACCGATTACATCTTCAAAATGATTTTTCCGCCGGCACCGCCTTTCTCCAACAACGTATGCGCTTCGGCGATTTCGTCCAAACTGAAAACCTTGGAATACAATGGCTTAATATGCTTTCGGTTAATCAGTTCAAACATAGAATCGATGATTTCCTGTGTCGGGAAATTGCTGAAGAAGCCCGTGAGGAACACGCCGTTGGGGATATATTTGATGGGGTCGAAATGCTCGACGGTGAATACGTTTCCGAGGATGCCCGTGTTGCAGACATAGCCCGGCTTCTTGACGCACCGGAGCGAATCCTGCAAGGTGGCTGGCCCGACGAGTTCCAGGACCTTGTTCGGGCGCATTTCGGAAGGCAGACTTTCCGCCAGATGGCCGTCGTCGAGGACGCAAACATCCGCCCCGATGGCTTTCAGCCGGCCGAAGTCCTTCTCTTTCCGGCAGGCGGCAATCACGTTGGCACCCATGGCCTTGCCAAGTTGTATGGCGGCCTGTCCGACGGTGCTGGTGGCGCCGCGCACCAACAGCGTGTCGTTGTCGTTGAGCAGCAGGCACTCCGTCAACGAACCGTAGGCCGTGAAATAGGTCTCGGGCACAGCGGCCAGCGAAATCCAATCCCACGGTTCGGTGCGGTCGGTGGTGTTCACCCAGAACACGTTCTGCTCGGGCAATAGCGCGTATTCGGCATAGCTGCCGTTGAACGAGCGGCCCATTCCGCCCATCATGGCGATCACCCAGTCGCCCTCGGAAAAGCGACTCTCTTCCGTGGCGTCCGCCACCACGCCTGCGCACTCGATGCCCGGCACAATGGGTTTGCGGATGTAATCGTTCTCGATCTCAAACATCCGCAGCAATGCTTCCGAATGGTTCATCCCTATGGCCTGGATCTTCACCAGAACCCAGCCGGGACGCACTTTTGGAATGGGAATCTCGCTGATTTTCAGTTCTTCTGATTTGCAGGGGCGGTTTAAAAGGATTGCTCTCATTGTTGAAAATTAAGGATTTGCTCGACAATAAAAAGACGATTATTCGAATAATTCGTATTGGCCAGCCTTTTTAAAATGCAATTGCATGGGCTTAGTTTCATCATTTAATTCCCGTTTTATAGTAGGCATTGACTTAACACTATCAAAAAATGAATCCAAATCATCATTTTCAACAAAAGGGCGAGCCATACCTAATTCAACCGAATTCTTTATGTGACTTGCGAAGAATGCCTTAGACTGAACATCTTTATCACACAATATACAATGTCGGTTCTCCTCAATACAAACCCTTCCAGTGGTGCCGCTCCCTGCAAAAAAATCCAAGACAATGGACCCCGGGTAGGAAAGTGCCAAAACAAACCTTTTCATGATTTCAACAGGCTTCTGGGTGGGATGGCCGACCCTTTCATGCGAGTTTCCGTTCAAGCGACCAATTTCCCAAACGTTGGTTGGGTTCTTTCCTTTTCGCACATTTTCAGGATTCAATCGCTTGTCTTTCAGTGCATCCTGTAATTCTTTTTCACCGTATGGGATTCTGACGGAATCAAGGTCAAAGTAGTATTTGTCTGTCTTAGTGAGCCAAATGGCTTCTTCATGACGGTTGGCAAAATACCTATGGGCTGACATGCCGTTTTTATAATACCAAACCACGGTGTTCACCAAACGGAATTTTGTCTTGTGCCGACAATGATGAATGATTTCTATCAGATCACCGCTTTTCTCGTCTTGAAACTGTGTGCCTCCAAATATAACCATGCTGCCATTGCTTGACAAAATCCGATAAGATTCTGCAAGCCATTTGGAAGCCCATTCTATATAGTTGCTATAAGTGTCCCATTCCGCCAAATCCAAATTATAAGGTGGATCTATCAATATCAGTTGAATGGAGCCATCTGGAATCCTTTTCAAGAGTTCGATGCAGTCTTCATTCATTAAAACAATGCTTGACTTTTCGGGAATATCAAAATCGACACTGGTCTTATGCTTGATGTTGTCCTTGTTCATCCGATTGAGTTGCATCAGACCGGAATTGTTATGGGATTTATTGTGAATAGCCATGCTTTCAGTGTTTTGTGAGTTGCTTGAACAAATCGGTAGCTAACACCTCAATGGATGTCTTGGCAATATCCATCATAACCGAAAGCATATCCTCCTCCTTCCAATGTTCGCCGTTACCTTGGGTGTAGATTGAGGTTGCCTGAAGCATAATCAATCTATTGTTGGACTTCACAAACTTGTTTTTGCAAAGGTTTGTGTTGATCGGCATCCCGTAATTGGCTGAAGTAAGCCGATCCAATCTGTTAAGACCGCCCGTATTGTAGTGAATGGTTAAAACTTCTCCATTTGGTCTTTTGACCGCAATGTCTTCTGTCAAGAAGTTAGAGCCTTCCAAGAACAAAATGTATGGAAAATGCGCTTCCTTTAGCATTAGATTGGCAATTTCCGAGATGTTTTTGTGTGAGCGCTCAATTGCATTTCCGGCAACCATGAAATCTTGGTCGTTATTCACCCCGACTTTTATGCCGCTGCGAATGTTTTCAATATCTTTGCCTTGATGCTTTGCCTCTGAAACCAAAACCACCCTCCATCGTCCATTGTCATCTTCAACCTCTATCAATCCGCCGTCGGGCTTAATGTTAGAATCCTGTACAAACAAGGTTTGTCCCAACTCCTTATCAACTTCCTGCAAGGCATGGTTTATTTCTTCTTTGCTTATGCTTGTCCTATAACGAAAAGACAATCGAGGAAATTCTTTTTCGAGTTCGGACAAGCAAACTTTGGAAACATCACCCACCAACACATCGTGTGACTTTGCCTCTTCTCCAAAAATGCCAACAGCACCCAGATTTTCCTGTTGTTGTGATGTCAGTCTGTTCGATTGATTCTTTTTTGCCATATCTGATAGTATTTTCAAAAATACATTTTTTTGAAATGCAAAGATACAACTTTTTCGTGAATACATGAAAATCTAAACCTCTTTCCAGCATTGCGGATCAGCGGCAAAGAAATCGTGCGTGTAACCGTACGCCACGGCGGGACAGCCCCGGCAGAAACGCAGCAACTCGCATTTGCCGCATTTCTCGAACTTTTCGTATTGGCGGTAATAATCCATTTTCGGTGAGGTCCACAAATCGTAGAGCGGTGTCTCAAAGACGTTGCCCACCACGCTGTCGAAGCGGCGGCAGGCCATCACGTCGCCGTTGGGCAGGATGGTGAAATGGCCGTGGCCGCAGTTGCAGCCGTCATAAACAGTGTCGTCATCCAACCCTTCGGGGATTTTGAACTTTCCGATTTCGTAGAGATACAGCCCCCACAGATGGTCCTTCAGGTTGAAGGTGGTCTTGCAGTCGTCGCCGTACACCATGTACTTTTTCCAACAAGTGTCAAGCACCTCGCGGTATTGTTGTGGCGAAAGGTGTGCGCTCTTTTCGAGACTTGTCGGGCAGTATCGTGCGAAGGCGAAGACATCGACTTCGTGTTTCACCACGGTGTCGATGATTTCGGACATCTGATCGGCATTCACGCCTGAGACGGTGGTCATAATGGCCACGCGGATGCCGTTGCGGTGCAGCACCTCGATTTTCTCTAACGTGGTGTCGAACGAGCCGGGTTTGCGCATGAAGTCATGCGTCTCGCGGTTGCCGTCAATGCTGAGCTGGTACTTCTCGCAGCCGTAGGACTTCAGTTTCCGGCACACCTCGTCAGTGAGGTGGAATGGGTTGCCCAAGATGGTGAGCGGGATGCCGTTCTCTTTCAGGATGGCAAGGATTTCCCACACTTGCGGGTGCAGCACGGGGTCGCCGCCCGTGACGTAGAGATAGGGCGTGCGGTGGCCCATGCGGCGACACATATCCATCATGCTGTCAATCACCTTGCGGGCGTTTTCGAGGCTCACGCTGAGCAGCTCGGGGTGCCCTTCGGAGAAGATGTAGCAGTGCTTGCACCGCTGGTCGCACCAGTCGGTGATGTGCCACTGGAAGGAGAAGTATTGTTGGGGCATGGTGTTCGTTTTTAACGTCTTATAATAGCCCCCGCCGGACAGTGCTCGTAGCAGTTGCCGCAGTGGAGACAGTTGTTTTGGCGGATGGTGAAGGGGTCGCCCTCGTCGATGGCATCCTGCGGACATACGGTCTGGCAGGTGCCGCAGCCGATGCAGGCCTCCGTGATCTGGTAACCCTTGGGCTTCAGCACGGCGTTTCCCACGGTGAAATACTCCCGCGTGATGGGGCGCGTGCCGAGACAGAAGTACTCGATGGTGTAGTCCTTGATGACGAACATGGTGTCGATGTTCTTGGTCTCGCCTGGATAAACGTTCTCCAAGTAGGGCTGCTCCTCGTAAAGCACGTTGCGCCATTTCACCTGCTCGTCCCCGGCTACTTGCACGGCCTTGCCCGAAACGCGGATGGTCTCCTTGTAGCGGGTATAGCCCAGAATCTGCACCCGCCCGTCAGCCTGCAGTTGTCGGCAGAAGCTCTTGCCGCGAGCCGTGAGGAAGTAGATGTCCGTGCCCTCGAAGTGGATGGCGCTGATGTTGCGCACCTGCGGGGCACCGTCCTCATCCACCGTGGCGAAGTTGAGCACGCCGACGAAACCTAATTTCAACAAACAAGTCTGGATGTCCATTTTCTTATTTTTTCCCTTAAAATGCTGTTCTCTTTAAACGTGTAAACCGCGGTTCAACATTGGTTTGTTCACAAAGAAAAGGCGTTCCGCCACGGGAATGGTCAGAACGCCTTCGTTGGGTTGCCGGGGATTATTTCGCGCCGCACGCGCTGCCGCACGCACTCGGTTTTTCCTCTTTCTTGGGTTCGGCCGCACCGCAGGCGCTACCGCAGGCAGAGGGTTTGGCAGGTTCTTGCGCACCGCAGGCACTGCCGCAAGCGGACGGCTTTTCTTCGGGTTTTGCCGCGCCGCACGCACTGCCGCACGCGCTGGGGGCTTGGTTGGCGAAGGAGGCTACAAAACCTCCGAAATCAGATCTTTTCATTGTTCAAGAATTTTAGTTAGAATTTATTGGGTTGTTCTGAATGACTTTGTCTGTCCGCGAGAATGTCCGAGAAATGCTCCAGCGCCCACGAGATCAGCGCGTCCAAATGCGGCATCAAACTTTTCCCGCGTTCGCTGAGACCATATTCCACCCTGGGTGGCACCTCCGCGAATACCTCGCGGCTGACGAGGCCGTCGTTTTCGAGGTGGCGCAGCGTGGAGGTCAACATCTTTTGCGAGATGTCGGGGATCTGCCGCCACAATTCCTTGAACCGCAACATCTCTTGCTGCTCCAGCGTATAGAGCACTAACAGCGACCATTTGTCGGTGATGCGCGAGATCACGTTGCGGATGGGGCAGTCGGGGAACGTGGCGTTCTGTATCTCTTCTTTCTTCATCGCTTTTGCTTTTTCAGCCGCAAAAATACACAAAATATTCTATTTCACAGTCACTTACCTCCGGTCAATATACGCACCTTTTGGTTAGTTTTGCTGAAAACTAATAGATTAAAAAATGGTGTCAGCTAAAAGTCACGTGTAAACAGTGAGGATATGATTCGCGCTTCATCTTTGACTTTTGTCTTTGTTTAATACAATAAGGAAAAAGCGTAAAAGAATAGGATGACGTATATGGGCACAAAAACAATATAAAAAGCGGACACTAAGCTGGCCTTAAAATGTTTCATGTTGGATTTGTGTTGTATTTTTACTTCAGGATCCCTTTTCGATATTCGCTCGGCGAGAATCCGGTGTGGGCTTTGAAATACTTCCGGAAGGTGAACTGTTCGGGGAAGCCGAGGTGTGGTTCGCCGTGATTTTCTTCATCAGTTTCCGCTCACCGCTCTACTGGAAACTCTGCAAGAAAGCGGGTTACGAATTTACCGCCGAGGGCGACACTCCGTATCGCTGTTTGAAGATGCGGCTGAAATGGGTGGGGCTCTCGAACCCGAGGCTGTAGGTCACGTCGGCGACGGACATTCGGGAGGATTGGAGCATCTGGCGGGCCTTTGTGAGGCGCTTCTCACGAATCCATTTGGCGGGTGCTTCGCCATAGATGCTTTGGAAGTCGCGCTTGAAGCTGGAGAGCGAACGGCCGGATAGGTACGCCAACTCTTCGAGCGATATGGGCGAGGTGTAGTTCTCCTCCACAACGCGGTGCACATCAACCCGGACGGGCTGACGCAACTGGAGCATCTGGCGGAAGATGTTTTTCGAGCAGTCCATCACATTGTAAAGCAGCTCCATAACTTTTAGACGCAATAGTCCGGGACTGATCTGCGACGGGTCGTTGAAGTAAGGAGACAGCGACCAGCAGTAAGCCACGAGGCGGTCGCTCATGGGCGAAACCTGAGTCCCCAGTTCCTCTGTCATCGGCGGCACGCTTACCTGCTGCGAGGTCAGGAAGTCTTTCAACAGTTCATCGTTGATGGCAAACAGCTGGCTCTCGAAGAGTCCCGTCTCTTCTGACCCCTTCTTCTCGTAGCTGACACTTTGCGCCCGCCGCAGCAGAATCATCTGGTTCTTGCCCACCGTCCACGACTGGCGGCCGCAAGTCAGCTTCACCGAGCCGCCTAAAACCACGTAGAGCAGATGCTGTTCAAGGAAGAACGTGCCGCTCTCGCCCGCCGTCACGATGCACTGGTCGATGATGCTGCCGCCGTCGAGCATGAGCGACGAAGTGGCACAGCCGCCGCTGATCAGAGCCGAAGGGAATTTCGTTATCTTGTTCATAACAAAAAATTGGTCTGCAAAATTACACAAAATCTTGCAGACCAAAGGCGTTTTGCGCTATTTCACGCTATAGATTTTGCTTACAATTTTCCACTTGCCGTTTTGTTCGGCCAAGGTGAACATGTCGTTGAATGAGCCAAGCTTGCTGAACCAAGAGTCGATTCGCACGAAAGCGATGTTCCCCGCGATGTTGACATCCACCACTTCGTAGGTCACCTCCTCCTTGCCGGTCTTCTCCAGCCCGTCAAATAGCGCATTGATGGGCACGGTGGTGATTTTGCCGTTCTCCACCCACGACATGGTAGCATGTTCGGTGAAAGCTTGCCGGCCGATTTCGCGGCTGCCCTGACGGCCTGCCTCAGCATAAAGTTCCACTGCTTCAAGTATTGCAGCCACCTTCTCATTGTTCTTGTTCATTGTTTCGTTGTTTTTGTTGGTTATACTTTGTTTGCTTGTCTGAGCCATCACTGTAGTTGAACCAATGCACAACAGCATGGCAAAAATCACGACGCAACTAAGTCTCTTCATGGCTTATTTCTTAATGGTGTTGGAATTCTGGTTATACGCCTTCGCCACGCACTTCCACTGGCCGTCGATCTTCAGCAGCAGCAGCACGTCGGTGAAGTCGATGCTTCCGCCCCAGCCCTCTTCCAGAACACGGACCACGGCCAAGGTCTCTTCGAGTTCCAGCACGTCGATGCGAGTCTTGAACTCCTCGCCCGCGCCCACGGTATCCACATTGTGGTAGAACTGCTCGATGCTGCCGCGCTCGAATTTGCCGTTCAGGAAACCGAACAGACAGGCGTCTTCGGTGAATAACTCTTTGGCATACTTGCTGTTTCCCTCGGCAACGCTCCGGGTGAACTTGCCTGCAGCTTCCACAACTGCGTTGTAGTCTTCGATTTTGCTTCTCATTGTAACCTTTTTTTGTGAATGAATTTTACGCTGCAAAAGTGCAACTGTTTCGGCAAACAGATCTTTCTGTTCGGTTCAACTTTTCTTTCTGTTTCGTCCAATCGGCTGCCTGCTTTCGGGTTGTGCCGTTCAAAACGGACCCGCTTGTCAAACTGTTGGAAACGGCCTAAGTGTAGAGCATGGGTTTTATTACCGTGACGAAGAGTGACGGAACTTTCTGTGATAGGACTTCAACTCCCGCTTGATAACGTATTCAAAATTAGTGTTTCGATATTCTGTCATTTATTCTCTTGTTGCAACCTGTACAATTCCTTCTGTTGCTCGATCTCGCGGCGGAGCTCGTCCTCGGTGGGCATCAGGGGCATGTATTTGGCCGCAAACAACTGTTCTCTGTCGTGCAGCACCGAATATCGGGCGATGTCCTTGCTGGTCTCGCTGCAAAGCACAATGCCGACGGTGGGGTTGTCACCCTCGGTGCGTTTCAGGTCGTCGTACATACGCACGTACATATCCATCTGTCCCACATCCTGGTGCGTGATGCGTCCTTTCTTCAAATCAATGAGAACGAAGCATTTGAGAATGTAATTGTAGAAAACAAGGTCGATATAGAAATCGCCGGCGTCGGTAAAGATATGTTGTTGTCGTGCCACAAATGCGAAACCACGCCCAAGTTCCACCATAAACTCCTGCAAGTGCGAAATCAGGCCTTTTTCCAAGTCGGTTTCCGTATAGTCCGTGTTTTGCTTGAAGCCGAGAAATTCGGCCATCACAGGACTTTTCAGAATTTCCAGTTTGTCGGGTCTCTCCTTGTTTTCGGGGTTCTCAAGAATCTGCGGCTGCTTGAAGTGCCGTTCAAAATACTGGGTGCTGATGTTGCGGTCGAGCGTTCGCACACTCCACATTTCCTCGGAGGCTGTTTGCAAATACCAACGGGCGGCAATTTCATTATCAACACGTAATGTTGTTCTGATATGCGACCATGTTAGATTCTGCACACGCGTGTGCAGAATCTCCAAGCTGTTGAATGTCAGATAAAAGCGTTTGAACAACCAAAGATTTCTTGTGCTGAACCCTTTACCGTAAGAGCGAGTAAGTTCAGCGGACAATAACTCTATCAATTGCGTACCATACTCCGCCCTTTCCTTGCCTTTCTGCTCTTGTTCCACTATGCGTTGCCCTATGCGCCAAAGGTCTCTATCATAATGGCGTTCACCGCTCCGTAGGCCGCACTGCGCCCTTGCTCGACAAGGCGTTTCACCTCATCGACAAACGAAACATCCACTATGTTTTGCAGTTCCTTCGCCATGTTTTCCGTCACATTTCCAAACCGCAAATGTAATCTTTTTCCCGATACCACCCTCAAAAAAAGGTTTTCCGAAATTCGCAACGGGCTTGAAAAAGCGGTGTTCACTTTCTCGCCAACTGTTTCTTCATGAGCTTCGGCATGTCGCTGTATTTGATTCCCACCATCAGCGTCAGCGTTTTCTGCATCATCGCGAAGCAGACGAAGAAAAGTAGCGGGCCGAAAATGTAGTCATACCATGTACCCAAATGATTGTATGCCAAATAGATGACTAAGAAGATGGAAGTTGTCAACTCCATCTCTGCCGTCACCAAGCCGGGCGTGTATCTTTTCTTCAGCCGGAAGATGCGTATGCCTATCACGTGAATGAAGCCCTCGAAGATGCCGAAAGTGGCCGTTGCCATGGCAAAAAGGGTCACGTCGTCAAAGAAAAACGGCAGAAGCACCATTGTGAAGATCAGGATACTCGTCGGAATGCGGCTGGCGCGACGCGTCTCTTCCGGTACCTCTTTTTCTATCAAGCTGGTAATCAATTCGAGGAAACCACCTGGATAACGGCTTTCTTCCCATTCATGGAGGACAAAGAGAAAATTGAATACCGCGACAAAAAGCTGGATGGCTGATAGGTCGCCCATGAACGATGTCGCCACCATGAAAAGCATTGCGAGTACGGTGTAAATCTCCAATGCGTAATGTTTTATGAATTTCCACATAGCCATTGATTATTTGTCTTTACGAAATAGTGAAGCTATTCCGTGTCTCACCTCGAACTCGTCTGCCTGAAAAGATGCAAAGCCGAATTTTGTGTCACGGCCACGACATAACATGATAGGCAGCATAATTGTCAGAAAGGCAATTACAGGAAAAACACAGACAGGTATCCACCAAAAGTAATGGGGTAATGCGTAATTTGTGGCAATATTCCACAATGTGTACGCACCAACAGGAACCATCACGAACAGTGCCGACAAGCATCCTGGCGAGTACCATGAGCGGAGTGAGTGATTGAGTTTAATACAATGCATGAACACCTGTGCTATCGTAAAGTAAGCAAGGAAAATATCCAGCCACAGCCAGCGAAAGCAAAAGATTCCCACAATGTACATAGTGTAAGCGCAAAATGTGTTGACGATGGTGGCACTCAGCTCATTGAGCGGATATTTCGACACATCTTGTTTTTCACCGAACAGTCCCATGTTGGCTGCCGCAGGGAAACCGCCGGGAAAGATATATTCCTCGAACTGGTGAAAGAGCAGAGCCATGAAAAGCAGAATCATCAACCGTTGCAGGTCGGGTATGCTGTTACCGAAGATACCCACAACAAATGCCAATACCACGAATATCAAGCCGCCGATGGCTGCCCAATACCGGCAATAAAATCTGAATACTCTCATTTTTAATTATTTACAGGTTAAACAAATGGTCTGAAACAACGGTGCAAAAGAACCGTTTTTTTACGAAACTTCATAAACCTATCCAATGAAAATATGTGCAAATTCTACGAAAAATTGTTTGTGCCTTTGCATGTGCTGCGAATTATGTACTTTTGCACCGAAAAGATGAAGTATGACTAAGATATCCGTTTCAACCCTCAATCCGGCAACACTGCACGAATTTGCACAGCAGAACACAGATATATACATCGGCAAAGACTGTGTCATTTTCAATGATGTGCGCAAGTTGTTGGGCACATCCATTTTGAAAAAGGTCAGCACGCCACAGATGGTGGAAGTGGGGCGAGTGATAATTGTGACATCTGGTCACGCCTCTTTTGTCATTAACCTTGTGCCTTTCGATTTGCAGCAGGGCGATGTGCTGATTGTCCCGGAAAACAACTATATTGAAATTACGCACGTGTCGGACAATTTCAATGTGAAAGCGGTGACCTTTAGAAATGCGACCGTCTCTTTCTCCAAAAGTCAGAAGCTTTCGCTTGGTGATGATGATTTCGAACGAATCGGCGAGTACATCCGTCTGGCGTGGAAAGTGGTGCACAAACCGTCATTTTCCATTCAAACGATTGAGCACTTGCTGACGGCAATGATGGACGACCTAATGCATCTGCATCTGCAGACTGAACCACAATCCTCTCGCGTGCTTACGCACGGAGAGCGGATTATGCAGCAGTTTCTTGATTTGGTGGCGCAGTTTGGGGCTACGGAACGGAATGTGCCGTTCTACTCGGAACGGCTACGGCTCACGCCAAACCACCTTTCGGCAGTTGTCCGCCAACAGAGTGGTCAGACGGTGTTGCAGTGGCTCAATGCACGTACATTACTGGAAGCCAAAGTATTGCTCAAGCACTCCGACATGTCCATTGGCGACATCGCTTTTCGACTGGGCTTTAAAGAAACAACCCTTTTCTCCCGTTTCTTCCTACGCGAGGCAGGCATCACCCCAATGAAGTTCCGGAAACAACCTTGAAGCGTTTGGCAGAATATTCTGTTCACCTCCCCGCCAACCAGCACCCCGTCGCCATGACGAGCGTGGCAACAATGAACACCCAGCCGATAGGTTCGCCGAGGATGTGCGGCGAGTATGTGCACAGAAACATCAAAGAAATCATAGTGAAGACCCACGGGCACAAGGCGAAAAGCATCTTCCGCTACGGTTTGGACATCGTCACCGAGTTCTTGGTCCGGGAACGGAACGACCGCGGGATACCAATACTAACTTTCCTATCTTTTGATAATCCGCTGATAAATATCCCTATCGACATCCTTGAACACATTGAAAACCACCTGTATGACGCTGCAGGTGGGATGTGAAGTCAAATAATCCTTGACGGTGTGCACGGCGATTTCGGCGGCCAGCTGGTTCGGGAAACGGAACTCGCCCGTGGAGATGCAGCAGAAGGCGACACTTTCGAGACCGTTCTCATCGGCACAAGCCATAATGCTTCGGTAACAGGAGGCCAATTGTTCCTTCTGGGATGTCGTCGGGATTCCGTCGGGGATGATGGGGCCGACGGTGTGGATGACATATTTGCACGGCAGATTGTAGGCCTTGGAGATCTTGGCCTGTCCGGTCGGTTCCGGGTGTCCTTGTTGCAGCATCAGCCGGTGACACTCCTCGCGCAGCTGCACGCCCGCTGCGGAATGGATGGCGTTGTCGATGCATCTGTGCAACGGGTGGAAACAGCCCAGCATCTGCGCATTGGCGGCGTTCACGATGGCATCCACGCTGAGACGGGTGATGTCGCCCTGCCATAACGACAATTCTGTGTTTCCTATGCGGACGCGATGAATGGGTTTTTGGACGCGATGAATCGCGTCCCTACAATCGTCCAATTCCACGATGCCTTTTTCCTGCAATTGCGCCTGCAATTCCTCATCCTGCAAACGCAGGAATTCCTCGCTGACGGGTCTGGGTTCGCGCACGTTGCGCAGGGCACGGAACAGGTCGCGCTTGCCTTGCAAATCCTCGGGAATCTGCATCTCGGAATATTGCGGGTCTTCGTTTATCAAATATTGTATCAAACAATCCAAACGGTTCATAATCAAAAGATTAATATACGAAGTTTTTTTAACAACGATTCTTCTGATCAAGACAAGGTTTTTACACGAATCGAATCCTGTCTGTTTCCTATCTCTTTCCAAAGATTCTTTGCCATTATTGGATTCCTTTCTGGCTGTAAAAATAGTAAAATTTTGCATACCTTCTGGAAATTTCCTTCCTTTTCTATGCCAAATTTTGCAATTTGTTTTTGAAACTACGTGTACAATTGAAATACGTCAGAATAGGAAAAATAGTTTCACGGAATGTGCTCATAATTGGATTTTTTCTATTTTTGCAAATCAATATAGTAAAACATATGAATTATGGGAAACGTTGTGACAATGAGTGTTAATATTCCAAGGAGGGATATTTCTTTTCTTCGCAAGTTAAGCGAGAGAATGGGGTGGTCGGTGCGTGAGAGTGTGCCCTCTGACGCGCTCTATGACCCTGAGAGTGGCGCTTATCTGAATGAGGAAACCATGCAGGCCATCCGCGATGCGGAAGCCGGCAAAGTGATGAAATGTGATAATCTTGGGAAATTGTTGGAGACTCTATGACCAATAAATATGAATTGGAATACGGTGGCAAGTTCCTCAAGGATTTGAAACTTGCCAAACGCAGGGGACTTGACTTGTCTCAATTGAAGAATGTCACAGACATGTTGCAAGCGGGGAAAAACCTTCCCGAGCAATACAGAGACCATTCACTCACTGGCAACTACAAAGATTATCGGGAATGCCACATCAGTTCGGACTGGTTGCTGATTTATAGAAAGAAAGAGACCATCAGGGTTATTTCCCTTTACCGCACGGGCACACATTCGGATTTGTTCAGGTAAACGTTTCCTGTCACGATAATCTTTGTCAAGGGAACATTTACGAAAAAAAGAGACCGGCTTAAAATCGCTTTTCAGTCGGTCTCTTAAAATGAATGTTGGATGATCAATGCTAATTGGCAGGTGTGATATAAAATATTGAAGCACCCTTGTTAACAGCATACAATTTCGCGGAAGTATATAAGAGTTGTTTTAATGTTCCACTAATATCCCCTTGCAAAGACAACCTGATTGCACCATTTACTGCAAAAGCAGCTTGAACAACTTTACTGGTGGAAATAAAGTTGAGATTAGAAATTTATATCAGAATGTAACAGTAAGGTAGTGGTCGTCATAAGAAAGAGGATTCGTGTTGCTTTTATGTGCTTCTATATAAAGAATGTAATTTCTGTAGTAACATTTTGACCGATCAATTACTATACTTTCGTCGTTGAACAAAAAATTTATAAGAGACATCAAATCGCCTCTATCATTACCCTGACAGCTGTAATTTCTTCTATAATAATTACCAGTTGAATACTGTACACAATCGACCGGTCGGCAATCTGGTCCACGGTGAACGCCTCGCCGAGGTTGACGGTGGCGTAGGTGGCGTTCGGGTTCTGCATCGTCCAACGGATGAAGGGGATTTTGAAGATGACGGGCGTGTTGCCGCCGCTGCCCAAATCCAGGAACAACACCTTGCCGTCTATGTGCCGCCGGATAAATTCGGTGTATCGTTCCGATGCCGCGTGCCAGCCCTCGTCCTCCACAAAGGTCTCGTCGGCGCGCAGGTTGACCTTCATCGGACCACCGCAGACGCATAAGGCTTTCCGTAGTTTTTCAATTTCCGTCATTATTCGTTGTTTTGAACGGCAAAAATATACAATTTCGGAACACCATCCCGTATTTGTATGATTTTTTCAAAGTTTACATTTATCCAGCACAATCGTCAAGCCTCTTTCCGGCCAAGTCTCGCCGCGCATTTTATTTGCGAAAATTAAACAGAAAATTTGTTACTTTTGCCACTTGAAATCAACGTCACAAGATGAAGGAAACGCATATTCCAGTCATTAAATTCAAGCGAGACAAGTACGGAGACGAGCTTATGGTCGATGTCGTGACGCTTGATGCCATCCGCAAAAGCAAGGGGTTCCAGAAAGTGTTGCGGCAGTCGTTTTATGGCGTGATGCTCACCACGGGCGGAAGCGGCGAGGTGGAAGTCGATGGCGTTTCGTGCAGCGCACCTTGGGACAGACGACCAAGGCCTACATCCAGTCGCGCCGCATCGACGAGGCCAAACACCTGCTCCGCTACACGGCCATGCCCATCGGCCTCATCTCCGACCGCCTCCATTTCGACACGCCGTCGTATTTCGTACGCGCATTCACCAAAGTGACGGGACAGACACCGCTTCAGTTCCGAAACTGTCCCGAAAAGTGACATTTCCCGCTTGTTAATTACTTTGCCAGCTGCCAAAACGGCTGTATTTTTGCGTTGTCAAAAGGGGAGTCAATAAAGCTCACCTAAAGTAATAAAAACCAACAAGTTAAAAAAATGAAAAGAACAATCATCATGTCCATTGCAGTCTGCCTCCTGGCTGCTTGTGGTGGAAAAAAGAACAATCAAAATCCAGAAGAAATGAACACACTGACGAACAAAGAGAAGGCCGTGGCCCTTCTGAAAGCCATCGAGACCGGTGACACCGTAGCAATCGGCTACGTGAACGCAGAAAACTACAAACAGCACAACCTCGGTGTCGAGGACGGCTTGGACGGATTCGGCCGCGCCCTCGCCGGACTGGCTGATTTTCCCGAAAAAGCGAAGGTGAACACCGTGCGTGCCTTCGAGGACGGCGACTATGTGGTCTGCCAGACCGACTACAACTTCTTCGGCCCCAAGGCGGGCTTCGACATCTTCCGCTTCGAGGACGGAAAAATCGTGGAGCACTGGGACAACCTGATGCCTTATAACGGTCAGCCCAACCCCAGCGGCCACACACCGTTCGACGGCACCACCGAGATGAAAGACCTCGACAAGACCGAAGCCAACAAAGCCCTTGTGCGCAACTTCGTGCAGGATGTGCTGATGGGCCGGCATCCCGAGAACCTTACCCACTACTTCGACGGTAACAACTACATCCAGCACAACGTCTCCATCGCCGACGGCCTCGATGGTCTCGGCGCCGCCCTCGCCGCCATGGCAGAGCAGGGCATCAAGATGGAGTACTTCACCATCCACAAGATTCTTGGCAGTGGCAACTTCGTGCTGGCTGTCAGCGAAGGCGCTTTTGCCGGCAAGCCCACTTCCTACTACGACCTCTTCCGCGTGGAGAACGGCAAGATTGCCGAGCACTGGGATGTGATGGAGACCATCGCCCCCGAAAGCGAGTGGAAACACCAGAACGGCAAGTTCAACTTCTAAGCCGTGCGGCGTTCAGTCCTTCCAAAACGAAGGGGTAAAAACCGGCAAAATATGAAAGAATTCCCGAAATTTGTGAAATACAGGTTTCGGGAATTTGGTTTATTTTTGCAATCAAAAAAAAACAGACAGATGAGAGAACCATCAACAATCGTACTATGGACAGCCTTCTCGGCACCTCGATCTGCGACAGGCCTGTCTCAAAAAAAAAAGTATCGAGAAACTGTTCTCGCAGCGTAAACAGCATTATAGGATATCATCTCTGTTTTGACATAAAAGTAAAATAATCAGCTTAACCAATTGTAAAATTTAGTTCACATCAATATGCAGGATACAACTATCGAATTTTTGGCCGATGCCTTGGAAAGGTTCGGTTTGCAGTATCTGGCGACAATAGGCTTGGACGGCAAGCCGAAAGTGCGCCCGATTCAGTTTATGACACTTCGTGACCGGAAGATGTGGTTCTGCACGAACAACAAAAAGTCCATGTATGCTGAACTTCAGTCTTTTCCGCATGTGGAAATTTGTGCAAGCAGCCTTGAAACGGACCAAATCAACAGCCGTTGGGTGCGGTTCAGCGCAGAGGCCGTCTTTCCGCCTCAAAGCGAATTGGTGAGCCAAGTGAAAAAAGATATCATGGAAAAGAGCCCTATTGTTCATGAGTTGTATCATGACAATCCGGACAACCCTATATTTGTGGTCTTCTATCTGAAAAACATCAAGGGGGCGTTTCAAAACCTCGGCCATGTGAGCGGTCTTGAGGAACGCGAGGACTTTGCCAAACCGATAACTTTTTCGATGTAAGAACGAGACGATTTTTTCATACCTTTGCAATTAAATGTACAAATATGCAGGAATTCATATATAAGATGATAGGTGAGAATGGCACCTGGTGTGCCGCAGGGTACCGGGGAGACGAGCCGGAGGTGACAATACCGGCGATGTATTGCGGTCAGCCAGTCACCATATTGTTCGATGACCTCTTCAAGGGACACACGGAAATCACCTCAGTGCACATCCCCGACACGGTTGCCGAAATCGGTGGGTTTGTGTTTGATGGTTGCAGCGCCTTGCGAAACGTGGCTCTGCCTTCCAGCGTGGAAAACATGTGGCAATATGCCTTTGTGCGAAGCAGTATAGAAGAAATTGTCCTGCCGGAGAAACTCACATACATCGCGCCATTCGTTTTCAAAGACTGCAAAAAACTTCGGAAGGTTGTGTGCAACGGCAACTTGAAAGAGATTTGCGCCAAGGCCTTTGAAGGCTGCGACAGTCTGACCGAACTGGTTAATGTCGATCATGTAATGGTCAGTTCTCGACATGGAGCACCCAATCTTCAATTGAATTTGTAAAAAAATGTTACATAAGATATAAATCCTATAAGAATGTGAAATACACCAATTTAGGAAAAACTGACATTCGGGTGTCGCGCATCCCCTATTCGCCATTGGCTGGCGGGCATCTGTCGCACCGTGGCTGGGAGAGCGGCCCCCATCGTCGGCGCCACCAATGCCAAACACTTCGACGATGCAGTGAAGGCCGTTGACCTTGTCCTCAGCGACGAAGATGTCGCTTTCGTCGAAGCTCCATACAAAGCACACGAGATAGTAGGAGCCGTCAACGCAAACATGACATTGTAGCCTTGTTTGACAGGTCGTTGTCTAAGGCTCTGTCATTTGCTCTGCCTGAACAGCCAGTCCCTGACGGCGGCAATCTTGTAGCCGTAGTCGAACGAGGCATTATGCTCCATGCCCTTGCCTGATCCGGGAAGCACGCTGCCGGTCTCCCACTTGATGAAGTTGATGTTGCCGCCACGGGCGATGAGTTCCTCCGCCAACTTCTCCTGTTCTGATGAAGGCAGTTTTGCACTCCAACTTGCGGAGTCAACTCTTGCCTCGTTTTCCTGCAGTACTGCTGCCAGGTCTCTCATGCCTCCCGAAGCCTTCTGGTCGCCGCCGGCCACGATGTAGAAGAACTTTTTCTTTCCGAAGTCCTGCATCTTCGAAGTGTCCCACTGGCTGCTGACGAAGAGCGAAGCGGCAAAGAGGTCGGGATGGGTGATGTTGAAGTAGAACGACATCATGCCGCCCATCGACTGGCCAGTGGTATAGAGGCAGTTGGTATCCACATTGTATTCCTTGCAGACGGATTCAAGCAGACGGATGGTCATCTCCACCTCATCGGTGGTGCTCCAGTCGTCCTGCACGGCCCAGTCGGTGTATTGTGGCACCAGCACAAATGAAGGATGGAGTTGCTGATCCCTGTCGGAGGCGAACTCCAAGGCGCCATAACCTTGTGTGAGCGGAGCCGTCACCTCCTTGCACACGGTGCTGGCATCGGCCATGAAGAGCACTAACGGATAGCTTGCCGTCCCGTCATAGCCTTCGGGAACCAGCAGGTTGTACTCCATCGTCTTGCCCGTCTGTTCATCGTTGAAGGTGAATTGCTCGAACTTCTTCAACGTCTCATTCTTCAGCGAAACAAATGTGCTGTCAGAATCCTTGTTGATCTCCATGTGGCCACCTTGGCGAGAGCCACTTTCGCCGCCCTTCTTCGGGCCGCAGGCGGCAAGGCACATCACACCTACCGCCAATAAAAACATTATTTTCTTCATATTTTTGTGGAGTGTTTCGTGACGAGGCACTGGTCTCTGCCAAGACCTTTTTAAGTGAATTATATTATGTGTTTGTTTGCTAAATTGGAATTTACCTTATTACAATATTATTCTTTGGTACCGGTTT
>CAMVBK010000042.1:0-29284 GCA_947165685.1 uncultured Bacteroidales bacterium | reverse complement strand
ATGATAAACGAAAAAAGAGAACTCGAATCAATCAATCCTGTTCGGCTTGAGCTTGATGACAATCATTCTTTTTGGATGGTTGCCGGGTGGAAGGACGATTATGACTTTATTGAAGGCTTATATTACGATTTTGCCAAACGATGTCTCTGTAACACTGCAATTGACAGCCCAGATTACAAACCAATTGAAAAGTACGAATATAATCTTATTGAATTATGTTAAACCCAGCCCAAACAACAACTGAAATAAAGAAAGAATTTATTGGATATATCAGTACTACATTTCATTTCCGAGATGTAAAGCTTCAACAACGTTTAGAACAAGAGTTAAATGCAACCATCGCCAAAGGACCATTTGTTGAAATTAAGAATTCGTTTAAGTCGGGAAAATCCATAAACGAAATGATAGATGATGGTGTCCTTTCTTCTTTATTTAAACTGCTTGAAAAAGGGAAGAAGTATCCTCCCAAATTACCACTTGATCGCCCTTTATACCTGCATCAAGAGAAAGCTATAGAAAAGATCATAGAAGGGAAAAACGTTGTAATATCAACAGGCACAGGGAGCGGAAAAACTCATTGTTTCCTTATCCCAGTAATAAACGAATTGTTGCGAGAAAAAGAGCAAAACACCCTTACTGATGGCGTAAGGGCTATTTTCATATACCCCATGAACGCTTTGGCAAACGATCAGATTAAAGGATTGCGAGAAATCCTAATGAACTATCCAGACATCCGCTTTGGAGTTTATAATGGAGGAACTGAAAATCGGGAATCCGATGCCATCAAGCTTTATGAGGCAATGTACAGCAACGAGAAATCCCCTGAATTAAGGAAGCCTCTCCCTAATGAACTATTGTCTAGGGATGAAATGAAAAAGCACCCGCCTCATATATTGTTTACAAATTATGCGATGTTAGAGCACATGCTCTTTAGACCGGGTGATGATGCGATTTTCAGTAACTCTAATTTCAAATTTGTAGTCCTTGATGAAGCTCATATTTATACTGGTGCTACCGGAATAGAGACATCATTTCTTATGGGTCGTTTGAAAGGACGAATGAGGAGTGACCGAGATCCCCAATTTATCCTTACTTCTGCCACATTAGGAGATGGAAGCGACCAAAGTAATAAACAAGTGGCAGAATTTGCTCAACAATTGACAGGATGCGATTTTTCAATTGATGATATTGTAATGGCATATCGAGAGCACCTCGTTTTGCCTAAAAAAGTGCATGTATATCAGACTCAACTCTTTACTGATTTGGCGAATGAAGAGATGCTCTTTAGTCATACTTTACAAAAGTATGGAATACCTTATGATGCAAACATCCCTAAAGCACAAGTGCTGTATGATCTGATTTCTTCTTCTGAATACTATCACGCGATGAACCAGCTAAATGGCCTGACAACCCTAAAAGAATTATCGACTCATTTACAAATCACACAAGATGAAGCAGTTTCATTTATTGGACTATGCACACAAGCACAAAAGGCCGGAAAGGTTTTGATGGACATCCGATACCATTTCTTTTTGCGAGCTTTAGATGGTTGTTATTTGGCCTTGGACTATCCAGAAAGCCTCTCGTTGATTCGTAAAGACAGTTACAAAACTTCTTACAATTCCGAAGTTAAGATGTTCGAAATAGCCATTTGTGATGATTGCGGTGAAATAGCCATTGTGGGAAGAATCGACGAGAGCAACAGATTGGTCAGAGCGAACAACACAGATGAACAAATCATGTTTCAGCCTAATCTTTGCAAAACAAATGATGACGAGGGTGAAGAATATGTGCTTTGCAAAAATTGTGGTGCAATTGTTCACATTGAAGAAGCTCATAATGAGTGGTGCAAATGCGGACACACAAACAAGTTATTTCTTAAACGTCTATCGAAAGACGATTGTGCGAATTGTGGAGGCACCCTGAGAAGATTTCGATTAGGATATGATGCTGCAACAGGTGTGATAGCGACATCACTTTTTGACCATATCCCAGAATACACAATAACAATTGATGAGGAGAAGGCGAAAGTGTCCGAATCTTTCAACGTTTTCCTGCAAGGAATAAAACAGCATACAACCAAGACCCGAACGGGAAGTCAATTCATCGTCTTTTCGGACAGTCGTCAAGGTGCTGCCAAATTTGCATGTTTTTTAGGTGATATGTACAAACAATTTCTTCGGCGCCGTGGGGTATGGAATGTGATTGATGAGATACAAAATGATTCCAGTTATAAAAACGGCATTCATTTGAGTGATTTTGTACAATTACTAAAAAACTATTTTTCTACTCATCGACTTTTCAGAGAAAACAATATTTATAACGGAGCCATTTCTGTTACTGAAAATAATCGCAATGCTTGGGTTGCTGTATTAGATGAACTATACAATTGCAATCGAAGTACATCTCTCGTTTCATTAGGCAGACTGTCCTTTGAATACCGAGGTAACACAGACAATGTTGTTCGAGCATTTGCTCAAAATTATGCACTTTCTTTCAAAGATGCCAAAAATTTCCTGAATTTTTTGGCATTCGAGATTGTTCGAACAGGAGCAATTATTACGGACAAAGAAACTGACATTAACGATTCTGACAGAAATTATTTGTATTTCTCTCCTTCTCAAAAAGTCGCTATTGGACACAAAGAAGATCAAAACAATCAAATAGCATATATACCATCGTCACGAACACTGAAAACGGGCGAGAAATCTTATTATCGATCTAGAAAACTCATTGTCACAAAAGCAGCATTAAACATTGAAGATGAAGAAGCGGTTAAATTGCTTGAAAACTATTGGGATTATCTAATCTCTCAAAACAACGAATATCGACTCTTGGACAATGGAAATGGATTTTGTATTAAAGCATCCAGTTTTGATATTCATTTTGGAAAAGATGCACAATTGTGGAGATGTAAAAAATGTGGAAAAGTGAGCCAATTCAACATTAAAGACAAATGTTCTCAGATTGGTTGCAATGGAGGCCTGGAAAGATTAAATTCAGAAGACTACTGTGAAAACAACTATTATGCTATGTTGTACCGAAATGCTAAGATGAGACCTTTATTTGTTAAAGAGCACACCGCTCAATTATCAAAAAAAGAAGCTTTGGAGTACCAACAACAATTTGTTCGTAAAGAGATAAATGCATTATCGTGTTCCACGACATTTGAAATGGGAGTTGATGTAGGTGATCTTGAAACAGTATTTCTAAGGAATATTCCTCCGTTGGCATCTAATTATGCGCAAAGAGTAGGCAGAGCAGGAAGAAGTGCTAATGCAGCAGCGTTAGCTGTAACATATGCTAAATTGAGTTCGCATGATTTCACTTTTTTTGATCAGCCGAAAGAAATGATAAATGGCACCATAACTCCTCCTTTTTTTAACATCAATAATGAAAAGATACTTCGCAGGCATGTATATGCGATTGCTCTAAGTCTTTATTTCAAGCATCATCCAGAATTATATTCTGCCAATAATGCTGACAAATTTATCAATGAAAAAGGATATTTGGGATTCTTCGATTGGCTTCGTTCCAAACCAGAAGAGCTTTCTGTTTTGATAAAGAAATCATTAAGAAACATCGGTTTTGATTTGCGCAGAAAATATTTGGATGGTTTTGAGTGGGTTGAGGAGTTTTGCGGGGATAATGGTTCCTTATCTAAAATCATCAGAGAATTTGAACAAAATGTTGATTATCTCGAAAAAGAATACAAAAAGGCCTATAGAGAAAAGGATCTTAAAACCGCCAGCGTTTTTGAAAGAAAATGGAAACGATACAAAAAGAATGATTTGATTGATTTCCTAGTCAGAGGAAACATTTTGCCGAAATATGGTTTTCCGATTGATTCGGTGGAACTTACACAAAATATATCGTCCAAAGATTTCCGAACGCTTAACTTAAACAGAGATCTATCTGTTGCCATCGCGGAATATGCTCCTTCTAGTGAAATTGTGGCAAACGGTGGATTATATACAAGTAGATATATTCGAAAACCCATTGTACACAAAAGCGAGTTGAATGATTTTGATATAGCATACATAGCTGCCTGTTCTGACTGTGGCCACGAAAATTTCTCAAATGTGCCAATTGACAAAGATGGTATACCTTGTGCAATTTGTGACAGAATCCTTAGGCCAAGGAATTTCCATAAAAGCATTGAACCAAGGGCAGGCTTTATAGCAGAAGAAAATGTCAAAGATGTTCCTCTGACATCACAAGAACGGAAATACAAGACTGAAGCTATTTATATCGGTGACAAATCGGCAAAAATCATTAGCACTTCCACTTATACAATGGGTTCCATCCCTGTTCAAATTGAATCTACTGCTAATGATTCCCTTGTCGTAAAATCCACAAATTATTTCTTTGTATGTCCTAAATGTGGTTACTCAATAGCCAATGACGAAACGAGCAAATTGAAAAAATATGAAGATTACGAGCCCTATTATTGTTCTAAGATTAGCAAAACATCCGAGAGGCACACTAATCCTTTTGGGAAAGGTTATTGTGCAGAAACAATGCTGAACAGATATTATCTACATCACGAATTCAAAACTGATGTGGCAAAGATTTCATTCAGTTGCGACACCTCCGATTATTCAACGATGCTGTCTGTCATGTATGCTCTGCTAAACTCCTTCTCTGAAGTGTTAAACATCGAACGACGTGATATAAAGGCTTGTTTGACATATAAAAAGAAAAACGGGATAATGGAACACAAAATCATCATCTATGATGCTGTACCTGGTGGAGCAGGCCATTCCCGACGATTGGTCACAGAAGATGGCATGGTTTTCAAAAATGTTATCAGAAATGCCATCAAGACATTGAGATCTTGCGAATGTTCACCTTCTTGCTACAGGTGTCTTAGGAGTTATGAGAACCAAAAGGTTCATGAAATCCTTGACAGAGAGAAAGCTTTAGCATTCTTGATGCCAATGGTTGTGGAAACGGATGATTAATGTATATGGTCACTAAACGAATCGAAAAAAGAATGAATACCTTATATTATTTTCAGACATCTTCGGCGAGCAAAATTCTTGCCGCGAAGAAGGCGGACACGGGCGCGTGGGAGGCGGAGATAGACTTCCTCGTTTACAAGCTGTACGGGCTGAGCTACGACGAAGTCCTCATTGTTGACCCCAGAACCCCAATATCCAAAGAAGATTACGAAAAAGCGCAATAAGAATCGACAAAAAAACGTATTTGAACTATGAGCAAGTCAATAACGATATTAGATAAAGACTACGACCAGTGGGTGAAGACACTCATTGAACGCTATCAGCAGTGTCAAGTCAGAGCTGCCGTCAAGGTGAATACTGAGCAATTGATGTATAACTATTTGCTTGGACGAGACATCGTAGAGATGCATGTTGAAGAAAGGTGGGGAGAAAATGTCATCAATCAACTCAGCATAGACTTAAAGAAGAAAATGCCAACGGTAGAGGGATTGTCAGCCACCAATTTACGGTATTGCAGACGTTTCTATCTCCTTTATTCTAAATCAGTTGTAATTTACCCCCAAGTTGAGGGCAAATTGAATGAAACACCTGACACCTCAATTTGCCCCCAAGCTGGGGGCAAAATACAGGCTTCATTTCCATTGCAGGAATTGTCTCCGATATTCAATGTGCCTTGGGGGCATCATAAATTGATAATGGACAAGGTAAAGGGGGATGTAAACAAAGCACTTTTCTATATCGGCCAGACATTGGAAAATGGGTGGAGTCGTTCACTCCTTCTGAACTGGATAGACACCAGTCTCTATGAACGCCAGGGAAAAGCAATCACCAATTTCAAATCCATTCTTCCGACACCAGACAGCGATTTGACTCAAGAAATAACAAAAGACCCCTACAACTTTGCTTTTGCAGGTATTACGAAACACCACAATGAAACAGAGTTGAAATTGGCCTTGCTGAAGAATATCACTGATTTCCTAGTGGAGTTGGGCACTGGGTTTGCGTATGTTGGCAGGGAATACAGGTTACAGGTTGGACATACAGAGAATTTCATAGACTTGCTGTTTTATAACCTGAGGCTTCGCTGCTATGTGGTGATTGAAGTGAAGATTGGGAAGTTCTCGCCTGCAGATATCGGACAAATTGGTAGTTACATCGTAGCCGTAAATCATCAACTACGTGAGGAGGAAAAGGACAATCCGACAATTGGCCTCCTCATTTGCCGCAGCAAGGACAATACTCAGGCTCAATATGCATTGGAGTCGAGCAGTCAGCCTATAGGAATATCTGAATATGAACTTGAGAAGTTCTACCCAGAGAAACTTGAAGGCGTTATACCCTCTATTGAGGAGATTGAAGCCAAATTAAATGAATATAGTAACAATTATGCAGGCGGTGACTGCACAACTATTAAAGATAATCAATAACACCTTACGCCATCATGTCACGATTAAGCGATTTATACAAGGTGTGCATGTTGACGGCAGAGAAATGCTTGTTGTGAGGGAGTAAGTGAGGACGTAAACATAAAACTGCTCTGTCATCCAGGCACTCAAAATGGGATGGACGGTGGAGATTGTCAAATGAAAAAGTATAATGACAGCAAAAAAACAAAATTCTGCTATTTTCTAATCCTTTTTAGTAAACAACAAACCAATGAACCTAAAACACATCCTCATCGCGGTCTTCGCCATGGCTCTGGCCGCTGGCTGCAACAGAGAAAACATTAATGCGCAAAATATGGAAGACAAACTGTATGTGACCATCGGGATGACAACGTGCGCCGTCACGATGGAGGAGAATGTCGGGACGCAGGCGCTGGTGGCCGCCCTCAAGACGGGCAACATCACCTATACGGCCGATGACTACGGCAATTTCGAGAAGGTGGGCCCTGTCGGGCAGTCTTTCCCTACGGCGGACCGTCAAACCACCACTTCGTCCGGCGACCTTGTGCTGTATGGAGGCAACAACATCTGCATCTTCTACGGCAGCAACACCTGGAGTTATACGCGCATCGGCAAATTCGACAATCTGTCGGCTGACGAGGTGCGCCGGTTTGTCAAGGCCGGGCAGGGCAAGGTGACCGTCACGCTCTCCCTGCAACCGATATACAAGAATCCAACAAAAAAAACATCCTTATGAAATACACCAAATTAGGAAACACAAACATTGAAGTCAGCCGCATCTGCGTCGGCTGCATGTCGTACGGGAAGCCCTCGGAGGACTTCCACCTGTGGACCCTCGGCCAGGAGGAGACCACCAAGATGATCAAGCACGCCCTCGACCTCGGGGTGAACTTCTTCGACACGGCCAACGTCTATTCGCACGGCACCAGCGAGGAGTTCTTGGGCAAAGCGCTGAAGAACCTCGGTGTCGCGCGCGACAAGGTGGTGCTCGCCTCGAAGGTCTATTTCAACGAGGGCAAGCTCTCTGCTGCAGCCATCCGCCGCGAGATTGAGGGCACGCTCAAGCGTCTCGGCACCGACTACCTCGACCTCTACCAGATCCACCGCTTCGACTACGGTACGCCCATCGAGGAGACGATGCAGGCGCTGCACGAGCTGGTGCAGAACGGCAAGGTGCGGGCCATCGGTGCCTCAGCCATGTACGGCTACCAATTCCACAACATGCAGATCTGCGCCGAGCGGAACGGCTGGACGAAATTCGAGACGCTGCAGAACCACTACAACCTGCTCTACCGCGAGGACGAGCGTGAGCTGATTCCCGTGGCGAAACAGTACGGCGTGTCGCTCATCCCTTACTCTCCCCTCGCCAGCGGACACCTCACCCGCAAGGAGTGGAACAGCGCGTCCAAACGCAACGAGACCGACAAGGTGATGCACAGCAAATACGACCACGCCATGGAGAACGACATGCAGATTGTCGCCCGGGTGGCGGAGGTGGCGGAGCGTCTCGGCGTGACAATGACGGAAGTGTCGTTGGCCTGGCTGCTGAAGCGGGGTGTCGCCGCGCCCATCGTGGGAGCCACCAAGGTGCCGCACTTCAACGACGCGGTGCGTGCCGTCGAGCTTGTCCTCAGCGATGAAGACGCCGCCTACCTCGAAGAGCCCTACAAGGCGCATGAAGTGGTGGGGGCGCTTTAACCAGGAATCGGGAATTGGAGGGAGGCGTTGATGTTACTCGTAGTGCCTGATTCTGACATCGATGCCTTCCCCTTGCAGTTGCGCGGGAATGCCTTTCACGTTGGTTTCCCCGTAGTGATAGGGGAACAGCACCTTGGGTCGTACCATTTTGGCGGCATGTATCAGCTGCTCAGGGGTCATCGTGTAGGGCTGGTTGCAGGGCAGGAAGGCGATGTCGATGTTCTTGACGGTCTCCATCTCGGGGATGTCCTCGGTGTCGCCGGCGATGTAGATGCGCAGGCCGTCGAGGGTGAGGATGTAGCCGTTGTCGCGCCCCTTGGGATGGAACTGCAGATGCCCTTCGGTGGTGTTGTAGGCCGGGACAGCCTCCACGGTGATGTCGTTGGCCAGTTCCAGACGGTCGCCGTTGTCCATCGCCGTGCCCTCGCCGAACATCTCGACACAACGCCGGTTCATGACCAACTGCGAGCCCTCTTTGCGGAGCTGCCGGATGGCCGCCTCGTCGTAGTGGTCGAAGTGCTCGTGGGTGACGAGGATGATGTCGGCCTTGGGTAGGGAGGCGTAGTCAACTGTGCGGTCGCGCAGTTTCGAGCACGGGTCAATTTCAATCTCCCGCCCGTCATATTCGATGCGGATGCTGGAGTGCATCAGGGCGTGGATTCTGACGGTTTTCCCGCTTTGGGTGGTGAACTCGTCCGTTTCGTGGTTCGGCTTCTGCCCGCAGGCCGTGAACAGCCCGACCGTGGCCAGTATGCAGATGAAAAGTTTTTTCATAATCGGATTTTGAAATATGAATTTATAGCGGCAAAGATACATTTTTTTGTGTATCTTTGCATTTTAAATTCCATACAAAGATGGATAGACGCGAATTTTTGAAGAAGGCGGCCCTCGGGGTGGCGGCAGTGGCGGCAACAAGCCTGCTGGAGCATCCCGTTGTGGCTGCGGCAAACGAAATGATTAATCCCCAAAAAAATAATCGGATGAAGAAAATAATGATTATCGATGGCGGCCCGCGCCGCAACATGAATACCGCCGCCATGCTGGAATCCTTCGCCAACGGCGCGAAAGAAGGAGGAGCCGAAGTGAAGACGGTCCGACTTTACGACCTGGACTACAAGGGCTGCATCTCGTGCATGGCCTGCAAACTCAAAGGCAGGGCCTCGAACATCTGCAAATTCAAGGACTCCTTGACTCCTGTTTTGGAAGAGATTGCCGAGGCTGACGGCTTGGTGCTCGGTTCCCCGATATACTTCGGCGACGTGACCGGACAGATGCGCACGTTCCTGGAACGCCTGGCATTCCCGTGGCTCTCCTACAACGACTACAGCATCACGGCCCCGAAACGGATGCCGGTGGTGTTGGTGGAAACCATGAATGGCACCCCCGCACGCAACAACAGCAACGGCTACGGCACGATGGAGCACTGCCTCAGCACCGCCCTCGCAAAGCCCGAACGACTGATCGCCTACAACACCTACCAGGTGAAGGACTATAGCCGCTACGAACTGGCCGGTTTTTCCGAAGAGGCCAAGCGCAAATACCGCGAGGAGCATTGGGAGGAAGACTTGCAAAAGGCCTTCGAGGCGGGAAAACGGATGGCGAATGAAAAAGACTGATCGCACTCTGCTTCTTCCATATCCGGAAGCCTGAAGCATAACTCCATCGTCAGGAAACGTTACAGCTTGACAAATTTCGTTGTGCGTAAAGGAATTCCCCCAGACCGAACAGACCGGATTGCTTTTTTTTTCAATAATTGTTGGTCATATCAGAAAAAATACTATTTTTGCGGGTCGAAAATTGAGTAAACGTCTTGGTAGGATGTGTCGCCCAAGGCGGATAGAAATTGCGACATTGTTAAATTTATAATTGTATATATAAATAATTAAGGTAATGCCTTCCTCTTGGCAACATATTGAGACGCTGAACCTGACGGCCTCTGGTCGCTGTCGGGTTGTTGCTGCTGTTTATGGGGGGGGGGTAAAAGCCTCATAATCAATAAGTTACAAGGTAAACCTTTAAAAAAGACAGGAATCACGTCTGCGCAGGCGCGATCCCTGTCTTTTTTTTGTCGTCGCGTCCGCACGCGGTGCGGGCAAGTCATAACCAATTCAGAAGCAATGGCACGAAACAACTCAAGACTTAGAAACAAAAACTATGACCGGGTCATCCACTTGTACTACCACGAGGGCTACAGCGAAGAACGCGTTGCGCAGGAACTGCAGATCGGCCACACCACGGTAAATCGCTGGGTGAGCGAATACGCCAAGGAGCGCAATGCCGACAGGAAGAGTCTGCGGGTGCTTTTGGGGGGCAAAAGATCCTTAGAGGCCATCGCCCGCAGCGAGGCACAGGAGACGCTGCTGCGGCAACTGCAGCGGAAGTTAACCAAGGCCCGCACGGAGGTGGCGATGCTGGAAGATATGATTCGTGCCGTTGAGAAGGCGAATAGAGTTTAGGAAGTTTAGGAGGTTTAGGAGGTTTAGGAAGCCCAAATTCGACAATTATTATATAAATTTTTTATATTATGAAAGTTTTTTATTTTATTGCACTGCTTTTTGCCGGACTGGTGGCGGCTTCCGCACAGCCACAGACAGTCCGCGCGGTGGTGTCCGCCGGCGAGACCCAAGGGAATGTCTATGCCGCAGTCGGGCAACCCTTCTACCAACAGATAGCCGGCAACGGCTATGAGTTCGCCTACAGCGTGGCGCAGGCGCAGCTCACGCGCGACACCGTGCGCGACGTGGTCACCTACAACGAGCCTTATGCCAAGCACGGGTTCGACCTGCCCGCGCAGAGCCAGTCCCACGAGGACAGTATCTATCTCGTGAACGGCGGGCCGTACCACTACGACCTGATCCGCACCCTCTACCTGATTGTGTGCCCGCAGAGCGTGGCGGACCACGTGAACAGCAGCATTGCCTACCCATCCGTGGCGGTGTCGGGCTTCTGCTGGACGAGGCAGAACCTGCGCTCCCCCGTTTCCGGCGCCATGCAGTACGTGAGCAGCCTGAACACCACGGTGCCCGAAGCCTACGGTTTGCTTTATGCGTGGAACACGGCCCTGAATGGCACGGCGGCTGACGCCGACGGCTATGTGCGCGGCATCTGTCCCGACGGCTGGCACCTGCCGACGGCGGAGGAGGTCGGCGCGCTCGTCGTCCATCCCGCCACCGCCCTGCGCAGCGTGGAAGGCTGGGTGAGCACGGCGGTGAACGACAACAGCACGGGCTTCACGGCCTACCCGGCGGGTCTCTACAACGCCGCCGTCCAGCGTTTCGAGGGCCTCGGCACGCAGACCGACTGGTGGACGATGGCGGGTTCCGCCTTGGACGGCACCGCCACGGGCGGGACGGAGGGTCTGTCTGCCACGTCCCTGCAGTTCTCCTACTACTGCGACACCCCGCTGTCGCCCTACCGCAACCCCGACGACGCCCTCAGCGTACGCTGCGTGATGAAGAACGATTGGCCGGAGAATAATTGAGAATTGAGAATTGAGAATTAACAATCAATAATTAACAATCAATAATTAACAATTTAATGTATCAAAGTATGAAAAGAAAACTACTTTTAGTCATAGCCCTGATGCTATGCTGCGCGATGACGATGTTCGCGCAGAACGACAAGATCAGCTACCAGGCGGTGGTGCGCGGCACCGACAACCACCTGGTGGTGAACACGGACCTGACCGTCACGGTGAGCCTCGCCAACAGCGAGAACGGCCCGGTGGTCTATAAGGAGACCCATGCCGTGACGAGCAACATGAACGGCTTGATCTCTCTGCTGATCGGCGACGGCACGCCGGTCGATGGCAGCTGGGCGGACATCCAGTGGAGCAACGCCTGGGTGACGGCCGTTATCAATAAGGGCGGCACGCCCGTCGCCACGCACAAGATGCCGCTGAACGCGGTGCCCTACGCGCTGCAGGCGGGCTACGCCGACAGCGTGAACACGAACGTGATTGCCAACTACCTGGCCACGCACTCCGTCCCCGGTGTCTCGAACGTGCAGAGCGACTGGAACCAGACGGACAACACCGCGGATGACTACATCAAGAACAAGCCGAGCATCCGCGACAGTGTGAGCAACTACCTGACGAACAACCATTATGTGACCGAGACGGTGATGTCGGGAGCCATCCACGACAGCATCACGAACAACATCAGCAGCCAGATCCACGACAGCATCGCGAACAACATCACGAATACCATTACGAACAACATCAGCAGCCAGATCCACGACAGCTTGAGCGGTTACGACATCAAGGACTGCGCGGATGTGAACGCCTGCGTCGCGAATTCGTTGGCCGACGGCACCTCCGCCCTCAACCAGATTGTTGACTCCATCGCGGGCAACACCATCCACGACAGCATTGTGAACCACATCAGCACGCAAATCCGCGACAGTGTGAGCAACTACCTGACGAACAACCATTATGTGACCGAGACGGTGATGTCGGGAGCCATCCACGACAGCATTGTGAACAACATCCAGACGAACATCAACAACACAATCCACGACAGCATTGTGAACAACATCGCCGGTCAGATCAGCGACAGCCTGAACAATTACCATATCCAGAACTGTGATGACGTGAACGCCTGTGTGACGGCGGCACTGGCCGACGGCACCTCCGACCTCAACCGTGCCATCGACACGATAGCCGGCAACGTTATCCATGATTCTATCGCCAACAATGTCACAAAGCTGATTCACGACAGCATCACGAACAATGTCACGAAGTTAATTCACGACAGCATCGCGAACAACATCACGAACAACATCAGCAGCCAGATCCACGACAGCATCACGAACAACATCACGAACAACATCACGAACAACATCAGCAGCCAGATCCACGACAGCTTGAGCGGTTACGACATCAAGGACTGCGCGGATGTGAACGCCTGCGTCGCGAATTCGTTGGCCGACGGCACCTCCGCCCTCAACCAGATTGTTGACTCCATCGCGGGCAACACCATCCACGACAGCATTGTGAACCACATCAGCACGCAAATCCGCGACAGTGTGAGCAACTACCTGACGAACAACCATTATGTGACCGAGACGGTGATGTCGGGAGCCATTCACGACAGCATCGCGAACAACATCACGAACAACATCAGCAGCCAGATCCACGACAGCATCACGAACTTGGCCGGCAGGATTCCCACTGTCAACGACGCGACCCTTACAGTGACCGTAACGAACGGTGCCACCACGACCTTCACGGCTAATTCCGCCACCGATGCCACCGTCACCCTCGCCAAGGTGGCGGGAACGGGCAGCTACAACGACCTGACCGACACTCCCACCAACCTCGTCACCACGGACGGCGACAACACCTATACCGGCAGCAACGACTTCACTGGCGGCACCACCAAAGTGGCAAGCGGCTTCACGATTGGCACCACCACGGCGGCGAACTGCGAAAATGTGGCCGTGAACGCTTGCGACCTGCTTGCCGTGTTCGACAGCCTGAGCAGACGCATCCAAGGCGTGTATGACAGCCTCAAGCGCGTGAACGACTCCCTCGCGCGTGAGCTGAAGGCTTTGCAACCCGCCCTCACACTGACAAGCGACAACGACGGCGGTTCCGTCAACCTCTGCGGCAACGCTTCGGTGGAGGTGGTTTACACCGCGACCCTGAACAATGCCAATGCTGCCGACTATACTTTCGCCTGGACGGTCGATGGCGTGGAGCAGAGCGAGACCGGCAACACGCTTACCCACACCTACACTGCCGCCGCCACGGACGTGAAGGTGGTGTGTGTCGCCACCCGTGAGGGCTACGCCACCCTGAAGGACTCCTTGACCACCACCGTGAGTACCGGCGGCACGCCCGTGACCCTCGGCCTCTGCGACAACTACCTCACCGTGACGGTGAAGAACGTGAGCGGTAATCCGAACAACATCAGCTGGGGCGACGGCAACACGGCCACCAGCGTGAGCACGAACACGTCCCACACCTACAGTGCCTCCGGCACCTACACCATCACCGCCACCAACAGCGACGGCTGCAAGGCCACCTATACCATGGAGCTGGCAGAGGTCTCCCACACCTCCTGCACCTTGTCGGAGATGACCACCACTACGCTGCTTAGCAATGAAAATGGAAACTCCGTCATCGACTCCGTGAAGGACCACGAGGGCAACTGGTACGAGGTGGTGCAGATTGGGAACCAGTGCTGGCTCAAGGAGAACCTGCGGACTCGCACCTCCCCCAAGACCGGCACTTGTCTTGTGAACACAGCCGGCAAAACCGGCAACAGCTCCTCCCAATTCGATGGGTCCAAAGTGGCGCACTGGTACATGAACGACTCCACCACCTACGCCCCCAAGGGCTACGGCCTGCTCTACAACTGGTGCGCGGCGATGGACACCGCCAACCCCTCCAGCTATGTGGAGGTGCCCACAGCCTCCACAGGCAACAACAGAGCTTTCAGCTTTGCACCCTCCGGCAACCACCGAGGCATCTGCCCCGAAGGCTGGCACGTGCCCACGGATGCGGAATGGAGTGCGATGGAGGCGGTGGTGAACGGCAGCGACGTGAGTTCTGCCACTGGAGACCGAGGCAGCCATGCGGGCAAGCTCTCCACCGGCTGCGATTGGACCACCAGCACAACCGTCAATGCCCCCGGCAACTACAGCAACGCCGACCGCAACAGCAGCGGCTTTGCAGCCGTTCCCGCGGGCAGCTTCTACGATTCGTTCGGCGGTGCCGGCGACGTCGCCAGCATCTGGTCGTCCTCCCAGGCCTCCAGCGTCTACCCGTGGATCCGGGAATTGCTCTACGGCTACGCCGGCGTGGGCCGCAACTACTACGGCGGCTACAAGGGCTACGGCAGGTCTGTCCGTTGCCTCCGCGATTAAAAAAAACATATCCAATCCGTATGCCCTGCGGTAGCGGGCATACGGCTTGACCTTTTGAAAAAGGCGTTCCCGGGCGCGACAGCGCCCGGGAACGCCCCAAAAAAGGGAATGCCGCCTGTGGCGCCGAAAATTTTTTTGAAAAACGTTATTTGAAAATTTTGGAAAAAAAACACAGATTTCGCCAGAGTCCCCACCGTCACCGACGTTGCGGAGCGTGCCAAAATCAAGTGAAATTTATCGGGCAGTCCACTCCCCCTGACTTGTGCCCGGGGAGTCGTAAAAGATGCCATGGCGGACCCAAAAGGTAAGTCATGTCACAGGTATAGAGACTGCGTTTTTGCGGCCGTTCCCGCGGGCAACTTCAACAGTTCGTTCAACAATGCCGGCAACAACGCCAACTTCTGGTCGTCCTCCCAGAACTCCAGCAACAACGCGTGGAACCGGAACTTGAACTACAACAACGCCGGCGTGAACCGCAACAACAACAACAAGAACAACGGCAGGTCTGTCCGTTGCCTCCGCGATGAATGGAAGTCTGTGGCGGGAGGGTTCTCCGGAATCCTCCCTTTTTTCATGCAAGCACATCATTATGAAAATCGAAACCATATTGTCGAACGAGGCCGCCAACGATCGCGACATTGTGCTCTACAAGGAGGGCATCTTCTTCCGGGCCTACGAGCGCAGCGCGATGCGGTTCGTGCAGCATGTGGCGCCGTTCAAGGTGCTAAAGAAGCATTACAAAAACGTGAACGCCGACGTCTGCTATCTCGGTTTCCCCATGCAGAACATCGCCGTGCTGCTGCAGAAGAACAACCTCACCCGCTACAGCGAGACGCAATACTATTTCGTTCTCTTCGACATGAAGGAGGAGGGTGATTTCCGGCAGTGGAAGAGCGAGATTCCGCTGCCTACGGTGGAAGACTACCGGCCACAGGTAATCATGCGCCCGGATGTGACTCCCAAGGACATGAAGAACCTCGAAATATTCAAGGCAGGCTATGATCTCATGCTCGAACTGCACCGTTATGTGGCGCAGATGCCCAGGGTGAGCCGTTTCACCATCGGGGAGCAGGTTTGTGCCGAGGCCATCAAATTGGGCGTGGCTTGCTATCATATCGGCAAGAACGAGAATGTGGCTTTCAACAGGAGCGAGGGGGCATCGAACTTGGAGATTATCCGTCTGATGCTGCGTCTGCTCTGCGACCTGAAACAGATGTCGAAGGGCTTTTTCGCGCAGGTCAACCGGAAGATAGAGTATCTCTACATGGAGTTGTCGTAAACGCCGTATGGAAGCACGCGACCTTTTCGATGACGACGAGTTCCTGCTTCAGCTGTGGGAGGCTTACCGCGATGCGAGGAAAAACAAGCGCAGTGCGCTCGCCACCATCGCTTTCGATCAGCATGTGGAACACAACATCCACCAGTTGTACCGGGAAATTATAGAGGGACGCTACCAATTGTCGCCTTCCATTTGTTTTGTGGTGGACAAGCCTGTAAAGCGCGAGATTTTTGCCGCCGATTTCCGCGACAGGGTGGTTCATCATTATGTCATCAATCGCCTGCTGCGGGTGTTCGAGAACCAGTTCATCTACGACAGTTATTCGTGCCGCAAGGGGAAGGGTACCTTGTTCGGCATCAAGCGGCTGCAACACGCCATGCGCGCGTGCACCGAGAATTACACGAAAGAAGCCTATGTTTTGAAAATGGACTTGAGCGGTTTCTTCATGAGCATCAACCGTCAGCTTCTGTGCGACCGGGTGTGTGACATGGTGGGCAGGAAGTATCACGAGGCTGATCTGGAACGGTTGCTCGGTCTGATACGCATCATCGTAATGCACGACCCAACCACGAACTGCTGTGTCAGAGGCGGGCGAGGCAGGTGGGAAGGGCTTCCCGCCAATAAGAGCTTGTTTAAGTCGCAACCGGGGTGTGGGATACCCATAGGCAACCTCACGAGCCAGATATTCGCCAATTTCTACTTGTCGGATTTCGACCGATATGTGAAGGAGACCCTTAAGATGCGCTACTACGGGCGTTATGTAGATGATTTCTACATCGTGCATCGCGACAAACAAGTGCTCAAGCATCTTGTGCCGAAAATCAGGGATTATCTGGCATGTACGGTGCATGTGAAGCTGCATCCGCATAAGGTGTATCTTCAGCCTTGTGACAAGGGTATTGCCTATTTAGGCGCGGAAATCCACCCTTGGGCCATTTACCCGACCCGCAGGGTGTTTGCCAACTATGAAAACATGATCGGCAGGATGTCGGCAAGCGATCTGGCTTTCATGCACAGCGACGCTCAGGAACGTTTGACCTATAGTGTCAATTCCTACACCGGGATGTGCCACCATTACGACATTTACCAGTATGTGCGGCAAACGGAATGCCTATATCCCACCGAGTACTTGCAGATGTTTCCGATGCTGTGATACAAATACGATTTTATTTGCGCTCTCTTTTCGCCGGTGGCTTCCGGAGGGCTATTTCTCCCAGCAGGTCACCCGGGCATGGGTCCGGAGGCCCTGCTCGGGGTAGTCTTTGCCGATGGGGTCGTAGTAGTTGAGGGAGTGGCAGTAGCCGGTGGTGGAGACGGTGTCGCGGTAATAGGTCTTCTCCTGCGACATGTCATGGCCGGACTTGAGGTAGATGGGCTGTCCTGCGGCGTTCCAGAGCACGGAATCCACCACCTCGTTGTCAATGTCGAATGCGCAGGTGCAGGACACGTAATTGGTGCAGCTTGCCGCGAAAAGGGCGAGGAAGGCTGTAAGGCAAACGGATGCGATAATCTTTTTCATATTTTCGTAAAACATAAAACCAGCGGCAAAGATACAATTTGTTTTTACGCGGCGGAAATTCTTTTTTCCCTATAGGTCGGACGGATTTGAAATTTGTGTACCTTTGCACTCGAAAAAAATCACCAATCACCAAACATTCTGCCATGATTACCGGCATCATCACCACCCTGAACGAGGAAAAGAACATCGAGGCCTGCGTGCGCTCGCTGCAGCGTGTGTGCGATGAGGTCATCGTCACCGATTCGTGCAGCTCCGACCGCACGGTGGAACTGGCCGAAAAAGTCGGTGCCCGCGTCTTCGTGCACCCTTACATCGGCGACGGTCCGCAGAAGAACCTGCCTTTGGAACATGCCAAGAACGACTGGGTGCTCAGTCTCGATGCCGACGAGCGGCTCACCGACGAGCTCGTGGAAGCCATCCGGCAGCTCGATTTGGCGCATACCCCCTACGACGGGTTCGCCATCCGCCGGCGCAATTACATCGGCGAGCGGTGGGTGAAGACCTGCAACTGGTATCCCGACTGGTTAGTGCGCCTCTACCGCAAAGACAAGCTTCGTTTCCTCGACCGCAAGCAGCACGCCTTCGTGCCGGAGCGAAACACCTTGCGCCTCAAGGCCGACATCATCCACTACCGTTACAAGAACTATGACAGCCTTTTTGCGAAGCCGGAACGCAACTACAGCTCGCGCGGCGCGAAAATTCTCTACAAGCAGGGGAAAAAGGCCAACGCCTTCTCGCCGTTCCTGCACGGACTGGCCGCTTTTGTCAGCAACTACTTCTTCAGGGGCGGCATACTTGGCGGCCTCGACGGCTACGTCCTTTCCCGCGCCGTCGCCCACAACAGTTTCCTGAAGTACGCCAAACTGCTCGAATACCAGCGCGACAAGTCGGTGAGGGATGCGGAGGATTGGGATTCGGTGTGGTGAAGTTTAGAAGTTTAGTAGTTTAGGAGATTAGAAGTTTAGGAGATTAGAAGTTTAATAATTTTCATTATTCCAATTGTCCGTTAGCCATTATTTTGTATTTTCGCGGCTCAAATTAAAAATGGAATGAGAAATAGCATCATACGTTTTCTGTTGGGTGTCTTTTTTTGTTTTGTAGCTATTCAAAACATTGACGCACAACGGTTTATAGGTTCTGTTGTGGCGGGGGCAAACTTCGCACAGATTGAGGGCGACAACGTCCATGGTTTCTACAAGGTGGGCTTCAATGGCGGCCTCGGATTGACACTTCCGCTCAACAAAAAGCAGACGTGGCAACTTTCTTTGGAACTCCTCTACAGCATGAAGGGTTCTGTAAAGCATTGCGACCCAGGCTATTTTGATACGCTGTATTACGGTCCGGCCATGTTCACGGACGTGGATCGCAGTGTCCCGTTCGACCCGAAGACAAAGTGCAACATTTCGTTGGACTATGTGCAGATTCCTTTGTTGGTGCATTACGAAGAGATGTATTCAGGCTGTACCTTCGGGTTGGGATTCGCGTGGAGTCGTTTGGTGCGCGCCAAGGAGGTCTATAACGGGTTCACCCGCACCACCACTGCCCGTTCCAAGACGTTCAAGACGAGCGACTGGTCCTTCATCGCAGATGTCAACATCCGCCTCTATAAGAATTTGACGCTGAATTTTCGCTACGAACATTCGTTAGTGCCAACCCGTGTGCAGCGGTTCGACTACGTGAGGACGGACGGCTCCATCCTGTCCGAAACCAACAAATATTACAATCACATGCTCTCCACGCGACTCATTTATTTTATCAACGAGAAATTTTACAGGAACACTCGTGTCAACAAGTATGGCAAGACCATGGGAACCAAATGGTTGCGCGAAATCCCCGATTATAACAACTGATTATGAAAAAACTCTTTCTATACTGTATGGCCCTATTGGTGGCCGGCGCGGTTCTCCGTCAGTGCAAACCGGTTGATTTAACCGCTGATTATAAGGATATTACGGTTTCATACGGCCTGTTGAATATCAAGGACAACATTCACTATTTCAAGATTTATCGGGGCTATATCACCGATGGCAACGCCTACGAAGCCGCCGGCGAGTGGGATAACATCTACTATCCGGTAGATTCCATTGAGGTCCGTTTGGAGGAGTATCGCGATGGACAGTTCATGCGCAGCGCGGTGCTCGACACCACCACTGCCATTCCCAAAAACGAGGGCGACTTCCACAACCCGAAGCAACTGCTCTATTATTCCGATTGGGATCTCGATGTGGATAATGTCTATCGGTTGGTGATTCGTCGTCTCGCCACCGGGGACGAGGTTTATGCCCAGACGGTGATGGTGGGCAACTTCTCGGTGCGCCGTCCGCTGGCCTCCTGGAACATGAATTCCGAGAACCAGTACAAAATCCTGTTCTCGTCGTCCGCCAACGCCGCCATGTATGACATCTATCTTACCTTTTATTATATAGAGGTGGACAATGCCACCGGTGAAATCGCCCATAAGCAGATATCCCGCAAGATAAACGGGGACTACATACGTGCCACTACGACCACGGAAGTCGCGTATTCGGGGTTCACCCCAGCCAGCTTCTTCAGCACGATTGTGCAGGGCATCGAGACCAACCCGCACGTGACGAGATATATCGACTCCATCGCCGGAAAACCGTATAACTGTCTGCGGCTGACCGTGTGGGCGGCGGATGAGAACTATCTGACTTACAGGGAAGTGTCAACACCAGGCAGCAGTATCGTGCAGAACCGTCAGGAGTACACCAATTTTGTCTCGGATGACGAGTCGGCGTACGGCATTGTCGCGTCACGCAACTATGCGTACATGGATTTGGCGATGGAGAACACCATGGGGCACAGCGAAGACACGTTGGTGAATAGTCCGCGCACGCGGAGACTCAATTTCGACTATTACCGCAATTCGCCGGAATTCCCGCAAGACTGAAACGGGGGCGTCATGACATTGAAAATCTTTGTGATTCGTTTGTTGGTAGCCACCGCGATGGGAGCGGCCATTGGGTTGGAGCGGGAATACCACGCCAAGGAGGCGGGTTTGCGCACGCACCTGCTGGTTGCGCTCGGCTCCTGCCTGTTCATGATTCTCTCCATCTATGGCTTCGATTTCATGCTGGGCCGTGACCATGTGAGTTTCGACCCGTCGCGCATTGCGGCGCAGGTGGTCACGGGCATCGGTTTCATCGGCGCGGGCACCATCATCCTGCAGAAACAGGTGGTGCGCGGCCTCACCACTGCCGCTGGCCTCTGGGTCACCGCCGCCATCGGTCTGGCTTGTGGCAATGGCATGTACTGGCTGGCCCTGGTCGCCACTGCCATTGTGCTGGTGTCCTTGGGGCTTATCAATGTGTTTCTCCCCAATTTTTCCCAAAGAGACCGCCAAATCACCTTTCTGGTGTCGGATTACCATGTGCTGACGGAGATTTTGGAGAGCCTCCGCAAAGAGAATATTTCGGTGATGAACTACGAGATGCACAAAGACGCGGAAGAGAACGGCGGGAAAATGCTTGTCACACTGGAAATCCGGATGAAACGCTACAACAATATCGGCGAAATCCGCTCCATCCTCCGCAACTTTGAGAAAGTGGAGCTCGTAACGATTGTATAGTTAGTGGGGAAACTTCCTAAACTCTCTAATCTTCCTAATCTTCCTAAACTCTCTAAACTTCCTAAACTTCCATTCCATACACTTCCATCCATTTCTCACCCACAACTTCCGGAGAGCAGATGCTCAAGGCCTGTTCGCGGATGAGGGCAGGGTCGTAGTTTCCGGAGATATTCAGCATAATATCCAGTTTTTCGGTAAGTAGAGCCTCATCTTTCGGGGTGACGATGATGGCGTTGTCTTTGTTTGTGATTTCCGGGATGCCGCCCACGGGGGTGGTGACGGCAGGGGTGCCTGTGCTGAAGGCCTCTAACAGCACGCAGGGCTGGTTCTCGTAGTTGGAGAAGAGCAGGAAGAAAGCTGATTGATGCAGTAATTCGGCAATTTCTGCGGAATTTTTGCGGCCTAAGAAGTGGACGAAATCGGACAGCCCGTTGTCTTTCACGTAGGTCTCCGCTTCCTCGTTACGGAAGTCGTGGACGATGTTCAGCTCGAAGTCGGAGCGTTGCAGTGAAAGCTGCCGAGTGGCGCGGAGGATGCCCATGATGTTTTTCGCGTTGTTGTCGAGGGTGGAGACGTGCAGGATCTGCTTTCTGCCGGAGGGTGGGGGAGTGCCTTTCAGGGAGAACAGGTCGGTGTCAACCACGTTGCCGACGACGGTCTGAGGCTTTTTCGCGGCCGCGGGCACGGTTGCGCCAATGTTGTCGAGCAGGTTCTGCGACACGGCAGTGATGTGGGCGGCAGTGCGGTAGATGTATTGGAGCATCTGTCGCTGAAGTGGCCGAATCTGCCGTCTGTTTACAGGTTGATAGATGGACCAGTGTTCACTGACAACGAGCGGGATGTTGTATTTTCGGGAGAGGAAAGCGGCGATAGGCCCAAGTGGAAGCGCCACGTGGAGATGCAACAGGTCAGGCTTTCCATATTTTTTGATAAGTTGTTGAAATTCAGTAAAGTAAGCGTGCAGGAGGCTTACTTTTGATTTGGCTTGGATGGGATGAAAGTGAAAGTTGTCCGGTAATAGCAATTCAAGGTTGGCATCGGTGTGCCGGAGCACGAAGGACGTGGTGCAAGGTGCGATAGTCTCGATCTGTCGCAGGATAAAATTCCCGTTCAGCGGACTTTCAGCATTTGGGAACCAAGAGGGGAAATGGGCGACAATCATGGCTGTTTCTTTTTCTTGAATAAAGACAAGGACAAAATGTTTTCTTTCAGTAGTTTAATGTCGTTTCGTGTGATGAGGAAATCGTGGGCCGTGGCGTGCGTGCGATGGATGAAGCAGGCGAGCGTGAACAGGAAACTGCAGGTGTAGGCGATGCTGGAGATGTGTCCCGCAACCTGTAAGGCACCGGTTGTGTCTGTTTGGGCGGTGTGTGCCAGCCAAGTGACCCCCAGCAGGGCGGTGACGGCAAAGCCGATGAAAGAGGAGATAGCGTTGATATGGAATTTACCGTAGCCGGCAAAATAGTGCGACAAGATGGACATACACGAAAGGGAAACGATACCGGGCAACAGGCTGTTGATTACAGGCTTTGAATTTGAAAAGTCGGGACCGAAAATCCATGCGATAACCGACGGGGGCAGTATCCAAAGCACCAACACGGCCGCCAACACGACGGCCAAGACAAATTTCAGCAGCAACAGGGTGGTCCGTTTTGTGTATTCTTCTTCTTGGCAGTTGGAGACTCTGGCATAGAGTACCACGCAGATACTCTTCGGGATAATCCACACGGCTTCCGAAATTTTCGTGCCTAAATCATAGATGCCCAATGCTTTGTCGCTGTTTGTAAACTTTTGTATAAAGTAGTAATTGACTCGGTAGGTCAATAGTTGCGCCAGGTTGGCCATCTGCGTCCAGAAGCCCAGTTTGACCATTTCAAAGAGCAGCGTCCCGGCTCCTTGAAGGCTTTCGGGTCGGATGCGACGAGCCACATAGAGGGTGCTGACGATGGCGGGGAGAAGGTAGGAAAAGAGGAAAGCCGCGAGGTAGGCGCGGATGTCGGCGTGGAGTCCCGCCCAATGCTGGAGCAGGAGAGCCGTTACAAGTCCAAGAATCAGAAGAACGGCCTGTGAGAGTTGCAGGATGTTGAACAGTTTGATGTCCTCTTTACCTTGCATCACGCTGATGTGGATGAAATAAAGATTGTAGATGATGGACAGGATGAACAAGTAGATTCTGTGTTCGTGCGGCACGAAGTCCAAGGCCCCAAGCAGGAAGATTCCGAGGGCATTGCTGATCAGCATCCAGCCGTAGGAGAGCATGAGCAATTGGAAATTGTTTCGATGGGGCACGAGATATACCAAGGCGCTTCCTCCGACAAAATTGTTGAAGACCTGTAATAGCGTCAGTCCGAGGATGATGACCGCGATGGTGCCGGTCCCTTCCGCCCCGAAATTGTTGCTGTTGATGACTACTACGGCGAACATAATCGCCGTGGTCAGTACCCGGTTTAGGAAAGTGCCTATGATTTTGTCTGTCAATCTTATTTGTGGGTTCATCATCTTTTTTCAACGCGGCAAAAATACGTAAAATACAGTTACAATGAAAAAGGGAACCCTCATCGGATTCCCTCTTTTCTCATGTCTTACGTCTCATGTCTATCGTTTTACTACAAACGGTTTCGTGACCAATCCTGTTTCCGTAGTCACGCGCACGAAGTAAACCCCGTTGGCCAGGCCGGAAACGTTGATGGATATGGTCTCACCCGTGACAGGCGTGGTGTGGATCAGCTTGCCATACACATCGAGCAGTTCGATGGTAGCGGCCTCATTGCCCATTTCCCATTGCACATTCAATAATGTATTCGCCGGATTCGGGAATAGCATGATGTTGTTTTCCAGGTGGTTGCCAATTCCCACATTGGTGGTTTGGGTGGAGATTGTCTCGCTCCAGGCACTGGTGTTGCCGTCGCCGCAGTCGGCCTGCACGCGGATCAGGTAGTTGGTATGTCCTGCCAATCCAGTGATGGTGTAGCCGTTGGAGGAGGAAACGGAGGAGTTCCAGCTTCCGCCTTCAGGCTGGTATTGGATGTTCCAACTGTTTACATCGGGGTTGTCGTCCCAGCCTATCGTGATGGCGTGGTTCTCTACGCTGATGGAGTGCAAGTTGGTCGGGGTGTCACAGGTGTCAGGTTGCGGGCCCGGGTCTTCCGCGGCCGTGGTGAAGGTGATGTCGGCGCCATAGACCGTAGTGTCGGCTGTAGAGGCGAAGGCGCGGAATGTGTAGCCAGTGTTGGCTGTAAGGCCTGTCAGCGGTGCGGTCATCGCGGTTCCGGTGGCGTTCACGGTCAAGTAGGCGGTGGCGCTTGCGGCCTTCCATTCAAATCCCTGCGCCGTGATGGGCTGGTTGCCGGCGTTGGTGATGGAGCCGTGCAGCGTGGCGGTGGTCTGCGAGATGGCGGAAACGGAGTCGGTCACCACGGTGGGATTCACGACCGTGTCGGGCGTGGAGGATTGGAGGGTGGTGAAGTTAGCGATTTGGTAGATGATGCTTGGATCGCAGGTGGGGCGCACGCGCACAAGATACGGCGTGTTGGGGGTCAGGTTGTCCAACGTGACGTGCGTGAAATTGGTCGTTTGGCTCTGCCAGTCGGTTGCCGAGGCGGGCTTATGCTCCACTGTGAACTCGGAGATGTCTTCTCCGACGGTCCAGGAAACGGTGGCGCTGTTTTCCGTGGTGTCCGTGACGGTCAGGTTGTCCACGGGCATGCATGCAGGGATGCGCTGCAAGGTGATGTCGTCCACATAGATGTTGTTGCCGGAGCCGGCGGGCAGGCGGAATGCGATGTAAAGACCGTTGCCGGTGTAGCTGTCGAAGTTCACGCGGTGAGGGTAGGAACCGTAGCCGCTGTGATCGATGGTGACGGTCTCCACCAGCGTGAAGGTGCTGGCGTCGGTCGGGTCTTCCATCACGCCGATCTGGAGGTTGTTGGGGATGCCGGCGCTGTAGATGCGCGCGTAGAATTTCAGCTGCAGGGTGTCAAGGGAAAGGTAGTCGGGGTTGATGGGCGTCATCGTGGCATGCAGGGTGCCGGCATTGGCGTTGAAAAGCAGTGCGTAGGAACCGGAGTGGAAGAGGTTGAGCATCGAACCGCGATAGACGTAGGGATGGCCGGGGTTGATGCGGTGCCAGCAGGAAGGCAGCGGGTTGACAGTGGTGCTGGGTGGATTTCCGGTCTCGAAGGTCCAGGTCCTCGGCACACTGGTTAGTCCCGCGCACTCGGTGGTGAAGGTGGAGGTCTCACTCACATATTCCTGACCTTCGCAGAGGATAGAGAGATACCATGTGTAAGTGGTGGAGGGGTTCAGGCCGGTCATGGTGTGGATATTTGCGGAATCCACCAGGATGGTCTCTGTGGTGTATTCCACATCGGCGGCGGACTTGTAGTGGAGGGTCAGCGAGTCGGCGTCGGAGAGCCAGGAGATGTTGGCCGTGGTGCTGGTGATGATGGAGGTGGCCAGTTGGATGGGCGCGTCGCAGGTCGGAATCACATCGACCGTCACGTTGTCGAGCATGAAAATCCAATCGCTGCTGGATTCGTGGCGGAAGGCGATGAAACCGCTGTCGGGGATGCCTGCGCCGTTATAGTTCACTAAGAAGTGCTGGTAGTTGTAGGTCACATAGTCGCCGGCCGAAATAGACTGGATTGCCACGAAGGTACTGCTGTCCGCAGGATTGGTCATGTAGCCCACGTGCATCGTGCCCGACTGTGCGCCTTCAGCCCGCAGGTCGAAGGTCAGGCGCAAGCTTGAGAGTGGCTCCGAAAATTCCGGCAGAATGGCCGTGGAGCGTTGTTGTGGACCGTATGAGTTGAAAATTAGGCAATTGGGAATGCTGTTTGAAAAATGGTAGTTGGCGGTGTTCATGAAAATGTAAGGACAGACGAAGCTGCCTTCCGTCACGCCGGCGATGCGTTGCCAGCAGTCGGGCAACTGTCCGGTGATGTAGTTGTCGAAGTTCTCGTGATAGGGGAACACGGTATGGACGCCGCACTCGGTCATGAAAGTGCTGATGACGCTTGGAGCCTCTGAACTGTCGCTGCATACGGATGCCACGTAGTAGTTGTAGTGGGTGGAGGGGGCGAGACCCGTAAGGGTGACAGTGCTGTCGCCTGCGGGGATGGGGACGGATTGGTAGCCGGGATCCCCGACCGTCTGGTAATAGACTTTGTGGTTGTCGGCCGTGCCGGTCCAGCTGATGTCTGCGGAAGTTGTGGAAATGTTGGAGGCGGCAAGGCCTGTCGGCTCGTTGCAGATGGCGTTTGGTGTGATGGTGACATCATCGATATAAATGGTGCCCACATCATCGGTGTCGCTGCCCGCCCCAACGTAGCGGAATGCGATGTAATAATCGGGGCCGACGTAGCTGAACTGGTCAAAGTTGTAGGTGCGAAGGGCGTAGGTGGTCGTGTTGGTCGGAACCGTTGCAAGGGACACGAAGGTGGACGTGTCGTAGGGGTCGGTCATGAGGCCCAGCTGCAGGGTGCCGAACGTGTAGGCGTTGAGGTAGGCCGACTCTTCCCTCACGTAGAACTTCAGTCGGAGCGACTCGATGTTCTGGTTCATTTTCGGGGCGGCGATGACGGCTGAAGTGCTGTCTTTCGCCCCAAGAGTCAGGTATCGGGCTCCGGAATAAGCCAGTTCCGTGGAGGTGTTGACGACAGGATAGTAGTTGTTGCCCACATAGGGAATTGTGATGGTGCCCTGTTCGGCCACCGCCCAGCAGTGCTGCATCAGGTCGTTCTCGAAATCGTTGAAATAGGGCACGCTCAGGGTCGCGCAGCCCGTCCATGCGGTAATCCCCGCGATGAAGCTATCCGGAAGCGAGTCGCAGTCGGCAGGCATCACCTCTATAACGTATTCGGTATTCGGCTGCAGTCCCTGAATCTCGATGGAGTCCGAGAAGGTGTACTCGGTGGCCCATGCGGTGTCAATGACGGTGCGGTAGCGCACGGCGTAGCTGTCGTTGAGTCCGTGCCAGGTGAGGGCGATGCTGCTTTCGGTCGCGGCATACGTGGTCAGGTCTTGCACTTTCGGACAAGGTGGTATCACGCTGAGCGTCAGGTCGTCAATGTAGAGGTCCACGATAGTGGTGGATGGATCCACGACGGAGAAGCCGATGCGGTTGCCATGTCCATCGAACTCGTTGAACATCACGCAGTAAGGCTCTTCGTTGTAAGCTGTGGAGGTAATGGGTATGGATTTATAGACTTGGAAGGTGGAGTTGTCTGTAGGGTCGGAGATTACGCCGATTTGGAGTGTGGCGCCGGTGTAGCCTTGGCGCATTCGGGCGTAGAACTCGACCTGAAGTTGTTGGATGGGGGTCACGGTGGTGTCGATTTCTCCAGTCGAGGCCACCCCGACGGAGGTGGCGGTGTGGAAACCGAGCACCGTGCTGCCGCTGTGGCACATATCGGCATAGACGGGGTAGGTGATGCTGGGATAGTTGGAGTAGGGGGTGCGCATCCAACAGGAGGGCAGCGGAAAAGAGACGTTGCCGCCGGCGTTGTCGGACTCGAAGTTCCAGGTGCGCGGGAGCACATCGGCGGTGATCAGGGCACATGCGGTGCGGAAGTTGGTGTAGCTGACGGAACTGAGCTCGCCGTCGCCGCAGAGGGTGCGCACATATACGGTGTAGGCGGTGTTTTCTGTCAGGCCGACCAGATCTTGTGTCGTGTCGGAGATGTCAATCCAGGCCATGCCGGTGGTGTCGGTGCCGGCGGGAACGAGTAGGAATTCCCATGCGCTTTGGCCGGGACGCGGGTCGATGTGCATCACGGCGTCCGTCTCTGAGATGTCGGTCACAGAGACCCCGTTCGGCGACAGGCAGCTGGATCCGCCCGTGTAGGTGAACGTGGTTTGCGGGATGAACCGGTAACGGCTGTAAGGGGTGATGGCCGACTGCACCCCGTTGTGGCCTGCTACACCCGATCGGACTTCGTTGGCGGGTTGTATTCCCTTGAAGGTTAGTGATTTTGCGCTTCCCTTTACGGTGGAGATGATATCAAGCAGCAGGTGGCCGCCATTATAGGTGTAGGGGGTGGCAAAGGTGATGGTCATAACACCCGCCACCACAGAGAGGTTCCCTGTATAGACAGTGTCGAACGGGATTTCCTTGAATGTTGCCGATGTGAAATGGAAAGTGTCGGCAATGCCGAGGCGGACTTGGACTTGCATGGTGTCGACGAAAGTGTGGTTGACACCTGTGCCCGATGTGTAGAATTTCATTTCCGAGATGGTGGCGCCTGTCATGTCCGCGAGCATGATCTCGGGATAAATGACCTGGTGGCGACAATAGGAGTTCATCCACAGTCCCCAAATGGGAAGATGGGTGTCTGTTGTAGTGCCTTCAGCGACGGTTGTGCTGTTGGTTTGTGCCGTTGCCGGCGGGGACAGGAACACCAAGACCAGTGCTGTCCACAGGAGTAGGGAAATTTTTTTCATAACATGAAATTTGGTTGTTGTTTGTATGATAATTTGAAGGTGCAATAATACGAAAAATATTAATATGTTGATTTGGTGAAAAAAAACAGCCATGGATATTATTTTGACGGTGCGTTCTTGTGCTGTTGCATTGTTGTTTGCTGGACGGTTGGTCCAATGCGTTGGTGATTGCGGAATAGGAAGGACGAGTCGAATGTGTTAAATAGTACTATGCGAAATGATTAATTCAAATAGTTTATGCTGTTTTTCCAGTATATGGAAGTTGACTGTTTACCCCTTTCCGGCTGTTTGAAACTGTTTAATTCACAGTTAAATAGTAACAGTCTTTTTGCTGTCTTTGGCGGTTGGCACTTGCGTGGAACCCCTGCCGCGGTATCTATGTCACGGACTTACCACGTAGTACGGGATCACCTGTTCGACGCGCCCTATCGCCCGCTCGAACCGCTGCGTGTTGTTGCATCGGTAGGTCCTCCTCCTGAACAGTGCTTCATAGACGTATCGGTGGAACATCGCGGCGGA
>CAMVBK010000041.1:0-29971 GCA_947165685.1 uncultured Bacteroidales bacterium | reverse complement strand
TGCTATTTCTGGCATCATTTATTTTTACAACCTCATTCTTTCTATTGTCAGGAATACTATATTGCAAGTTCTGCCCGGCACCAATTGTTGCATACGTTGAAATAACGAAACGTTTTTCCCCTTTACTTAATGAACATATTAAATCCTTTTTCTTCTCTTCAAAATTATTAGAGTCAAGGATCGAACACAATTCTTTTTCAAAAGGAATTTTGTTTTCCTCAGAGAGATATTTAAACAATTCAAACAAAATGTTTTGGTCAAAATCAGGGTCGTTTACTTTTAGTGCTTTAGAAAACAAGGCTAAATATGATTGGACTTTATTGTCCAGAAACTGTTTGAATGCTAATACAGCTTTATAGTATCTTACTTCCTTGTAATGGTTTTTATCATCATTTGAAGATGTCTTATTATGAGCAAAATAAATTACCTCGCTATCCTTATATATTTTTGACCAGTCCGGAGCCTCACTTACAGGAGTGTTTGTTAATTCTACAACAAAATCAACCTTTTCAAAACCTTTTGTTTGATTCTCAAAATTCGTTTTAAGTCTTTTTTTGTCATCATTAGATGGTTTTACAAAATTCTCCCCCAATTTCCATTCCAGATAATCAATATCATAATTGCCTAATACTGTTTTGAATGTCGCTGTGGCAGATAAGCCTACTACTTTGGAGAGAGAACAAATTGTATATAGGATACTTTCAGGGGTCTCTTCAAAGACGAACTTCCTTATTATGGTTGTATTGTCGTGGGAATAATCGTCACAGAAATCATAATGGCTAAAACCGCTTACATAAAATGAAAAGTCATCATTTAAATCGACGGATTTGTTTGATTTTATAGTAAACTGATTGCTATAAGTCTGTGCCATATCTCGGATTATCCGATAGCTTTCTCCTTGTAAATGCAAAGAGTCAAGAACTGTATCAATGGCATGATATTCGGTAAATTCACCGTATGACTTTCCTTCTTCTTTATTCTGAAGTTTGTTTTTTCGGTAGCTCCATGCCAGTATAGAAACAAAGCGTGCAAAATGGGAGATGGCACCTTTTATTTTGTTTAATGCATCGTACAACGAGTCGTCAGTTTGACCTTTAGGAGTAAGATATAATGTATTAATGTTCTTACTCTTATCAAATTTAACCGAGACATCTTTTTCTCCAGTGGTATAGTTACTATGGGTAAAGTCGGAAAACAACACAACCCTATTCTCTTCAAACCCCGAAGATTTATGATGCTGTAATAGATGGTGTTCTTTTGTGATATTATTAAAGATTTCTATGTTTTTTTCTAATGCATGCTTATGGCTTGGTTTATTTTCAACGTTATCCCAAATATTGGAAGGTATTGAATCATGGTGGTCAAGACAAATTTTGATGTTTCTAAAGAGATCTATATAGTCAATGCCCTTGCTCAATCCATTCTGGACTATCATATCTTGTACATCCTTCTTCGTTGCATCAAATTCGTCCATAAAAACGATTGAATTCTTGAAAAAAGTGGTTTCGTAAAGCCTGACACTTTTTTCGATAATTGTATCAAATGGATATATCAGATTCTTCATTGTAATGAAGAAAACACTTTTTTCTTCCGAAAAAACCACGGGATACAATTCTCCAACCCACTTCCAATCTTTATCATTTTTGATGGCATTCAATTTTTCTTGTTTTGTTCTGAATTTGCGAGAAAGAGTTTTCCTGATTAAATATCGAAATTTTCCTTCAATATCAACATAGGCATCAGGATTATTAACGCCCGCTGAAATTAACGCATCAAAACTTTTAAATTCTTCTGAAAAACGTATTTCTTTGATTCTTATATTTTTCTTTATTTCTCCAAACTTTTTTATAGCATGCTCTTTATTTGAGAGGACCCTAAATACTGTATCACGCAGATCTGGTTCTTCATTCAAATCATCCAATAGTTCATTATAGGGATCATCCAAGTTCTTCTTTAAAGTTGTGACGAAGAATATCTTTTTATCATGATTTTGTCGAAGGTAACTTTTAATAAACCGAAGAACATTATACGTCTTGCCTGTTCCTGTGGGCATATCCAACAGCAACAAGCCAGTATTTTTCGTGTTATCTAAACAATATCTGTTTAATAGTTCTAGCATAGGAACGGCGTTTATTCATCCGAAAGTCAGATCAGTTCGGGATGAGTAGTTGATTAAATAAAATCATTCTTTTTCCCTCTCCAATCTAATCTCCCACAACGTCTTCCCTTGATAGCTGAAATACTTCGGGCCCTGGTAGGATTCGCTCTTGTTGTGCATCTCTTCGGGCAGATAGGTGCCGCAGAAAGCGGAGAGGCTCCAAAGACGGCCTTCATACTCCACTTTGTTCTTGCCTGCTACTTTCACAGGGAGGTTCAGTGCGTCGAATATGACGGTGTCACCCACATTCAGGCCAATCATTCCGAAATCAAATGCTTTGCGTATTTCTTTCTTTTCTATTTTCTCTTTGATTTTTTGACCTTCCACAATTGGATAAATCTGATACGGCTTATCCGCATCATACCGCATAATGACGGCGTCCTCAATAGCACATGCAATATCCATAAAAATGTCAAGCGCCACCTGTGGGTCAACATTGAAAAACTCTCTGTTCTGACGTATGCGCAAGTCGGTGAGACGGTCTATCGTCTTATGCACCAACTTCTCAACTTCACCATATTTGACAGTTTTCATGGTGGCATAAATGTCGAATGGAAGTGGCACGGCTGTATTGTCCAACTCTTTTGAACGGACATCTACGGGCCGGGAACTCTTTCCGATCTTCACCCAATCCTCCTTGAAACTGGGATTCGTCAGGATATAGACATACCCTTCTTGCGGCTCTTTTGTCATACAAAATGATTTTTTACAATTACCGCCGCAAAAATAGCATTTTCCCGCATATATTCTGCTAAAAACCGTACTTTTTCCGCACCCCTGTCTTCCTCACTGACACGATTTGTCGCCGTCTCCGTCAAGCATCTGCACCGGAGTTGCGCCATTCCAATCAATGTCTTGCGACTGCTCTTAGTCGTTAGGTGAATGTTTTGCACCCGGTTTTAGTTGGCAGTGTCCCTACTGCCCTCCCCACTCGCCAACCATTCTTTTCAACATCGCATTCTCCTGTTTCAGGGCTTTCACCTCGTGGGTGAGCTGGTTGATGGTCTCGCGTTGGTTGGCACGGTAGTTCATTCGGGCAGCACTCATGCGTTCTCGGATGCCACCCTCGGATAGGAACTCCTCCTCTTTCTTCTTTTGATAGCTCATCATCATTTTGTCCACCATACGGCACAGCGTGATGCCTATGTTGGTCATCTCCTCGGCGTTCCACTTTTCGAAGAATGGTTCATAATCAGACAGCTGATTGTGCTCACGACAGTAGCGTAGCATCATATCGAATCGAGGATGCTTCGCGGTCCACACTGTTAGCCGGCGCGAGAGGAGGTAGTCCTCATAATCCTCCCTCAGCTCTTGGATGCTGCCTCTTGCCACATTCAACAACTTAAGCTCGCTCTCTATCGAGGTCACCCCATCTGCCGAGCCTTCCACGATGTTCTGCTTGCCGCTGCGCGCAGCCTGCACCATTTGGTCCACCGTGCGGTCACCGTATTTCGGAAGGAACCTTCGCGTAAAAACGTAAGTCATCAGGACCATCTAGTTTTGGGCGACAAAGATAATAAAATATCCAATTTTCCTGTCCTTTCCTAAATTTGTGTCCATACAAGTTTCAAAGACTGTATATTCTTTATGTCAATATTGGTTACCCTAACCTGTCGTTGTTCCTCTAACATCAATTCAAATCAATCGGCAAAAATAACATTTTCCTTCATACACCCCACACACTTCTAATACGCATTCCTCCCCACTGACACTCCCTGTCACTACGATTTTCCCCCGCCGCTGTCACTCCCTGTGCACCGACTCGTCGTTTCTTTGCACCGTCAAAATTATTCACCCAAAACAAGAAACGTTATGATGAAAAAAGCAATCGCAATTGTGTGCTGCCTCCTTTGGACAGCCGCCTTCGCCCAGAACATCCCGGCGGACTCGCTGGACACCTACAGGAAAGAGGCCCATCGGATGCTTATCGCCGGCGACACGGCCGGAGCCGTGGATTTCTACAAGCAGCTCGCCCTGAGCGGGGACGCACTGTCGGGATACCTACTTTACGAACTCTACTTGGAAGGCAAGGGCGTGCCCAAAGACGAACACGAAGCCGCGAAATGGCAGGAACTGGCCCAATACAATGTCGCCCTGCAGACTCAACGGTCGCGCGCCAAGGCTAAACGAGAGGAGGAAATCAGGAAATACGGCGCGGACGGGCCCACGCTTGAAGAACTCTTCCATGAAAGCGGAAAGCTGATTGAAGATGGGGCGCGGAAGAAAAATATAGCCATCTCGGTTGGGCTCATAGGAGGTGCCGCAGGCGGTGTGCTTCTGTCGGTAGGCATGGCCGAACAGTCCACTTTTTCCACCGTCGTCGGAGGGGTTCTTGCCGGCGGCTGCGGAATCGCCGCCTTTGTGTTGGATATTGTTGGCAACAAGCAGATCCGGCAGGGCGGCGAGTTGATGCGCCGCGTCCAAATAAAAGGCAACGGCATCTCCGTCAGCTTCTGACCCCTAACCCTTCATCATCTTCACCCGGTACCGCACGAACTCCCGCAGCTCCTCGCCGCCGAGGATGGTGATGTCGTCGTAGAGGCCCAAGATGAAGCGGGCGGCCCCCTCCAGGCGGCAGATCTCCGTCTCCAGCAGGAAGCCGCCGGCCGTTTCCGACAGGAACGGCTCCGACAGAGGGTACTCCTCCGCCAGGAGGCTCGCCGCGCGGGTCGTGAGACGCAGACGCAGGGGGAACCGATGCGTGCCGTGGTTGCGGAAGATGTCCACAAAGGCTGTCTCGTGCCGGTCCTCGAACTGCCATCCCGCCTCCAGGATCTCCACCCGCCCGATGCGGGCCACCTTGAAGGTCTTCACCATCTTCGACGCAGGCTCGTAGCACCACACCTGGTCGTGCCCTGAAGTGAAGGCGTAGGGCTCCACGAGACGGTCGGAGGTGGTGTTGCTGTGCGCCGAACGGTAGCCGGCCAGCATCGCCCGACGCCGCCCCTCGATGGCCGTCGTCAGCTCGTGGATGGTGCGCTGTGTGCGCTTGCTCACTCCCATGTCGGTGATGACCTTGTAGTCATAGACCGCGTACAGCTTCTTCTTCAGCAGTGCCTTCGACTTGGTGTCGGCCTCGATGCTGTCGATGGCGGCGCGCAACACCAGCTCCTCCTCCTCGGAGAAGTGGAGCAGCTCGCTGAGGTGCCGCGACATTTTGTTGGCCGCCGTCTCGATGCGATAGACGTTGCGCTCGTCGCGCTTCACGGCGAATCCGGCCTCGCGGAAGGTGTCGAGGTAGCGGAAGAAGGTCCGCTCGCAGAATCCGAAACGCTCGCAGATCTCCTCCTTGGTCATGTAACGGTTGTTGGCGAGCAGCATCAGCAGTTGCAGCTCGCGCACGATTCTCGGTTGGTCCATCTCTGGCTGTTTTTAATTCGCGGCAAAAATACGATCTTTCACTGACACGTCGTGTCAGTGGTGGAATTTTTCTTTGTGTCAAGAACGTTCGGGCGGCCCCTTCTGCCGGTGCGGCACAAGTCGTCTTACCGAGGGGATGCGCATGTCCGTAATTTGTGTACTTTTGCCGCCCGGACACCGCTTCCCGCGACACCGGCTTTAATCCTTTCGCCGCGAAGGGAATCTGTGGTTGGGGATTAGTGATTAGTGATTGGTGATTGGTGGTGGGGAACTGTTGATTGGTGGTGGGGAACTGTTGATGAGTATATTGTAAAACGTATAATAGAATATGTTGAAAAAGACCATAATTTGGACGGGCTTGATGCTGCTGGCTTTGGCGGGCGGCGCACAGACGATGGCGAAGGCCGCGCCGGAACAGGCCAAAAGGATGCTTCAGACGGTCGGGAAGGCGACCGCCGCTGTGAAGAGCATACAGTGCGACTTCACCCAGGTGCGCCAGTCGGCCATGCTCAAGGAGAAGCTGACCTCCAAGGGCCGGATGTATTTCGAAGGTCAGAACCTCAAATGGGCCTACACCGCCCCTAACAAGTACGCCCTCACGGTGAAGGGCCAGGAGGTCTATGTTGAGCAGGACGGGAAGACGAAGAAGGCCGACGGACAGAGCGGGCAGCTCTTCAAGGGCATTGCGCAGGTCGTGATGGGCAGCGTCACCGGTGCCGCTCTCGCCGACAACGGCGATTTCACCGCAGAGATGTACACCCAAGGCGGGAAATGGGTCGCCAAATTGATTCCCAAACAGGCCAAAATGAAGAAGATGTTTGCTTCCATCCACCTCTATTTCAACGATTCGCACAATGCCGTGGACAAGGTGGTGATGAAGGAGGCCAACGGCGACACCACCACCGTCACGTTCTCGAATGTGAAGCTGAATGAGAAAGTCCCGGCATCGGTATTTTGATTCCGTATCAGTTTACTTTTTTTTTATCTTTGCCGCCGTTTTCTGAAAACTGTATTGTCAAATATAATTGATTATTTTTGAGATGAATAGAACTGAAATAGAGGAAAAGGTGAACGCTTTTTTGATCGACGAGCTGGAAATCGACGAAGAGAAACTGAACCCGGAAGCCCTGCTGAAGGAAGGCCTCGGGATCGACAGCCTCGATTTCGTTGACATCGTGGTCATCGTGGAGAAGCAGTTCGGCTTCAAGATCAAGCCCGAGGAGATGAAAACGGTGAAGACCCTCGGCCAATTCTACGACTACATCGCCTCGAAAGTGGCTTAACACCGGGCTGATGGCGCAGGAACGGGCTTGGCAAGGGAAGACCGACGGCACCTCGTGGATGCACAGCGGCCTCGTTTGGCTGATGCGCACCGTACCCCTGCGCGGAATGTACGGCTTCGCCGCCGTGTTCGTCGTCCCCTTCTATTTTCTCTTCTCCAAGGGCCGCCGCCCCATGTACCGCTTCTTCCGCCGGCGTTTCGGATTCAGTCCGTGGAAGTCCTTCGTGTGGACGTTCCGCAACTTCCGCCGCTTCTCGCAGATCATCCTCGACCGCTTCCGCATGTACGCGGGCGGCAAGTTCGAGTTCGAAATCGACAACTACTACCTCTACGAGGAGTGCGCCGCCGCCGAGCCGGGCTTCCTGATTCTCAGCGCCCACGTGGGCAGCTATGAGGCCGCCGGCTACACGCTCGTCGCCACCAAGAAACGCTACAACGCCCTCGTTTTCGCCGGCGAGGCGGAGACCGTGATGCGGAACCGGCAGAAAATGTTCGACGAGACGAACATCCGCATGATTCCCGTCCGCGACGACATGTCACACATTTTCATGATAAACGGCGCCTTGGAGAACGGCGAAAGCGTGAGCATCCCGTCCGACCGGGTGGTGGGTGGCCAGAAAACAGTCATGTGCGACTTTTTCGGCGCCCCGGCGAGGTTCCCCCTCGGGCCCTTCCTGATTGCCGCCCAGCGCAACATCGCCGTCCTTTCCATCCACGTGATGAAGGAATCGGTGAAAAAATACCACATTTTCATTGAAAAACTGCAGAACCACGGGGAATCCATCCGGGAAAAAGCCGCCAACTATGCCCGGCAGTACGCCGCACACGTGGAGTCGGTGGTGCGGAAATACCCTGAACAGTGGTTCAATTATTACGATTTTTGGGAAGGGAAATAGGGAATGCTGAATAAGGAATTGGACATACGGGAACTGTTGCCGCAGAGGCCGCCGATGGTGATGGTGGACGCCCTGCTTGAGGCGGACGCGATGTCGGCGGTGACCTCTTTTCTTGTGCGCGAAGAGCTTGTTTTCGTGGAAAACGGTGCCATGCGGGCCTACGCGCTGTTGGAGAACATGGCCCAGACCTGCGCCGCCCATGCCGGGTACATCGAGAAAGTGATGAAGGCAAGTGACGCGGTAAGAGTTGGATATATCGGTTCTGTCAAGAACTTGCAGGTGGAACGCGCACCTCGGGTGGGGGAGACCCTGACCACGCGCGTGAAGGTGATCGCGGACGTGGGCGACATGAAACTCGTGTCGGCGGAAACCTTCGTGAACGAGGAGTGCATTGCCACCGGTGAGTTGAAGATTGCCTTATCAGAAGAAAGTGTAAAATAATGATAGTCAAAAAGATAGGTGAAAGTATGGTCTCTCCTCTCGGCTTCTCAGTGGAGGAGAACTTCTCGGCAGTGATGGACGGCCGGAGTGCCCTGCATCGCTATGACTCGCTGTGGGGGATGCCGTTCCCGTGCTTCGTCTCCCTGTTGGATGAACGAAAGCAGCAAGAGGCTTTCAACCAAGAAGTTGACATAGACATACCCGTCACAAAATTCGAGAAGGCCGCCCTGCTTTCCGCTGTCAAGGCTGTGAAAGAGAGCGGGATTGACGCTTCTTCGGAAAGTGTCCTCTTCATCCTCTCCTCTACCAAAGGGAATGTGGAGTTGCTGGCCGACGATACGATTGACACTGAACGGGTTACACCGGCGCATACGGCGCAGCTCATCGCTCGCTACTTCCACAACCCGAACGAGCCCGTCACGGTGTCGAACGCCTGCATATCAGGACTTTGCGCCCAAATCGAGGCTTTTCGCGCCCTGGTGTCGGGTCAGTACGAAACGGCTGTGGTTGTCGGGGCGGACGTGCTTTCGCCGTTCATCGTGGCAGGTTTCCAGTCGCTGAAGGCGCTCTCGGACGAGCAGTGCCGCCCGTTCAGCGCGAACCGCCGGGGACTGAACCTCGGAGAGGCCGCCGCCACGGTCGTGTACCAGTCCGCCGCCGATAGCGAAACGGGATGGCGGATGCTCGCGGGGGCGGTGCGCAACGACGCGAACCACATCTCAGGCCCGTCGCGCACGGGCGAGGGCAGCTTCCGGGCCCTGCAGCGCACGCTCCTCGACAGCGGGCTGTCGGCCGACGATTTGGCCTGTCTGAGCGTTCACGGGACTTCCACGCTGTACAACGACGAAATGGAGTCCATCGCCATCGGCCGTGCCGGATTGTCGGACGTGCCGGTCTGCGCCATGAAGGGCTACTACGGGCACACGCTTGGCGCCGCCGGGGTCTTGGAAACCCTGCTGACGATGCGGGCCGTGGAGTCCGGCATTGTCCCGGCCACGCGCGGATTTGACGAACTTGGCGTCTCCGTTCCCGTCAGGATCTCATCGGAAACAATTTACACGCAGCGAAATGCGTTCGTAAAGCTGTTGTCCGGCTTCGGTGGGTGCAACGCCGCCGCCACGTTCATACGAGGGGAGTAGCTTTGGTTCAAAGTTCAAAGTTCAAAGCTAAAAGCCAAAAGCCAAAATTAAAGAATATGTCAAAGTTAAAGATAACGCATACAGTGAAGTTGATGCCGGACTTTTTGGAGGTGGATGGCAGGCGGGTGGCCGAGGCGGTTGCCGGCGAGCCGTTGCTGACGCAACTTTATCACGCCTTCAAGCTGGATTACCCGAAGTTCTTCAAGATGGACGTGCTCTGCAAGGTGGGGCTCCTCGCTTCGGAGGCGCTGTTGGAGGCCGAGGGTGGCGAACGGTTCGTGCCGTGCGCCGACCGCGCGGTCATCCTCTTCAACCGCCATTCCTCGCTGCACGCCGACAAGACGTTTCAGCAGACCATCGCCGACCCGCAGGACTTCTACCCGAAACCGTCGGTGTTCGTCTATACGCTGCCCAACATCGTGACCGGCGAGATTGCCATCCGCAACAAATACCACGGCGAGAGCGAATTCATCCTGCTGCCGGAGAAGTCGGAGACCGCCATAGAGCAGACGGTCGGCCGCGCCTTCCTCGACCCCGAGACGAAGAGCGTGCTCACCGGCTGGTTGGAGGCGGTGTCGGAAGGGGAGTTCGAAGCGGAAATCCGTCTTTGCGTTCGGGAAAGCTGAAAGCCGCGGATTCTCCGATCTTATTTCTTGAAAATAAAATAAACGGCAAGCACCAGAAAGCAGAATCCGATCAGATGGTTCACCCGGAAAGTTTCGGTCTTGAAGAAAATGATGGTGAAGATGGTGAAGACGGTCAGCGAGATGAACTCCTGGATTACCTTGAGCTGCCATAGGTTGAAGGGACCGCCGTTGCCAATGTAGCCGATGCGGTTGGCCGGCACCATGAAGGAATATTCTGCCAATGCAATGCTCCAGCTGAAAAGCACGACCAAGGGCAGCGAGAGCTTGCTGAACCAGGCCGTATGCTGCAGCCGCAGGTGACTGTACCAGGCGAACGTCATGAAAACATTAGAACACATCAACAACAAACAAGTGTATAAACCTTTCATCTTTCTTACTTTTATTGCTTGTGAATACTAAATTCTACCGTTGCTGGAGTAGGGGAGGCCCTCTTCCAAACAGGCGGCAAAAGTAACTTTTTATCGCGCTCAGAATTCAAAATCCAGAAATAAATTGTATGGTCACCTTGAATATGAAAATTTCGAGGAAATACATTTTTGGAACAAGCGTGCTCAAGCGGTGTCGTTACAATTGTATCAATCGGAATTGCTCAAAGTTACAATTGTGACAAGTATTCAATACAATTATAACTTTAGAAGGAAATAAGTTTACAAAAGTATCATACGATGAAGTACACATATATATGCAATTCACAAAAATAAAAAAAATGGGCGTTGTTTGTAATTTTGAGAGTAATGCAAAAGGAAAATCGATTCGGATATACGTATTCACATCTGACACATTCACCTTGTTAACGGCAGTTTTATTGGCTATCGGTTAACATCCAAATCGACTTCTCGCAGCTATTGATTTTTAATAGTAATTGTGAGTAATTAAAACATTGATTCCCATAATGTTTATATCGTTTAATTTGTTTAATAATTCAAATAAGCACCCATGTTTATCAACATTTTTTATGAATTTATCTTATTTAAATCTAAATTATTGAATGTAAAAAGAATATATGTTTTACTTGAACTTATGGAACAAAGGTTTATGAACAATTACGAAAGAGCGGTTTTATGCTTTACACGAGTGAAATATCTCTGAAATAGCGTGTAACAAATGTATAAAGTATGCGTATTATATTTGGAATTTTGTTATTTTTGCAAAATCAAATTTAGAAGTGTAACGATAGATTTTAGAATGATAACTATCATAATTTAACGATATGATTGAACGTATAAAGAAAGTTTTGGATTATTCACAATTGTCAACCGCTGTGTTTGCAGATACAATTGGAATTAGTCGCTCGGGAATGACACATTTGTTAACAGGTCGTAACCAGCCGAGTTTAGACGTGGCACGAAAGATCCTTGCCGCTTATCCAGAAGTATCCACGGAGTGGTTGATTATGGGGATGGGTGAAATGTTACGGGCGGAAGTACCGCAAGGGATGCCGAGTGTCGCAGCAGTTTCAGAACCGATGCCAGATGCGATCGTCGGTGCCTCATCCGAACATCTCGCCGAGAATTCAAAAAAAATGGTTCAGCCTGATCTGTTCGGCGAATTTCCATCTGTCAGCGATGCTGAAGGCGAGGCCGCGGAATATTCGCGGGATGTCCTGTCGCCTTTTGATGAGGAAAGCGAGGCCGCCCCGGCCTTGATCGATGAGGGGAATGTCACGGCGACGAATGAGGTTGAGGAGCAGCTTCCCCCAGCACCGCCTGCCGCTCGTACGCAGGCCGCATCCCGGCCCCGCCGTACGCAGCCGATACCCGTGCGCCGCGATCGGCACAGTGCCGCGCCGCAGGAACGGAAACTGCAAAAGATCGTCTTTTTCTACGACGATCACAGCTTTGAAGTGTATTGTAATGGGTTAATGGGTTAATGGGTTAATGGGTTAGTCGGTTAGTCGGTTAGTCGGTTAGTCGAGTTGCCAGTCGGCGAGTTTCATGTCGTCGGCCTCCAAGATGGCGATATAGTTCAGGTAGCGGGTGAGGGCGATGTCGCCGTTCTCCACGGCCTCCTGCACGCGGCATCCGGGCTCGTGCGTGTGGCTGCAGTCGTCGAATTTGCAGCAGTTGTTATATGCGCGGATCTCCGGGAAATAGTCCCGGATCTCCTCTTTCTTGTATTGTATCAGCCCGAACTCCTTGATGCCGGGGGTATCGACCATGTAGCCTCCCGCCATCGGGAACATTTCGGCGAAGGTGGTGGTGTGCTTCCCCTTGTTGTGCACCCGCGAGATGTCGCCTGTGCGCAGGTTCAGGGTCGGGTCGATGGCGCTGATGAGGGCCGACTTGCCCGTGCCCGAGTGGCCGCTGAAGAGGCATACTTTCCCGCGAACCATCTCGCGCAGTCCGTCAATGCCCTCGCCGTTGACCACCGAGGTGCGGCGCGTCAGGTAGCCGATGCGCTCGTAAAGGGCCGACAGCTCGTCCACCACCTTCTGCTCGGCCTCGTTGTAAAGATCCATTTTGTTGAAGACGAGGCACACGGGGATGCGGAAGCCTTCGGCCGCCACTAAGAAGCGGTCGATGAAGCCGAGCGAGGTGCGCGGCTCCCGCAGCGTGACGACCAGGAAGGCCAGGTCGATGTTGGCGGCGATCAGGTGCCGGATCTTCGAGAGGTTGGTGGACTTCCGCTCGATGTAGTTCTTACGCGGCGCAATCGCGGTGATCACGCCCGAGCCGTCCTTCTCGACGCCGTACTCCACCCGGTCGCCCACCACCACGGGGTTGGTGTCCTTGATGCCTCGGATGCGGAACTGCCCGCGCAAACGGCACTCCAGCAGCCCTCCCGACACTTCGTCCAGCACCGAATACCAGCTGCCCGTCGATTTCACTACAAGTCCGTTCATTTTTGGAAGTTTATAAGTTTAGAAGTTTAGAAGTTTAGTGGGTTTAGAAAGAAAAGGACTTCGGGCGGGTGCTCGAAGTCCTTTTTGTTTCAGGATTCCTATTTCAGCAGGCGGAAGAACTCGACCATCAGGTCCCAGCACATTTGCACGGTCTTGATTTCGAGTTTCTCGTCCGGGGAGTGCACGCCGCGCAGGGTCGGGCCGAAGGAGACCATGTCCATGTCGGGGTACTTTTCGGAGAAGAGGCCGCATTCGAGGCCGGCGTGGATAGCCAGCACCTGCGGGTCCTTGTGGAAGAGGTTGCGGTAGGCCTCCGTCAGGACGCGCACCGCCTCGGAGTTCGGGTTCGGGTTCCAGCCGGGGTAGCCGTCGGAGTTCACCACATCGGCGCCGATCATCCAGAAGGCGGTTGACACCTTGTCCACGATGGCGCGTTTTCTGGACTCCACGGAGCTGCGCTGGCTGGTGGTGAACACCACTTCGTCGTCGATGATTTTCACGGAGGCGAGGTTGGTGGAGGTCTCCACGAAGCCGGGGATGTCCTGCGACATGGCGACGACGCCGTGCGGGCAGACCATGAGGGCGTTCAGTACGTCGATCTGGAGCGTCTCCTCCAGCACCTCCTTGACGGCTTCGGCGGGCTCCACAGCGACGGTCACGCCGGGATCGGTGGTGTGGAACTCGGCTTTGTAGGTCTTGTCCATTTCGGCGAGGTAGGCTTTCCAGTTCTCGACCTCCTCCTTGGGAACGGCCACGATGGCGTAACCCTCGCGGGCGATGGCGTTGCGCAGGTTGCCGGCGTTGATGTCGGCGACGCGCAGGTTGAAGTCGCTGTAGGAGTTCCAAAGGATGCGGGCGAGGAGCTTCACGGCATTGCCGCGGCCCTTGTTGATGTCGTCGCCGCTGTGGCCGCCCTGAAGGCCCTTGACCTCGACCTTGAAGAATTCGCAGTCTCCCTCCACGTTTTCGTAGTCCACGGAAACCTTGGCGACGGTATCCTGGCCGCCGGCGCATCCGATGAAGAACTGCCCCTCGTCCTCGGAGTCGAGGTTGAGCAGCATCTTGCCCTTCATGAAGCCGGCCTCCACGGCGGCGGCACCGGTCAGCCCGGTCTCCTCGTCGATGGTGAAGAGGCACTCGATGGGGCCGTGCTCCAGTTCCTTGTCGTCGAGGACAGCCAGCGCGAGGGCCACGCCGATGCCGTCGTCGGCGCCCAAGGTCGTGCCCTTGGCCTTCAGCCATTCGCCGTCAATCCAAGTCTCGATGGCGTCTTTCTCGAAGTCGAACACCTTGTCGTTGTTCTTCTCGCACACCATGTCCATGTGCGCCTGCAGCACCACGGGCGTGACGTTCTCCTTGCCGGGGGTGGCGGGCTTGGAAATCAGCACGTTGCCGACCTTGTCGCGTTTGGTCTCCAACCCCAGCTTCTTGCCGGTGGCCTCAAGCCAGAGGGACATCTTCTCCTCCTTCTTCGACGGGCGCGGTATTTTGGTGATCTCGTTGAAATAATAGAAAACCTTTTCGGGTTTCAGATTCAGCATTTCTTCGTTCATATTTTTACGTTTTAAAATGACACTTCGATTTTGCGGGGCAAAGGTACATTTTTTTTCGAATAACCGGGAATTTTTCGGCGACACAAACTGCATTCCGCCGAACAGCCCGAGACTTCAAATCCCCTGTGGCGACCATACAAAAAAAATGTATCTTTGCCGCCAATTTAAATTTGGAAAATGGATAAGAATACAGTTATCGGTCTGCTGCTGATTTTCGCCCTGTTTTTGGGCTTCAGCTTCTACCAGACCTCGCAGGTGAAGAAACAACGCGCGGCGCAAGAGGCGCAGATGGCGGCGGAAATGGAAAAGGAGGCGGAGGAAACCGCCAAGACACTCTCTTTGGAAAATGTTACGGACACGACCGGCGCGTCCGCTGCCCCCGCCCTCGCGAAACTCACCCCCGCGCAACGCTTCTCCAACGCGCAGGTGGGCGAGGACGGCGACTATGTGGTCGAAACCGCCAAGGCCTACTACCGTTTCGGAAAGAAGGGCGGCGCCCTCAAGCAAATCGAGCTGAAGGACGTCTATCGCTATACCCCCAAGGGCGCTGAAAAACAGCCGCTCGTGATCTATGACGGCGGCTCCAACAACATGGCCCTGAAACTCATGCTCCGCGACCAGACGGAAATCTCCACCGACGAGTGCTACTTCGTGGCCAACACCGATGAGCTCGTGGTCGATGACCAGCACAACCAGCTCTCCCTGCGCCTTTACCCCAATGCCAACTCCGACTCCGCGCAGTGCCAGGTGCTCGACCAAAGCGCCTACATCGAATACCTCTACACCTTCGACAACAACGACTACCGGTTCGACTACACGGTCAACTTCGTCAACATGGAACCCTATCTCTACCCGAACCGCCGCACCTTCACCTTGGAATGGGTCGCGCAGCCTAAGTGCGTGGAAAAGAACTACGAGTACGAAAAGAACATTACATCTATATATTATATGGACAACGGCGACGAGGTGGCGAACCTCGACGAGCGCAAGCCCGACAAGAAGGACTTCACCTCCCCGCTGAAGTGGGTCTCCTTCAAGCAGCAGTTCTTCACCACCTGCTTGGTGACCAAGGACAAGCCCTTCGCCTCCGGCACGCTCTCCGTGCAGGTCCCTGACAAACCGGCGGACAAAGTTCTGAAGGACTGCGAGGCGTCGCTGGACATCGAGATTGCCGACCTGAACAAGGGCCACTTCGACATGTACATGTTCGCCGGGCCGAACCAGTACCGCCTGCTCAAGGAGTATGACGTGAAGCTGGAGCGCCAAGTCCCGCTCGGCTGGGGCTTCTTCCTGCTGCACTGGGTGAACCGTTTCATCATTATCCCGATTTTCAACTGGTTGGAAGCCTACGGTTTGAGTTACGGCCTTATTATCCTGATACTCACTATTTTCATTAAGATTGTGGTGCTGCCAGTGAGTTACAAAACCTACATGTCGTCGGCCAAGATGCGGGTGCTGAAGCCCGAAATCGAGGCCATCAACGCGAAATATCCGAAAGACGAGGACATGATGAAGAAACAGCAGGCCACGATGAGTCTCTACCGGAGCGCCGGGGTGAAGCCCGCCGGCGGCTGCGTGCCGATGCTCCTCCAGATGCCCATCCTTATCGCCATGTACCGTTTCTTCCCGTCCGCCTACGAGCTGCGGCAGAAGTCGTTCCTGTGGGCGGAGGACCTCTCCACGTATGACTCCATCTGGGACTTCGGCCGCAACATCCCGCTCTACGGTGACCACGTCAGCCTTTTCACCATCCTGATGACCATCGCCACGCTGGTCTATACCTGGCTGAACCAGAAGCTGATGGCTCCCACGCAGGGCAACAAGGACCAGCAGCGCATGATGAACATCATGATGTACATGATGCCGATCATGTTCCTGTTCATGTTCAACAACTTCGCCTCCGGCCTCACCTACTACTACCTGCTCTTCAACCTCGCCACCTTCCTGCAGATGTTCATCTTCCGCATGGCCGTCAACGAGGACAAGCTCCGCGCCAAGATGCAGGAGAACATGAAGAAGCCCGTCAAGAAGTCGCGCTGGGAACAGAAAATGGAGGAACTCCAAAAACAGCAAGCGCAAATGCTTAAACAACAGCAACAAGCGCAAAAAAGAAAATAAATTTTGAAAAAAAATGGTATTGTGAACGAAATTTCTATATTTTTGCGGACTAATTTGAATAAATAAAAGTTTCAGAGTTTATGGAAAATCAAGACAAAAACGAAGTACTCTCCAGGGCTGTAAAAGCTGGAAAACGCACCTACTTTTTCGACGTGAAAAGAAGCAGGAATGAAGAAATGTATCTCACCATCACGGAGAGCAAACGGAAGTTTAACGAGGACAACGGCAACTTCTTCTACGAGAAACACAAGATTTTCCTCTACAAGGAGGATTTCGAGAAATTCAAAAACGCGCTCTCGGGCGTGATCGACTTCATAGAGAACGGCACGGTCCCGGAGGAGGACGACTTCTTCGAGAACGACAACTTCGGGAAGAATGACGACATGGGTATCGCTTTCGACGATTTAGACCTTTCGTTGTAATGGGGAAGATAGTATCCATCGTCAACCAGAAGGGTGGAGTAGGGAAGACGACAACGGCGGTGAATCTCGCGGCCTCGTTGGCCGTGCTCGACTTCCGCGTGCTGCTCATCGACGCCGACCCGCAGGGCAACGCCTCCAGCGGTGTCGGCGTCTATCCCGATGACAACACCGTCAGCATCTACGACTGCATCGTGAACGGGAAGATGGCCTCCGAGGCTGTGGTGGAGACCAAGACCCCCAACCTGTCGCTCCTGCCAGCCACCATCCACCTTGTGGGCGCCGAAATCGAGATGATCAACTTCGACCGGCGCGAATACCGCATGCGCGATGCCCTGAGCAGCGTCAAGAACGACTACGACTTCATTTTCATCGACTGTGCGCCGTCGCTCGGCCTGGTGACCCTCAACGCCTTGGTGGCCTCCGACTCGGTCATCATCCCCGTGCAGTGCGAGTACTTCGCCCTTGAAGGCCTCGGCAAACTGCTCAACACCATCCGCATCGTGCAGTCGAACATGAACCCGGAGCTCTCCATCGAGGGCATCCTCATGACCATGTACACCAACCGATACAAGTCGGCCAACGCCGTCTATGAGGACGTCCGCTTCCACTGTCGCGACATCGTCTTCAACACGGTCATCAACCGCACCGTCCGCCTCAGCGAAGCCCCGAGCTACGGCGTGCCCATCGTCGCCTACGATGTCAAGTCCGTCGGACATGTCAACTACATGAACCTCGCCAAGGAGTTTCTGCTGAAAAACGGATATACGGTTTAGTTTAGTAAAGTTTAGTGAGTTTAGTGAGTTTAGTGAGTTTAGTAGATTAGCGTTTAGTGAAAATGGCGAAAAACGAGAAACCATTGGGACGTGGGTTGGGTGCCATGCTCGGCGGTATGGACATCCCCGTCCGCAGCGAAAGCTCGCACATTGTGAGCGGGAACACCAACATCCATATCTCCTCCATCGAGGCGAACCCTTACCAGCCCCGGACGCAGTTCGACGAGGAGGCACTCAACGAGCTGGCGCAGTCCATCAAGACCTACGGGCTGATCCAGCCGGTGACGGTGCGCCCGGTCGGGAACGGCAATTACCAGCTGATTTCCGGCGAACGCAGGTTCCGCGCCGCACAAATCGCCGGGCTGACCGAGATCCCCGCCTTCGTGCGCACGGTCGATGACGCGCAGTCCATCCAGATGGCGCTCGTGGAGAATATCCAGCGCGCCGACCTGAACGCTATCGAAATCGCCATGAGCTACCAGATGCTGATCGACGAGTGCCACTTCACCCAGGAGGAGCTTGGTGCCAAGGTCGGCAAGACCAACACCACCATTTCCAACTACCTGCGCCTGCTCAAACTCCCCACCCCCGTGCAGGTGGCCGTGCGCGACAACCAGATCTCCATGGGCCACGCACGCGCACTGGTGCCCGTGGACGACGAGGCCACACAGGCAAAGCTGGTGCAACAAATCGTGAACGAGCAACTTTCCGTCCGACAAACCGAAACATTGGTGAAAAAGGCCCTGGAAGGAGCGAAAAACAAAAAATCGAAGGTGAAAATCACCCTCTCCGACGAAGTGCGCACCGCTCAGAACGCCATCTCCAAGAAACTGAGCGCCAAAGTGAACATCAAGAAAGACATTTCCGGCAAGGGACAGATTCAGATTCCCTTCGCCTCTGACGAGGAACTGAAAAAAATCCTGGACTTGCTGCAATAAAAACGGCTTCCGTGCGTTGTGCCGCCGTAAATATTCGCTTTATGAAACATGGCAAACAGATTCTTCTCGTCTTCATCATGCTCTGTATGAGTCTGTTCGCCTATTCCCAAAACATAGAAACCTCCCATCCGGGCCGCGTGAAGACGCACGATTCGCTCCGGGTTGCCAAGCATAGCCCCACCGTGGCCATGCTCTGCTCCATTATCCCCGGCGGCGGACAAATATACAACCGGAAATACTGGAAAGTGCCCATCGTCTATGGACTGTTGGAAGCGTCCGGCTATTTCCTGTGCAAATACGCCTCCGACATGATGCTCTACCGGCGCGAGTTCATTAACCGCCGCGACGGCCACACCGAACTGCTCATCCCCGGTCTGGCCAATACCACTGATGAGGGCATCCTGGCCCTGAAGCAGACCTCGCAACGCAACATGGAAATCTCCATCGCCGCCACAGCCATCATCTATACCCTTAACTTCATCGATGCCATGGTCGATGCGCACCTCTACTATTTCGACGTCTCCGACGACCTTTCGCTCCATTGGAGCCCGATGCTGCTCCCGAACCCCGTCAACACCTCCCCCTCGTACGGAGTGAGCGTGGTGCTGGCTTTCAAGTGATGATTTGTGATTTGTATTTTTTTGTACTTTTGCATTTAATTTTGAATTGATATGACGGCTATAGAATTACAATCCGAACTTTTGCGTGAAATATCCCCGATAGCGGAGGACGAAGGGCTGATGCGCAAGGTCATCGGCTATGTGCGGAAACTGGCTCGCGGACGTGACGCAACGGCCGAAGCGGACGAGGAAATCCGGACGAACTTGAGGCAGGCCTTTGCCGAGTTCAAGGAGTGCCAAGAAGGACGTCTTGAGCTTCAAGACGCAGATGATTTTCTACAAGAACTACGTACAATATGAGCTGTAAAGTTGTCATCACTCCGACATTTTCTCGTGAAGCTCGAAAACTTACCAAACGCTATCCCTCTTTTCCCGATGATTTTGAGGATTTTCTTAAACAAATAAAAAATAATCCTCTTTTAGGCGTCAGTTTGGGACACGGATTACGCAAAATACGTATGGCGATAGCATCCAAAGGGAAGGGTAAAAGAGGTGGCGCAAGAATTATTTCTCATGTAAATATCATGTTGGAAAGTCGTCAAAATGAAGTGACCCTATTGACTATTTATGACAAATCGTATAAAGAAAATATAAACGACAACGACATTCTCCAGTTATTGGGAGAAGCAGGAATCAAATAATATGAAAATTGCAATTTTAGGATACGGAAAAATGGGCCATATTGTGGAGAAAGTGCTGCGCGGACGCGGACACGAGGCGGTGGCCGTCATCGACAACGACGCGGACTGGCAGCGGCTTGGCGGCGAGTTCCGGCAGGCGGAGGTGGCCATCGACTTTTCGGAGCCGTCGGCGGCCGTGCCGAACATCCTTCGCGCCTTCGAGGCGAATGTGCCTGTGGTGGTCGGCACCACCGGCTGGCTCGACCGCCTCGAAGAAGTCCGGCAGGCCTGCGAGGCACACAATGGCCGACTGGTCTATGGCTCGAACTTCAGCATCGGAGTCAACCTCTTCTTCAAGGTCAACCAACTGTTAGCCAAGCTGATGAATACGCATCCGCGTTACCATGCCGCCGTGGAGGAAACCCACCACATCCACAAAAAGGACGCCCCGAGTGGCACCGCCATCCATATCGCCGAGGACATCCTCCGCGAGGTGGACGCTCTGCAGGAGTGGCGGCTCACCCCTTGCGACCACACCCGTGTGACCCTGCCCGTCACGGCCATCCGCCAAGGCGAGGTGCCCGGCACGCACGTGGTGACCTGGGACTCGCCGGAAGACACCATTGAGATCCGCCATATCGCCCACAGCCGCGAAGGCTTCGCCCTCGGCGCCGTCCTCGCCGCCGAATGGCTGCCCCTCCAACCCGCCGGCCTCTACCCCTTCGACAAAACCCTAAACTCCTAAACCCCTAATCTCCTAAACTCCTAAACCCCTAATCTCCTAAACCCCTAATCTCCTAAACCCCTAACCCAATAACCCCTAACCCAATAACCCAAACATGTTCATATCCAAAACCGCTCTTATCGTTATCCTCATCATCTCTTTCCTCGGCTGGCAAGCCGGGATGTGGGGCATTTTCAAAAAAGCAGGCTTGAAGCCGTGGCTGTCGCTGATCCCGTTCTACAACGTGTGGCTGTGGATCAAGGTGGTCATCGGTCGGAAATGGTGGTGGATGCTGCTGTTCCTGATACCGTATCTCGGCATTTTCATGTTCTACTACATGGTGTGGGAGACGATTCGGCAGTTCGACAAATACAGCTACCTGCCGCTGATTCTCGGGACGGCCTTTTTCCCGTTCTACCTGCCTTACCTTGGTTTCTCGCCGAAGGAGCAGTACATCACGCCGGAGAATCTGGTACGGCCGAAGAAGAGTTCCGGACGTTCGTGGGGCGACGCGCTGATATTCGCGGTGGCTGCCGCCTACATCATCCGCGCCTGCTGGTTCGAGCTCTACACCATCCCGACCTCCTCCATGGAGAGCTCGCTGATGGTGGGCGACTTCCTCTCGGTGAGCAAGATCGCATACGGTGTCCGCGTGCCGCAAACTCCTGTGGCTGTGCCGTTTATCCACAACAAGCTGCCGAAAACCGAGGTGAAGTCCTATTCGGAAATCATCAAGCTGCCGTACATCCGTTCCAAGGCCCTCAATCCGGTGAAGCGCAACGACGTGGTGGTCTTCAACTATCCCGATGGCGACACCGTGGTGGTGGAGCGCCAGGCCGAGAGCTATTATGCCATCGTACGCGAGTTCGAGGCGATGCTCAACCCCAACGCCACTGACGCGGAAAAAGCCAACCTCTTCCGCCGCTACCCGCCCGAATACATCCAGCAGATGCGGAACAAATACGGCGAAGACTACAAGCCCGGCATGGGCAGGAAGGCGGTTTGGAAGGAATACAAGGTGATTGCCCGTCCGGTCGACAAGCGCGAAAACTACGTGAAACGCTGCATCGGAACCCCGGGCGACAAATTGCAAATCATTGACAAACAGGTGTATATCAATGGACAGAAGGCCGTGAACCCCGACCGTATGCAGTTTGCCTGCATCGTGTCGCACCCGAGCGGCCTGCAACTCTCCAAAAAAGATCGCAAGAATCTGAATATCAATGAGGAAGATATGCAGCAGGTGGATATTAACCGTTATCTTTTTATGCTGAATGCCAAGCAAAGGGAAAGCATTGAAAAGAAAGGGTTCAACGTGCAGATACTGGGCGAGGAAAACGGTTTCTACAGCCCCGATATTTTTCCGCACGACAGCAACTACAAGTGGAACAAAGACTTTTTCGGGCCGTTGACCATCCCGCAGAAAGGCATGACGGTGCAGATTTCGCCTGAGAATATCGCCCTGTATGAGAAAATCATCCACAACTACGAAGGCCACGACCTGCAAGTGAAAGACGGCAAGGTGTATGTCGATGGGCAAGCTGCCGACCAGTACACCTTCGCGATGGACTACTATTTCATGATGGGCGACAACCGCCACAACTCCGCCGACTCCCGCTTCTGGGGCTTCGTGCCGGAAGACCACATCGTGGGCAAGGCCTCCATCGTCTGGCTCTCACTCGACAAGTTCAAGACCATGAGCGACAAGGGCAAAATCCGTTGGAACCGAATGTTCAAGAAGATTAGGATGTAAGTCTGCACAATAAATCCGCGCTTTCTCCGTTATGGCGACCGCAAAAAAAAAAATGGAATATGAGAAAGAACATACTTTTGCTTGTGTCGCTGTTGGTGCTCGGCGCAAGTGTCATCGCGAAAGCCCAAACAGAAGAGACGTGTCTCGCCAAAGCGCCTGCCGAAGTGGTGGTGAACCAGCAGTTCCAATATACCGTGACCACTTCCGAGAAGGGCACTGTTTTGGACACTGATTTTGGGAAATTCGAGTTCGTGGGCGGCCCCTCCATGGGGTCCAGCACCTCCATCTCCATCGCCAACGGGCATACCGAGCAGAGCACGCAATACACTTATACCTACGTGCTTGCGGCTCGCAGGGAGGGTACTTTCACCATCCCCGGGGTCTCCATCTCCGTTGATGGGCGTGTGCTGCGCAGCAATCCTGTGGAGGTCAGAGTGGTGAAGGCCGGCAAGCAGTCGCAGGAGAACATGAACAACGCCCAGAACGACTTCTTCCACTTCGAGTGGCCCGGCTTCAACTTCTTCGGGGGCGATGACAGCCGCTCGCAGGAGCCGAGGTCGAAGTCAAAGTCCGAAAAGGTGGAGTACAAGGACGAAATCAAGAAAGACGATCTTTTCGTGAAGGCCGAGATCGCGCAGGCGGAGGCCTGGCAGGGTGAGGCCGTCGTGGTGACCCACAAGCTCTACATCAAGCAGGACATCCGCGGCTACGACATCACGCGCGCCAACTACGCTGCCACCGATGCGTTCTGGCTCGACCGGCTGGACCAAAGCTACAGCGAGGAATCGACCGAGACCATCAAGGGCGAACGCTACCATGTCTATACCATTCTGCAGACGGTGGCCTATCCGCTGAAGACAGGCAAACTGACCATCCCGAAGATGGACCTGATGGTGCGCATCGGCGTGCCCGCCGTGGTCAACAACCCGTTCTTTGGCTCGATGACGACCACCCGCGCCAAAGACTTCCGTTTGACTTCCAACGATTTGACACTCAAGGTAAAACCGCTTCCTGGAGTCCAGAACAGCGGCAAGACCGAAATCGTCGGCCATTTCGACATCTCCGCTTCCATCAACAAGACGGAGGTCCGCGCCAACCAGTCGTTGGAGCTCACGGTGACAGTCTCCGGCAACGGCAACCTGCACCACATCGAGGCGAAGGACCTCGACATTGAGTTCCCCGCCGACTGCGATGTCACCTATCCCAAAATAAGCCAGCACATCAGCGCGAAAGGTAACTTGGTGACCGGCTCCAAGACGTTCAAGTTCCGCCTCATCCCGCGCTCCGAGGGCGAATTTTTCATCCCCGGAGCCAATTTCACCTACTATGACGATGAAATCCAGACGCACAAGAACATTGCCACGCAGGATTTCCGCATCGAGGTCAAGCCGGGGTTGCTGACTCCGCAGGATTCGGGCGAAGGGGAAGACAGCAAGGCGAGCAAGCCGAAGGGGAAGGTGTATAAGATTTAGTTTAGTGGGTTTAGTAGGTTTAGAGAGTTTAGTTAAGGGAAAAAGTGTATTTTTGCGTTTTCAAATATTCGAAAAAATGAAAAAAATATCTTATCTTTCGTTGGTGGCGATGTTTGTCGCAGTGAGTTTCGCGGCGTGCGACAAAGTCGAGGGCCCTTACTATAATATTGTGTCGAACGAGAATGTCACGGTGTCGTTTCCCGATATCGATCCCGCATCTGTTTACCGCAAGGTTTTGATTGAGGAGTTCACGGGGCACCGCTGCACGAACTGTCCGGCGGGGCACCAGATTCTCGAACAGCTGCACCAGCGCTATGGCGACACGCTTGTGGCGGTCGGTGTCCATTACGGGGCATTGGCCAAGCCAAGCGGCACGATGTTCAGCTACGATTTCCGCACGGAACCGGGCACCAAGCTCGGCGACGCTTATAACATCGACGCCATCCCGAAGGCTATCGTGAACCGCGAAATGAAAGAGGGCGGCTGGTCGCGCGAGCAGTGGGCAAACGTGGTCGGCGAAGTCGATCGCTCCGATGTGAAAGCGGCCCTGCAAATCATCAACGAATACGATCCTGCCAGTATGTCACTGAAAGTCAACACGAAAGTGACCCTGTTGCAGAATCATGAGGGACCTCTCTCTCTGGTTATCTATCTTTTGGAAGACGGTATTGTGAAACCGCAGAAAGACGGTGCCGAGAATATCGAGAACTATACGCACAACCACGTGCTTCGTGCCTCGCTGACAGACGTTTTCGGCCTGTCGCTGAATGACAACAGCCAGCTCTGGGAGGAAGACGACACCGTTCTCTATGCCACTCGGCTCGATTGCAAAAACACCGACTGGGTGATGGGCAACTGCCAAGTGGTGGCCGTCCTTTTGGATCCCTTTGCGTCGGAAGTCCTCCAAGTCGAAAAAGTCCCCGTCATCCAATAACCTCCTAATCTTTCTAAACTTTCTAATCTTTCTAAACCTCCAAAATTCAAAGAAATGCGAATCACCGCCATAGAACCCATCGGCATCACCGCCGAGAGAGCACAGGAAATAAAACAGGATTTGTCCGCCAAGGGCCATGAATTTGTCTGGTTCCCAGACCGGAAAGAGGATTCCGCCACGTTGGTGGAACGCATGAAGGACTCGGAAGTGGTCATCGTTTCCAACATTCCGCTTCGCGCGGAGGTCCTTTCGCAATGTCCAAAACTCCAGTTCTTGAACGTCGCGTTCACGGGGCTGGACCACATTGACCTGGCGTATTGCCAGGCGCACGGCATCAAGGTGAAGAACGCCTCCGGCTATGCCACGCAGGCGGTGGCGGAGTTGGCGGTCGGGCTGATGCTTGACGTGCTGCGGCAGATCACCTTCCTCGACGGGCGCATCCGCGAGGGCGGCGTGCGCGGAGCCTTCCTCGGCCGCGAGCTGCACGGCAAGACCGTCGGCATCGTCGGCACGGGTGCCATCGGTATTCGCACCGCGAAGCTGTTGCAGGCGTTCGGTTGCCGGGTGATTGCCTGGAGCCGCACCGAGAAACCGGAAGTCACCGCGATGGGTATTCCCTACGTCTCGCTACCGGAGCTGATGCAAAACAGCGACGTCATCTCGCTGCACGTACCGCTCACCGATGAAACAAAATACTTGATTAGCAGGGATTTATTGGCTTTATGCAAACCTACGGCCGTCCTCGTCAACACAGCTCGGGGCAATGTGGTCGATATGGATGCTTTGGCGGAGTTCCTGCGCGACGGCCGCATCGCCGGCGCGGGCATCGACGTCTATGAAAAGGAGCCGCCGCTTCCGCAGGACCACGCGCTTGTGCAGGCACCCCATTGCGTGCTCGTGCCCCACGTCGGCTACGCCACGCGCGAGGCTTTCGACATACGTATTGACATCGTTTTGCGGAACTTGGGGGCTTAAGCATCATCCCAAACAGAGACCAGCCCTTGCTTTTGCCGACTCGCATGCGCACATGTGCGAAATTTTTAGCGGACACCAACAATTTTTAACCGAAACACCCTCACCGGATTTCCTCTATGTGGTTATCATTGCCGCGATAATTGATATAATAGATGGCATCTTCTGTCACTCCCAACAGCTGTTCGAGAAATTCGCCATAAGAAAACGGGACCTTGTCGCCAGGTTTCCGAATGACTTTCGGGGTGAATTGCAAGCTCTCGTCCAACGTGCCCATCACCAAACAGCGTTCCTCCATTCTCGTCGATTTCGTGCTCTTGAATCACTGTACGGCTGGTCTTGTCATAAACAACGATAAACATCTCGTCATCTTTTCCCTGACCATTCTGATCCACAGCGCTGAAGTAAAGGTCGTGGTCATCCTTGGCCAGCACTGGTTTCCAATCTGCACCGTGTTATAGACGTTGCCCTCGTGGTCCGTCACGGTTGGAGTGCTTGGGCAGGGCTGACCATCGACGCTGGTTGAAGAAATGGGGTCACTCATATTTCATCGGTCACTTGAAATTGATTCCTGCACGAACCCTGGCATTCAACTTCTTCCCGTTCATGTTTAGGGTACACGCAAAGCACCGTGGAGCGTTGTATCGCCGAGTTACGCAAGCGTCATCTCATCGTGCATGTCGGCGGCAAGCGCAGCGGCGGGTACCGAGCCGCGACACCGTCCGCCCCGGCAGGAAACGGCTACGGACGAATAACCAGCTCTTCCCACCGCACCTTCGGCACATAATGCGTGCCGTTTTCGTCCCGGTAGTAGGCATGGCTCTCGTTGGCGGAAATCCCCGTCAGCTCGATTTTCTCGCGGCCCTTGCCGATGGCTATGATGAGGATAGGCGGGTAGGGAAGTGCAAACGCCTCTTCTATCTTCTTGGCGTTGAACGCCCCGATAATCAGACCGTTGTAGCCCATCTCCACGGCCTTCAGTAGCATGCTCTGCACCGCGATGCCTGCATCCACGTGCAGCATCTTGCTCTCCGGCACGGTAGTGCAGACGATGATGAATGCCTTCGGTTCGGTGCCGGGGAACGGCAGATGCAGCTCTGGTAACATGCCTCCTAACTTAATGTTTTCCAGTACTTTGTCGGCACCGGTCTCTTCCGTCACCAACTTGAAGCGCAAGGCCTGCTGGTTCTTCGCCGACGGCAGCAGCGTGTTCACCGCCACAATCTTCTCCAAGGTGCTCTCCGACACTTTGTACGCCGGATCATACCCCCGGTAGCTGCGGTTTTTCCTCAAAAGCGTCTCCAAAGAAGGCGCCGCACTCTTATAAACCGTCTTCTTTTTCTGGTTATACTCCTCAAATTTGTTCTCGATGTAATTGTCAGCCATCTTTGTAATTAAGAATTAAGAATTTAGAGCTTAGAACTTAGAACTTAGAACTCAGAATTAAGTTGAGTCGTACGTCTAAGTTATAGTCTAAGTCATTAGTCATAGTTTAAGTTATAGTCTAAGTCATTAGTCATAGTTTAAGTTATAGTCTAAGTCATTAGTCATAGTCTAAGTCAAAGTATGTACCCTCGCGATTTCCGTTGCGGCCTGCTGGCAGATGGGGTCATCGAAGATGTCGGGAGATGGGGAGGGGAACATGGTGTTGGTCTGGCGGAACTCCGAGGAGAGGTCCCTCTTCCGTTCCGCGATAACCCGTTCGTAGAAGCGGACTTGCGCCGCGATGGCCTCGACATGCAGGGCGCGGATGCGGGCTTCCGTGACTTCGCCGCCGCAAAGGTAGCGGAGGATAAAACGGGTGTCCCCGTCGGAGTAGTATTCGTCGGAATACTGGTCTTGCAGCGTATGGCATTCCTTCAGGGAGGCCGCTTGGCTGAGTTCGTGCAGGTGTTTGGCGGAGATGACGTTGCCGCCCGCGTTCACCCACTGTTCGTCGGGCTCGCTGAGGATCGCGTTCAGTTGGAGGGGCTTGTCCTCAAACGTGCGGCTGTTGCGCAATACGTAGCAAAGCATCATCTCGCGGTAGGCGGCCACAGCCTCCTTTTCCTTCAGGATTCGGACCGGCCGGTTGGACATTTCCATTTTCGGGAGTTCCGCCTCGCCGGCGAGATGGCGGGTCAGCAGCTGGTGGTTCTCCATCACAACGTGGATTGTGTCCGGCGCAAGTGGCCGGTAATCATACTGTTGCGTGTAATTTTTACGTTTGTCGCGGTGTTCGTACTTCCATTCGTTGCGCATCATCGCGTAGGCGTTGTGCATCCACCAAAAGGCGGGCATGATTTCCAAACAGTTGTCCTGTATATTGTTGTTAATCAGCGAGAAAGCGAACGGAATGCGGAGCGGCCGCGGGTAATCGCCTTTGGCGATGAGCGTGTAGGGGGCGAAAGAGCAGGGGTAGGAGAGCGACGTGCAGAGCCCGGGCCAGAAGCCGCGTCCGGCCACCAAATCGACGTCGTTTTTGCGGCCGTTGTGGTTGGAGCCGAGGGTCGCACCGGCGGCCACGTTGCTCTGTCCCTGTACGTGCGCGGCAATCAGGAACGAGTTGCTGTGGTGCTGCTCGTGGCACGGATAGAGGAACGAATGGCCGATTTCGCAGCCTGCGATGTGGCTATTGTCGCCAATGGCGGAATGATAGATCCGCGCCCCGTCGGTGAGGGAGCAGCACTGGCCGACCAGCACGTGCGCGAGGTTGGCGGCGGTGTCGATGCGGGCGCCCTCGTTCACGATGACGTGGTCTAAGAAAACGCCCTTGCCAATGCGGGTGGACTGTTCAGCGGAGGAGGAAATCCAGGCATGGGAGACTTTCGCGCAGCCCGACAGCTCGCACCCGTCGCCCGTGTGGAGGTGGTCGATGCAGTCGATGTTCTCGATGTTGCAGCCCGCTCCGACGCGGCCCATGTGTTCGTCAACGGCGCTCTGTCCGAAAAGGTCCGGGTTGCCGGTGTGCAGGCACAGAAATGCGTCGGTGGAATTCATTCCCGGCACGGCGTTCACCTGGTAGCGTCCGTCCTCGTTGCAGAGTTCCAACGGGTAGGCGTAGCGCTCGTGGGTGAAAACCATGTTCCGGACGTTGGCGATGCGGGTGCCAGTGCCAATATGGTAGTTGCTGAGGGTCGAGTTGAGAAGGGTCACCCCGTTCTCCAAGCGGACCGGCCCGTAGAAGCGGCAGTCCCGGATGTGCATGGCAGAAAAATCAAGGACGACTGAAATGTTCTTCCAGTCGTCCGAGAAATTGTTTTGCTGAATCAGTTGGCTGATCTCAGCATCTGTAAGCGGTCTCCACATGGCGTTTACTCTTCTTCGCCGGTCATGCCGAGCATCTGCTTCAGCTCTTCGGGAGCCTCTTTGATGTCCTTTGCATCGGAGGGGAGCAGGAACTGCGTGGCCTTCACCTTTTTGTCGGGGGTGACGCTGGTGGCGGAGGTAATGATGGTGCACTCCTCGCCGTTGAGCTCCGTCTTGTTTTCCGAGGCGAGCGGGTAGCCCTTCAGGCCCGGATGTTCGAAGAAGTTGATGTTGTCGCCAAGTCCGAGTTCGGTGGTCACCCAAAGAACCTCGGTCTTTTCCTCGTCGGTCTCCAGGTCGGTGACCTTCTCAATCACCTTCGTGCACTTGTAGCCGGCGATGGTCTTGGTGTCGCTGAGATACTCGTAATCGACCTTGGAGGTCTGCATCTTCTTCTCAAGGTCTTCGGCGGTCTGTTTGACATAGTATTTTCCGTATCCGGGGATGCCGAGGATGACGGTGTAGGTCTTGGCGTCGCCGTTGGAGATGGTAATCACATCGACGCCTTGGTTGGCCTCCATGCGGGAGTTGTTGCCCATCACGATAATCTCCTGGGTGGCTTCCGCGAGCTGGGCGGCCACGTTGGGGTCGGAGATGCCTTCGGCGGTCATTTCAAATACGATTTTGCCTGCGAAAGGCTTCTGCGCTAAACCAGTGAGGCTGGCGATCATCATGGCGATGACGGCGAATAAACGGATCTGTTTTTTCATCTTTTCGGAATATTTTTTGTTAATACTAATCCAAATGATTTCAAACGGCAAAGATACATTTTTTATGGAAAGGTTTAAAGAACAGAATTTTTTTTGAAGACCATGACTTAGACTTAAACTTAGACGAATAACTATGACTATAACTTAGACGAGTAACTATGACTATAACTTAGACAAATAACTATGACTATAACTTAGACAAATAACTATGACTATAACTTAGGCCATAACAAATGTCTCTGGTTATAGTCATAGTTATAGTCATTAGTCATAGTTATAGTCATTAGTCATAGTTATAGTCATTAGTCA
>CAMVBK010000040.1:0-31672 GCA_947165685.1 uncultured Bacteroidales bacterium | reverse complement strand
ATGTTAGGGCTTTTTTTGCAAAAAAAAGAGGGCGCGCCACTTTTGACACACCCTCCTTTTTATAATGAAAATTCTGATTACCACGCGAATAGTGGACGGTCGTGCATCATGTCGTTGACCAATTTGCGGGTCTTGACGATGAGCTCCTCGTTCTCGACGTCGCAGAGCACTTTGTCGATCATCTCCACGATGACGGGCATGTCGTTTTCCTTCAGACCGCGGGTGGTAATGGCGGGCGTGCCTACGCGAATGCCAGAAGTCTGGAATGCGGAACGGGTGTCGAACGGCACCATGTTCTTATTGATGGTGATGTCGGCTTTCACGAGGGTGTTCTCGGCCACCTTGCCGGTCATTTCGGGGAATTTCTTTCTCAGGTCGATGAGCATCAGGTGGTTGTCGGTGCCGTTAGAAATTACCTTGTAGCCTCTTTCCACGAATGCGTTGGCCATGGCGTTAGCGTTGAGCTTCACCTGTTTCACGTATTGGGCGTATTCATCGGTCAGGGCTTCGCCGAATGCGACAGCCTTGGCGGCGATGACGTGCTCGAGGGGACCGCCTTGACAGCCCGGGAACACGGAGGAATCGAGGATTTGGGACATCATCTTCACGACACCCTTCGGGGTGGTTTTGCCCCAGGGGTTCTCGAAGTCTTTGCCGAGCATGATCAAACCGCCACGAGGTCCGCGGAGGGTCTTATGTGTGGTGGTGGTCACGATGTGGCAGTGTGCCACGGCGTTGTTAAGCAGGCCCTTGGCGATGAGGCCGGCGGGGTGGGAGATGTCAGCCATCAAGATGGCTCCGACCTTGTCGGCAATTTGGCGCATGCGTGCCCAGTCCCAGTCGCGGCTGTAGGCGGAGGCGCCGCCGATGATGAGTTTCGGTTTTTCGCGGAGGGCGACCTCTTCCATCGTGTCGTAGTTGATGCAACCGGTTTCCTCGTCAACTTGGTAGGCCACAGGGTGGTAGAGGATGCCGGAGGAGTTCACGGGGGAGCCGTGGGAGAGGTGGCCGCCGTGGTTCAGGTCGAGGCCCATGAAGGTGTCGCCCGGTTTCAGGCAGGCCATCAGGACGGCCATGTTGGCTTGGGCGCCGGAGTGCGGTTGCACGTTGGCCCATTCGCAGCCGAAAAGTTGTTTCACGCGGTCGATGGCCAGTTGTTCGGATTGGTCAACTATCTGGCAGCCACCATAGTAGCGCTTGCCCGGAAGGCCTTCGGCATATTTGTTGGTCATCACGGAACCCATGGCTTCCATCACCTGGTCACTCACGAAATTCTCGGAAGCAATCAGCTCGATGCCGTTCGTCTGGCGCTCGCGCTCTTGCTGGATGAGGTTGAAAATCTGTTCGTCTCTTTTCATAATCGGGTGTCTAAATTATTGATTACTAATTTTCTATAAAAGTCTGATAAAAGTCTGCAAAGATACAATTTTTTGCGAATGTTCATCATGGCTATTCGCAATAAAAAGGCCGGAGGTGTTACACCGGCCTTTTGAAATGCTATGTTAAAAGTTGATTTGGCATTGATGCAGAAGGCAACTCGGTGGCAATTTTCTTGCCGTTGTTCCGTAGCTTACCAATGGCGGTTATTTCGCGTTCCGTGACCGGATGATGCCGCCGGTCTTGGCCTTGCCGACGCGAATCATGTCGAGGATGGGACGGTTGGAGGGGCAGATGAAGGCGCAGGAACCACACTCGATGCAGTTCATGATGCCGTATTTTTCGGTGTCGTCCCAACGTTTCAGTTCCGTGAAGGTCTGCAGCATGTAAGGTTCGAGCCCCATCGGGCAGACGCTCACGCACTTGCCGCAGCGCAGGCAGGGGTGCACTTCGCCGCGCACGCTCTCTTCCTCGTTCATGAACAGGAGGCTCGACATGCCCTTGGCGGTGTAGGCGTTGAGGTTGGCGATGGCTTTGCCCATCATCGGACCGCCGGAGATGATCTTGCCCGTGTCCTCGGGGATGCCCACCGCTTGCAGCACGCTCAGAATCGGGGTGCCGATGCGCAGTCGGTAGTTCTTGCACTGGTCGGGGCGCAGCGAGCGGCCGGAGACCGTGGTGTAAGTCTGCACGATCGGTTTGTTTTTCTGCACCGCGAGGTAGATGGTGTACATCGTGGTGATATTGTTGACGATACAGCCCACGGAAATCGGCAGGGCGCCATTGGGGACGCTTCTTCCCGTGATGGCCTTGATCAGCTGTTTCTCAGCACCTTGCGGGTATTTGATGTTCAGCGGTTGCACCTCGATGTTCGGGTAGCGTTTAGCGGCCTCCATCAGTTTGGCGATGGCGCGGGGTTTGTTGTCCTCGATGCCGATGATGGCCTTCGGGGCACCTGACGCGATGAGGGCGATTTCGATGCCGATCATGCATTGCTCGCAGCGTTCCAGGATGACTCGGTTGTCGGTGGAGATGTAGGGCTCGCATTCGGCGGCGTTGACGATCAGGTACTCGCATTTCTGGTCCGGTTTCAGCATATACTTGATATGGGTCGGGAAGCAGGCGCCGCCGAGACCCACGATGCCGCGGTCTTTCATGCGCTCGATGATTTCCTCCTTGGTCTTCAGCTTGATGTCGTGGACGATGTCCAATGAGGTGTCGATGCTCTCCTCCCATTCATCGCCTTCGCGCTTGATGACGATGGCGGGCTTCTTGTAGCCGGTGATGTCGGCCACCTGGTCAACCTTGACGACGGTGCCGGAGATGGGGGCGTGGATGTTGGCGCAGACGAACGACTCAGCCTTGCCGATGAGCTGGCCCACCTTCACCTTATCGCCTTTTTGGACGATGGGAGTAGCGGGGGAACCGAGGTGCTGGGTCATATAGACAACGGCCTCGTCGGGCAGCGGAAAAGTCTCCACGGGCGCGGAGTGCGCGAACTTGTTGGCGTCGGGGTGCACGCCGCCCATGTGGAAGGTCTTGCGGCGCACGCCCTTGATTTTTTGTGCGCTTTCCTTGAAGTTTTCTTCGATTCTTTCTTCTATTGTGGTGACGGTGTTTTCGCTCATTGTTCTTGATTTTTTGGTGTTTTACCCAGGGGTCACTCTGATTGTCTGCCCCAGGGCTCACTTCGTTCACCCTGGGTTGACATAGGTCGGGCTTTCAGCCCTTTTTGGTGTATTACTATATTTAGTTGCTACTATTATTTGTTATTGTTATTGTTACTTGTTATTGTTACTTGTTATTGTTACTTGTTATTGTTACTTGTTATTGTGTTATGACTATGCCTCGGCGGTGATGGGGGCGGGTTCTGCCACGGGAGCTGCTTGAGGGACTTCTTTCTTGGGCGGGAAGCCGACGGTGAGGATGGCGCCGGAGGGGCACTCGCTCACGCACTTGCGGCAGGCCTTGCATTTGTGGTAGTCGATATAGGCGAGGTTGTTTTCCACGGTAATGGCCTCGAAGGGGCACACCTTGGCGCATTTGCCGCAACCGATGCAGGCCGAGGAGCAGTTCTTCTTGGCCACGGCGCCTTTTTCCTTGTTGTTGCAGGCCACATAGACCCGGCGGTGGTTCTTGCCCTTGTCGCGAATTTCGAGCACGCCGCGGGGACAGGCGTTGGCACAGGCCTTGCAGCCCACGCAGAGGTCTTCCTTGACTTCCGGGAGATGCGTCTCGGGGTTGAGGTGGATGGCGTCGAACTGGCAAGCCGCCACGCAGTCGCCGCAGCCGAGGCAGCCGTAGGGACATGCTTTCTCGCCGGCGAACAGTGAGTTGGCGAAAGCGCAGGTGAGTGCGGAGTCGTAGAACGACTTCATGGGCGCGTGGTCGCAGGTGCCGTTGCAGCGCACCACTGAGACCTGCGGCTCGTGCAGCACGGCGTTCAGGTGCATGATTTCGGCGATTTTGTCGGTGTCGCTGCCGGGGCAGTAGGCCACGTTGAGGTCGTTGTTCTTGACGATGGCCTCGGCCATGGCACGGCATCCGGCGAAACCGCATCCTCCGCAGTTGGCGTTCGGCAGGCACGCCTGCACCAAATCAATGCGAGGATCCTCCTCCACGTGGAAGAATTTCGACACGAAATACAGGATTACAGCAGCAATAAGACCCGTAAGTCCCACTGTGACAGCTGCATACAAAATGGTTGTTGTCTCCATAAACTCGTAGTTTTTTCAAACCGCAAAGGTACGAAATTTTTCTGTATGTTATGCAAAGAAATTTTCTTTGCCGTTGACACTCTGCAATAGGCTCAAACCGTATGTCGCAAATCTATAAAAATAATATTTTTGCTGCATCGCATAGTTTTCTCATCCTTCTGGCCTCTCTATTCGAAAATCGCCATTCATAAGTCACAAATATTAGTTATAAAAATATGAAAATCAATCATTTATTTCGACGGTCGATGCTGATTCTGGCATTGCTCGCGATGTGCGGAGGCGCGTTTGCGCAGGGCACAACCGAAAAAAAGAAACGGGAAAAGAATCTGAACGACAGCTCTTTTTGGCTGGACCTTAAAGCAGGCATTGGAATCACCACCAGCTTTGACAAAAGTACGGTGCCGTTTGCCTACAACGGCTTGCTCACGCATGTCCAGCCGGGCTTCACCTACGAGTGGAAACGCTGCCACATCCGCTTCGGGGCGGGCCTCGACAGAACCCGGTACAGCTCGCTCGGGGGCAATGCGTACAACATCTCTGGCAATTTCGAGTTTCTCTACAGCTGCCTGAAACCCTCTGCTAATCGCTGGCATTTTTGGTCCGGTGCTTCGCTGAATGGCAATTTCGATTTGAAACAACTCCCGTCATTGCAGAACGCCTCTACCAATCTCTCCATATTCGGGAACCTTGCCGCCGAAGAATTGGTGCAGTGCGACTTCGCCTACGAGAAGGGAAACCCTGCGCATCCGTGGATGACAGCCTACTTCCAGTTCTCGCTGCCGTTGTTCGCCGTCGCTTCGCGGCCGGGTTTTGCGTACGTGATGGACATTCCTGCCGAAGAGGGCGCGTTGCAAAGGCTCGTGGGACCGAACGAGAGCCTCTTCAAAATGTTCCCCGGCTGCGCCACCGACCTCGGTTTCACCGTCAACTTGCGCAACGGCAACCGTTTCTCTTTCGGCCATCGCTGGGACTATCTCACCACTGGCAAAAAGGGTGCCTACCGTTACGACAATACCTTCCGGACGTATTATCTGAAATTTATGTTCAAAATTTAATATCCAACGACTATGAAAAAGAAAAATATCCTGTTTCTCTGCCTTTTGGCAATGACGGTCACCTCCTGTGAACGCGCTTTCATGGAAAAAGACGAATTGAATACCCCCACCAACGTTTTCGAGTATTTGTGGAACAAGGTCGATCAGCAATACACCTTCTTTGATGTCAAGGGAGTGGACTGGGATTCGGTGCACGCCGTTTACCGTCCTTTGGTGCATGACGACATGAGCGAGGACAGTCTGTTCCGGGTCTGTGCCGCCATCCTCAACACCCTGCGCGATGGTCACACCAATCTGGTGAGCGACTTTGACTTTATGCGCAGCGACACCATCTCGTATTGGATGAGCGAGTATAACTGTTTCGACGCAAATCTCGTCTTGCAGAAATATCTGACCCTGCATGGGCATCAGACTGGTTCCATCAGCCACAATGGTATCCGCGGCGGCAAAGTGGCCTACCTTCGCTACGCTTCTTTCGCCTCGGACATCAGCAATGAGGATCTGAAATATCTTATGGAGCGCTACAGCGACTGCGACGGACTGATTCTCGACCTGCGGCAGAACGGCGGCGGCAGCGACGGCAACATCACCAGGCTGATTAGCCTTTTCGATTGCCACCACCAGCCGCTCTACACGGTGCAGCACAAGGCGGGACCCGGCCACAACGACTTCACGCCGGCAGAAACCCACTATGCCCCGGACACCAGTCTGCTGGGCAAAAACCCCTATACGAAGCCGGTGGCGGTGCTCATCGACCGCGGCTCGTTCAGCGCGACTTCCTATTTCTCGCTCTGCACGCAGGCATTCGATAACGTGAAGCTTTTCGGCGACTACACTGGCGGCGGCACGGGAATGCCCAACGGCGGCATGCTTCCCAACGGTTGGAGATACCGTTTCAGCTGCACCCGCACCATCGGTCTTGACGGCGGCAACTACGAGAACGGTGTCCCGCCGGATGTGCGCGTGCTCCTTGACCCCGCCGCCGTGGCGCAGGGCAAGGACAACATCATCGAGACGGCCGCCGACTGGATCCAAAATGGCGGCGGCGAACCCGTGGCGTCGAGATAGGAGAGCGACATGTCGGGATGTAAGTTAAGGGCGTGGCCACGTGGCTGCGCCCTTTTTGCAAAATGCGGAATGTACAGCCGATAGCTATCCGCTAATTAAAACTTGAACGTCCACATCACCGATGGGATGATTGGGAACAGGCTCATCTGGTAGGCGTGGTTTTGCATCGAGAAGCTCGTGATGTCGCCGCCTTCGGTCTCCACTCGGGTCTCGAAAAAGACGAGGAACGGGTTCTGGCGGTTATAGACGTTATAAATCGAGAAATTCAGCCCAGTCTCGAACTTGGAGGTCTTCTTGATGGTCCAGTCCACGGCAATGTCGAGGCGGTGATACGGGTTCACGCGGTACTCGTTGCGGCCGCTCCACTCCGTCACCACCGACCCCATATAGAGGTAGTAGCCGAGCGGCACGGTCATCGTGTTGCCTGACTGATAGACCCATAATGCAGAGATACTCAGCTTGTTGCGCAGGATTTCATACGAGAGACTGATGGAAACGTCGTGTCTGCGGTCGTATTTCGCCCAATAGGGTTTTCCGCCGTTGAGGTCGTCGAACTGCCGACGTGTGAACCCCAGCGTGTAGCCGATGAAGCCCGTGAACCGTCCCTTCGACTTCTTGATGTAGAACTCCGCTCCGGCCGACCAACCCTTTCCAAAGACGTACAATTGGTCGGGGTTGATGGTGAACACGCTGAAATCCAGACCGTCACGGTATTCGGCGAGGTTGTACATTTGTTTATAATAAAGATCCACGTAGGTCTCGAACATGTTGTGGTGGAAGTTCTTGAAGACTCCCAGCGTGTATTGGAGGACCGTCTGTGGCTTCAGCAAGTCGGTGGAGGGTATCCAGACATCTGTTGGCAGCGAGATGCTGGCGATGGAAATCTGGTGCATAAACTGGTAATTCAATGTGGCTGAGGCTTTTATAGAAGTCGTGGAATCAATCATCCAGCGCACCGAGAGGCGGGGCTCCGCGCGGTTGTACTGGCAGATGGATTGTGCCGGCTTATAGACGATGGAGTCGGTCACATGGCCGAAGTCGTCGAGCACGTAGCGGGTGAAGGGGCCGAGGTGGTGGAAGTTGGTGTAGCGGACGCCGAAGTTGAGCTTCCAGTGCTTGTTGATGTCCCATTCGTCGTGGGCGTAGAGGGCCAGTTCGTTGCCGATGTAGTGTTGCACCGGTGGCAGCCCGAAACTGTTGCCGACACCCGCTTCTACAGCGTACTGCCCTGGAAGACAGTCGTGTACGATGTCGTGAACACCGAAACGGACATTGTGTTTAGGCGTGGGGATCCACGTCAGCTCGCTTTTCAGACTGTAGTCGCGCACACCCGATGCAATGTTCAGCGAGTAGGGGTCGATGCGCATCTCCGTGCCGAAGTTGTAATAGCTGAATGTCGCGGAGGTGTTGAGGAACAGACGGTTGGCGATGATGTAGTTCCAGCGGGCCGAAGCTGCGGCGTTGCCCCAGCGGAAGGTCATCAAGGTCTGTTGCGACTTCGACTTGAAGCCATAGACGTCGCTGCCGTAGTAGGCACCGAAGAAGAGCCGGTGCTTCGGGTTGATGACGACGTTGAACTTGGCGTTGATGTCATAGAAGTAGAAGTTGGTGCCTTTCATCGGCGACTCCTTTTTGAGGAACGGCTGGATGATGACATCGGCGTAGGTGCGGCGGGCGGAGATTAGGAACGAGGCGCGGTTCTTTTTGATAGGCCCTTGTACTGTGAGGTGCGAGAAAATCAGTCCGAGGCCGCCATCGACTTCGTATTTCTTGAGGTTGCCCTCTTTCTGATAGACGTTGAGGATGGAGGCCGCCCGTCCGCCGAAGTAGGCCGGCATACCCGACTTGATAAGGTCGATGCTTTTCACGGCGTCGGCGTTGAAGATGGAGAAGAAGCCGAACAGGTGGTCGGGGTTGTAGATGGTGGCCTCGTCGAGGAGGATGAGGTTCTGGTCGGTGCCGCTGCCGCGCACGTAGAAACCGGAGTTGCCCTCGCCGGCAGCCTGCACACCGGGCAGAAGCTGCACCGATTTGATGATGTCGGCCTCGCCCATCAGTGCAGGCAGTGCCTTGATGGTCTGGATGCTCATTTCCATGCGCCCTACGTCACCGCTGCTCACATTGGCGTTGCCGCGCTCGCCCTGGATCACCACCTCTTCGCCCGCAATCGCCGTGGGCTCCAGTTCAAAACTCCGTTTTTCACTTTTCCTCAATTCGATGGTGTCTTCTATTGTTTTATATCCTAAGTAATTGACCGTCAGTTTGTATTGCCCGGGCAGCACAGACACGGAATAATATCCTGCCTGGTTGGTGACGCCGCCCTGCACGTTCGATGGGGTGTTCACCTCGCTCAGAATGACATATACCCCCAGCATGGTCTCGCCGTTCGAGGCGTCGGACACTGTCCCCGACAGCGTCACGCGCCCGCTTTGCGCGAGGGCAGCCGTGCTGCACACCAAGACGAATATCCATATCGCGAATCGCTTTGCCATCATTTGCTCATCTTTAATTTGTCACTTAATTTCATCTGGCTCAGCGTCACGCCGGCGATGATCACCAGTATGCCCCAAAACTTCACCTGCGTAAAGGTCTCCTGGCCGATGGCCGACGCCACGAGCAGGGTGACGATAGGGATGAGGTTGGTGAAAATGCAGGCTTTGGTGACGGTGAGCTGCTTTACGGAGTAGGAGTAGAGCATGTAGGCACCGGCGGAGCAGAGAAGGGCCAAGCACACGAGACTGGTGATGGTGCTGCCGTTCCAGGCCAGTTTCCCCCAGTGCCGGAGGTCGAAGATGAGGACGAAAGGCAAGTAGAAGGGGATGGCAATCAAATTCTGGTAGGTGGTGACCGTAATCGGACTGTATTTTTTGAGCAACCGGCTGAGCATCACGCTGTAGCCGCTTGCCGCCAACATGGCGACACACAGCAGCAGCAGCCCCTTCAAGTTGAACGACATCCGCCCGTCTTCGGTCAGTGAAAGCAGGAACACCCCGATCACCGAAATGAGGGTGCCGAGGAAAAACTCCCAGCGGAGCTTCTCCTTTTCCGTGAAGTACATGGTGACGGACACCACGATGGGAATCAGGGCGATGATGACGGCCGCAAAGCTGGCATCCACGTATTTCAGGGCGAAAGTCTCGCCGATGAAGTACAAAAACGGCTCGAAGAAGGCCAAAAGGAGGAATGTGCGGCGGTCTTCTCGCCGGATTTTCTCCAACTTTTTCTGCCATTTGAAAATGCTGACAAACACAGCCGAAGCCAAAGACAAACGTATGAAAACAATGGTGAAACCGGGAAAGTTGTTGTTTAACAGTTGTTTAGACCATATAAAACTCATTCCCCAGCAGAGCATGGCAAGCAAGATGGCCACGTATCCGAGTCCGGGTTTAGAAGTGTCATTTTTCATGGCTGCAAAAAAACGAAAATTTTTTAAAAAATGCAATAAAATGACGTTTTTCTCGTTAGGGGAGCGTTATTTTTTGATATGAAGAAATATATATACTTGATTATAAGTCTTTTTGCATTTAGTGTTCTTGTGCAATCATGCAAGAAGACGGATTTGACCCCGGCGTACATAGAGGTCAATCCCGAAGATTTTGAGAACTGCATCGATGTGAGCCGTTTCAACGAGACGCACAGCCAGAATTTCGACCAGGAGCAACTGGCCGCCCTCACCCGCCACAAGTTCACCCATGTCAACGTCTATGTTGATAACAAGAACTTGGGCTGCTGGGAGTTGCCGTGCAAGGTGCCGGTTTTAGACGTCAGCAGCGCGGACACCAGCACGCTGATCCTCATACCCGCCTTCCCGCTGACGGGCATGGGCAACACCATTATGGGGTATCCGTTCCTGAATATCTGCCGACAAAAGGTGGTCCTGAAAAAGAATGCCTCCTACGCGGTCGCGCAGAACCCGCCGAAGTTCGAATACAGCGAATATACTCGTTTCCCTTATTTCGAGACCTTCTCCAACAGCACCTCCTTCACGGCCAGCTACCCGAACCGTTCGCCCCTGACGCTGCTGCCGGTCGCCGTGGAAGGCAAGAATGTGGGCGAAATTGTGATGAGCGACTCCACCTACCAGAATTTCGACATCACGTCAACACCATTCGCCGCCCCCGTTGGCAGCTACCGCGTCATGTTAGAGGTGCGCTACAAGTCGGATTGCAACGTGGACATAAGCGCGAAGCTCTCCACGGGACAGAATCCCAACACCGCCCACTCCGTCGGAGGCTTCTTTGCCTCGCCCGATGAGTGGAAGACCATCCATTTCGACCTGACGAACACCATCAACGGCTACCACAACGCTGCCGGCTATGTGACCGAGCTCTCTCTCGTGCTGTCGGGTGCGGGCAAGAAAGGCACGGTGTCTCGCGTCTATATTGATGACATAAAGGTTGTTTACATCCGAACCGCATAAGCCTTTTCATGAACAAAACCAAACTGACCTGCATTTACCTGTTGTTTGACGTGCTCGCCGCCATCCTCACGTGGGTGGGGCTGTACATGTACCGCAAGCACGTGGGCGAGTCGGCGGATTTCGCGACCGTAGTCATGGCCATCCGCGCAGATTCCAAGTTCTGGCTCGGCTTGGCCCTCTATCCGTTGTACTGGCTCTTTTTCCACGCTTTTTTCGGCTATTATAACAAAATAGTCCGGAAATCCCGTTTGGACGAACTGGTGACCACCATCGGTGTCACCTTGGCCGGTTGCTTGGTCTTTTTCTTCATTTTCATCCTCGATGACATCGTGACCTCCCCCAACGACTATGTGAAGTACCTGCTTTTCCTCTTTGTGTCGCAATTCTTGCTGACCTACATTCCGCGTTTGTGCGTCACCTCGTACGTCAACACGCGCATCCATAACGGGAAAATCGGATTCAACACCATCATTGTGGGCCAGGATGAGATGGCGCTCAGGGCCTACGAGACGGTTTTGAAGCAAAGCAAGCGGTCGGGGCATTACTTCATCGGGTATGTCCGCGTGGACGAGCAGAAGCACGATATGATGCAGGGCAAGCTGCCTTGTGTGGGGAATCTTGCGGACATCGGCCGGGTGGTGGAAAGCCAGCATATCGAGGAAATTGTGGTGGCCCTGCATAACGGTCAGCGGAAGCATCTGCAGCAGGTGCTGGCATTGGTCCGTAGCAACCATAACCTGACGGTGAGTCTGGTGCCCCAGGAACACGATGTCCTGTTGGGCTCTGTGAAGACCTCTTCCGTGCTGGACGAGCCGATGATCTCCATTTCGCCGGAGTACCTGCCTTCCTGGCAACGCTTCCTGAAGCGTGGCTGCGACATTGTTCTCTCCCTGATAGCCATCATTCTGCTCACCCCGCTCTACATCTGCTTAGCCATCGGGGTGAAACGTTCGTCGCCCGGCCCCGTCTTTTACAAGCAGGAACGAATCGGGTATCTGGGCAAACCGTTCAATATCATCAAGTTTCGCTCCATGTGCGTGAATGCGGAAGCCGACGGCCCGCGGCTTTCCTCGCAGAACGACAGCCGCATCACGCCGTTCGGAAAGTTCATGCGGCAGTACCGTCTTGACGAGACCCCGCAGTTCTTCAATGTGTTGCGAGGCGACATGTCCTTGGTGGGCCCGCGTCCCGAACGACAATATTATATAGACCAGATTGTGGAACGCGCCCCGTATTACCAATTGCTGCTTGGCATCAAGCCGGGCATCACTTCGTGGGGCCAAGTGCGTTTCGGGTACGCCGAGAATGTCGATGAAATGGTGGAACGCCTCCGCTGGGATATCCTCTATATCGAGAATATGTCCATCCTTATGGATATCAAGATACTGATATACACTGTTTTAATTATTTTAAAACGTGAAGGGAAATAGTGGTGGACTCGCTGAAGGCCAAACAAAAAAAAATGTATTTTTGCCCACTGAAACGAAATCAACCTTCTTAAAATGGAATATAATACCAAACGTAACAATTTAATCATAAGGGAATACGGCAGGAACATACAGAAACTGGTGGAGGATTGTGTGGCCATCGAGGATCGGAAGAAACGCACGCGCACGGCCTACGCCATCGTGCGCATCATGAGCGACGTGATCAATTCCAAGGAAAACAGCAACGAGGCCGAGCGCAGCAACGAAGATTTCTGGAACAAACTTTGGGACCATCTGTTCATTATGTCAGGCTACCGGTTGGATGTGGACGCCCCGTTCCCCAAACCCATACCCGACACTTCGGAAAGGGAGTTCGTGAAGCCCTCCTACAATAATAAGAATAAGCTGCGTTTTCGTACGTATGGCATCAACATGCAGAATCTTATCCGCAAGGTGTCTGAATATCCCGAAGAAGTGCGCCAACAGTTTGCGCCGTCGCTGGCTAACCATCTGAAAATGATGTATTTGACCTATAACCGAAACTCCGTCAATGATTTGTTGATTCGCCACCAGTTAGCGGAGCTTTCCGATGACAGGATTACCCTGCCGGAAGACTTCGCCTTCGTGAATACCAAGGAGCTGCTCAATCTCGCCAATTCGAACCAGGCCTTCTATGTGGCTCCTCAGTCGGGAACCAAGAAGAAAAAGAAGAAGAAGAAGAAGAAAAATAACAATAACAATAACCAATAACAATAACTAATAACAATAACCAATAACTAATAACCATAACAGCAACAATATTTTTGCATGAACATTGTTGAAATAGAGCATATTACCAAGCGGTTTTCGAATTTCACGGCGTTGGATGATGTTTCGCTTTCTGTGCCGCGCGGGGTGGTTTTCGGACTGCTGGGGCCCAACGGGGCAGGTAAAACCACGCTCATCCGTATCCTGATGCGCATCTCCTTTCCCGACGAGGGGCGCATTCTGTTCGATGGACATCCGCTGTCTGCCGATGATACGTACAACATGGGTTATCTCCCTGAGGAACGCGGTCTCTATAAAAAGATGAAGACGGGCGAACAGGCTATCTATCTGGCTCAGCTCAAAGGACTTGACAAGCAAGAAGCCTACAAGCGGCTGCGGGCGAAGTTCGAACAGTTTGGCATTATGGAATGGTGGAACAAGCCGGTGGAGGAGCTTTCCAAGGGCATGCAGCAGAAGGTGCAGTTCATTACCACCATCCTCCACAAACCCGCCTTCCTGATTCTCGACGAGCCTTTCAGCGGGTTCGACCCCATCAATGCCAATCTCCTCAAGGATGAGATTGCGAAACTCAAGCAGGAGGGCACCACCATCGTCCTCTCCACCCACAACATGGCCTCCGTGGAGGAGATTTGCGACCACATCGCCCTCATCAACCGGTCTCGCAAAATCCTTGACGGCGACATCTTCGAAGTCAAGAACCAGTTTAAGAAAAACCTCTATTCCGTAGAGGTTTCCCGTTTTGACGACGGGCTTGTTGAAAAACTCCAGGCATCTGGCTTTCAGGTGTCGAAATCCATGGGCGACGGGCGCTACTCGCGCTTTGAAATCCAGGTTCCGGCGATGCACAATGTCCGGGATTTGATGCAGATTTGCCTGCAATATAGTGATATCCACTCTTTTAACGAGATTCTACCTTCGATGAACGAAATCTTTATCGAACAGGTGGAACAGTCTAACCAACAGCAGCACCATGAAGAATAAAACGTTTCTGATCATCTGTCGCGAATATCTGACGCGCATCCAGAAGAAGTCCTTCATCATCATCACCATCCTGATGCCTGTCCTCTTGGTGGCGATGATCGCGCTGCCTGTTCTGTTAGTGGTGAAGAGTGAAAACGAGCAGTTCTCCAAGATACTCGTGGTCGATGAGAGCGAGATTTTCATCAACAACTTCACCGACAACAATCACTACGAGTTCAGCTACCGGTCGGGCGACATCGAACAAATCAAGAATACCGCCTTCGACCAGGGGTACGATGTGGTGCTGCAGATTTTGGGCAATTCCCAGGCCCTGCGCTCCAACATATACTACAAGAAGTCCTTGCCTTCCGGGCTGCAGTCGGCTGTGGAGAGCCAAATGGACGACATTTTCTTCAACCAGCTGCTGAAGGATTCCTTGAAGATTGAGCCTGCGCGCTTCGAACAGCTGCAAAAGCTGGCCAAATCGGAGGCTGCCACCATCCAGATTGACGAAAAAGGGGTGGAGAAAGAGCATGATGCCGAGGTGAACCAGATTTTTGGCATGTTGTGTGGTTTCATCATCTATTTCATTATCATTTTGTTCGCCAGCCAGGTGCTGCGCGGCGTGTTGGAGGAGAAGTCGAACCGTATTGTGGAGGTGTTGATTTCCTCGGTTCGGCCCACGCAGCTGCTGGTCGGCAAGATTGTGGGCATTGCTCTGGTAGGATTGACCCAGTTAGTGATATGGATAGCCCTGTCCACGGCCATTCTCTTCGGCATCCAGGTTGCCGCGCCCGACCTTTTCAGCGGTGAAGAAGTGGCCGCCGTGGCTTCCGCCGGTGAGATGTTGCCTGAGAACAACGCCCTCGCCGCTGCGCCCGACAATATCTTCTCCATGATTCAGAACTACTTCTCCGTCTCTTTCGGGACCATCATCCTCTGCTTCATCTTCTTCTTCATTGTCGGCTACCTCATTTATTCGACCCTCTATGCGGCCACCGGTTCCGTGGTCGATAACGAGAGCGATTCGCAGCAATACACGATGCCCATCACCATTCCGCTGATTTTGGCCATCGCCGTGGTGCCGAGCATCTCCACCAATCCGGATGGAACGCTGGCGTTCTGGCTCTCCATGATTCCGCTCACATCGCCCATCGCCATGATGGTGCGGCTGCCTTCCGGCGTGCCTGCCTGGGAGCTGCTTCTCTCGATGGGGCTTGCGCTCGGTTTCCTGGCCTTCAGCATCTGGTTCGCAGCCAAGATTTACCGGGTCGGGGTGCTCACCTACGGGAAAAAACCGTCTTGGAGGACGATATTCAGGTGGCTGAGGGAGAGTTGAGAACTGAGAGTTGAGAGTTAGGTGGTGAATATAGGGTTGTCCATTAAGAATCACTAAACATCAAAGCAAATGGCTAACGAACAAAGGGGATTTACTTCAAATATTGGTGCGATTTTGGCGGCTGCGGGCGGCGCGGTCGGTTTGGGAAACATTTGGCGCTATCCTTACATGTTAGGACAGAATGGCGGCGGTGCGTTCCTGATTGTCAATATGTTCTTTGTGCTGCTGATTGGCATTCCGCTGATGATGACGGAGTTCGTCATCGGTCGGCGTACGCAGAGCAACGTAGTTGGCGCATACAAGAAGCTGGAGCGGAAGAAAGGGTGGGCCGCCATCGGCTATTTCAGCATCCTGGCAGCCGTCCTTATCTACGCTTTCTACAGTGTGGTGGCCGGCTGGACGCTCAATTATATCGTTATGGCTTGCACCAACCAGCTGTCGGGGATGACACCTGCAGCGATTGCTGACACCTTTTCCACGTTCACCTCGCACTCGTTTTGGCCGGTGCTTTTTCAGCTGCTATTCCTGATTCTGACCGCTTTGGTGATTTCCCTCGGCGTGCAGAAGGGCATCGAGAAGATTTCCAAGATCTTGATGCCGTTGTTGTTCATCCTGTTGCTGCTGATGGTGGTGCGTTCCTTGACGCTGCCCGGCGCGTCGGAGGGTCTGCATTTCCTCTTCCATCCGGACTTCAGCAAGCTTTCGGGCGCGGGTGTGTTAGGCGCATTGGGGCAGTCGTTCTTTTCCCTCAGCTTGGGTATGGGCGCGATGGTGACCTACGGTTCCTATATCCGCAAAGAGGACTCGCTGTTCAAGACAAGTTTGTGGATCTCCGTTTGTGACCTGCTGGTGGCCATCCTTGCGGGCGTGGTGATTTTCCCGGCGGTCTTTTCGTTCGGCATGGACCCTGCCGGCGGACCGCAGCTGGTCTATGTGGTGTTGCCCAATGTTTTCAACAGTATGCCGTTGGGCGGGCTGTTCGCGGCCGTCTTTTTTGTGCTGTTGGGCATCGCCGCGCTCACCTCGACCATCTCTCTGCAGGAGATTGTGGTGGCGTTCATGGTTGAAGAACTGCATTGGAGCCGTCGGAAAAGCTCGATAATCAGCATGATATTGATTTTCGCGGTGGGCGCGTTCTGCACGCTGTCGTTTGGACCGATCAAACATTGGACTTTGTTCGACAAGACCATTTTCGAGCTCTTCGACCTGATTACCGCCTCCTATCTGATGCCGATTGGTGCCCTGGCTATGACCATTTTCCTCGGCTGGTTCTATCCGAAGGCTGAGGTCAAGGAAGAAATCACCAATGAGGGGTCGCTTAAGGCCAATCTTTTCGAGCTCTATTATTTTATTCTGCGTTTCGTCGCGCCGATCGCCTTGCTGTTGATTCTGATTTCCGGTATCACAGGGTAGGCGGGAGGCCACGGAAGTCGCGTCCCGCTGTGGATGTTCGGGGTCGCTGTATTAGCGGCGGCATAGGTGTGTCCCCGTGAGACATCTGTATTCAAAAAAGAAAAGAAATCGGAAATGTTTTTTGTTTCAATAAAAGACATTTGGAAATGTTTTTTTTTGTATCTTTGCGGGACATAAAAATGTTTGACAAGATGGAGTATTCTGAAGTTAAATCTTTGTATGACAATTCAATACGAAAAATTACATCGGTGAACACCGGCTTCAAGCGCTATCTTTATCCTGTTATAAATTGGAACAATCGGTTGATTGGGATAAAAGGGGCGCGTGGTGTCGGTAAAACCACACTCGTATTGCAACACATCAAAGAGACGTTCAAGAATCTGGAGAATGTGCTGTATGTCTCCATGGACGACCTCTGGTTCGCCTCCAATTCGATAATGGACTTGGTGGATTACCACGTCACTCACGGGGGAACCCACATCTTCATGGATGAAATGCACCGCTTCGGTCATTGGCAGAACCTCATAAAGAACATTTACGATCGTTATGACGACCTTCACATCGTTTATACAGGCTCGTCCATGTTGGAATTGGATGCCAAGGAAGGGGATCTTTCTCGCCGGCTAAGGGCATACAAACTCTATGGGATGTCGTTTCGGGAGTTTTTGCAGTTTGAGGTCAAAATGTCACTGCCGCCTGTTGGACTTGAGGATATGCTTCAAAACCATTTGCACTTGGCAGCGACCATATCTTCTCAAGTGAAAATACTCCCTCTGTTTGAAAAATACCTTAAGTGCGGGTATTACCCTTACTACGCCGAGGAGGGCGACGGCTTTCTCCAGCGACTGCAGGGCACCGTCAGGCAAGTGTTGGACTCGGACCTGCCGGCAGTTGTGGATGTCTCGTTTGCTACGGTTCAGAAAGTCAGGAAGATGCTGATGATTTTGGCACAGCGGGTGCCGCAAACGCCCAAGATGAACGAACTTTATGCCCAGTTGGAAACGGGGCGAGACCAAGGATTGAAGATGCTTCAGCTGCTTGACCGTGCCGGTTTGGTTTCCTTGCTCAGTGCGAAAGCCAAGTCCCTGAAAAAGCTCTCGAAACCCGACAAGATATACCTCGGAGATTCGAATCTGATGTATTGTTTGTCATCAAATGTGGACATAGGCACGCTGAGGGAAACTTTCTTCAACAACCAGCTTCGGACAGGCCATTTTGTAGAGCTTCCCCCGAAAGGTGATTTTTATGTGGATGGGAAATGGCTGTTCGAAGTGGGTGGGAAGTCAAAGGACTTCTCACAGATAAAGGATGAACCCTGCAGTTTCTTGGTGCTTGACGGAATGGAGTTCGGCCACGGCAGTCGCGTCCCGCTGTGGATGTTCGGGATGCTGTATTAGTCAGGGAGAGGGAATCCGTTTCAGCCATTTTGTTTTTGGCTGGGTTGGTCGGCTGCATTGTAAATGTCCTGTGTCACTAATCCGGCGAGTGTGAAGCCGAAGATGGCGGTAATGTGCGAGGTGGTGCCGTTGATTTGCGCCTTGGAGGAACACCACTCGTGGTTGATGAGGTCGGGGTTGCCTGCTGCGATGATGGCTTTGGGGCAGAGGCAGGCACTGGTGCCGCAGGTCGTTGCCTCCCCTTTGTTGGGCAGCACCTCTGGCGAATAGACGCATTGGAACTTCCTGCGCGGGTACTCGCCGATCCGTTTGAACCGCTTGCGCAACGCACGCGCCAAGGGGCAGCCCTGCACTTTCCAGAACTCGGTGACGGACACCTTGGACGGGTCCATTTTGAGGGCGGCGCCCATGGCGGAGTAGAGCTTGCCCGGGCATTCGGTGGCGTGCAGGATCAGCCGTGCCTTGTGCTCTAAGCTGTCGATGGCATCGATGATGTAGTCGTATTCTTCCAGGTGGAATTTCTCGGCGTTTTCGGCGGAGTAGATTTCTTGCATGGCGTTGATTTCCGCCTGCGGGTTGATGTCGAGCAGCCGTTCCTTGAGCACCTCCACCTTGACCTGTCCGACGGTCTTGGTGGTGGCTTGCAGCTGCCGGTTGACGTTGGTGACGCACACGCGGTCGCTATCGACGATGGTGAGGTGGCGGATGCCGTTGCGCACCAGGCTTTCGGCGCACCAGCTGCCCACACCGCCCACGCCGAAGATGATGACCCTCTGGCTATTGATGCGGTTCATCACTTCCTCCCCGACCAGCAGGGCCATGCGGTTGAATATGGCTTTTTCCATGTTGATTTGGTTTTACAATGTGTCGCCCGTCTCGCTGCCGCCCTCCTGTGCCTTCTTTTCCAGCTCCATCTTGCCGAAACGCAGTGTGATGCCGGCGGAGACGTAGCGGCTGTTCAGCATCTTGTTGGTGCTGTTGTTCAGGAAATAGGGGTTGGTGTTGACGGAGCCGGAACCGTAGCGGCCGCCCCAGTTGAAGATGTCCTGCACGTTGACGAAAATGGAGAGCTTGCGCTTAAGCAGGTCGCTGCGCAGGCCGAAGTTCAGCGAGTAGCGTGCCTTGCGCTCGCTCATCAGACTGATAGTCGGGGAGTTGTAGAATCCCGAGGCGGTAAACTGCAGCCAGTCGAAGGCTTTGGCCCAGAAGTTCACCCGGACACTCCACGACCACTTGTCGCGTTGGTCGCGCTGCAGCTCGCCGTCGCGCATGTACTCCATCTTGTATCCGTAGTCATAGACGTTGGCGTAGAGCCGCACGTTGAGGAAGCCGGTCGGGCGGTAGGTGGCGTTCAGCGAGGCGCCGTAACGCCAGGAGGTCCCCATGTTGTAGGGTATGGAATAGGAGACGACGCGGTCGAGGTACTGGTCGTACTCGGAGTCGTTCAGGGAGCTGATCTCGTTGGTGCTCAGGCGGCCGTAGGCCTCCACGCCGATATTGCCGAAGCGGTTGAAGTATTTCTGCCAGCCGGCCTCGATGCTGTGGGTGAAGCCGCTCTTCAGACCATTGGGGTTGCCGGTGGAGTAGCTGTTGTCGCCGTAGCGGCGGTATTTGCTCAGGTCCTCCTCGTCGGGGTGGTTCATGCGCATGGAGTAATTGAGCTTGATGTTGTGCATGCTCTTGGTACGGTAGGTGAGGTGGATGGAGGGCCGTGCGGAGAAGAAGATGGGCGCTCCCGCGTCGGCGAAGGGCATGTCGCTGATGTAGTCGTAGGCATCGCGCAGCATCCCGACGCCCAAGCCCGTGCTGAGGGTGAAGCCGCCCCAGCGGTGCGTCCAGTTCACGTCGGCGTTGAGGTTGGTGGATCCGCCGTTGAAGTGGTAGGTCCGCAGCGTATCCACCACCTCGCCGATAGAGTCGTTGTAGCGCTTGTAGTCGTTGCTCATCTGGTAATGGCTGGTGCGCAGGCCGTAGCTCATCTCGCCGTCCTTGCTGTAGGGACGGTTGTAGCGTGCGTCGAAGCTGCCGCCGTAACGGTAGCTGCGCGTGAGCAGGTAGCGGTGCTCGTCGAGGTCGTGGTAGGTGTCGTAGAAGCGGTTGTACCACTGGTCGCTGGCATTGTGCGAGAAACGTCCGTTGAGGCCGAGGCGCAAGTTGTGGCCGTTCTTGTCGAACTTCTTGGTGTAGTCGGCCCCGAAATTGCCCGACATCGACTGCCCGTTGGTCTTGCTGCGCGTGGTGTCCCTGTAGTCGATTTCGTATGGCGGCACGGAGTCGAGGTAGTAGTAGGTCTGGTGGCGCAGACCGGAGTATCGGCTGCCGTTGTAGTTGTAGAAGCCGCCGAGGTCGAAGGAGATCTCGCTGGTGGTGTCGATTTCGTAGTTGATGCCGAGGAAGAAGTTGCCGCTGCCGCTGCGGCTCGTGTCGCGCTGGCCGACGCTGCTGGCCCAGGTGGTGTCGTACTCGCCTGCGACAGCCGCGTCGCGTCGCTGGTAGGAGGTGGACTCGGTCTCGTTGCGCCGTGCGCTGTAGCGGCCCGACACGAACAGGTTGACGCTCAGCTTCTCCTTGGTCCACATGTAGCTCACCCACGGGGAGACGAACGGTTGGTTGGACCCGTTGACGCCGAAGCTGACGAACTGGTTGCTCTTGACATGCGCCGAGGTGATGATGTTGATGACCGCTTCGGCGTCGGTGGCGTATTTGGCCGATGGGTTGGTGATGGTCTCGATGCGCTCCAGGGCGTTGGCGGGCAGCGTCTGCAGGTAGGTCTTGAGGTTCTCCTCGGTGAGCTTTGAGGGCTTGTCGTTGATCCAGATCTCCACGCTCGACACGCCGCGCAGGGTGATGTTGCCCTCCACATCGACCTCCACGCCGGGAGCGTTCTGCAGGGCGTCTTCGGTGGTACCCGTCTGGATGGAGGCGTCTTCGCTGACGTTATAGACGAGCTTCTCGCCGTCCATGGCATAAATCGGCTTCTCCCCTTTGATGGTCACCTCTTCCAGTGAGGTGGAGACGGGCATCATCTTGAGGGTGCCGAGGTTGGTGTTGTTCTTCACGGTGAAGGGGAAGTGGCGTGGGTTGTAGTTGAAGGCCCACACGCGCAGCAGGCATGGCCCTTGCGGGATGCCGTCGATCTCGAAGTAGCCGTTGGCGTTGGCGGATGTTCCCTTGATCATGGAGGAGTCGGAGGCGTCGAGCACGGCCACGTTGGCGTAGGCGAGCGGGGTGCCGGCGATGGAGTCGCGCAGGAGGCCCGCCACTTTGAACGTGGAGCCCTCGCGCACTTTTTTCTGTTTCATCGGGGCGTTCTGCTGGCCCTGGTATTGCCCCTGGTTCCAGCCGCCGCGGTCGCCGTCCATCGGGGGACGGCCGGGATAGCCTCCGGGAGGCCTTCCGCCCGGGTGCCCGCCGCCCGGCGGCTGCGCCATCACGCAGAACGCCGACAGCAGGAAAAGGGCCGCCATTGTCAGAACCTTGATGAAATCTATCTTTCCGGGAATTCGCTGAAGTGTCATCTTGTCAAAATTTTTAAGCCGCGAAGATACGTTTTTTATGCGGATGTAAAGTCCCTTTCGCAAACTTTTTTTGTCGTTTTTGGAAAAAACGGTTTTGCAGGGCAGAAAAAACATGCTTGGAGGATTACGTAAAATTTTGTATTTTTGCGGTTTTGAAAGGATAGAACATAAATTATTATCATACAATCAATAAAGTACTATAGATTATGTCAAAAGCATTGTTTTTAGGCGACGAGGCGGTGGCACAGGCCGCGTTGGACGCCGGATTATCCGGAGTGTATGCCTACCCGGGCACTCCGTCAACAGAAATCACCGAATTCATCCAGAATTCTGAACAGGGCAAGGCCGGCGAGGTGCACAGCATCTGGGCCGGCAATGAGAAAACGGCCATGGAGTCGGCCATCGGCATGTCCTACGCGGGCAAGCGCGCGATGGTGTGCATGAAGCACGTCGGCCTGAACGTGGCCGCCGACCCGTTCATGAACTCCTCCATCACCGGTGCCAACGGCGGTTTGGTGGTCGTGGTGGCCGATGACCCGTCGATGCACTCCTCGCAGGACGAGCAGGATTCCCGCTACTACGCCAAGTTCGCGCTCATCCCGTGCTTCGAGCCTTCCAACCAGCAGGAGGCCTACGACATCACCTACTATGCCTTCGAGATGTCGGAGAAGTTCCGCACCCCGGTGGTCATCCGTCTCACCACGCGCCTGTCGCACTCCCGTTCCGGCGTGGATCGCATAGCCGTGCGCCCGCAGAACCCGCTCAAGCCCGAGACCGACCCGAAGCAGTTCATCCTGCTGCCCGCCAACGCCCGCAAGCACTACCGCAAGCTGCTCGACAAGCAGGCCGACTTCGAGAACGACTCGCTGAAGTCCCTGTTCAACAAATACATCGACGGTCCTGACAAGAGCATGGGCATCATCGCCTCCGGCATCGCCTTCAACTACCTGATGGAGAACTTCGAGGGCGGCAAGTGCCCGTACCCCGTGCTGAAGATTTCCCAGTACCCGCTGCCGTCCAAGCTCATCGCCAAGATAGTTGACGAGTGCGACAAGGTGCTCATCGCCGAGGAAGGCTACCCCTTCATCGAGGAGCAGGTGCGCGGCGTGTTGAACCGCACCGGCAACATCATGGGCCGCTTGAGCGGCGAGCTGCCTCGCGACGGCGAGCTGAACCCGAATCTCGTGGCCAAGGCCCTCGGTCTGCCCGACACCTACGGCACACCCGTTCCGGAACTGGTCGTCCCGCGTCCGCCTGCATTGTGTGTCGGCTGTCCGCACATCGACTCCTACACCGCTCTCAACAAGGCGATGGAGAAATACGGCAAGGGCAAAGTCTTCTCCGACATCGGCTGTTACACCCTCGGTGCACTGCCTCCCTACAACGCCATCTACACCACCGTTGATATGGGTGCCTCCATCACCATGGCCAAGGGTGCTGCCGACGCGGGCATGAGACCCTGCGTGGCCGTTATCGGCGACTCCACGTTCACCCACAGCGGCATGACCTCCCTGCTCGACTGCATCTACGAGAACACCCCCGTCACGGTGCTGATCCTCGACAACAGCACCACCGGCATGACCGGCGGCCAGGACTCCCACGCCCTCGGCGTGCTCGGCGAGATCTGCAAGGGCCTCGGCGTCAAGGAGGAGCACATCCACCGCATCAATCCGCTCAAGGGCCATCTCGAAGAGAATGTCGCCATCATTGAGAAGGAAATCGAGTACGAAGGCGTCTCCGTCATCATCCCGACCCGCGAGTGCATCCAAACCCTCAGCCGCAGAATGAAAAAACAGCAAGCGGCGAAAAAATAGTGATATAGGTTAGAGGTTAATCAACCTCTTCCAAAAAGGGCTGAAAGCCCGACCTATGTCAACCCAGGGTGAACGAAGCGAGCCCTGGGAATCAAACAAACAAACAAAAACAAACAAAGAAATGAAAATAGACATCATATTAGCAGGTGTAGGCGGCCAGGGAATCCTCTCCATCGCCACGATTGTGGGTGCGGCCGCCATCAAAAGAGGAATGTACATGAAACAGGCCGAGGTGCACGGCATGAGCCAGCGCGGCGGCGATGTGCAGTCCCATTTCCGTCTTTCCGACACGCCCATCGCCTCCGACCTGATCCCGTTAGGCAAGGCCGACATGATCATCTCCGTGGAGCCGATGGAGTCGTTGCGCTATCTGCCGTGGCTGAAGAAGGACGGCTGGCTGATCACCAACGACCAGCCTTTCGTGAACATCCCGAACTATCCGGATTTCGACGCCTTGAAGGCCGAGCTGGGCAAGATTCAGAACTGTGTGGCCATCAACGCCGACCAAATCGCCAAGGACCTGGGCTCCGCCCGTTCCTCCAACATGGTGATTCTCGGTGCCGCCTCCCCGTATCTGCAGCTGCCGTTTGAGGAGATCGAGAATGCCGTGCGCGAGAACTTCGCCCGCAAGGGTGAGGATGTCGTGAACGTGAACCTCGCCTGTCTCAAGGCCGGACGTGAACTCGCCGAAAAAAAATAGTATTCCCCCTGCCGGATGAATAATCTCATAGAATTTTTCAAGAAGGCATTTCATATCATCGTACTCGCCGTTCTTCTGATTCTGAGTATCGTGATGCTGGGTAAGTCGTTGTCGTTCAACGGCTACCGTTTGGCGAGAGCCACCCAAAGCGTCGTGGGCCCGATTCAGAAGAGCGGTGCGGGTATGATACACCGTTTCCGCCTGGGCCCGGAGAACGAGGCGTTGGTGAAGCAGAACATCGAGCTGTTGCGCGAGCGGGAGAACATGTTCATCGAGAAGGTCGATACCACGTTGACGGCGATGAGTCGGCCCGACTCCGTGAACCGGCAGCAGGTGCGCCTCTACGACTACACTTACGCGCACGTCATCTTCCGCACCACCGACCGGGCGTTCAACTACATGATTGTCGATAAGGGCGAAAAAGACGGGGTGACGCGCGACATGGCGGTGCTCTCTCCGGAGGGCGTGGCTGGTGTGGTCACGGACGTCTCCTCCCATTTCGCCACGGTGCGGCCGATACTGCACCCCGAGTCACGGATCAGCGCGGTGGTCACCCCGGCGAACCAGAACGGAACGGTCATTTGGGAGGACAATGACCCGCGCGTGGCCTACCTTGAGGCCATTCCCCAGCACTCCGAAATCAACATTGGCGATTCCGTGTTCACCAACGGCTACTCCAACATCTTCCCGAAGGGGCTCTTCATCGGGACGGTGAAAGAGGTTCAGGTGGGCAACAATGCCAGCTTCCTGACCATCAAGGTGAACCTCGCCACACATTACACAGACATCTACACCGTGTATTTGGTGGAAAACCTCTACAAATCGGAATTAGACACCCTGAAAGCTAATTTCAAAGATGAATAATGTCCTGTCTAACATATTGCGATTCTTGATTTTGCTGGTGGTGCAGGTGGCCATCTGCCAGAAAGTTTCCCTTTTCGGCTACATGTCACCGGCCCTTTTCCTGCTGGCCCTTTTCCTGCTTCCGTTAGAGATGCCTCTTTCGCTGCAGTATCTCATCGGGTTCGCGTCGGGGTTCGTGGTGGACGCCTTCGCGCACACGCTGGGCGCCAGCTCCTTCGCCTGCACGCTGATAATGTTCTTCCGCCCGTACGTGGCCCGTATGCTCGATGGCTCCAACAACAACAAGTTCGAGAACATCAACCGCCCCGAACCGGGGGTGAAGGACTTCCGCTGGATTTTCCTTTACACGCTGATTCTCACAGCGGCCTATCAAGTGGCCTCTGTCATGCTGGGCACCATGTCGTTCCGGAATTTCGGGCACACGCTGTTAGTCATGCTGGGCAATACGGTCTTTTCCGTGTTTGTTATCCTTTGTATCGAGTATATTTTCCATTCTCGCACGAAAAATGAGGCGTAGCATTCGCTTTCTCATCGCGCTCGTCGTCAGCACGGCCTTTTTTTCTTCCTGCAGTTCGGTCCGCCATCTGCCCAAGGGGCAGGTCATGCTGGTGAAAAACGAAGTGACGGTGAAAGATGCGAAGAGCCCCGATTTCGACAACCTGAGATCCTACGTCAGACCGGTCACCAACAAGAAGTTCATGGACATCTTCCGGATCAAGACCGTTTTTTACGACTGGGGGCAACCCACGTATGACAAAGAGGGGCAAACCAAGGACAGCAAGTTCAAGAAGTTCCTGCGCGAGAAGATGGGGGAGGCACCGGTGCTGCTCGACAGCGCGGGAATCGTCAATTCTGTCGATCAGCTGAAAATCGTGATGAAACAGTTAGGCTATTTTGATTCCGACGTGGACTATCGGGTGACTTTTCGCGGATCTAAAAAAAACAAGGCTAAAGTCGATTATTTTATTACAGCGCATAACCCATACAGTATAAGCAGTATAGAGTATGACATTCCCATTCAGGAGTACAAGCGCATCGTGGTGCTCAACCAGCGGGGTACGGTGCTCTCGGCGGGAATGCAGTACAACGAGCGGATTATCAGCGAAGAGCTGACGCGCATCATCAACCTGATCCGCGACGAAGGGTACTATTATGTGGAGAAGTCGCTCATTCATTGCGATGTGGAATACGACGAGCCGGACAGTCTCGGTGTGGACCCGCGTTCGGTGCGGCTCACCATCCAGTTCCGGGTGCCGGACGATTCGAATGCGGCGCGTTATCTCTACAAGTATTACTTCAACGATGTCTATGTGAACCCTGACGCGCAGTCGTTGACGGCGGGGACGGCCCGTTACGACACGTCCTATTACCAGCTGGTTTCCAAGCGCGACACTTCCAACTTCTATTTTTTGGAAGAACCCCAAGAGGGCTTCACAAAACCGTATTTTTCCTACAAGACGCTGGCGGGTGCCATTGACACGCGCAGTGGAAGGCCTTATACGCAGCAGTCGCGGAGCACCAGCAGCCGCGCCCTCAGCAGCCTCGACAACTTCAACTACACGAACATTCAGTATCGGGAGAACGAGTCTCTGCTCGACACTGTCAACAAAATCGGCTACTTGGACGTGCTATATTCCATGATTCGGAAAAAGCAGCATGTGGTCGGCGGCCAGGTGGAATTGCGCAACGACAAGTCCGACATCTCGTTCACCTACACCAACCGGAATCTGTTTCGCGGCGCGGAGCACCTGACCCTCAATCTGTCGGGCGGTTATTTCTACTATTCGTTGAACAACATTTTCAAGAAGGATAACCCGTATTCCTATCCTGAGTTCGGGCTTTCCGCTTCGTTGGAGTTCCCGAACCGCATCCTCCTGTTCAACCGGCACATCAGCGAGAACTCAATGTCGCGAACCACGGCTATCACTTTCGGCATCAACTATTCGGGACTGTACCGCCGGCTGATGTATAACACCGCATTGACCTACCGATGGGCGCCTTCATCCTATATTTCGCACAGCGTCAGTCCTATAGAAGTCAGCACCATCAACAACAGCGACAAGCGCTATTCCCGTCTGCTGCACTACGAGGAGTACCCGGAATCGTATCAGCACAAGTTCGGCAAATTTTTCTTGCTGTCGGGCAAATATTCTTTTAATTACTTGATTCCCAAGTTTGTGGAGTCGAGAAAACACAACATGCACTTGAATGTGAATGTGGAGTCGTCGGGGGGGCTTCTCCTCGGGCTCAATGCGATTTTCAGTCCGAATGAGCGTTGGACGCTTGGACAGAACAAGTTAGACACGCTGGGCTACGAATACTCGGCTTTTGAGAAGCTTGATGTGCTGTGGAATTATACCTATACCATCAACAAGAACAATTCGGTGGCCATGCGTTCGTTCATGGGTTTTGCCATCCCGTTGGACAAAGACTCGTACATTCCATACGAGAAGGGCTTTTACGTGGGCACGAGCAGCAGTATGCGCGGTTGGGGCTACCGTGGGCTGGGTCCGGGAAGCTACGTGCATGGCAGTGATTCGCTGTACACGGGCGACATCAAGATAGAGTTCAACATTGAATATCGGGGCACGATCTACCGCTCGTTCAAATATGGTCTTTTCGTGGATGCCGGCAACATCTGGCTGTCGCGGGAATATCCCGACATGCCGGGCGCGAATTTCGATTTCAAGCGTTTCTATAAGGAGTTTGCCGTGGATGTCGGGGTCGGCCTGCGGTTGGACTTCGACTTTTTCGTCATCCGTTTGGACTATGCCGTGCCGGTGTATGACCCCACGCGCAGCGAGGCGGAAGGGCGTGTCATCAATGCCGAGTGGATATTGTCAGACCGTCAGCGTTATCGTTTTGCGCAGGGTTTCAAGCTGGCGATTGGGTACGCGTTTTAACGGTTAAAGGTGGAAGATTTAAAGACACAAGCAGTTATTATGGAAAGGAACAGACAGATTATTCGCGTAAGCGTTGTGGGCGTTTTGGCCAACGTCTTGTTTGCGGTTTTCAAGGCCGTCGTGGGTTTGGCGGCCGGTGCCATCGCCATTGTGATGGATGCGGTGAACAACCTCAGCGACGCGTTGTCGTCGGTGATCACCATTGTGGGCACCAAGCTTTCGGAGCGCCCTGCCGACCGCGAGCACCCCTTCGGGCACGGTCGTGTGGAGTACTTCAGCGCCATCGTCATCTCCCTGATTGTGATTTCCGCGGGCGTGGCTTCGTTGGTGGAGTCTGTGAAGAAGATCGCGGCACCCACCGCGCCCTCGTACTCAACGCTCACGCTGACGGTCATCATCGTGGCGGTGGCCGTGAAGCTGGTTCTGGGGACTTACGTGAAGCGGCAAGGGAAGGCCCTGAAGAGCGATGCGTTGGTCGCGAGCGGCGCAGATGCCCTGTTCGATGCCTTGGTGACGCTCTCCACCCTCGTGTCGGCGGGCATCATGCTCATCTGGCACGTCAATCTCGATGGCATCATCGGCACCCTGATCTCGCTGCTCATCGTCAAGGCCGGCTTGGAGATGATTTCTTCGCCCGTCGGCGAGCTGTTGGGGAGCCGCATCTCTCCGGAATTAGTGAATGCTTTGAAGGAGAAGGCGTTGTCGTTCGACAATGTCTATGGGGTGTATGACATCGTTGTGAACAATTACGGGCCCAACATGATGATTGGCTCGCTGCACGTGAGTGTGCCCGACACGCTCACGGCTCGCGAGGTGCATCTGCTCACGCGCACCATGTCGGAGGCTTTTTTCAAGGATTTCGGCATTGTGATGACGGTGGGGATCTATGCCGTGCACACTGGAGACACCCCGATGGCCCGCCTCCAGCAAGCTGTGCTGGAGGACATCAGCCGTCATCCGGGAGTCCTGCAGGCCCATGCCTTCTACTGCTACGAGGACCGCAAGCTCGTCACGGTGGATGTTGTGCCCAACGACACGGTGAAGGACGAGACGGCGTTTGTGGAAGCCATACGAAGCGACCTTTGCCGGCGTTTCCCCGACTATCAGTTCAACCTTGTCTTGGACCACAATTACAGCTGAAGAAAAACGCTCCGCATATCTCGCGTATCTGCGCGGAACTTGGCGCATGGAGTCGTCCGCGTCCCGCAGACCGTGTTTTGGGATGCATGTTAAGCTGCTGTTTGAAATTTAGGGCTCGTTATATGGGCATTTGCTGCTGTTCCTCTACACGATACCCTCCGTTCTTTTTGGCACCGACATATTTGACAAGGTTCTGCGACCGCAGCTCTTTCAAATAACGCGTCACCGTGCTTTTCGGAATCTTGGTGCCATTGACAATATCGTGTATATTGCAGTCTGGATGATGGAAAATAAATTTTCGGATTATGGTGACCTTTTTGTTTTCTGCTATCTGTTTCACCTGTCGTTCGGGCTTCTTTTTTTCAACATGAGTGTCCACAATCTTTTTCTCGTTTTCCTCTGTTTCCGAAGCTTCTTGGTTTACAACATTTTCTGAGACGTCGCTCTCATTCAGCACCTTGTTCTGATACTTCTGCATCTCGGCCATTGCCGTGGTGGCAATGGCCTTGCCTATGGGCAACTTCTCGAATTTGCACGGGGATTTCATGGTCATGACGGTCACTTCCTCATTGTCCCACGCTTGCACATAAGGCATGAAGACTATGGTGTTTCTGGATATTTTGACGCCTTGAAGCTCTTCCGGTGCCATCTCAAAATAATTAAGCGTACCTCGTCTTGTATATTTTTCCCCATCAATGGTGTATATGTTCGTGTAGTTTTGGTTTTGCCGCACGTAGGAGATGCTGTTTGCATCAATAATGCAGTCTTCTTTACCATTTAGTTGCACAAGCATTTGGCCTTTTCGTTTCAACATGAGATAGTCTGTGTCCAGCAGCCTGAACTTTTGGCCCAAATGGTCTGCCATAAGGCCTGCAAATGCCACCAGACAAGTGTCGCGCAAAAAAAGATTGAAATAATAAAGGCTCTTTATTTTCAATGTTAACGCATCAGTCAATTCAAGAGGCACAAACCGAAGCGTTTCCTCTATAGTCATGCGATATTCGATTGAAGCAATCAGAGCGGTCTCGGCGATTGTCACAAGAGCGTACAGCCAAAAGGAGTGCCTTTTGAAGAAAATAGGGTAAAGGAGCCAGTAGTTGACCGCCATGGCCGCCACAAGAATCAGTGCAATACCGCATTCCATGGCTACTCCATTGTCGGGCCTTAGGAAACTGTTTTGAATGAAATACCAAACAAATAGTGCAGAAAAAATCACCTGCCCCATAATGACATAAACGGTTCTTTGGTTGGATAGCATACACTTTCAAATTACATTTTCTTGGCAAAGGTAGTATTTTTTCCCCAACAAGACCTTTTTGTATTCTCATTTCAGCAAAAAAATGAAAGGGACGAGGGTTAAAACAAATGCATTCGGCGGTGTTTTGTGTGAGAAACGATAATCTATCGGCATAAATAACATGATGTGTAACATGCTGAATATTATGATGTTGCGGCACGTTTTAAAATCTCATTCCATTTTATATTCTCATTTTTAAAAATATTCATCACAAAGTGACGGATTCAGATGCGGTGAAGAAAAGGGGTGCTGAAAAAAGGTATTTTTGTGTTCGTAATTAAAATAAAACGCGTATGAAAAAAGTATTGTTTGCGTTATGAACAAATATGTCATTTTATTGGCCTTGACAACCTGTGTAATAGCTGCCCCGGCCCAAATCCAGCACCCCACCGCTTGGCTTCGTGCCGACAGCGCGGTGCTGAATGCGTCATCGTGGATGGACGTGTCCGGCAACGGATATGATGCCACACCGTCTTCGGGAACAATGCCCGCCACGTTTTCTCGCATGAACTTCAACAAGTGCTTTGAGGTTGGCGGGGCGGAGACCTTCACTCTGCCGTTGGGAATCAACGATTCCCGACAGTCGGACGTGATTGTGGTCTATGAGACCTACGACACGGTGAGCGAGAACGCTCTGTGGCAGGTGCAGTTGGACACTGCCAAGCGTATCGGGCAGACCACGCGGCGCATCCTCAACGACAACGGACAGATCACCTACGACACGGCCAACCGTCTGAAGCCCGTCATTAATTACCTCGCGCAGTCGTGGCGGACCTCGGGCTCTACCAGTTCGCAGCCTCGTTCGTCGCGACGGCCAAGTACCGGGACCAACTTCTCGACAGCGATGACCTCGGTGTGCAGCTTTGGCGATGCGCGATGGGCGGGACGTTCCTCATTGCCGGCGGCATGGTGGCGGCCATCGCCTGTTTTGCGCCGGCGGTGGTGCTCACCGTCAAGGGGAAGGTTCGCGCCAACCACGTGATTCGGGACTTTAACCAATCAACCACCACCGCCCTGCGGCTCAATATCGCTCCTGTGCCCTGCGGGGTAGGGGTAAGTGTTTTATTCTGAAATATTTACAAAAGGAGTCTGTCAGTCTTTCGGTGTAATGGACTTCCGCAGGAAGCATTGCCGGACTCCCTGAATAATCATCACCAGAAGTCCAATGGAAAAAAATTATGAAAAAAATGCTGGTTTTAGTGTCGGCCGTTTTGCTTTTGGCCGGAATCTCCACCTCGTGCAGCAAGGGCTGCCATTGTTACTACAAAACCGATGTCGCGCACATGGTGCCGCTTTTCGAGGATGAGAGCATGGGCAAGTCTGAATGCCAGGCCAAACAGGACGAAATGAATGCCGCAGAGGGCATCGATATCGTCCGCTGCAAGTAGTCGCGGATTTTGCGATGGTTTCCTTGCGTCGGCTCTTTTGCGACGCGTAATGAAGAGGGTGTGTCAAAAGTGGCGCGCCCTCTTTTTTTTGCAAAAAAAGCCCTAAC
>CAMVBK010000039.1:0-32567 GCA_947165685.1 uncultured Bacteroidales bacterium | reverse complement strand
GTTGCAGTCCGTCCACGGCTGCGACAGCGTGATTTCGCTGACCCTGACGGTCAACGATGTCATCAACACCCCGATTACCGCTGAGATCTGCGAGGGCGGCAGTTACAACTTCTTCGGACAAACTTTGACCACGGCGGGAACTTACACCCACACGTTGCAAAGCGTCCACGGCTGCGACAGCATGATTTCGCTGACTTTGACGGTAATGGACGCCGACAGCACTGAATTCACAGAGGTGACCTGCGACGAATACACGTGGAACGGCGAGACCTACACAACGAGCGGCGACTATCCGGTGACGCTCACCAACGCCAACGGCTGCGACAGCGTGGTGACGCTGCACCTCACCATCAACCCGTCGTTCGACATCACCGTTTACGACACGGCGGTGCGTCTGCACGAATACACCCTCGGCGACTTCCAAATCACCCCGGAAGAGACGGGCACTTTCACGTATGACCTCGCCGGTACGACGGCGGCGGGCTGCGACAGCACCGTGCACCTCATCCTCACCGTGCTGAACAACGACGGCATCCCGGTCATTGAAACGGCAAACGTGGAGATCTTCCCGAACCCAGCGCACACACTTCTCAACATCAAAGGCGAGAATATGCGAAAAATCTTAATCTACAACACTGATGGTCAGACAGTTTACTTCACAGACGAGAATATCAACGACCTGCATCAAGTGGATGTCTCCCAGTATGCTCCCGGACAATATTTCGTGAAAATTATTTCCAACAATAAACAATCTGTCACGAAAAAAGTCGTTTTTTATCGTAAGTGACGTTTCCTGAAACCAAAAATTCTATTCACCATACAATTACATATATTATGGCAACAAAAAAAATTTTCGTGCTGATCAGCCTTTGCCTCGGATGCCTTCTTCCGGTTCAGGCCCAGAAACAGATTTCCGCAAAACTGACGGAAGCCACCGTCTATCTGCGCGGTGCCGCCCTCACCCACACAGCCTCCGCCACGCTCAAAAGCGGCAGTCAGGAGGTGATTATCGATGGCTTAAGCCCAAACATCGAGATCAACAGCCTGAAAGTCAAGGCAAACGGCGTACTCATCTCCGCCACGGAATTTGCACAAGATTACCTCACGCCACGGGAACAGGCCGCCCATATCAAGAAACTTCAAGACTCGCTGGACCTCTATCAAGAGCAGCTGAAGGAGGTGCAGAACGAACTTACCGTCCATAAGCAGTTGCTCAAGCTGGTCACCGACGGCACCCAGAACAACATGAGCCAAAAAGACGGCACGGTGGCCATCGCCGACATCAATGCAAACATGGAGCTGTACCGAACGAAAGCCGCCGAGCTACAGAAAAGCATTGACAAGGACAACAAAAGGATTGAAGATTTGAAAGAGACCGTGAATCGGTTGAGAAGCCAGATTGAACAAGACGAAACGGAAAATTCTCAGCTCAACGGCATGCTGCGTCTTTCCGTGAGCGTGCCGGAAAACGTCAACACCACGTTCACCGTCACCTATTTCACCAACCAGGCGGGATGGGTGCCCTGCTACGACATCAACATCCCGTCGATGGACAAATCCATCACCCTGCAGTCCAAAGCGAAAGTCAAGCAGGTGACCGGCCTCGACTGGAACAACGTGAAGCTCACGCTCTCCAACGCCACCCCGAACCGTTCCACCACGGCACCAGTGTTCAAGACTTGGTTCTTGAGTTTCCAGAGACCGCAAACCATCATTGACGGCATGAGGGTGCGCAGCAATTCCGTATCATACGCCACCCAAGAAGAGAAAGTGGCCGCCACAAGCAATTCCTTATCTTACAAATGGGAAGCTCCCATAACGATGGATAACTTCGTGGAAGTGGAGGAACAAGACATTCACGTGACCTACAGCATCGCAGTGCCCTACGACATTCCTGGCAACGGCAAGGAAAAGCTCATCGACCTGAAGAGCTACGACATCAAGGCGGACTTCAAATACTACAGCGTCCCGAAGCTGTCCGACGAGACCTTCCTCATCGCCACGCTGTCCGACTACGAGAAATACAACCTGTTGCCCGGCGAGGCCACAGTGACGTTCAACAACACCTTCGTGGGACGCACGCGCCTGCGCCCGAACGACACAGAAAGCCAGCTTTCGCTGACCCTCACCACCGACCCGCGCGTGACCGTGAAGCGGGAGAAGCAGCGCGACTTCTGCAGCACGAAACACATCGGAAACAGCACCACCGTCACGCAGTCGTATCTGATCACCGTCAAGAACAACCAGACCAAGGCGGCGAAACTGACCCTGAAGGAGCAGTACCCGATTTCCAACGACAAGGACATCGAGGTGAAGCTGGTGGAGGTGAAGCCCGAGGCCACCTACAACAAAAACGACATCGGCGTGGTAACATGGGAACTGGAGCTGAAAGCCGGCGAGACCCGCACCTTCGTAGTGACCTACAGCGTGAAGCACCCGAGCGACCGCACGGTGTCGTGGTAGCGAGTCGTCCACGTAGTTGTCGATGAGGACGATGCGCACCCGCGCCGAGCAAATCAGGTCGGAGGCGAAGGCGTAGGCATCGAAAATCTGTCCGTCGTAGAAGACGCCCTCCACCGGCGGCAGCGCGGTACGCACGAAGAAGTCAACCTTGTCTTGAAGAGAGTGAATCTGCTCGGTGTGTTCTTGTAACTGTTTGTCAATCCGGTGCTCCATTTGCAGGAGATGTGGGTTAATATTGTATCCTCGCAAAAGATACTCTTTCAGCGTTTTTGTCGCCCATCGCCTAAAGACAGTGGCATTCTTGCTGTTAACACGATACCCAACAGATAAGATTGCATCAAGATTGTAATACGATGTATTATAAAGTCTTGTTCCATTTTGCCCCACATGTTCCAAAATGGAACATGTGGTTTCCCTATCGATTTCACCGCTCTTGTAAATATTGTTCAAATGTTTCGTTATAGCGGATCTCTGCGTGCCGAACAGCGTCGCCATCTGCGCCTGCGTGAGCCACACCGTCTCCTCCTCCATCCGCACCTCCAACCGGATACTGCTGTCGGGCTGGTAAAGGATGATTTCGCCGTTCTGCATACTTTTGTCCGCTTCCATGATGATTCGTCATTTCGTTTTGTGGTCATAAAACTTACGCTTGCAAAGATACTACAAAAACGGCCTTCTATCAAGCGTTTTGCTAATTTTCATCATTCTTGAGAATCAGATAGTTACAATTTCATATTTACAATTCAGACCCCAATTGTTAAATTCCGAGACACGGTTTTCGGAAGATTTCCGTCTTTACGATCCGAAGTTTCGCAGAGCGGCAACAGGTGCGCAACTCGCGGCCTCCACGCGATGGGTGGTTTTCTTGTGAACTTCCCCAGGGCATACGCTTCAACTTTACCAAACGCCCGAGTAGCAAGACACAGGACCTCATCATGTTCTGGCGATAGACATTTTTTTCCTGCGCGGCTTACAAAGAGCTTTTTCTTGCCGTGGTCGTAAACGTTGTGGGTGAACAAAGTGGGACTATCTTGCAGGCGGCGTTGAAATTGGCAGCGGCGTTCTTCACCCATTCGGTGCTACGGACGAGCGTGCGAGAGGGATTGAAGTGAAAATGTTTTTTGGCGGGGATTTGACTGCGTCACGCAATCGGGACAAAAAGCAGGTTGCATCTGCGAGAGGCAAATATTTCCGAAAAAAACATTGTAACGGAAAGCCCGACGGCGCGGCGGGAGAAGCCGACGTTTCCCTATGCTGATCCATTGATGCATTTTTGCGACACTTGGAAGCACCGCCCCTTGAGCCGCGCCGGCTCGCCCAAATAAAAAAGAGGAGCGTCTCCTTACAGTTGACTGAGAAAACGCGCTCGTCCTATTGTATATATAACAAATTGCACTCCTGCCCGTCAACAGACCGCTACACAACCATAACCAACGGTACAATTATAACAAAAAACTTGTTGTCTATACATATCTTCTTTATATTCAGTCTTTTGCAACAACAACGACATCCGCAGATATGAAAACTACCCGTTTGGAAACCGAAGTGCGGCAGAAACAATTTTACTGTTTCGGAAAGGAACACACCTTGACTTCACCGTGTAGAATCAGCCCCCTCCCCCGCCCGAGCGCCCTTCCCGCCGACTGTTGATAACTCCGTCCCGGAGTGTTGAAAAAAAAAAACCATAAGGTATTGATTTTATGCAAAAAAAGAGTATTTTTGCCGCCAATTTGACAATGTACGCGAAAGAGGTACTTGCCAAGTTGCTAAACAATTGAATATTAGATAAATATAAAGTAATTTAAGACAAAAATAACAATGAGTGTAAAGCAAAAAAACGCGGCAAACGCGCGTAAAGAAGCAATGAAAACGGTGTACGTGGCCCGATTAGTGGATAATCCGACCTCACCGCGCAAGACCAGAATTATGGCCAACGTGATTCGTGGCAAGAACGTAGATTACGCCATGAACGTGTTGAAGTACTCCCGCCGGGAGTCTTCCGAAAAACTCCTGAAACTCCTGAAGTCGGCCGTGGCCAACTGGCAGGTCAAGAACGAGGGCAAGCGCCTCGAGGACGCCGACCTGTACATCAAGACCATCATGGTCGATGGCGGCCGCATGCTCAAGCGCATCCGCACGGCCCCGCAAGGCCGCGCCGCCCGCATCCGCAAGCGCTCCAACCACGTGACGCTGATCCTCGGCGACCGCAACGAGGAGAATGTGCAAACCGCAAATATTGAAGAATCACAAAAATAAAGAACAGTAAGTATGGGTCAAAAAGTTAATCCTATCGGCTTGCGCCTCGGAATCGTAAGAGGCTGGGACTCTAATTGGTACGGCGGCAAAAATTTCGCCGGTAAAATCGTCGAAGATGACAAAATTAGAAAGTATTTAAATGCTAAGTTCTCCAAAGCCGGCATTTCGAAAATCTACATTGAAAGAACGCTGAAACTCGTCACGGTGACCATCAGCGCCGGCCGCCCCGGCGTCATCATCGGCAAAGGCGGCGCCGAAGTCGATAGCGTGAAAGAGGAACTGAAGGTGATCACCGGCAAGGAGATCCAAATCAACATCATGGAAGTCAAACGCCCCGACCTCGACGCACAGCTGGTGGCACAGAACATCGCCCGCCAGATCGAGGGCCGCGTGACATACAAGAAAGCAGTGAAGACCGCCATCTCGGCGACGATGCGCGCCCAAGCCGAAGGCATCAAGGTGACCGTAGCCGGCCGTCTCGGCGGCGCCGAAATCGCCCGCTCCGAGCACTTCAAGGAAGGCCGCATCCCGTTGCACACCCTTCGCGCTGACATCGACTACGCCCCCGTGGAGGCCCACACTACCTACGGATGCATCGGCATCAAAGTGTGGATCTGCAGAGGCATCGTCTATGGCAAACGCGACCTCTTCGCCAACGAGGCAGCCAAGGACCAACGCCCCGCAGGCGGCGGTAAGAAGCCGTTCCGCGGACCGCGCAGAGACCGTGACGGACGCGACCGCCGCGACCGCCGCGACAACAACAGAAATCACAATAACTAAGCCGACGCCAAGATGCCGGCAAAACAATAAAAAAATCAAACAAATAAAAGCCTAAAGCAATGTTACAACCGAAAAAGACCAAATACAGAAGGCCGCAGAAGGGCAGAATGAAGAAGATCACCAAGCGCGGCTCGGAGATCGCCTTCGGCTCCTTCGCCCTCAAGACGCTGGACCAATTCTGGATCACCGCCCGCCAGATCGAGGCCGCCCGTCAGGCCATCACCCGTGAGATGAAGCGCCAGGGCCAGCTCTGGATCCGCATCTTCCCCGACCGCCCCGTCACCGCCAAGGGTCTTGGCGTCCGTATGGGTAAAGGTAAGGGTACCCCCGAATACTTCGCCGCACGCGTCAGCCCCGGCCGCATCCTCTTCGAAGCCGACGGCATCCCGTTGGAAGTCGCCCGCGAAGCCATGCGCTTAGGTGCACAGAAACTGCCCGTGCACACCAAATTCATCGTCAGAAGAGATTATTCAGAAGAAATTTAATAGGAGGAGCATAGTATGAAACAGAAAGAAATCAACGAACTGACCACCCCCGAGATCCGGGAAAGACTGGCCACCGAAAAAGACAAACTCGTCACGATGCGCCTCAACCACGCCATCTCCCCGCTTGAGAACCCCCAGTCTATTAAAGCTCAACGCAGAGACATCGCCCGCCTCTTGACGGAACTGCGCAAACGCGAAATCAACGAGAATAAATAACCCCCATCACTGAAACATTATGGAAAGAAATAACAGAAAAGTGAGAGAAGGCATTGTCGTGAGCGACAAGATGGACAAATCCATTGTCATCAAGGTCGAACGCAAAATGAAACACCCCATCTATGGCAAGTTCCTGAAACGTTCCACCAAATTCATGGCACACGACGAGAAAAACGAGTGCCGCATCGGTGACAGAGTGAGAATTATGGAGACCAGACCTTTGTCCAAGAACAAATGCTGGCGTTTAATAGAAATCGTAGAAAAGGCTAAATAACATTATGATACAGCAAGAATCCAGATTAGCAGTAGCAGACAACAGCGGCGCGAAGGAAGTCCTTTGCATCCGCGTCCTGGGCGGCACCAAGAAACGCTATGCACGCGTGGGTGACAAGATCGTGGTCGCCATCAAGAGTGCCATCCCCTCCGGCCAGGTCAAAGCCGGCACCGTGTCCAAGGCTGTCGTGGTGCGCACCAAACGCCACGTCCGCAGAAACGACGGGTCCTACATCAAGTTCGACGACAACGCCGTGGTCCTGCTGACCGCCGCCGAAGAACTCCGCGGCACCCGTATCTTCGGACCCGTGGCCCGTGAGCTGCGCGAGAAACAGTTCATGAAAATCGTGTCACTGGCCCCCGAGGTGTTGTAATCAAGTCAATAAATCGTTTATTATACAATTGACAAAGACCAATTGACGAACATTAAAACAAAAAAGAGAAATGAAACTGAAAATTAAGAAAGGCGACACTGTAAAAGTGATTACCGGTGAGTACAAAGGAACTCAAGGTAAGGTGCTGGAAGTCCTCCCCAAGGAAAACAAAGCCCTGGTGGAAGGCTGCAACATGGTGTCCAAGAGCACCAAGCCCAGCGCGGCTGCACCCAACGGCGGCATCATCCAAAAGGAAGCCCCGATCCACATCTCCAACCTTATGCTGGTTGACGCTAAAGGAAACGCTACCCGCGTGGGCAGACGTTTGAACGACAATGGTAAATTAGTCAGATATTCTAAAAAATCAGGAGAGGAGATCAAGTAATGTACACACCGAGATACAAAGAAAAATACCAGAATGAGGTTCTTCCCGCTCTGAAAGAACAATTCGGATTCAAATCCGTCATGCGCGTGCCCAGAATCACCAAGATCTGCCTCAACCAAGGCCTTGGCAAATTCGGCATCGCCGACAAGAAACTCATCGACGCAGGCGTGCAGGAGATGACCCTCATCGCCGGCCAGAAGGCAGTCCCCACCAAGTCCAAGAAGGACATCTCCAACTTCAAGTTGAGAAAAGGGATGCCCATCGGCGTCCGCGTGACCCTCCACGGTGACCGCATGTATGAGTTCCTCGACCGCCTCATCACCGTCTCCATCCCCCGTATCCGCGACTTCCGCGGTATCAGCGACAAAGGGTTCGACGGACGCGGCAACTATACGCTCGGTATTCCCGAACAGATCATCTTCCCAGAAATCGACATCGACAAAGTTCTGAAAATCAACGGTATGGACATCACCTTCGTGACCACGGCTCACAACGACAAGGAATGCCTCGCCCTGTTGAAAGAATTCGGCTTACCCTTCAAAAACCAAAAGTAAGTAATCATGGCAAAAGAATCTTTAAAAGCAAGAGAAATCAAAAGAGCGAAAATGGTCGCTAAATACGCGGCGAAACGCGCAGAACTGAAGAAAATCATGAAAGGCGATGATTACGATGCCAAGAAGGCAGCCGACATCGCGCTTCAGAAATTACCCCCGAACTCCAACCCGATCCGCATGCACAACCGCTGCAAGCTGAGCGGCCGCCCGAAAGGCTACATGCGCCAGTTCGGCCTCTCCCGTATCGACTTCAGAGAGTTGGCCCTCGCCGGCAAGATCCCCGGAGTAAAAAAAGCAAGTTGGTAACCTAAATGAAGAAGATTAAATTATGAATACCGATCCCATTTCAGATTATTTGACTCGTTTGAGAAACGCCATCCGCGCGCATCACGAAGTGGTCGAAATCCCCGCTTCCAACGAGAAAAGAGCTATAACCAAGATCCTTTTCGACAAAGGTTATATCTTGAACTATAAATTTGTGGATGATACCCTGCCCAAAACGATCAAGATCGCTTTGAAATACCATCCCGCAACCAAACAGTCCGCCATCAGCGAGATCAAGCGCGTCAGCCGTCCCGGCCTCCGCAAATACGTGGGCGCCAAGGAACTGCCCTCCGTGTTGAACGGCCTCGGCATCGCCATCATCTCCACTTCCCACGGCATGATGACCGATAAGGAAGCCAAAGCCCAGAACGTCGGCGGCGAAGTAGTATGTTACATCAGCTAAGAAGGAGGAAACGTTATGTCAAGAATAGGAAAATTACAAATCGCCATCCCCGCAGGGGTTGAAGTGAAAAGAGACGAGAAGTCAAACATCGTGACTGTGAAGGGCCCGAAAGGCGAACTGCAACAGTATGTCGATGAACGCATCACGTTCGAAATTGAAGACGGACACCTCCATGTGAAACGCCCGAGCGACTCCAAGCGCGACCGCTCCATGCACGGCCTCTACAGAGCCCTGCTCAACAACATGATCACGGGCGTCTCCCAAGGCTTCACCAAGAAGATGGAAGTCATCGGCGTCGGCTACAAGGCCGAAGCCAAGGGCGACCACCAACTCGACATGGGCCTGGGCTACTCCCACAACATCCTGTTCGACTTCCCGAAGGAAATCACCGTGCAGACCATCAACGAGAAAGGTAAGAACCCGATCATCATCCTGAACTGCATCGACAAACAGCTGTTGGGCCAAGTGGCCACCAAAATCCGCTCCTACCGCAAACCCGAACCCTACAAGGGCAAAGGTATCCGCTTCGAAGGAGAATATGTTAGAAAGAAAGCCGGCAAGTCGGCTGAAAAATAATCGTCAAAATTTGATATTATGGCTTACAACAAGAAAGAATATAGAAGAAAAAGGATCAAAAACCGCATTCGCAAGATCGTCAGCGGTACTCCGGTACGCCCCAGAATGTCCGTTTTCAGAAGCAACCGCGACATTTACGTTCAAGTTATTGACGACGAAGCCGGCGTAACCCTCGTGTCCGCATCCTCCAAGTTGCCCGACATCGCCGCCCAGAAGATGACCAAGTGCGAGAAGTCCAAACTCGTGGGCAAGGAAATCGCCTCCCGCGCCCTCGCCGCCGGCATCACCGAAGTGGTGTTCGACCGCAACGGTTATCTGTATCATGGTAGAGTAAAATCCCTGGCCGACGCAGCCAGAGAAGGTGGTCTTAAATTTTAAACATCAACACTATGGCTAACGAAAATATCAAGAAAGTGAAAGCAGCTGACCTGGAGCTCAAAGAGCGCGTGGTCGCTACCAACAGAGTCACCAAAGTCACCAAGGGTGGCCGAATCTTCAGCTTCGCCGTCATCGTGGTCGTTGGTAATGAGAACGGTATCGTAGGCTATGGTCTTGGTAAGGCCCGCGAAGTCTCGACCGCCATCTCCAAGGGCGTGGAAGACGCGAAAAAGAACCTCATCCAGGTTCCCATCCTCAAAGGCACTATCCCGCACGCCTCCGACGGCAAGTACAGCGGTGCCAACGTCTTCATGAAACCCGCCGCCCCCGGTACCGGTGTCATCGCCGGCGGTGCCATGCGCGCCGTGTTCGAGAGCGTGGGCGTGAAGAACGTGCTCGCCAAATCCAAAGGCTCCTCCAACCCCCACAGCGTGGTCAAAGCCACCATCGGCGCCCTCGCCAAAATGCGCGACGCCTACACCGTGGCCCAAGTGCGCGGAGTCAGCCTCGACAAAGTCTTCAACGGCTAACCCATCGGACTTTTTCTTACACCATCATACAAGGGACTTCGACCTCGAAGCCCCTTTTTTCTTGCCCCGACATTACGGCCAATTAAAAAAAATTACTTACTTTGCAGCTTGAAAGGCTGAAAGCGTTTTCCGCTTCCATGCCAAAGCAAACGTTTGACAATTAAAAAGATAGATTTTCAAAAAATAAAGCAAGAAAAATGATTAAAGAGAATTTTGTACGACTGTTTGAGGATTCGTTCCGACGCAACTGGGACTTGGAAGCCTTCACCGACTACGAAACCAAATATACACTCACCTACGGACAAGTGGCCGAAAAGGTGGAAAAACTGCACATCCTCTTCGAGCAGTGCGGCATCCAGAAGAACGACAAAGTGTCACTTATCGGACGCAACAGCACCCACTGGGCCGTCGCCTACATCGCCACCGTGACCTACGGCGCCGTCATCGTGCCCATCCTGCAGGACTTCCGCCCGGAGAACGTCCACCACATTATCAAGCACTCGGATTCCAAGCTGCTCTTCTCCGGCGACTATTACTGGGACCACCTTGACGAGAACGAGTTAGGCAACGTCAGGGCCGTCATCTCCCTCACCGACTTCCGCCCGCTCGCCGTCATCGAGTCCGCACTCCCCATCGTGGACGAAGAAAACGGCATCCGCTTCTCGCTGCCCAAAACCATCATCGCCCCGGAGGCCATCCAACGGCTGTTCGACGCAAAATTCGGCGGAAAATTCTTCCCCGACAGCATCCGCTACGACTACAAGGACAACGAGGAAATCGCCTCCATCAACTATACCTCCGGCACCACCGGATTCTCCAAGGGCGTGATGACCACCGGACGCGCCCTCGCCTCCAACGCCATCTTCGGCCACCACGCCTACGCCGCCGGCAACCCCTCGCAACACCTGCTGTTCGCCGGCGACCGTATGGTGACCTTCCTCCCGCTGGCCCACGCCTATGGTTGCGCCTTCGACTTCCTCGGCAACTCCACCATCGGCGGCCACACCTACTTCATCACCAAGACACCGACACCGAAAGTGCTTCTCTCCGCCTTTGCCGAAATAAAGCCCACCCTCATCCTGAGCGTGCCCCTCATCATCGAAAAAATCTACCGCCGTCAAATCCAGCCCATGATTGCCAAACCGCCCATGAACTGGGTGCTGAAAGTCCCCTACCTTGACGACGTGCTGCTCAGCCAGATCCGCAAGAAACTGGTCGGCGTGTTCGGCGGGTCGTTTGAGGAAATCATCGTCGGCGGTGCAGCCATGAACGCGGAAGTCGAGAAATTCCTGCGCAAAATCAAACTTCCCTTCACCATCGGCTACGGCATGACCGAAACCGCCCCGCTGATCTCCTACTCGCACTGGAAACAGTTCATCCCGTCCAGCTGCGGCCGCATCCTCGACAACATGGAAGTCCGCATCGACGACGTCAACGACCAGGGCGTGGGCGAAATCGTGGTCCGCGGCGACAATGTGATGCTCGGCTACTACAAGAATGAGGAGGCGACCAAGGCCAGCTTCACCGACGACGGATGGCTCCGCACCGGCGACCTCGGCTATGTTGATGAAAACGGCAACATCTTCATCAAAGGACGCTGCAAAACGATGCTGCTTGGCCCGAACGGACAAAACATCTACCCCGAAGAAATCGAAGACAAGCTCAACAACATGCCCTTCGTGATGGAAAGCATCGTCATCCAACGCGAAAACAAGATTGTGGCTCTGATTCACCCCGACATCGACGCCTGCGATGCCGCAGGACTGAACTCGGAAGGCGTGGCCGCCGCGTTGGACAATGTACGGAAAGAGGTCAACAAGAGCCTCGCCGCCTACGAACAAATCAACGAGGTGGAGGTGCATATCCAAGAATTCGAGAAAACGCCCAAGAACAGCATCAAACGGTATCTTTACCGATAGGCTTTGAACTTAGGGACAAGAACTTAGAACTTTGAATTCAGAACTTTGAACTTTGAACTATAACTATAAACTATAACTATAACTTAAAACTATAACTATAACTTAAAACAATAACAATAACAACAAGTATGCATAAAACATTAATAATCAGCATTTTGTTTGTCTTTGTGATGGTGACAAACGACATCGCGGCGCAGCGACCGCGCATTTCGCAACGCCCGCAGATGACTTCCATGACCATCTCTTCCGACCACCAGGCGTTCTGGCTCTTCCTTGATGACGTGCTCCAGAACGAGAAATCGGTCATGTCCATCAAGGTGGAGGCCATTCCGGAGGGCGAGCACTACCTGCGCGTGGAAATCGACGACATCGACCACCATACCGTCGGCCAGACGGTGAGGCTACAGCGTTCCAACAATTCCTATTGGGTGGATAACCAGCGACATCTTTACGGCATCTCCTTGGGCCACGGCGTGCCTCGTCCCGAGGCAGTAGTCTATTACGCCTCCGTGCAGCAGAACGTTCCGGGCTACCACGGATATGCACCCGGCCAATACGGCAACTATCCGCCCCAGCAGCCCTACCCCACCCCGCAGCCTAACCAAACCGTCACGGTCATCGAGGATGCCGCCATGCCGGATCCCGACTTCCAACAAGCCCTAATGCTCATCAAGAGCGAATCGTTCGAAACCACCAAGTTGAACACCGCAAAACAAGTTCTTGCTAACAATCTGCTGAATGTAAGTCAGATAGAGCAAATTTGCCGCGCCTTTGACTACGAAAACTCCAAGCTTGACTTCGCCAAGAGTGCCTACAACCACTGCGTGGAAAAAGAAAAATATTACCTGCTCAACAGCGTATTCGAGTTCGAGAGCAGCAAAAAAGCGCTCAACGAGTTCCTCAAAGACCAACAATAGCGCAACAGCGCAACAATTTTTATGAACAAGAAATACTGGATTATTCTCGGGCTAAGCATCGCCGTCTTGGCGACCGTCCTTCTTTGGCCGGAAAAGAAGCCGACGGAGAAAAAGCCCCCCACCAAGCAGGAGATTGTCGGAATGCTTCAGGCGCAGTCGCAAATCGCCACCACCGAAGTGACCATCCGCAAAATGGGCATCTACGACTCCGAGACAAACATCGCCACCCTCAACCCCGCCAAATGGAAACTGGGCCGGCGCTTAGCCGTCATTCCCGTTGATGTGACCATCCGCTACGGAATAGACCTCAACGAACTGAAAGACAGCGACATCGAGTTCCTTTCCGGAGACTCCGTCCGCATCACCCTGCCCAAACCGAAAATCATAGACAAATCCTACAACCCCGTCACCAACCAGGACGAAATCGTCACCCTTTCCACCGGCCTCCGCGACAAAGTCGGCGAAAGCACCATCCAGCAGATCAAGTCCATGGCCTTCGACGAAGTGGTGAACCAAGACAAGGAACTCCAAGCCCAGCTCGCCGACGAACTCACCCACAACACCGAAACCGTCTTCACCTCCCTGCTCACCGCCATAGGATTGCACCCTGTGTATGGCGACTTTTGATTGCACACAAGCGTAGCACAGTGTGGGGCCACAGCGCCAAAAGAACGCAAATAATCAAGAAAAATGAACAATAAAATCCTCAAATACGCCATCGTCATCGTGCTGCTGATCGCAGGGGTCGTGCTGCTGAGCCGACTGGCCCATCAAAAGACCCCGGACGAAATGACCTTGAGGGACACGCCGACGGTCATCGAAAGCACCCGACCCATAGGAATCCTGTATCTCTACACCACCGTCACGGAAGACTATGCCAAAGACTCCTTCTACGGCAGCGGCATCGGCAGTTCCGTGCTTGGCAAAGACAACGGACTCTTCAAAAAGAGACACGACTGTGTGCAAATTCTCAGACAGCAGGTCAGCCTGACCTTGGATATGGACAAAGTGCAATACCGGCCGAAAGAGAATAGTGACACCGTATTTGTGTGCCTCCCCGACGTGCAATTCACCCAATCGACCCTCTCCGCATGGTTCAAGTCAGACAGTGAAAGCGAGGAGAATGCGGTGCAATACGACGCCAAACCGCTGATACAGCGTGTGGAGAAAAAAATCAAAAACCGCTACGACACTCCTGAAAACCGTACAAAAGCCGAAGCTAAAGCCAAGCAAACCCTTTCTGATTTCCTGAAACAATGCGGAAAGGTGGCCGTGTTTACGTACTGAATAGCCCACATCTGACGAAAGGCCAAGAGCTTAAAGGTTCTCGAAAATGCGGAAACGTCCGAGATGCCATTTCTGCAGGCGGAACTGCACGGAGGTGTGCAGGACACCGAAACCATAGCGGCAGCTGCGCCGGAAGTTGATAGAAGAGGCCTCCGGGAAGTATTTCGTCGGACAGGTGATCTCGCCGATGTCAAAATCGGCATAGATAATCTGCGCAAGCATCTGATTGTCAAACACAAAATCATCGGAGTTTTGCATGAACGGCACCTTCTCCAACACTTCGCGGGTGAAGGCGCGGTAGCCCGTGTGATACTCCGACAATTTCTGTCCGGTCATCAGGTTTTGGAACCAGGTCAGGCAGCGGTTGAAGAAGTACTTGTAGCGCGGCATTCCGCCTTTCAAGGCACCGTTGCCGAGGATGCGCGATGCCAGCACCACGGGATACAACCCATTGACAATCATGTAGCTTATAGACTCGATTAGCATCGGGGTATATTGGTAGTCCGGGTGAAGCATGATGACCACGTCGGCCCCGAGTTCGAGCGCCTTGTTGTAGCAGGTCTTCTGGTTCGCGCCGTAGCCCTTGTTGCGGTCGTGACGCAGAACATGTTTGATACCGAGTTCGCGCGCTTTCCCGACGGTGTCATCGGAGGAGCAGTCATCGACCAGAATAACCTCGTCCACAATGTCGAAAGGAATCTCGTCGTACGTCTGCTTCAACGTCTGCTCCGCATTATACGCAGGCATGACAATCACTATCTTTTTGTTTTTGAGCATATTAACATTTTATGATTGTTCAAAAAAACGTGCAAAAATACATTTTATTTACGTTCAATGTCGCATACGGCACGCAGGTTTCGTTCCTCATGCCGCACCACCAGCACGCTCAGCTCGTAGAGCAGCCATATCGGGAGAGAGACGATGAGCAGCGTGAACGCGTCGCCGGTAGGTGTGATGACGGCGGCCAGAACGAGGATGGCCACCACCGCATGGCGACGGTACCTCGTCATCCATTCGGCTTTTAGCAGCCCGAAACGCGCCAGCAGCCAGCTGATGACCGGAATCTCGAAAACGATGCCGAACACCATGCACATCGTCAGCAGCGTGTCCATGTAGGACTGGAGGGTAAGCATGTTGCGAACCTCATCGCTCACCTGATAAGTACCCAAGAACCGCAAGGTCAACGGAAAAACGAACAGATAGTTGACCGCCACGCCAATAAGAAACATGACGTAGGCCGCCGCTACAAGACTGACGGAGTGTCGCTTCTCCTCTTCATAAAGCGCCGGACGAATGAAGTCGAACAGCACCTTGATGATGTAGGGCGAGGCCAAAAGCACCCCGAAGGCGCAGGCCGTCTTCAGATGAATCATGAATTGCTCCGTGAGCCCCGTGTTCATCAGGTTCAGGGAAAAATCGCCGCCGCCGAAAAGCTTGTACATGAAAAAATTGGAGTCTTTCGGCGCCAGCACGACCTTGAAAAGCAAATCTTTGAAACAAAACGCCAAAACAGAGAATCCGAACACGGCCACCACGATGCGAATCAGGCTGCCGCGCAAATCCTCCAAATGGTCCCAAAACGACTTGTTCTCCGCCGTGTCGGACATCTATTCGGGCTTGCTTTCGTCCTTCGTCTCCGGCATCGGATTCTCCGGCTTCTTTTCCTCCTTGCCGTCCATGCCGTCCTTGAAGGAGCGTACCCCTTTGCCCAAACCGCTCATCAGTTCGGGAATCTTCTTGCCGCCGAACAGCAGCAGGACAATCAGGGCGATGATGATGATTTCTGTCATTCCTATTCTCATATTGCTGGGGTTTTGGGTTAATGGATTAAGAGGTTAGGGGATTAGGAGGTTTAGGAGGTTTAGGGTTTGAAGATGATGTCGCGGACCATGGGGCCGAAGTCGGTTTCCATTTTTTTGATTATCTGCGACTTATGTCCAAACAACTCGAATTTCAGCGCGGCATTCTGGACGCGGACATAGAGTATGCCGTTGCGAAGGTCCACGCATTTCGAGAACTGGGCGCAAATCGTACCCACATACTCCGGCCAACGGTCGAAGAGCAGCTGCTTGTCCATCAAATGCTGCTTCCCCGACTGGCTCACAAACCGGCCAATCAGCTCCCTAAGGCTCACTTCGTGGTTATCCCGTTCCATATTTCCAGGTTCTAAAGTTACAGAATTTGCATGTACTTATGCGACTGCAGGGAGACGCGCCATTTCGGGTGCTCAAGCACATAGTTCACCAGACGGCTCATGATGACGTTGCAGCGGTTCCAGTCGGGCTGGAGCAGCAGCAGGCATCTGCCCGACACTTTCTTTGCATTCTCCTCCGCCCACTCGAAATCCTCCTCGCTGCCGATGATGACTTTGAGTTCGTTGGCCTTGGCGAGCGCGTCCGGTGTGGGCGCGGCACCATATTTCGGTGACAGGCATATCCAGTCCCATTCGCCGGAGATCGGCTTGGAACCGGAGGTTTCGAGGAAGCACTGGATCTGGCGTTCGTGCATTCTGGCGCACAGGTAGTCCATGTTGTAGAGCATGGGCTCGCCGCCGGTGACCACCACGGCGCGGGCGGGCTTCTGCGCGGCCCTCGCCACAATGTCATCGACATCCACCATCGGGTACTTGGAAGCGTCCCACGTGCGCATTTCGTCACAGAACGAGCAACCGACCTCGCACCCGCCCACACGCACGAACCAGGCCGCCTTACCCGTGTGGTAGCCTTCGCCCTGAAGCGAGTAAAACTCCTCAACGACAGGCAGATACATTCCTTTTTTGTCTTTAACCATTCCTCTTTGAATTAACAAGCAGCAAAAGTACGATTTTTTCAGAAATTTGCTATTTGACAATCACTTTTTGGATGAATTTGCTGCCGTTTGAATCTGTCACATTCACGACATACACACCCGAAGGCAAATGGCCGAGAGAGATGGAGGAACCATTACTCTCCTCTACAATCCGCCCCTGCATGTCGCACAACACAACATTCGCGATTCCCTCACCTCCTTTCACCTCAACAAACAGCATATCAGAAGCAGGATTTGGGTATATCCTGATATTATCGGCGGCATATTGGTGCACCCCGGTTGTCGAATGAAAGTCCAGATGGTTGTACAAAAAATTCCGGGCGATATTGAAACAGGTGTTGAATTTATCCATGGCAAGGTCGCCGCTCTCCGAAATATAGAAATTATGTGCCTCTCCCTCGAACGGGTGAAACTCGTAGTCGGTAATGCCAAGGTCTGAAAGGCGGTCTGCGATAGCGTACGAGCCGTACATGTACGGGAAAATCGACAACGGCAGAGAGGAATAGCAAAATCCGGAATCATAGGGCACCACATTGTCAACAGTGCCATGAATCATGCAAAGAGGGACATATTCCTCAAGGTCAACGACATCAACATCAAGCACGCCTCCCCAATGTGTCACCGCGCCCGCCACTTTGGATGAGAAACCGTAGTATTCGTCATATCCGGAGCTGTTTATCGGCCCCAAATCGGGAAACTCAAATGTTTCAGAAGGTCTTTCCCCCGCCGACATGAAAATCTCGTTTAGGGTGGCGATGGAGCCGGCGGAGTTGCCCAAGAGGAATATATTGTTCGTGTCAATACGAAATTCTTGACAATGTGCCTTGAAATAGCGAATGGCGGAATTCACATCCTGGGAGGCCATATAGGCGTTTCGGATAAGGGAACTCGCGCTGACGGACAGTATCGGAAGCAGGCGGTAGTCAATGGAAGCCGCTGCATATCCGTGTTTGGCAAAACGAGTGCAGTATTCCACCATGTCGCACCAGTCTCTGCTGCCCACCACGAACGCGCCTCCGAAAACAGTAATCACTAACGGACGGGCAGAAAGTGTGTCTCCAGCAGGTTCGTAGAAGTCGAGGTAAAGTGTAGTGGGCAATATTTGATCCACCCCCACGGCACTGCTGAAGGGGATTTCAGTGGTTGTCGTTACGTTTTCAAACACCATGCTGGCATAACGGTTGCCGAGTTGGGCAAGGATTGTGACGGGACAAAGAAGACACGCCGCGATCAAAAAAAATGAGTACAATTTCATATTTGACATTTTAACTTATTTATAATTCATTAGATAGTTTAATGGAACTGCATCAGATAGGCTTTGATGAAGCCGTCAAGGTCGCCGTCCATGACCGCGTTGACGTTGCCGGTCTCGTACTGCGTGCGCAGGTCCTTCACCAGCTTGTAGGGCTGCATCACGTAACTGCGAATCTGGCTGCCCCACTCTATCCGTTTTTTAGCGCTCTCGATTTCATTGATTTTCTCGCGCTTCTTCTCCAGTTCAATCTGGTAGAGTTGCGACTTCAGCATCTGCATGGCTTTCTCGCGGTTCTGCGACTGCGAGCGCGTGATCTGGCACTCGATGATAATGCCGGTGGGATGGTGGTGCAGGCGCACGGCCGTCTCCACCTTGTTGACGTTCTGTCCGCCCGGACCGCTGCTGCGGTAGGTGTCCCACGAGATGTCGGCCGGGTTGACCGTGATCTCGATGTCGTCGTTGACGATGGGATAGGCGAAAACCGACGCGAAGGAAGTGTGGCGACGCGCCGCCGCATCGAACGGGGAGATGCGCACCAAGCGGTGCACACCGTTCTCGCTCTTGAGGTAGCCGTAGGCGTATGGGCCCTCAATCTCGATGGAAGCGGACTTGATGCCCGCCGAGTCGCCCTCCTGGCGGTCGATGAGCTTCACGGCAAAATTATGCCGCTCGGCCCAACGCATATACATGCGAAGGAGCATCTCGGCCCAGTCGCAACTCTCCGTGCCGCCGGCACCCGAATTGATGTTCACAATCGCGCTCAACGAGTCCTCCTCGTCGCGCATCATGTTCTTGAACTCCAATTTCTCCACGGCATCCATCGCCTTGGCGTAAGCCTCGTCAAGTTCCGCCTCGGTCGCATCGCCCGACTGCTGAAACTCACTGACTACCAACAACTCGTCGTTCAATTCGGCAGCCTTATAATAGTCGGCCACCCACGCTTTGATGCCGCTGATCTCTTTCAGCAGCTTCTCGGCGGCTTTCGGGTCGTCCCAAAAACCATCCTGTTGGGTTATTTTCTCTTTCTCTTTGATTTCCTGTTCTTTGGCATCTACGTCAAAGATACCTCCTTAGCTCACTGAGCCTCGTTTGAACCGCTTTGATTTGATCGGCTGTGGTCATTTACTTCTATTATTTTGATGAATCAACTTTCAATTTTAACTACTTGTAAGACAGAATCCTATGCTAATTTCTCTTCCTTCTTTTTCGGCGGGAACAGCACGGAAAGCACGATGCTGAGGGTCAGAATGGAGACGATGACAATCAGCGAGGCCGCAATGCCTACCTCAACGCCGACCAACGGCAGGAACATCTTCACGCCGATGAACGTCAGCAACGCGGAGAGACCGATGCGCAGATAGGCGAACTTGTCCATGATGCTCTCCAACATGAAGAACATCGACCGCAGGCCGAGTATGGCGAAAATGTTGGAAAAGAAGACGATATGCGGATCGTGCGTGACCGAGAAGATGGCCGGGATGGAGTCGAAGGCGAAGATGATGTCGGAGAACTCGATGATCATCAGCACCACGAACAGCGGCGTGCAAAGCCAACGTCCATCCACTTTCGTGAAGAAGTTGTGCCCGTCGAACTTGGGCGTACTCAACTTCCGCTTGGTCAGGAACTTCACCACCGGATGGTGCTCCACATCGATGCTCTCCTTCTTGTTCCGGTCGAGAAACATCTTGACGCCGGAATAAATCAGGAACGCGCCGAAAATGAAAAGTATCCAGTGGAACTTCTGGATGAGGGCACCCGCGGCAAAGATGAAGATGAAACGCAGCACGATGGCGCCGAGAATGCCGTAGAAAAGCACCCGGTGGTAGTATTGCCGCTCCACCCCGAAGGAGAGGAATATCATGATCATGACGAACACGTTGTCGATGGAGAGCGACAGTTCAATCAGATAACCAGTGAGATACTCCAACGAAAGCTGTTTGTTGTAGCGCTTCACGTTGTCCTCCCAGGAGGCCGCGTCATCGTAGGTCACGCCGTGCTCGTACAGCTCGTTCTGCGCCACGAAGTGTTCCTTGTCGTGCACGTCCACCACCGTGTCGCCCTGGAAACGGATGAACAGGAAGAACAGCAACGAAAGGCCCACCCAGACGCCCGTCCAGCCGGCAGACTCCTTGAAGGTCACTTCATGGTCTTTCTTGTGGAAAACACCGAGGTCGAAAAACAGCAGAAACGCGATGACCACGATGAAGATTAACATAAAAAGGTTTTCGGTCATATTTGTTGATGGGTTAATGGGTTAGTCGGTTAATGGGTTATGGGTTAATGGGTTAAGTTATAGTTATAGTTATAGTTATAGTTCTAAGTTATAGTCATAGTTAATAGATTCTGAGATAGTCCATGTAGGGTTCGATTTCGTTCACGAGGAGGTCCTTCTTGATGACTTTCTTGTCTTTGTCGAGGAGAAACATGTAGGGAATGGTGCGGGTGTCGAAAAGGTTTTGGTCGTCGATGGTTTGGTCGAAGTTCCAGCCTTGCAGGTATTTCGGATTGGCCTCGGCGGAGTGTATGTAGTTGCTCCAGACCTGCGGGTCGTCCTCAAAATAGACCATCACGACCTTCAGTTTTCCGGACTCGATGGCACGGTTGAGCTTGTCGAAGTCCTTCATCCGGTTGCGCACCTGGTGACAGGTCGGGCAGGTGGGATGCTGGAGATACAGCAACGTATATTCGCTTTGAATGTCATACATGGAAACCGTGTCGCCGTTGGCCAGCACCATGTTGAAGTTGGGGATTGTGTCGCCGGCGTGGTTCTTGTCGATGAAGCCCAGCTCCCTGGTATATCGACGAGTGCGGTTCTCATCCAATTTCGGATACGTCAATGCATCCTTCAGCATGGCGATATAGGTGTGCTCCACTTTGTAGGGCGAGATGTTGCGGCCGAGCACATGTTCCAGCGCGTCAAACAGATACTCGTAGGAGGTCTGGTTCACCTTGGCCTTGTTCAGTGTCGCCACGATGAGGGTGTCATATTCGGGATTGTCAAGTTGGTAGATCATATTGCAGAACTCCTTGAGTTTCTGTTCCACCACCACCGTGTTGAAGATACGCGGATCTTTCCAAGCGAAGTTGTCGAAGAAATGCTCTATATAGTATTTCTGGAAGATTTGGCGGTTGGCGAGCACCTCCTGCGGCGGGTCCTCAAGGAACGTGGAAGTGGCCACCACGGAACCCAACAGCGTGTTCGGATGGGCGGCGGCATAGTTCCGCTGATAATGGCGCATCTCCTCGTTGATGCGACGCGCATTCGCCGAAAGCGAGTCCACGAAGACCTTCATCATGTACTGCGGCATACTCTGCTGCGCTTTCTTGAACTCCCTGTCTAACGAATCCAAACGCTCGTTGAACTTCGCAATCCCCTTCAAATAATCGTAATAGCCCGTATTTTCCTTGGAATTGGCGAAGATGACGTCTTCCCCGTCAATTGTCAGCGAGAACTTCTGGTTCTTCTCCGACGGTATGAGGATCACCCCGAGGAAAGTGCTGTCGCCCAAAATCTGGTACTGGCCCGGCTTCAGCGACTCTTTGTCCTGCAGGTTCACCGAACTGCCGAACGGCGCACTCAAATACTTCTTGGTTTGCAACTTAGCCTCGCTCTTCACAAAGACGGAATCGTAGGTTTTGTCGCCTTTGATGTCGATATGGATGTTCACCTGCGCTTGGCTCGTCAGCGCAAACATCAGCATTACAATGGGGAGAATTGTCTGTTTTATCGTTACCATATTTATCAAAGTTTCAAGTTTCAGGTTTCAAGTTTCAGGTTTCAAGTTTCTAAGTTCTAAGTTCTAAGTTCTAAGTTCCAAGCTCAAATCCTGCAACGCTTCGGAGAAGTGTTTCGGGAGGTCGGAGGCGACGAGCGTTTGGGCGGTGTGCTCGCAGGTATAAGCATCGCCGGCGGCACCGTGGAGCCAGACACCTAACAGGGCGGCGTGCTCAGGCGCGTAGCCTTGCGCGAGGAGCGACAGGAGCAGTCCGGTGAGCACATCGCCGCTGCCGGCCGTGGCCATGCCCGAATTGCCCGTGGTGTTGAAGAACTGCCGTCCGTCGGGCAGCGTCACCACCGTGTGATGCCCCTTGAGGACCAGCACCACCGTGTAGCGCTGGGCGAACTCCCTCGCCCTTTCCAGACGGTCGAAATCGTCGGAGGGTTTGCCGGCGAGTCGCTCGAACTCCGCGAAATGCGGGGTCAGGATGCTGTACGGCGGAAGAAAAGCCATCCAAGTCTTGTTCTCCGCCAGCATGTTGAGTGCATCGGCATCGAGCACCATGGGCAACTTTACCGTGTCGAGGATGTCCTTCATTGCCGAGACGGTCTGCCTCGCCGTTCCCAAGCCCGGTCCCATCGCCACCGCGCCAATGTTCTCCGGCAGCGTGTTCCAGTCGATGCGGCTGACAATCTGCTCGTTCTCGTCGATATGGTGGATGGCCTCGGGCAGGGCGACCGCCAGGATGTCGCGCACCGACGCCGGGGTGTGCACCGTAAGCTTTCCGATGCCGCCGCGCATGGCCGCCGTGGCCGCCAGCACCGCCGCACCGGGCATCTGCCGGCTGCCGGCCACCAAAAGCCCATGCCCGAACGTGCCTTTGTGCGCGTGTCGTGGGCGCGGACGCAACAGGAGCGAAATAGCTTCCGTTGCTACGAGTCTGCGTTTCGTATCGTCCAGGCTTTCAGGTGCTTCCATGCCGATATCGACCACCTCGACCTCGCCGCAGAACGGGGCGTTCTCGGGCAGCAGGAAGGCGGTTTTCGGGAACTGGATGCTCAGCACCTTGTCGGCGACCACCACCGCGCTGCTGTCCGGCGTGTGCGCGTCGGCGAACAAGCCGGAAGGCGTGTCGATGGAGACGACGTATGCCTCGGAGTCGTTGATGTGGCGGATCACCTCCGCGAAGAAGCCCGTCACCGGCTTGTTGAGGCCGATGCCGAACAGGGCATCCACGATCAGGTCGTCGGAGGTTGCTGCAGGCGGGTTTTCTGTGGAGAAACAGACTGTTCCGGCATTCTCATGCTGTTTCACCACCTCCGCCCATCGACCGAGCTGATGGGTCATCTCCTCGCTGTAGCGGGCGTTTTCAGGGGCGCAAACGACGAGTACGACCTCGCTGTCTATGTGGTAGTTCTCTATCAGGGCTATGGCAGCCACCACGCCGTCGCCGCCGTTGTTGCCGGTGCCGGCATAGATGAAAATCCGTCCGAAGCTGCGGAACCAAGTCTCCTCCACCAGCTTGTCGGCGCAGGCGCGTCCTGCATCCTCCATGAGTTCCAGGGAGGATATGCCGCGACGATCCATCGTAAACCGTTCACATTCACGAATTTGCGAAATCGTAAGCAAGCGAGTCTCCTGCATTTTCATCTTTATTTTTTAAGGGCGCAAACATACACAAAATACGGACACATCCCGACAGCAGAATCACGCTTTTTTTTGACAGTCCCTGCTCACAAATCATAATAATCTTGCCAATGGATTAGCATTATGGTTGATGCATATTAATGCATTAAAATTTGAAAATCAGAGACACAATGTATTAAAAAAAATTGTATTTTTGCCGATTGATTGGATTTAAATTTTATTGTACATCAAACAAACCTATATTATTATTAATCAAAACCACAAAAAAATGAAAAAGATTTTTACTTTGTTTGTCGCGTTCATAGCGCTGACATTTTGTGCGAAGGCACAAGTGACAATCATTTTGGAGGCCCACGATGTGTGGGAGGACGGTTCCGGCTACCAGCTCCTTTTGGACGCTGACCATAACACCTACGGCACCGTGATCCCGGAAACCGGTCCCCTGACCACAAGCGGCGACGCCCCCGCGTCCGTCTATGCGGAATTCGAGTACAAAGTTCCCGTCAATGCCGACGGCAGCCTGACCACCTCCAACATCGTGATGGACGGGACGGCCACCATCACCATTCCGGCTGGCATCTACGACTTCTGCATCACCAACCCCACGCCGGGCGACAGAGTGTGGATTGCCGGCGAAAGCATCGACCCGACCCGCGGCGATGACTACGAGTTTCTCGACGGCAGGACCTACCACTTCCTTATGGCCCGCAACGGCAACAACGACGGCTGCACCATGACGGTCATTTTCACCCCCACGGAGCCCACCATCTCCGCCACCCCCACGTCAGTGAACTTCGGCAACGTGAGCCTCGGCACCACGGCCAACAGCACTGTCTCTTTGACCAACTACCTGCTCACCACCGACGTGACGGCCACCACCACGGCTCCGTTCGCCGTCTCCGCTGACGGCACCAACTTCGGCACCACCGCCACCATCGCCGCAACTGGCGGCACCCTCTATGTACAATACGCCCCCACCGCTGCCGGCACTGACAACGGCACAGTGACCCTCACCTCCACCGGTGCCACGAACGTGACCGTCAACCTGACCGGCAACGCCATCGACTGCAGCAACATCACCATCCCCTTCACCGAAGGCTTTGAGAGCAGCATCGACTGCTGGACCATGGTGAGCATGGATCCCGCCAACGACGACCGCTTCGGTGTCTATGCCGATGCTGAGGCCTACGAAGGCAGCAACGACTTCCGCTTCAGCAGCTTCTCCTCCGCTTCCGACTACAACCAGTACCTCATCACCCCCCAACTGACCCTGACCGGCAACGACACCTACCTCGCACGTTTTTTCTACAAGGGTTATAACTCCAACGAGAGCTTCAAGGTGATGTACTCCACCACGAACACCGACCTCAGCAGCTTCACCGTGCTGGCCGACTACCCGACCGTGCAGACGTCTTGGACCGAGGTCGCCGTTGAGCTCCCCGCCGGCACCAAATATGTGGCCATCAACTACTATGGCAACTACCAATATTACCTCTACATCGACAACTTCACTGTTGCAACCGCCACCGCCTCCATGGCCATCAGCACTGACGCCCTGGATTTCGGCGCCAACGAAATGGGTACCACCACTGACGCCCAAACCGTGGTGCTGAGCACCATCAGCGTCAACGAGGCTTTCACGCTGACCACCGCTGCCCCGTTTGAGGTTTCCCTCGACGGCACTAACTTCGCCGCCACGCAGACCATCCCGGCCAACGCCGCCACCGTGGTCCACGACACCATCTACGTGCGCTTCGCCCCTACGGCCGCCGGCTCCTTCAACCAGAACTTGACGATTGCATCCGCCAGCTACAGCGACACCGTTGCCCTGACCGGCGAGGCCGTTGACTGCGCCAACTCCATCATCACCACCCTGCCCTACACCTACGACTTCAACACCGGCACCTACCCGCCTCTTTGCTGGACGGTGAACGATCCAGCCAACTATTCCCAGGCCTCTGTTGACGGTGCCGGCGACTTCGCCCTGTACATCGCCGCCGCCGACAAGATTGTCATGCCGGAAATCCAGAACACCAGCGCCATGATGTTCACCTTCGGCTACCGCACCTACTTCGGTTCTACAGCCACCGCTCCCACCATCTTCCGCGTGGGTACTTCCTCCACCGACAACAGCGCCACCAGCTTCACCTGGCAAAATGAGGTTTCTGTCAACTACGATCCCGCCGATGGCAACATTTTCACCACCCACACCGCCATCATCCCGGCCAACACCAAGTACATCGCCGTCGAAGTCACCTCTATGGGTGCCGGCCTTTACTATGGCATGTTTGAAATGAGCGACGTCCTCTACGTTGACAACTTCAACCTGACCGCCCTCAACGACCCCACCATGTTGGTTTCTGAAGAGAGCATGGCTTTCGGCAGCATCACGATGGGTACCACCTCCGCCCCCAAGGCCGTGAACGTCATCGGTGCTCTGCTCACCAATGACATCACGGTGACCGCCCCCGCCAACTTCGAGGTTTCCATCAACGGCACCTCCTTCGCTGCCACGGCCACCCTTCCCGCTGCCGGCGGCAACTTCCAGGTCCGCTACAATCCCACTGCTGCCGGCAACCACTCCGGCAACGTGACGCTCACCAGCGGCAGCATCACCAAGAACATCGCCGTGAGCGGCTCCGCCGTTGACTGCTCCGCTCCGAAAACCCTCCCGTTCACCGAAAACTTCGAAGGCGGCATGCCTGCTTGCTGGACCATCCTCGACCAGGACGGCGACGGCTACTCCTGGGAACACAGCTTCGAGCCTGTCTCCTACTACTCCAATGTTGACCTCTCCGGCAGCGGCAACAACGGCTCCGACGGCTTCGTCCTCTCCGGCTCCTACAGCAATGTGAACGGCGCACTCACTCCCGACAACTGGTTGATTACCCCCGCCTTGGTCATCCCGAGCAACGGTGCCACCCTGACTTGGGCTGTTTCCGCCGTCGATGCCGACTACGCAGAGGAATACTATGAAGTGATGCTCTCCACCTCCCTGAACCCCAGCTCTTTCACCAGCGTGTTCAACGAGACTTTAGAGTCTGACGCATGGGAGCAGAGAAGCGTCAGCATCAGCGGCAACTATGCCGGCCAGAATGTCTATGTCGCATTCAGAAACTACAACACTTCGGACATCTTCTTGATGAAGGTCGATGACATCAACGTGACCGCCGGCGTGGGCGTTGACAACCACGAGACGACCACCAGCATCTACCCGAACCCCGCCAAGAACGTCCTCAACATCACGTCCAACGAGAACATCAACCGCGTGGAGGTGTTCAACATGATGGGCCAGATGGTGGGCGCTTACGACGCCAACGACACCTACACCCAAATCAACACCACGGCTTTCGCCAACGGTGTCTATACGGTGAAAATCGAGACCGAAAACGGCACGACGACCCGCAAATTCACGGTCGCCCGCTAATTCCTCGGAATCTATTCTACTACAAAATCCCGGACTTCACGGTCCGGGATTTTTTTGTGTCCTGCGATGCGGTCGTTTTGTTCATTTCATTCATTTTGTTCATTTCATTCATTTTGTTCATTTCATTCACCATTCACCATTCACCGTTTCGTCCCCAGGGCTCGCTGCGCTCACCCTGGGCTGGCATACGTCAGGCCTACGGCCCTTTTGGAAGGTGTTTGGTGTTTTTGTGCGAAATCGGGGGTTGTTTGGGATGTGTTGATTTTATATTTGTTTCATTGACGGGATGGTTTTTGGGATGTTTTGTGCTGCTATCTATATGTTTTCCGCAATTCTGGCTATATTTTCAACATACTAAAAAACAACAATTTAGCACGTTTTATTATTGTTTTAATAGTTATATTTGCGGCAAAAAAAAACGTTATGTCACACTCATTGTCCAAAATCATCATCCATGCCGTCTGGCATATCAAAAAAAACAGCCCAGAAATTCTCAAAGAGAACAGGACTGAACTCTATCAATTCATAAGCGGAACATTGGAAAAAAACAAATGTGTTCCACTACGCATCAACGGAACAGGAAACCATGTCCATGTTCTATTTATACTGTCACGCACTCTCTCAATAGCCAAAATAATGGAAATATTGAAATCACATAGTACCAACTGGATCAAAAGAAAAGGACTCCATTACAAGGACTTCAGTTGGCAAGGAGGCTACGGGACCTTCTCCGTCAGCGAATCCGTAAGTCCTACTGCAAAACGCTATATCGACCACCAAGAGGAACACCATCGGCAAATCACACCCAAAAACGAACTAATCCAACTACTTACCAAGAACAAGGTCCCCTTCGATGAACAATACATCCTTGACGAATAGTCCTTCCATAAGGGCCGTAGGCCTGAAGTATGCTAACCCAGGGTGAACGAAGTGAGCCCTGGGTGTTCAAAAAAAATGAAAAAAAAACCATTCAACGTATCCTATAAAAAATATATCTTTGCAGGTTAGAACATCCAATAGTAGAATCGAAAAAAAGAGAAGCATACGATGAGTTATATCGCATTTGACAAGGAAAAGTTAGTGAACATCAACTACGCGAAAGAGCGGGAGATATTGCGCTGCAGCCGTACCGGAGCCTTCGCTACCACCACGCTCTGCGGACTCAACACCCGCAAATACCACGGACTGTTCATCGTGCCGCAGGACAACCTCGACGGCGAACGCCACCTGCTGGTCTCCGGCCTCAACGAGAACATCGTGGTCCACGACATGGACTTCCATCTCGGCATCCACCAATACAAGGGCGGCGTCATCGACCCCAAGGGGAACAAGTACCTCCAAAAGTTCTCCGCCGACAGCGTGCCCGTGTATGACTACCGTGTCGGGAAGTTCAACTTTCGCAAGTCCATGCTTTTCCAGCACGATGCCGACCGGCTGATCATCCGCTACGACTTTTCCGACGACATGGACGACGTGGCCCTGCAAGTGGAGCCGCTGCTCGCCTTCCGCAGCATCCACCAGCTCACGCACGCCAACGACAGCGTCAACACCGGATACCAGACCGTGGAGAACGGCGTAGGCTACTGCATGTACGACGGCTACACGCCGGTCTATTTCCAGTTCTCGGAGCCGGTGGACTACCAGCATCATCCCGACTGGTACTACAATATAGAATATGAAGAGGAGCTGAAGCGCGGCTACGACGGGCATGAGGACCTGTGGCGGCCCGGCACCATCACCGTGAAGGCGAACCGCAAGGTGCTCTACCTCTGCATCGGCACGGAGCCGATGAACCCCAAGGAAATCGCCGCCCTGTACGACGAGGAGGCGAAACGGCGCACCCCGCGCTACAACTTCGCCAGCTGCCTGCAGAACGCCGCCGAGCAGTTCATCGTGAAGCGCAACGGCCGCACCGACATCATCGCCGGCTACCCCTGGTTCGGACGCTGGGGACGCGACACCTTCATCGCCCTGCCCGGCCTTACCCTGCCGTTAGGCAAGTTCGACCTCTTCGAGGAAATCACCGACAGCATGGTCGCCGACCTCAAGGACGGGCTCTTCCCCAACATCGGCACCGGCAGCAACGCCGCCTACAACTCCGTGGATGCGCCCCTCTGGTTCATCCGCAGCCTGCAGATCTACTGCGACTACGTCAACAAGCCCAAGAAAGTGTGGGCGAAATACGGCGACACCATCAAGAAGGTGCTCTGCGCCTACCGCGACGGCACGATGAACAACATCCGCATGCTTGACAACGGGCTGATCTACGCCGGCGGCCCCGGTCTCGCCCTCACTTGGATGGACGCCGTGGTGAACGGTCGTCCCGTGACCCCGCGCACCGGCTGCCAGGTGGAAATCAACGCCCTGTGGTACAACGCCATCAAGTTCGGCCTCGACCTCGCCCGCGTCAGCCACGACCAGGACTTCCTCATCGAATGGGAACCTGTCGCCTCCAACTTCCCCAACGTCTTCAAGGAGACCTTCTGGTCGAAGGAGGCCGGCTACCTCGCCGACTATGTCGATGGCGACTACAAGAACTTCCAGGTGCGCCCCAACATGCTCATCGCCGCTTCCCTGCCCTTCGCGCCCATCAGCGAGAAGATCCGGCAGTTGGTGCTCAAGCGCATCACCGAGGAGCTGATCGTGGAGAAGGGCATCCGCACCCTCTCGCCCAAGGACCCCGACTACAAGGGACACTATATGGGCACACAGGCCGAGCGCGACGCCGCCTACCACCAAGGCACCGTGTGGCCGTGGCTGCTCTTCCCGTTCACCGACTGCATCCTGAAGGTGCACCCCGAGAGCGCCCCCGAGGTGCTCAACCGCATCCTCTACCACTTCGACAGCTGCATGACCTCCTACGGCATATCCACCGTGGCGGAAGTCACCGACGGCGACCCGCCCTACAAACCCAACGGCTGCATCTCGCAGGCCTGGAGCGTCGCTGCACTGCTCTACATGAAATGGAAAATCGAACAAGTAAAAAAATAGACGACTAATTCCACTATTATGGCTATAAAAGTTTTAATGTTCGGATGGGAGTTCCCGCCACACATCTCCGGTGGACTGGGAACCGCCTGCTACGGCCTCACCAAAGGCCTCGCCCTCAACGGGGTACAGGTGACCTTCGTCATGCCCAACGCGTCCGGCGACGAGGACACCTCCTACGTTAAGATTGTGAACGGCAGCGACGTGGAGGTTGACCCGCGATCCTCCGACTTCTTCCTGCGCTCCGGCCAGACTTCCTACATCCAGGTCAACAGCAAGCTCATCCCCTACGTGGGATTGGACGACTACTACAATGTCATCAGCCAAATGGAGAGCGGCGTGTTCGAAACCACATCGGGCGAGAAGCGCAAGTACGTTTTCTCCGGCAAATACGGTCCCAACCTGATGCAAGAGGTGAACCAGTACGCCAATATCGCGGCGGAAATCGCCAAGAACGAGGACTTCGACCTGATCCACGCCCACGACTGGCTGACCTACCGCGCCGGCATCGCCGCCAAGCGGGCTTCCGGCAAACCCTTGGTGGTGCACATCCACGCCACCGAGTTCGACCGCAGCGGCGAAAACTACAACGACATCGTCTATGGCATGGAAAAAGAGGGCATGATGGCCGCCGATGCCGTGTGCGCCGTCAGCGACCTCACCCGCAACATCGTCATCAACAAATACGGCATCCCCGCCGAGAAGGTCTTCACCCTGCACAACGCCGTGGAACCCAACGACAAGAAAGTGGAACGCAAGAAATTCGTCTCCGAGAAAATCGTCACCTTCCTCGGCCGCGTCACCTTCCAAAAGGGACCCGACTACTTCGTGGAGACGGCCAAGCGCGTGCTGGACAAGGATCCCGACGTGCGCTTCGTGCTGGCCGGCGACGGCGACATGATGCCGCACATCATCGAGCGCGTGGCCGAGTTAGGCATCTCCGACCGGTTCCACTTCACCGGCTTCCTGCGCGGCGACGACATCAACAAGATGTTCGGCATGAGCGACGTATATGTGATGCCCTCTATATCCGAACCCTTCGGCATCTCCCCGTTGGAGGCCATGCGCGCCAAGGTGCCCGTAGTCATCTCCAAGCAGTCGGGGGTCTCCGAAGTGCTCACCCACGCCATCAAGGTCGATTTCTGGGACATCGACGCCACCGCCGACGCCATCTACGGCCTGCTCCACTACCCCGCCCTCTCCAAGCTTTTCGCCGAGGAGGGCGCCGCCGAGGTCGATAACCTCAAATGGGAATACGTGGCCAAGAAATTAGTCAATATTTACGAAAAAACGCTCCGTTATGAATAAAATATGTTTCCACTTTCAGATCAGTCAGCCGTACCGCCTGCGCACGTACCGCTTTTTCGACATCAACCAGGATCACCACTATTTCGATGACTACCAGAACCAGTATCTGACCAAACGTCTGGCAGAGCGTTGCTACCTGCCGGCCAACAAGATGCTGCTGGAGATCATCCGACAGAACCCCGACAAGTTCCGCTGCAGCTTCAGCATCTCGGGCAGCTCCATCGTACTGTTCAAGAACTACTGCCCCGAAGTCATCGACAGCTTCAAGGAGCTGATCGCCACCGGATGCGTGGAAATCACCGGCAGCACCTACACCCACAGCCTCGCCTCACTCTACAGCGAAAGCGCCTTCATGGAGCAGGTGCGCCTGCAGGAGGAGCTGCTGATGGAGACTTTCGGCGTGAAGCCCGTCTCCTTCTGCAACACTGAAATCATCTATTCCGACGACATCGGCGAATGGCTCGGCAACGCCGGCTACCGCGTCATCCTCACCGAGGGCGCGCGCCACATCCTCGGCTGGAAGAGCCCCACCTATCTCTACTGCAACCCCTACCAGACCGACGTGCGCCTGCTGCTGCGCTCCTACCAGCTCTGCGACGACATCACCCTGCGCTTCGCCGACCAAGGCTGGGACCAGTTCCCGCTGACCGCCGAGAAATACATGCGCTTCCTCGACAGCATCAACACCGAAAGCGAGACTCCGCTCATCAACCTGTTCTGGGACTACGAGACCATCGGCGAGCACTACACCGCCGACACGGGCATCTTCGACTTCTTCAAGGCACTGGTGCACACGCTGGAAGCCCACGAGAACTACGAGTTCATCACGCCCAAGGAGGTGCTCGACATGGACCTCAGCCCCGCCACCATGCACGCCCCATGGCCCATCTCCTGCTCCGGCGAGGAGAAGGACACCAACGAATGGCTCGGCAACGAGCTCCAGCAGGAGGCCTTCAACCAGCTGTTCAAGTTGGAGCCGCTCTACCAGAAGTCCGACAACCCCGAGGCCAAGCTCAGCTGGCTGCGCCTGCAGGCCGCCGACCACTTCAACTTCATGAGTTCCAAATGGTTCGGCCACCGCTTCGTCAAGCGCAACTTCGAGGTCTATTCCTCCCCCTACCAGGCCTTCATCAACTACATGAACGTGCTGAACGACGTGAAATTACAGCTGGTTTAGAAAGATTAGGAAGATTAGGAAGATTAAACTTTCTAAACCTCCTAAACTTTCTAAACCACCTAAGCAAACGAGCAACATGCTACTGAACGACCTTCAACCATATAAAATCTACCTCGCC
>CAMVBK010000038.1:0-33080 GCA_947165685.1 uncultured Bacteroidales bacterium | reverse complement strand
AACGACAAGAAGCATGGTTTCTTCAAATATTATGATGAAAACGGCGACTTTCTCTATGTGGAGAAGTACGAGAACGACCAATTGGTGAAGGATGCCAAGGAGACCAAGGAGTTGGAGCGGCGGCGCACCTACCACCCGAACGGGCAGGTGGCCATTGCCGCGACTTACTACAACGGTCGTCCCGACGGCATCCGCCGCGACTTCGATTCCACCGGTAAAATCATCAACGGCTACCTCTACGAGGACGGATGGCTCCGCTACGAGGGCATCACCGACCTTAACGGCCTGCGACAAGGACTTTGGAAGGAGTACTACCCGACTGGTGAACTGCGCTCGAAAGGCAAGTACAAAAATTCCAAGCCCATTGGCGAGTGGAATTTCTACTTTCCCGACAAAACAGTCGAGATAACAGGAAGTTATAATGCCAAGGGACAAAAAATAGGGGAGTGGTTCTGGTTCTACCCGACAAGCGACACGATGACTGCTGCCAATTATGAGGACGGGGAATTGGAAGGTCGCTACGTGGAGTATGACGAAGAGGGCGTGACGGTGACCTCCGGGCAGTACGAAGCGGGCTATGAAGAGGGAACATGGATGTATCGGAACGGAACTTCCTACGAAACAGGAAAATACAGCGGCGGTTTGCGCGAAGGGTTATGGAAATCATGGTTTGAGTCGGGAAAACCGGCCTCCGAGATACAATATTCGGAAAATGTGATGGACGGCAAGTATGTTCTCTATTGGGAGAACGGCAACATCCGGCTTTCCGGGAAATACGAAAACGGCCTGCAGGAGGGCGTTTGGCAACTTTATGACGAAGAAGGGAATATATTGATGACGACCTTATTCCAAGAGGGTAAGGAATTAAAATGGAATGACTATACAATAAAAGAATAAGTTTTACGTTGAAAAAATCGTATTTTTGTGGCCTCAAATTTCAATCTGCTATTCCTTAAAGGATTCAGATTGAGGCTTATTGGTCTCAGGAATCTGTAAGACCTTGATTTTTATTGTTTTATAATTGAAGATTATGAAGTTAAAAATATGGATATTGGTTTTATTGTGCGGGTTCACGTGGAATTTATGGGCGCAGAATGTTGCTCCCGTCGATTCTTTCGCCAATAAGGCCGCTCAGGAAAGTTTGGAAATTTTTACCCGGAAGGAGATCCGCCTGATGGATTCCCTGTTGAATGTCTGGTACATTAAGCGCGATCTCGCCTCCCAAAACTCGGTGCTTTCCAAACTCACTGACGACACCACGAAATATGACAACAACGACTCCTTGATTTTCAATCGTTTGAGTCAAATTCAGACTCCGATTGAAGTGGCCTACAACGACAAGGTGAAACGTTTCATCGAACTCTATGCCGTCCAGCGCCAGCGCAGTTCGTCCGTCATTTTGGGACTTGCCCAGTATTACTACCCGTGGATGAAGGCCATTTTCGACAAATATGACCTGCCTGAAGAGCTGGTTTATATCACGATTATCGAGTCGGCGTTGAACCCGACCGCCGTTTCCCCTGCAGGTGCCACCGGCATCTGGCAGTTCATGTACGGCACGGGCAAGCTCTACGGCTTGGAGGTCACCTCCTACGTGGATGACCGTCGCGACCCCTACAAGGCCACCGATGCCGCCGCCCGCCACTTCCGCGACCTGTACAACATCTTCGGAGACTGGGGATTGGCTATCTCCGCCTACAACTGCGGTGCCGGTAACGTGCGCAAGGCCATCCAGCGCTCCGGCGGCAAAACCGACTTCTGGAGCGTCAGCCGCTTCCTGCCCCGTGAAACCCAGAACTATTTCCCCGCCTTCATCGGTGCCATGTACATGATGACCTACCATAACCTCTACGGCATCCAGCCGGCGCAAATCTCCATCCCGTCCGATGTGGACACTGTCATGATCAACAAGGAGACTCATTTTAGACAAATAGCTGAGGTACTGGGTATTAGCTATGACGAAATCAAATCCCTCAACCCGCAGTATAAAAAGGAGATTATCCCTGCCTTCACGGAGCCGAAGCCGCTGCGACTGCGCTCCCATGACCTTTTGCACTACATCGCGCTGAGCGACTCCATCTCTAAATACAATTATGATGCTTACTTCAACCCTACCCGCAACCTGAACACGATAGCGGCTAATGAGTCGGTGAGCGACGACGGCATGATGATTGTCCAGCAAACCCCGAACAAATATCATACGGTGCGCAAGGGAGAGACGCTGGGGAAAATAGCGGCGAAATACCACACCACTGTGGGCAATATCAAATCGTTGAACCGCATACGCAGTACAAACCTCCGCATCGGGCAGCGCCTTCTGGTGAAGAAGGGCACCACGGTCAAGGTGCCGAACCCCAACGCGAAACCGGCAGCGCAGGATTCGATGAAAGCGATTGCCCAAACAGGCGCAAATGATTCGGCCACTGCCAAAAGCGATACTATCGGCGGTCCTGTGCCCACGAAACCAGTGCCTGAAATCAAGCCGGTGAAGCCGCAACTGAGCTACACCTCTTACACCATCCGGCAGGGCGACACGCTGACCTCCATCGCCAAGCGCTACGGCACTACGGCCAACGATATCGCCCAATACAATAACCTTTCCAATAAGGATGCCATCAGGGCGGGCCAGAAGCTGAAAATACCGAAAAAATAGTCCTTTCGGCGGTGTGCAGGCCAGAGACCTTTCGGGAAATGTCTCAAGGAAAAACACCCGGCGGTCTCCTTTTGGAAATTATTGTTTACTTTTGCGCCATCATTTGATTGTAAATCATGGGTGTTGTCATTAAACAGAGTATTCGCGGCACAATTGTCAACTATTTGGGAATAGCGGTCGGCTTTCTCACCACTTTCTTCATTGTCACCGCCTATCTGACTCAGGAAGAGGTCGGCCTCACCCGCATAATGATTGATGCGGCCGTTCTTTTCGCCAGTTTCGCGCAACTGGGGACAAGCTCGTCCATCGTCCGGTTCTTCCCTTATTTCAAGGACGAGTCCAAACGACACTACGGGTTCTTTTTTTGGACGCTTGTGCTGCCTCTTGTTGGGTTCCTTATTTTCTTTTTAGTGTCTAAACTGTTGCAAGGCACCATCATACAGACATTTTCGAAACATTCCGAGTTGTTCGTCAACTACTACCGATTTGTCTTTCCCTTGTCGCTCTTCATGTTGTATCAAAGTGTGTTCGAGGCAAATGCCAACGTGTTGATGCGTATTGTGGTGCCGAAGCTTGTTCGCGAAGTGGGCGTGCGGGTCGGACTTTTGGTAACCTATTTGCTGTATGGCTACTGGCACGTCATTGGCCTGGACGGTCTGGTTGTTGGAATCTGCATCATCTATTTTCTCGCCGCACTCATTGACTTCTTTTATCTGCTCACTTTGGGGAAAATTTCTTTCAAGCCTGATTTCAAAGTGTTTACAAGACCTTTGCTGAAGGATGTCGGCTTATATACGCTGTTCATGCTGCTAAATGCTGTGACGGTGAACGTGATGCCGCTGCTGAACACTTTCTTCGTCAGCGCGGGCATGGGGCTTGCTTTCACGGGCATTTATGCCATCGCCAACTACATTGCTACGGTGGTGGAAGTACCCAATCGGTCGTTGAACGCCATCGTGCAGCCGGAAATCGCACAAGCATTCAAGGACAACGACTTCGGGACGGCGGAAAAACTTTGCAAGTCTGTCTCGTTGCATTTGATGCTCTCCAGCGTGATTATTTTCTTCTTCATCTGGATTAACATTGACGCCTTGTTTATGCTGCTTCCAAACGGCGAAAAGTATGAGGCGGGGAAAAGCGTGGTTCTGATTCTGGGTATTGCCAAATGCATCAATTCCACCCTTTTCGTCAGTTCCAGCGCACTGAACTATTCCAAATACTACTACTGGTCGTTGGTATTCACTGTTCTGCTGACCGGTATGGCGGTGGCGTTGAACGTCCTGCTGATTCCCCGTTTCGGCATGGATGGGGCCTCCTTGTCGCATCTGTTGTCCTATCTGACTTTCTACGTATGTCTTTTGCTACTTGTTCGCATCAAGCTGAATATCAACATTTTGTCTTTCGGTCAATTGAAAGTGCTTGTTTTAATGGCCGGCCTGCTTCTGCTGAATTACGGCTGGGGTACCATCCTCACTCCCGTGTTTTTGAAGATACCAGTTTCCACGATAGTTTCCACACTGTTGGATGCAGTGGTTAAAAGCGTATTCCTGATGGCTGTCACCGCTGCGGTGTGCTATTATTGGCATGTTTCCGAAGATGTGAACCGATTGATACGTAAGACTTTGCGGATAAACAAGAAAAACTTGTGATTCTGCGGGGAGAGAATCGTTTTCCGCATTCGAAATTTCCCATGAGTATTGCGACACTCGCAACCCTTGTTTCCTACCCTCTGAAAACCAGCCGCTCCCCTCGACTTTCTTCGTGGAAAATTCCATTTTCATAGACCAAAGTCCCGTTGACGAAGGTGTGCGTCACTTTCGTGTGCACGGTTGTTCCGTCGTAGGGAGTCCAGCCGCATTTGTAATAAACTTTTTCGTTGGTTATCAGTTCGTTCGCGTTGACATCCACAATGGCTAAGTCGGCATGGTAGCCTTCACGGACAAAGCCCCGGCGGTCGATGCGGTACAGCAGGGCAGGGTTGTGGCACATCAGCGTCACCAAGGCAGCAATAGAGAGTTTGTTGCGTTGGAAATGATCGACCATCAACGGGAAATTGTGTTGGATGGACGGGAATCCCGATTTGGCGGTGAAATAGCTGCCGGTGAATTTTTCCGCCCAAAGGTGTGGTGCATGGTCGGAGCCGATGGTGTCGATGTATCCGTCCTGCACCCCTCGCCAAAGTGCATACTTGTCATTAGCTGATTTGATGGCTGGGTTGCACTTGATGGCGAAGCCGAGCTGATCGTAGTCGCGGTTATCGAACAGGAGGTAGTGCGGACAGGTTTCCGCTGTTATTTTTCTCGAAGCCAGTGGAATTCTGGGATCGAAAAGCAAGAGTTCCGCCCGAGTGGAGATGTGCATGACATGCAGGCGCGCTCCTGTTTTTGTGGCCAAGGCCACCGCTTTTTCGGTGGAACGGTAGCAGGCTTCATCCGTGCGCACGAGTGGATGGAGAGCGGCGTTATCCACCATTTCATGCTTTTCAACTAACTCTTTGTAGTATTGAGTGTCCCGCTTTATGATTCCTTCGTCCTCACAGTGGGCGGCAATCAGGCAAGGCGACTCCTTGAAGAGCGTTTCCAAGACAGCGTCCTGATCCACCAGCATGTTGCCAGTGCTGGACCCCATGAACAGCTTCACACCGCATACCGTGGCGGGGTCGGTCTTCACAATTTCGTCCAAATTGTCGTTCGTGGCCCCGATGTAGAAGGAGTAGTTGGCCAAGGACTTCTCGGCTGCGAGCTCGAATTTTTCTCGCAGTAAGGCCTGTGTGGTGGTCTGCGGCACCGTGTTGGGCATCTCCATATAGGAGGTTACGCCGCCCGCCACAGCCGCCCGGCTTTCACTGTGAATGTCTGCTTTTGAGGTCATCCCCGGCTCCCGGAAATGGACATGTTCATCGATGACGCCAGGGATCAGGTACTTGCCCCGCGCATCGATGACGGTGGCACCACCCGCGTCAAAGCATTCGCCTTCACGGACAATTTTGTCGATGATGCCATTGGAGATGTGGACGTCCGCTTCAAAACATTCGCCCTCGTTTACCACTGTTGCGTTTTTGATGTAGTAGTTCATTGGTGATTAGTGATTGGTATTAGCTGAAAATATAGCCATTAATTCCTAATTTCTAATTCCTAATTCCTAATTAGAACCGTCCTCCGGCGCCGCCGCCACCGAAGCCGCCACCGCCACCGAAGCCACCGAAGCCTCCGCCAAAACCTCCGCCGAAGCCGCCTCCGCTTCCTCCGAAATCGGTCCAGACATTGCCGCCGTAGTGCGAGGGCGGGAAATAGGAACCTCCGTAGATACTGCCGCCATGTCCGGTACCCGGATGCTTTTTCGAGAAATAGACGATGACCACGATAATTGCGATGATGAAGAAGAGGGTCAGCAGAATGTCTGCTGTGGAGATGTTGTCGTCGTACAGCCGTTCCACGCTGATTTCGCCGGCCGCGAGGGGCAGAATGTATGCCAAGGCCGAATCGATGGCCGCGTTGTAATCGCCTTCGCGCAGGGCGGGCATCATCTTGGTCTCGATGATGCGCTTCGCGATGGCATCGGGGATGGCCGCTTCCAAGTCATAGCCTACGGCGATATAGACCTCGCCGGAGGTCTCGTTGCGCGGCTTGAGCAGCAGCACCACCCCGTTACGCTTGTCATCGGTGGAACGTACCCCCCACTGTTCCCCGATTTCGTACGCGAACTCCGCAGCGGTGTAGTTCCCTAAGTCATTGACCGTGACCACGCAGATGACATTCGTCGTGGAGTCGTTAAAAGCCACTAACCGGTTCTCTTTTTCCTCGATTTGGTAAGGGGTGAGGATGCCGGCAAAGTCGTTGACCAAGCGGGGCGGATCGGGTGCGGGTGGAATGCCATCCGCACCCTTCGCCGTTGCCACCCATGCGGCAGCAATGCACAACAATATGATTGTCAGTCTTTTCAAGATGGAATGGTTTGGCTATTTGTTGAAGTTAAACTCCACATCCGGAGCTTTGTCGGCACCTTCCGCCGCTTTGAAATAGCCCTTCTTGTCGAAGTTGAACATGCCGGCGATGATGTTGTTCGGGAACTTGCGGATGTAACTGTTGTAGTCGTTCACCGTTTCGTTGTATTTTCCGCGCTCCACGGCGATGCGGTTCTCCGTGCCTTCCAACTGGGCCTGCAGCTCCAGAAAGTTCTGGTTGGCCTTCAGTTCGGGATAGCGCTCCACGACCACCATCAGTCGGCTCAGGGCGGAACTCAGCTGGTCTTGCGCAGCCTGGAACTTCGCGATGGACTCCTCCGTCAGGTTGCTCGGGTCCACCTGCACGGACGTGGCTTTCGCTCGGGCCTCGATCACGGCCTCCAATGTGCCTTTCTCATAGTCGGCGGCACCTTGCACGGTCTTCACCAAATTGGGGATGAGGTCCATACGGCGCTGGTAGGCATTCTCCACATTGGCCCAAGCTTGCGAACAGCCCTCGTCTTTCTGGACCATGTTGTTGTAAGGTTTCACAAAGAATCCGGCCAGCACAGCCAGAATCAAAACAATTACCAGGATAGTCTTTACTAATTTGCTCATAATATTGAATTTTTAATTTGTTCGTATATCTTTTCCACCGCTCCCGAGTTTTGCGCCACATATTGCTGGCATATTTCGCAGGTGTGGCGATAATATTCGGGATTTCTTTGGCTTTCAAAATCTTCCATAATCTTGGTCATTTCATCGGCGGAATTAACGGAGAAAGCCCCTTTCAGTTCCACCAGTTGCACCGCTTCATTGAAATGGTCGTAGTGCGGGCCGAAAAAGAGCGGTTTGCCATAGACGGCGGCCTCCAGAATGTTGTGCAGGCCGGTCTTGAACGCGCCGCCGATGTAGGAGACGTGGCTGTATTGGTACAAACGGCTCAGAATGCCAATCGTGTCGATGACAAGCACTTGAGAGCCAGGGAGATCCTCGTCTTTCATGGAAGAATAGAAAGTGGTCTTATATGTGGCAAAGGTGTTTTTCACTTCCTCTTTTCGGATGATTTCGTGGGGGGCGACAACCAACTTGTACTCCGGGAAAGAATGCAATAACTGTGCCAGCAGCTGCTCGTCAGGTCCCCAGGTGCTACCCGCCACGATGACTTTCTTCCCGTTGCGGAAAGTTTCCATGAAGGGGAATGGCTTTACTTGCGCGGCGATGGCGCTCACCCGGTCGAAGCGTGTGTCGCCGCAGACGGTAACCTGTTTTATATCAATACTTTCTAATAACTTCTTGGATTTTTCCGTTTGCACGAACAGATGTGTGGCATGTTGCAGCTGACGGGCAAACCAGCGGCCGAAGGGCTTGAAAAAGTGTTGCTTTTCCCTGAATATGGCGCTGATATAATAAAAGGGAACGCCGTTTTGGTCCAGCTGTTGCATGTAGTTGTACCAAAACTCGTATTTCACGAAGACGGCCGCCTTTGGCTTGACGATGCTAAGGAAACGCCGCACGTTACGGGGCAAGTCCAAAGGCAGGTAGAAGACTTGGTCGGAGAGCTTGTCTTTGATGCCCTGCGTGTATCCGGACGGAGAAAAAAAAGTTGTAAGTATCTGAATATTATTGTTTTCTGCTTTTATTTTTTCGATGAGCGGTTTGGCTTGCTCGTATTCGCCCAACGAAGCGCAGTGTACCCACACAGGACGGGAGGATTTGTAGAAGGCCTTCTCCAGATCGCCAAAAATTCCTTTGCGCCCTCGCACCCAAAGCCGCGCCTTTTCGTTGAACAGCGCCGCCACCCGGATGCCGAACCCGTAAAACCATATTCCTATCGTGTACAGTAATCGCATTTTGGTGATTGGTGAAAGGTGTCGAATGTCCCGCGTTTATCGATAGTAGAATGTCGTTGTGGTCTTCTTTTCATACAGCGGGATGTTCCAGCCTGCTTTCAGGCCGACCAGACCGCTGAATTTGGCTTTCATCTCGTTGGTTGGACCCTCGAAAAAGACGTAGTTGCGGTTCGGCTTGGTCCACATCTCATGGAATTCGAGTCCGACGAAGAAGTTCAGCATGCGGTTCTTGCGGACGAACTGGTAGCCGACGAACTGGCTGAGGACAAAGCCACCCGAGCGACGATCGTAGCCCTTGGCGTAGTTGCCGTCTAACTGCGGGTACTGTTTCCCGAAGTCGTCGAGCCGCAGCCGGTGGCTGAAGTAGCCCGCGCCGAGTTTCAGCCAGATGCCGGAGTTCTTCCAGCGATCAACGGGGATGATTTTGCCGAAGTCGGCCTGGACGGTCCAGTAGCGGCCCTCGGCGGTGATGCCGCCCTGCGACACCAAGCCGTTGCCGTCGATGACAATGCCGTGATCGTTAGCCAGCGTGCCGTTGAAGAAGTTCGGGTCGCGCATGTTGGCGTTGAACATGTAATCGACATGGAACCCCACGGTCCAGTTGCTCCTCGACTTGAAGGTGAAACCGGGCCCCACGGCAAAATTGTTCTTGAACATTTTGCCCAGCTCGCCAAAGGGGAAATGGTAGGCGAGGTGCGCGTCCAACCAAATCATCGGCGCGGCGGTATCGACATAGTTCTTGCTGGAAAAATCCGTCTGATAGACAGGCTTACTGCGCTGTGCCTGAGTGTTTTGTGGAATGGTGACGGCAAAAGCAATGGCAAAAAAGAGGAAAAGATGCGGCAAGCGAGCCGCCACCACATCTTTTCCCTTATGAAAGTTTGTCCTAATCATTATCAATGTCTAAGTCAAAGTTTAAGTCTAAGTCATTCGTTTAAGTCTAAGTCATTCGTCAAAGTCAAACTTAGATTGTGCGTCCGGGATAGACTTTGAGGGCTTCACGGAGGCATTCGACCGACTTTTCAAGATCTTGGACGTTCAGGCAGTAGCTGATACGGACGGCGTTCAATCCTTGGCTGCGGCTTTCCTCGGAGAAGAAGCCGGTGGCGGGGGCGAACATCACCGTGGCGCCGTTGTAGCTGAACTCCTGGAGCATCCAGCGGCAGAACTTGTCGGAATCGTCGATCGGGAGGCGTGCGACGCAGTAGAATGCGCCCTTCGGCATCGGCACGAAGCAGCCGGGGATGGAGTTCACGCCGTTCACGATGGTGTTCCTGCGGGCCTCGTATTCGGCCACCACATTGTCGAAATACTCCTTTGGGGTGTCAACCGCCACCTCGCCGAGAATTTGGCCGTACAACGGAGGGCTCAGGCGGGCCTGGGCGAATTTCAGTGCCGTGGCATAGACCTCCTTGTTGTGTGTGATGAGTGCGCCAACGCGGATGCCGCATGCACTGTAACGCTTTGACACAGAGTCCAAAAGGACGACATTTTGCGCGACATCGGTGAGCTGCATCACGGAAAAGTGTTGGGCGCCGTCGTAGCAGAATTCGCGATAGACCTCATCGGCAAAGAGGAAGAGGTCGTGTTTTTTCGCGATTTCGCCGAGCTTCAGGATTTCCTCTTTGGAGTAGAGGTAGCCTGTGGGGTTGTTGGGGTTGCAGATCATGATGGCCTTCGTCTTCGGCGTGATCATTTTCTCGAACTCTTCGATGGGCGGAAGTGCGAAGCCATTCTCAATGGAGGAGATGATGGGTTTCACATGCACGCCGCTCATGTTGGCGAAGCCGTTGTAGTTTGCGTAATAAGGTTCAGGGATGATCACCTCGTCGCCGGGGTCCAGACAGGCGTTGAAGGCAAAGAGGATGCCCTCGCTGCCGCCCACGGTGACCAGGATTTCGTCAACATTCACCTCTATGCCGACAGAATGGTAGTATTCCACCAGTTTTCTTCTGTAGCTGATGTTGCCTGCGGAGTGGCTATAGGCAATTACCGGGATGTCGATGTGCTTGGCGGCCTCACGCATCGCTTTCGGGCTTTCAATATCGGGCTGGCCGATGTTCAGGTGATAGACGTGTATGCCACGTTCTTTGGCGGCATCGGAATACGGCACCAGTTTCCGAATCGGGGAAGCCGGCATGTTTTGTCCTTTTTGAGAGATTTTCGGCATAACTTTTTATATTAATGAATTGATAATCAGTATATTGATTTTAATAGTTTAAGTGGCAAATATACAAAAACTTTATTCTATTCGTGTTTTTTGCGTCATATCATATAGAAAATGTTGTAACTTTGCCGCGCCATTGTCGTCGAAAGGTGTTCCCGAACTGTGCACCATTCGCGGAGGCAGCGTGAGAGATTTTAAGATTTCAAAATACATCACAATATGAATAACACAAACGAAAAACCGTTGGATTATCGCTGCTTTTTGCTCGGTGCCATCCTCTACTGGATGTTCGGTGTCGTCTGGGCCTCGTTCACCCCGTTCCTCTTCGCGTTGGAAGCCGTGGTGCATCCGATAGCTGTGGTTGTCGGAAAATCCCTGCTGTACCTGCTGCTCTTTTATCTCTTGTTTCGTAAACCGAGGATGTTTGATGTCAAATGGGGGCATCTCGCGATATTGGTCGGATTCGTTGTTTTGATGACAGCGCTGGATTATTTTTTGCTTGACCGCTTCTTTGACGTTCATTCTGTTGCGGACAACCGGATGGATAAGGATGTGACCATGTACACCATGCGAAACGTCCGGAAATGGGCGAATTTGGCCACTTCACTCCTTCTGATCGGCTTCTTGTGGTGGCGTTTCGATTCGGAAAATACAGACGCAGTCCCCGAAATCTCCCCGAACGAATCAAGAGATTATTACGCGGGGATGCTGTTTGTGATAACCTTCGGATACATCCTCTATGCAATTTCCATATTAGGAGGTACATTGTGGTTTTATGTGCATCAGCCTGTGCTCATGGAGGTTGTGCTTTGTCTGCTGATGGCAACGCTTTCAGGTGCAGCCATTTATTTGTTGGCTAAGAAGCGGGCAGTTGTAATCCCGTTTGCGGTGATTTTAGTTGTTGTTGCCGCTCATTTTTTCATTTCCAATTATTTGAGCGTTATTCTTTTTGAACACGGCACGCCAAACACTGTCACCACCCAACAGGGGATGCTTTTCGACAATGTCGCATCTTGTTGTAATTGGGTGTTGTTTTTGGCTGCCTTTGTCCTTTACCGCAGGGAGATGAAACAACAAAACGTGTAATCTTTCCTGCACACCTACGGCCTGCGGGCAATCCCAACCTGCCGTTATTTCAACAATTGTGCCGTGTGCGCCTTGGTGTTCACCTTGCCGATAGCATCAATGATAATGCCTTGTTCGTCAATGACATAAGTAGTGCGGAGCGTGCCTTCGGTCACCCTGCCGTACATTTTCTTTTCACCCCAGGCCTCGTAAGCCTTTAGGATGGTGAGGTCGGTGTCGGCGATGAGATGGAAGGGCAGCTCGTGCTTGGCGATGAACTTTTGGTGCGAGGCGGCGGAGTCGCGGCTCACGCCCAACACCTCGTAGCCCATGGCGAGGAAGCGCTGGTAGTTGTCGCGCAGGTCGCAGGCTTCGGAGGTGCAGCCTGGCGTGCTGTCCTTAGGGTAGAAGTAGAGCACGAGCTTCTTGCCAGCGAAGTCGCTCAGTTTCACGGTGTTCCCATTTTCGTCAACCCCCTCGAAATAGGGAGCTTTTGTTCCGATTTGCAGCATAGTACCTATATTTTTCTGTGGACGGCAAAAGTAGGATTTTTTTGTACTTTTGCCGCCTGAAAAAACAGGCAGTCTCTATTCACCAATCACAATACTAATGGTACGGGCAAAGAAACGTTTAGGGCAGCATTTCCTGAACAACCAGGCGATAGCGCAGGACATCGCCGACGCCATCCGCACGCCAGACGCGCACGTGTTGGAAATCGGGCCGGGCATGGGCGTGCTGACACAGTATCTCCTACAGCGCGAATTTTCACAATTAGCTGTAATAGAGTTAGATGAAGAGTCGGTGGAATATCTGCAGACGCATTTTCCGGAGTTGGGCAACAACCTAATTCATGGCGACTTCCTGCAGTATCCGCTGACGGAATTCTACGACGGGCCGAAGGTAATCGTGGGCAATTTTCCTTACAACATTTCTTCGCAGATCCTGTTCAAGGTGCTGGACGAGAAGGAGACGGTGGTGGAGGTGGTGGGCATGTTCCAGAAGGAAGTGGCCGAGCGAGTGTGTGCCCACGCCGGCAACAAGCAGTACGGTATCCTCAGCGTGCTGTTGCAGGCCTACTACGATGCGGAGTACCTATTCACCGTCGGGGAGCATGAGTTCACGCCGCCGCCGCAGGTGAAATCGGCTGTCATCCGCCTCATCCGCAATTTCGGCAAGCGGCTGGAATGCGACGAGAAGACCTTCCGCACGGTGGTGAAGACGGCCTTCAACTACCGTCGCAAGACGCTGCGCAACGCCCTGCAGTCGTTGCCGTTCGACAAGGCGTTTGTGGAGGCGGAGCCGCTGTTCACGAAACGCGCTGAGCAACTGTCACTGCAAGATTTCGAGTACTTGAGCCGCCGTCTGAACGACCAAGCTGACTGACCGGGTCACTCTTCTATCGCCACCGCAGGCCAGCCGTAGTCCTGGTAGTATTTGGCGTTGAGGTTGTGTTTTTTCACGTACTCGCGTAGTTGCTCCTTGCGGGCGGCTTCGCGGACTTTGTCGTTGGAGTGGATGTTCTGGTAGATGTCGAAGTATTCGCCGAAGATGCGTTTGGCACTGGCCACGTTGCCCGCGCCATCAACGGTTTGCTCGAATGAGACCACCTTGTATTGGTCGCCTTCTTTCTTCAGGGTCATCAAACCCGAATGGCTGCCCCCCGAAACGGCCTTGAGCGTGTCGCCGGCAACATTGAACCAATCAATCCAGAAGTCGCCCCAAACAAGTGTTTGATTGTCAGTTTCTTCTGATTCGTGCACCATCATGAGCGTAGGCACACAGATCTCGCCTCTCAGATAGTTGGCACCGATCCCGTTCACCAAATAGTCGCTGACGGCGTTGCGCACGGCCTGTTCCTTTTTGTTGATGGCGATGTGCCGGATGCAGTCGGCCTTGTGCCCGTCGAAGTCAGACATGAGCCATTGGTCGTTCACCTTCTCCATATAGAGTTTATGTTCCTCTATGTCAGAGTTTTTGTCAAAGGAGCCGTCTTCCCATTTCTGGCGCACCTTGATGGTCGCGACGGCATGGGTTTTGTCGGTCAGTTCCACGCCGGTCACCTCGTAGTCGGCGATGGTGCCGCCGTTGCCGGTCACGAAGTAGTGGAGCCATTCGTGGTCCATGGCCTCGAACTCGGGCAGCTGGTTGAACACCGTGTCCAAAACGGCGTAGAACTCGGCCGTCATGTACGGTTTTGACTTCTCCGACAATTCATGGTCGGGGATGTATTGGCACAGTTCTGCCGCACGTTTCTGCAGCTGTTTTTCAGAATCACTACATGCCGCAAATAACAGCGCGGCGAGGGCGAAAAAGAGGATTTTTTTCATACTAATACGTATTTAATTGTTATTTGCAAAAATCTAATCTCTACTTCCGGGCATTAGGTCGATAAAGGTTTTCTTGACCAGTTCGTTCAGTGCAACGCCGTACCTCCGCGAAAAGCCAGCTGCGAAGCCAAAAATTCATCGTTGAATATGCAGACCAGGGCCTTGCAGATGATGAGGTCTTGCTCGACCATGGTAGCATATATCCACGGTGCCTGTTCATTCCATTCTATAATTGCCGATTTGTCTATCATAGGTCATCTATTTCAATTTCAATGTTCATATTCACATGCCATCGATTACCCATACTACTGCTTTTTTCTTCGCTGGCATTGCTCATCAATACCTTTTTCCATTTTGGAGTTGATGCTTTCAACAACTTATACAGTTTGTCGGCTTTATGCTGCTCCTCCAAAACAAATTCTAAAAGATAACCCAAGCGTTGAACGGTTGCTGTAGTAGTATAAGGTAAAACGGATTCAATTCGCTCTACATCAACACTTTCCATTAATTCCGCAAGAACCGTGGCTGCTCGTTGGTAACCACCTACGTGGCTTGCAAATTGGACGAGGTCAATGGCTGTCAGCTCGGCAGAGGAATAGACTATCACCCCCATTTCAGCATTTTTCTTCATCAATAATTCAAAAGGAATTAGCTGACGATAGTTCCAGTTCAACAAATTATTCATCTTCGAGGGCTTTAATCGGGGTGCTATTGTCATCACTTGGGTTTGCATAGCTCGCTGGTGGCTGGCACCGTAAAATTCTGCGGCCGACAGCAAGCATATATAATAGGGTTTTCCGACAGCATTCATCAGATTATCAACATAATAAGTAGGAGGAACAACACCCTTCAAAGCATACTGGGGAGGTATAATGACATAGAAACCGCGATAAGGAATGCATATTCTACCGCGAGCCACTTGCCGTTGCAATTCTGTGACAAGCGAATTGTCCGACAAGTTCACAGCTTGACGGACATCGTCAATTGTGAACGTCACACGTCCTCGTATTTCCCTTTCGCGTATATATTCTGTAACTGTCATGCTACATTTTGTTGTCAAACATATCGATTAATGCATATCTTTACTACTTTTCCGCCGCAAAAATACAACTATTTTTGATTCAACCACATTTTAGTCTAAAAAAACTTATACATAACAAAACTGTTGGATTTATGATCTCTACCGCACGCCAAGTTCCTTAAAGGTATTGCCAAGTACTTCTGCATCGTTGCGACAGAGATAGGAGTTTATTTCCAGTTGTCCCCCCGGGGCACTTCCGACCACTTTTGTTTTTGTCGAATGTTCAAAATTGTAATAGGTATTCATCTTTTGATGTAGTAGTTATTATTATTAGATTTCGTATAAAGCTCAACAATGTCACCGCTGAAAAAACCACGATATTCGCCTATTTAGATCGTTTCCGATGCCTTACAGCACCAAGTGTTTCATCGGATGGCCGCCCCAGAGGCTGTCGTTCACGTAGCGGAATCCGACGCTGGCGTAGAGTGCCTCCCCGCCGGGGTTTCCTTTGTCCACCAAAAGCCCGACCACTGGCAGTCCCATCTCGTCGGCGCGCTGTTTGGTGGCCATCAGCAGTCGTTTGGCGATACCTCTGCGCCGGTATTCGGGCAGCACGGCCAACGAATCCAAGTAGAGTTCCCCGGCCTGCGTCTCATCGTCCATGCCGGTGTGGTCCTTGCCGATCTGGGCCTTGGCGGCTGCGAGGAATGCTTTGCGCAGCTCGTGCAGCTTTCCGCCGTCGTAACTCACGGAGATGCCGACCACCTTTCCGTTGTCCACTGCGACTAAGGTGTTTTGGTAGCTGTATTGCGAGTCTTTTCGCTCCACAAGTCCAGTCATCATCCGGCGGAAGTCGTCTAACCCGTAGCCTTCGCCGCAAAAATAGAGACAGCACTCGTCGGTCATGGCCGTCATGATCAGGTTGGCGATGTCGGAGGCATGAGATTTGCTTGCTTGGGTGATTTCAATCATGATCATTGATTTTCATATTCCGTACTCTTCGGGGTCTTCTGCCGCCATGGGCAGGCTATCCTCGTCAATTCGGATGTAGGATTTGGATTTGCGGCCGAAGGTCTTGATGTAATAGTCGAGTAGCTGTTGTTCCACTTGTAACATTGTCTTTTCCAATGTTTTGGGCTTCAGTTGGCATTCCCACACCACGATGACCTGCCAGCCGTTTTCGGAGAGAATCTCATAGTTTTTCTGATCCCTCTCCTGGTTCCGCCGAATCTTCGTCACCCAAAATTCCCGATTCGTCTTCGGAATCTTGCAACATGCAGAATCCTCAATTGTGCATGTTGCATTATGCATTATGAATTGAACAAAATGTCCGTGCCAAAAGCAGCCGTTCACGAAGATGGCGGTGCGGTACTTGCGCATCACGATGTCGGGTTTGCCGGGCACGCCCTTCACGCAGAGGCGGTAGCGGTAGCCGTGCCGCCAAAGCCAACGGCGTACCTTCAGCTCGGGCTTAGTGTCCTTGCTGTGGATGCGCGACATGCAGTAATGGCGCTGTTGGGGTGTCATTCGGTCCGACATTACCAACCTTCTGGCAATACAATATTCCCTACGTTATGCGCTTCAGTGAAGAGCGGTGCGATTTCCGCATCGGTGAAGCCAGCGATTCCGCAACCGATACGGGTCACGAGGAAGGTCATCTCCTGGTGTGCCTTTGCAAATGCGATAAACTCATCCACATACGGGCGGATGGTCTCCACGCCGCCCTGCATCGTGGGGATGGCATAGCTTTGGCCCTGCAGCCCGACACCTTGCCCCATAATGGCTCCGAAATTGCGATGGGCGATCCGGGCCGCCCCGCCGCCGTGCATTCCCTGCAAGTTGCTGCCAAAAACAAAAATCTCGCCCGGCTGAAGTTCCGTGATAAACTCTGGTGTGGTTCGTTTCTGTTCCATATTGATTCTGTTTTTGTTTGTTGTTTATTGTTTCTGTTGAGAAATATGGATATGCTTGATAGTGATATAGTTACATTACTGATGATGAAGGCGGCAACGGCCTCCCTTTTATGAGGCTATCGTAATCCGGCAAAGATACAGAAAATTATGGCATCAGCCCGTATTTTTCGCACAGCCGTTGGAGCGAACCGTCGGCCTTCATCCGGCGGATGACGCCGTTCACTAGTTCCAGCAGATCGCCCTGCCCCTTGCGCATCAGCACGCCGATTTCCCCGTGGGTGAAGGGGGCGTTTAGGAGCGGTGCCGCCAAGCGGGGATTTGTCTGCACGTAGTAGGGTGCTTCGGTGATCTCCGTAATCATCACGTCAGCCTGCCCTTCGGCGATGAGCGACGGTATCTCTTCGTTGTTCTGATGCACGATGATGGTGGCGTGGGTGAGGTTTTGGTTGGCAAACTGCTCGTTAAGCCCACCCGGATTCACCATCACGCGCACGTCGGGACGGTTGATGTCGGCCAGCGAACGGAAGCGGGTAGTGTCCTCCGTCCGGCAGAGAATGGTCTTGCCGTTGGCCAGGTATCCCTCGCTCATCAGCATGGTGGCAAGTCGCGCCTCGGTGATGGTGATGCCCCCGATGGCGAGGTCGAAGGTCTGGGGCTCCGCCAGAACATCGGCGGTCAGTGTTGGCCACGAGGTCCTGACAAATGCTACGGGCACCCCGATACTATCGGCTATTGCCTGTGCCAGCTCGATGCCGAAGCCCCAGTATTCGCCGGTTTCGGGCTCGCGGAAGGTCAGCGGCCGGTAGTCGCCCGTGGTGCCGACGAGTAGCTTTCCCCGTTGCTGGATCCGCTCGATGGTCGGGCGGGAGACCGTGTACTTCTCAGTGGTGCAAGAGCTCAGGACGACCGCACTGCCAACAAAGAGCGGCGTGGCAAGGGAGATGACGGCGGTGGCAAACGCCAGCAGCCAGGTTCTGAATTTTTTCAGTATCATTATTCTGAAGTCAACTTTGCAAAAATGCCAAATTATTTCAAACTATACTTCGCAATATCTATTCTTATTTTCCTCCAAGTATCGGATGAATTTGCATGGAGTCCTGCTTGCCTTACTCAAACAAAGCGTCCATTGTCACTTCGCTCTGAACAACGCCAGAGTTTTTGCCGGGAAGTACACCATACGTGGTGATGAAAGTGACTACAAGCCCCTTTTTGCATTTGGTGGCTTCTCGGAACAAGGCCGTTCGCGTCCTTAGTTTGTTTGCATATTCCGCCGAAATGATGTATGGCTCTTGGCTGAACTTCATCTCACAGAGGTTGACGATACGGTCGTTGCGGTCAATCACAAGGTCTATCTGCGCTCCATCCCCACGCCATACGCTGGCATTGGTCAACACACCGGCGATACCCAAACTTTGCTTGATCTGTTGCAGATGTACGAGACAAACCAATTCGAAAGTCAAGCCCTGCCATATTGAAACAATTTGATTTCCAGTTAGATGAGACCATCTATTGACATCCTTTGATTGATCGTTTTCTATAAAACGGAGATAGAACAGTGTATAGAAATCTGCGAGGCGGTAGATGACACTGTTTTTTGTTTTGCCGAATTGGGAGTATTCGATAAGGAAGTCACACTTGCATAGGTTGGAAAGCATTTTGGTCAATATACTGCCTTGAAATCCTGTATGTTGTATGATTTCATTACGAGTCATGCCCTCTTTTTTGGAGAACAGGGCTTTAACAATCGTAATGTATTTGTCGGCGTGCGTAAACAGAGCGTCATAAAGTTCGGAAAATTCATTCCGCAAGGCTCCGTCAGGAGCAAAAAAAAGTTCGTCTATATTTTGTATCAGGCTCCATGATGGATTCAATAGGCTGAGGTAAAACGGTACGCCTCCGAAAATCATGTAGCATTGTACGATTTGGAAACGGTCCCAAGGGCAGCCGGCATCTGCCAAATATTCCTCGACCTCCTGCAGATTGAATGGACGGAGGTATATTCTTGAAGTGATTCGGTTGTGCAGACCACCTTGGTTTTCCATCAGTTTGTCTGACATCCAAGAAGTTGCGGATCCGCTGGCAATGAACAGGATGTCTTTCTGTTGCATGGCCCAAGCGTTCCAGAAGTTTTCCAATGCCGCCACGAATTCTGATTTTGGCGTATCAATCCAGGGCATTTCATCGAAAAACACTATTTTCTTTCCGTGTTTTCCTGCCGATGCTGTTTTCAGGTATGCCGTCAGCTGCTGAAAAGCTTCGAACCAGTCCTTGAATGACAATAAAAACGGTGATTCCGAATACATTTGCAGTGCTTGGGCGAAGTTTGCAAGCTGGCGTTTTTTCGAAAGTTTGTGTCCGCCGGTGAAATAAAATGAGAATGAATCGCCAAATACTTCGTTGACCAAGTACGTCTTGCCAACACGCCGCCGCCCGTACACAATGACGAACTCCGATCGCTTTGATTTTGCAACACGTTGTAATTCAGCTATTTCTTTATTTCTTCCAATCATAAATAGAACTTTTTTTGTGTCGGCAAAGATAGAAAATAATTTCAGATAATCAACCAAAACAGGATAAAACAATATGATTTTGGTGATTTATCCGAAACGATAACCAACCAAAACATCGCAAGAAGCAATGGATTTGGTTGATTATCGTTCGTCATATTCTGATTGTTATCCGGAACCTTTTTTTCAGCAGTTCAATCACCTCCTTCCAACGAAGTGTCGTTCCTGAAGGTGACCGGCACCGAGATGAAACAGCGGATGGGCTGGCCTTGGTTCGTGGCGGGCTTCCAAAGGGGCATCTGCTGGAGGACACGGGTTACCTCTTCGTCACAGGAGGGGAAGAGCGGCACCTTGATGGTGACTTGTCCGACACGCCCGTCCTTCTCCACCACAAACTCGGCGAGCACCGTGCCGGAAATGTCTTTGTCGCGGGCATCCTGGGGGTATTGGATTGTTCGTGAGAGATAGGCGTGCAGGGAGTCTGGGCCGCCGGGGAACTCGGCCATTGTCTCGCTGTAATAGCAAATGAGCGGATCCTCGTCATTATCTTCAACGAGCAGATCTCGAGTTTCGGACGGCGTATAGTTTCCCGAAGCGGACTTCACGACCGATGGTGACGGATGGAGACGCGCCTCACGCCACTTCTCCAACATCTTCTGCTCCTCTTCCGAGAAGGTGCTGTTGCCGTAGCGGTCGATGAAACCTGACAAGCCCTCCCAGTCGTAAGAATCTGTTGAAATGGTTTCCACTTGAAACCATCCGTTCACCGAGGGGCAAATCCACCGGTAAGGGCCTGTCACAAGTGTATCGCCTTGTTCGTTAAGCAGTATCGTCTGATGGTCGTCGGTTGTCGCGGTGCCGTAACCATAACCGCCGCTGACAGGACTGTCATACTCGCACGGCACAATCAGTTCGAAGTCGCGGTTGACGAAACCCCATTTGCCGTTGCGCTTCACGGGAATCATCGTCACGTCGTTCACCCAGTCAATGCCATCAAACGAAAACTCGTCGAAAGCATCCAACTTCTTTCCATTGCGGTCGTAAATTTCACATGTGGCATCCCAGTCCTCATTGTAAAACAACACCGCTATTCGTTCGCCGGATTTGCCTGGAATGCTGGCATCGTAACCTTGGATCAGCACCTCCCCGTTTCTGTTGAGCAGTTTACATTTCTCAGGGTCGTCCCGATCCATACCGTTGTTCATATACAAGCCACCCATCTCCACCAAATCCATGCCGCGGACAAACCATATATGCTGTGTCTCATACTTGAGCGGTATGACAACATTCCCCAAAGAATCCACCACGCCCCATTTGCCGTTCTGACTGACCGAATAAAGTCCTTTGTCACAAGCTAATATACTTTCATACACGAAAGGGAGAATCTCCCGACCAGAGGTTGAAATCACCCCGCATTGGCCTTGCTTTCTCGCTTCAAATGAATTGTTCCCCAAGAAGCGAAGATATTCATAAACAAACGGAATCACCGTGTCGCCGTTCTGGTTGATAACGCCCGCCTTGTCTTCATTAATCACATAAAGGTCAGGTCCGGCAATTTCCAACCATTGATAACGGCAAGGCAGAACCTCATTCCCAAAGGAATCCACCACACCGTATTTGAAACTGCTGTCCTCCACTACGATCATCCCGTGGGAAAACAAGTTGTCCGTTTCCAAATCGCACCATAAAGACTCACTAAACTCTGGAGGAATGACCCATTCCAGCTGCCGGTTCATAAAGCCTGCCGAATGACTGTTCTTCGCCACCATAATCAGATCGGAATGGTCTTGGAAGCGGATGCGGGAGTATTCGCACGGCAATACGGTCTGTCCCTTATCGTTGATAATCCCGTATTTGGACGAATAGGTGCCGAATGGTGTTTTGGTCACTTTCTCTACCACCATCCATCCGTGACGGTCAAAATTCTCGAATCGGTCGTATTTTCGCAGGGAGTCGCCGAGTCGTTGTAATTGAACACGACTCTCTTCGGGCGGTAGGGATGCGGTCGGTTTCATCTGTCCCCATGCGAGGAGCGGGAGCAGCAGGATGGCGGTGATGAGGGAGCGGTTCATAATAGGTGGTTTTAACGCTGCAAAGATACACATTATTTAATTATCCCATTGAATCTTGTAAATATCCCGTCTGCGTATTTCCGCGAGTTCTGCGGGCATATTATTCTCCCGCAGACTCCGCAGATTAACGCTGATTATTATATCGTTGTTTCAGCCTTTCGATCACCTCCCAGTCGGCGGGCAGCCACTGCACGCTGTCGAGTTCGTCGGGGGCGAGCCAGCGGGCGGCCTCGTGTTCGAGGAGGGTGAGCGAGCCGCTCTCCACGGTGCAGAGAAAGCAGTGCATGGTGAGATGAAACCTGGGGTAGTCCCACTCGACGGTGTGCAGCAGTTCCCCGACGGTGATGCGGGTGTCCAGCTCCTCCCGGATTTCGCGGCGGACGGCCTCCTCGGGTGTCTCCCCGGGTTCAATCTTGCCGCCGGGAAACTCCCACCAGTCCTTCCAGTCGCCGCTGCCCCGCTGGGTGGCGAAGATGCGGTTCTGGGAGTCGTGGATGACGGCGGCGGAAACGGTGATGTGTTTCATAGCTTACTCGTTCTTGTTCAGTATGACCAGCGCGCCGATGACGCCCGGCACCCATCCAGCGCAAGTGAGGATGAAGACGATGAGCACGGAGCCGCACCCGCGGTCGATGACGGCGAGCGGCGGGAAAAAGATGGCGAGGATGACGCGGAAGAGGGACATAAGGAGATAATTTGTCTTGATTATTCTGCAAAAATATCTGTATATGGTTTGAATGTGAACAACCGGTTACGACTTTGGCCTGTGGATTCCACAAGGTATTTATCATTGCAAAGAAGTTTGACAATGTCGTTAGCGGCTTTGTATGAAATTCCACAAATATGAGCAGCATCATCGACTGTTATTACCGGATCTTGAAGAAGTCGGTGTATAAGTAATATAGTGTTCGTACTCCGCCGACCATAATGAATACGGATGTGGTTTTCTATTCCTTCTTTGAATTGAATAATTTTTGTAAGAGTTTGAACCGCAAGTGTCGCTGTCTGTTCAATACCCACAAGAAAATATTTTACCCAATGTAACATATCATTGTTTACCCTAACCATGTTAAGGTTATCATAGTATAGATCCTTTCTTTTTTCAAAATATGTGGACAAATAAAGCAGAGGTTTGTCAAGTATCTTTTCCTCCATCATAAAAAGGGTGATCAGAAGTCGGCCAATACGTCCATTACCATCAAGGAACGGGTGGATAGTCTCAAATTGATAATGGGCGATAGCTATTTTAACCAAATCAGGGACATTTACATCTGGATTATTCAGAAAATTCTCAAGATCCCCCATCAATTCACCGACAAGTTGATGATGAGGGGGTATGAAACGGGCGTCCGCAATGGCATTGCCGCCAATCCAGTTTTGGCTTGTCCGGTATTCACCCGGCATTTTATGCTCTCCGCGAACGCTATTCAACAATATCTTATGTGTAGAACGAATAAGCCGTGATGATATTGGGAGTTTGTCAAGGTTTTTGATGGCGTCGTTGATGGCATTGACATAGTTGCGTACTTCTTGCCAATCGTTCCGACGTTCCTCACGCACCTCAGATTGTGGCAAAAGGGCCTCATCAATATGGGTCTGCGTGCCTTCAATGCGGCTTGAAAGCACGGCCTCTTTTGTGACGTGAAGTTGAATGAACAGGTCTATATTTGGCACAAGACGAGAGTACGAGTTAAGCTCTCCAAGTCGTAAGGATGCCTTTTCCAAAAGATTGCTTATAGCCGGATCTTTCCACGTCCATTCGTCATTTATTTTAGTGGGGACGAAATACTTATATCCTGTCCCTTGTTCATAATGTCCTGACTGGTAGTTTTCTAATGCTATCATCTCATTCGTATTATTTGGATGCAAAAATACAACTTTTTATTTTACTTTTTGACCGAAAGGTAAAATAGAAACACCGTTATTTTACTTTTGGCAACAAAAGTAAAATAAGCCACCTTACTATGTTACTTTTCAAAATTATGCTTTTCCAGACGGCATCCATTTGGGGAGCAGCATTCCGGCAAGGATGAACCAACCTCCGCCGAGGGCTGCAAGGAGCGGGAACCACGGGAGTACTTCGCAGGGCAGCAACGCCGGCACAATGGCGATGGCCAAAGCGGGCGCGAAGGGCTTGAACCGTCTGAAAAGAAGGAGCATCAGCGGCACGGTCACGAAAGTGCCCACCGCCATCGGGAGACCCCAACGATGATGGAACAGAAGGCCGGTGAGGGTGCCCAAAGTAGCGGCAGCGACAATAAGACCCCATATCGTCCACGGGCGTTCGCGGAAGCCGCTGCGGCGGTTGGCGAACTCGATCATGGTGACCACCAGAGGGGGCACCGCGAGAAAGCGCATGGTGGGAATGGGAGCGCAGTGGGTGACGACTAATGGCAGGCACACGGCGACCGTGAGCAGAGCCAACTGTCCTCCTCCGAAGGGGTGGTATTCCGGTCGTTCCTCTTGCCGGAGCCAGCTTCTGCCGAGAGCCAGCAGCGTGGAGATCACGAGCACGCACACGGGATAGAGCCACGAGGAGGTGTTTATCAGCACAGGCAGCATGGCCGCCGAAACGGTGGGGTACATATTGCAGCGCACCAGTCGCAGCAGCCCCATCACGAGGACGAAAGCGAAAGCGAAGCGGATCTCGAGGCAGGCGGGAAGCCACAGATTGAGGGCCAGTCCGATGGATGCCGCGGCCGTCAGGTAGAGGGGGATTTGCCACCCTCGCACGTTCCACACCGCCTTGGGCATCAGCCAGAGTCCGACGCACAGCGCCGCCGCCTCGGGGAAGATGACCTCGCTTTGTCCCGAAACATCCGCCACAACCACCATCAGCGTGAGGAACAGCGCGACCGAGAGATTCCGTTTTATGGAAGAGGAGGGCATCAGGGGGTGTTATTTTTCTTGTGCGGACTGCTTCAGCGATTCCAGTGCGCGGCAGAGCTGGTCGGGGCAGGAGGTGGGCTTGCCTCCGCAGCGGATGCCGTTGAGTTTTTGGATGACGTCGTCGATTTTCTGTCCGGTGACCAGCCGGCAGATGCCTTGGAGGTTTCCGTCGCATCCGCCCATGAAGAAGACCTGCTGAATGACGCCGTCGTCATCGACGGTCACATCGATGAACTGCGAGCAGGTGCCTTTGGTTTTGTAGAGGGTGTGTTTCATTCAGGTTTTATTTAGAATGCAAAAATATTACAAAATAACGGAACAGGTGTTTTTTCGACAAGTTAGATTACACAGCTTTTGCTGTTTCGAGGATGAATCCGGGAATTGGCTGTTGCATATCCCATATAACATTTAGTGGTTTTTCCCCATGACTTTCGTGGAAGTCCATCAGTCCGAGGCAGTAGTAGCCGTTGGTATTACCGAATTCGTCTTTCTTCGAATCGCGAACAAAGAGGATAAACTTCCATCCATTCTGACGTTGTTGCATGATTCTCTGCCCCTCCTTACTTTCAATTCTTATGCTATTCTTTGATTGCCAATGGAATTGATTAACAGAAATGGCATAATCTTCGTAAAGCGTACTGGGAGAATACTCTTTGTCCGATTTGTTCAATGTTACGAAAACCATGGCAAATTTCCCGGGTTCATTGTATTGAGTCCCAAGTACTTGCCATCTACCCAACTTGTTTTCCAAGAGCAAGTGAATCTCATCCGCAGAATAACAACCATAAAGTTCAATCTCGGCTTGATCGCCCACTTTAAACCATTTTGTTGTTTTTGCTAATCCTTCGAGCTTCAAACGGACCAAGCAGGCAAGTTCCTCTTTTATCCATGCTAAACTGTTTAAAGAAGCAACTGCTTCGGAAATGCTGTTGAAGGAAACATTGTATTTTTCTCGAATTTTCTCTATTGTGTCCAACCAGATAGTGTAATAGAATAATTCTAAAAATTTTTTTTCATGCTCAGAAGGATTATCTACTTGTTGTAGGTTATTTGCTATCAGTCGTTGCAGGTAGCTGAGATATTCGTGACTGTTGGCATGATAAAGTCGTGGTAAACCTCCCTCAAGCAGCTTGGTGTATTTAGAATTCTCATCAAATCCATTGACTGATATTCCTGCTGCAACTTTTAATCTAGCCCAAGAGCCGGGTGTTTTATAAATATGGCGCCAATCAAGGCAAAAGTTATCAATAAAGTTTTCGAGAGTCAATGATCGGTTAGTATTCTGAGTGAAAAATCTCACCTCTCTGCAGAGTCTTCGAAGGTTGAAGATGGCATTGTTGATATTGTTTAAGATATACTCCTGCGCTTGTTTTTCCATAGTGATGGAACAGCCACGAGGTAGGAATAGAAATCCACTTTCAATCTCTTGTGTGATACTGCGCCCCCCTCGTCCAATCAGGGCGCGAAACCGACTCTCATAATTGTAGCTTTGATTAGCTTGTGCGACAAAATCCAATACTGTCAAACATGTTTTTCCGTCAGCTAAACGAAGCCCACGCCCCAATTGTTGCAAGAAAATGGTAAGCGATTCTGTAGGGCGTAGGAATAAAACAGTATCGATTTCGGGTATGTCTATACCTTCGTTCAGAATATCTGCCACACACAGATAATTGATTTCACCGCGTGCGAGTTCCATTGAAACATTGTCTATGTCTGCACTGTTTTTAGAAGTGACCGATTTGGCTCTATAACCAGTTTTATTAAACATATTAGCCATAAATACCGCGTGCTCGATGCTACAGCAGAAACAAACCGCTTTGCATCGGTGCGGATCGTTGACATATTGATCCAATGCCTTTTGAATGAGACCAAATCGTGTCAAATTATTGTTATAAAGTCGGTTCAACTCTGAACGATCATAGACATCCCCTCGACAGGCTATCTTACTTAAATCTACGCTGTCGTCCGTTACGCAGAAATAGTCAAACGGAGCTAACAGTTGCTGATCCAGTGCTTCGCGCAATCGTATCTCCGCTGCAAACCTGTTGTTGAAATCAGGTTTGATTTCTTTCCCATCCATGCGTTCGGGAGTGGCAGTGAGACCAACAAATATCTCAGGATTAAGCTTCTCGAAAATGCTACGATAACTTCCAGCCTGGCTGTGGTGCACTTCATCGATAACAACATAGTCGTAGTAATCGCTTCCCATCTGTTCAACAGTATCCCAGTTGTTGTTGAGTGTTTGAATGGTTATAAAAAGATGATCTAAATTGGAACTGTAATTGGGTTGAATACGTCCTGTCCAAATTTCACCAAAATTAGCGTCGACCATTACCGAACGATACGTAAAGCGAGCCTGTTTTAATATCTTTTCGCGGTGTACTATGAACAGAAGACGGGCTTTTCGTCCTTTTTCTTTTATGCACTGTTGGTTGTAGTCTTTAAAATCGAAAGCAGAAATAGCAGTCTTTCCCGTGCCGGTAGCAGCAATGATTAGGTTCTTCCGGCTATGGATAATTTCTCTCTCATACTGCAATTTTTCCAAAACCCTGATCTGATGTGTTTTTCTCTCAAATCGAGTGATATATTCTATTTCGTTGTTGTTAGAATCTTCGTGATTGCGCTCTTTCCAGATGGCATTTTCGAAACGTTTCAAAGCATCCTCGTTTTCTATCGGCTCAAAATCGTCACTGCTCCAGTAATTATCAAAAGTTGCTTGAGTCTTGCTGATAATATGTCTATTCTCGATAGAAGTGACACGAATGTTCCACTCCAAGCCTTTTGTTAGCGCTGAGCGGGAAATGTTGCTAGAACCAATATAAGCCGTGTCGAAACCGTTGTTACGATGGAAGATATAGGATTTTGCATGTAAGCGTTCTTGTTTAGTGTTGTATGAAGCACGAATAGATACTTGACCATATTGGCGTAATTCATAGAGTTTCCTGATGGCTTTTGGGTCAGTGGCGCCCATATAGGTTGTTGTCAGTATGCGCAACTTTGTCCCTTCTCGTTCTACAAAATGTAGCAGGTCATCATATAAAAGCCTGAGGCCTTCAAACTTGATAAACGAGACTATCAAATCTATACTATCTGCTGTCTGGATATCTCTTCGCACTTCATCATCCATTGAGATGTCATTTCCTCCTGTAAAGAGATTGCTAACGCGATAGCCTGATACAGGATGATTCTTTGCTTTTTCCTCAATTTGCTCCTGCGTGTAGCCAACTTTGTTGTAAATGCCTCTCAAAAACTGCAATTTCGATTCTTCGCTTAATTGCTCGGGTGATGTTTCGACATGCTGTGTGTCCCATTCCTCCTCGATAAATTTCAATATACGATTGATAACATTGACTTGACTACTGACGGTATCTTTTCTGTCTTTCTCACAAAAATAAGACTTGAGAATATTGGCTACCACCTCGGCAAGATAATCTGCTAGAATCTTATATGAATCGGCGCTATCAATATCCTCCTTTTTCACCAGATATTGATTATTAGGAAAAGAACGTAACCTCTCTTCTATTGCCTTACTGATCAATGTTTCATAAACACCGGGAACTATTTCCATTATTACAATGATTTAAGAGATAATGACTATATTTTTCTGTAAATTGTCAAATATTTGCATATTGATGAATGGAAAGTTTGTGTTTTCAGATCATCCATCCAACCTGCAAAATTACTCTTTTTTACGACACAACCAAACAAAAAAAGTTGCCTGTTTAACAGGTACGTGAACACTGTATCCCAAAAAACAACTCACCCCTGTAACATTTCCCCCTTTACCCATGCTTATCCAATGAAACAACAAAACAGATTATACTTATTTTTGTAATTGGGCAAGCTATCCTTCCCAATCACATCCTTCCCCAACCCGCCAATCCACCCCTGCCTTTCTCGCCTGGTCGTGCTGGTAGCAGCGGCGGATATAGTACTGGCGGCCGTCTTTGATGAGCTTCGCACCGGTCTGGTGGAAGCGGAAAGGCACGCCCGCATGGATGCACTGCTCGCGTAAGGACAAGACCCAGTCGAAGTCCAACGGACGTGCGCCACGGCCGGACTCTCCACCGATGGAGACCTCCTCAATACTGTCATTCAGATAGTTGGATAGGTCAATGCGCTCGATCATCGGGGCAACAATGATGGTCTTGTAACGGATGGGCAATGCCTCGAAGATGGGCAACCGCTGGTCGGCCATGGCCTGGTTCTCTACCGTGCAGCCGACCATCACGTTGGGGTAGCCGCTCCCCCAATCGTCGGGCACGCACTCCATAAACCGGTGTATACGCTTGGTGAAGAAGTAGAAACGGCAGTCGCTGCGCTCGCGCATCATCGTCCAGCAGTCCGGCCTCCACGCGTCGGCATCCTCCAACAGGAAGTCAGAGGTGAAGCAGGTGAAGACCATACTCCCCGGCGGAATCTTGTAGCTCTTGTCGCGCTTGCGCTTCACGGGCAAATCGAAGGCCAGCGTCTTGCGGGCCAGGTCACTGCCGATGTCGCTGCCGTACATCTCGTCTTGCCGATATACATAGCAGTGCCTGCAGCCCGGCGATATCTTGGTGCAGCCGTGCCACGGATTCCAGTTGGCAATCAAATCTTGACAAGACATCGGTTAACTCCTGTTGGTCTGTTTTCCTCACTCTTACTCCACCACCACCTTCACAACCCTCTCCTCATCCCCCTGCAACACTTTGACCACATAGCAACCCGAGGTGAGGGCAGTGACGTCAAGGACGGCCGTGGGGCCAGAAGCGCGGCGGGTGAGGACGAGACGGCCCGAGAGGTCGTGGACGCGGACCTCGGCTTCGCCATCCGCCAGGCCGTCCAACACGATGCGGCCCGAGGCTGGATTGGGATAAAGAGAAACCGCTTGGAAATCAGAAGTTTGCACGCCCGTGGCAATGTCGTTGTAGTCGTAAACGTAGTCGCACACGTACTGCAACACGTGGTCCACGTCAACGCTGTACCAGGCTTCGCGCACGCAGGCGTCCACGTTGTCGTACATGCGCGGACGGTCCATCTCCGGGTTCCACGGAATCACCGTGCTGCTCAGCGGCTTGCCGTAATCGTAGGTGTAGAGACTCCGCTCCACCTCGTAGTCGGTGTGGTCGTACTGGTGATACTCCGTGCAGTTGCCGCGATTGTCGTACTGATACGTGGACTTGCCGTTGTACTGCCAATTGAAGCCGTCGTCGCTCACGCTGTCCAACCGAAGCACCTTGCGACCGTCAACATAGCTCGTCACATATTTTTCCGAAGGGAACAAAGTGCCGGAGTCGAAGCTGTAGCTGTACCACAGCTCCTCCACGCAGTTGTTGCCAACATATTGGTACTCAATCTTTTGATACAGCATCCCGGCGAAATCCAAGGTGGTGAGCACTAACTGGTTCTGCGCATTGTAGGTGTAATGGTAGATGCCGCCGAGCTCCCAACTGCCACCGAAATTGTTGTAGTTGCTCCTCGAGGTGATCAGCCCCGCGGCATTGTAGGTGTAGTCGATGTAATAGACGTTCTGCCACACCCCGCCAAGCTTCTGCCAGCCCGACAACCGGACTAAATTGCCGGCGGCGTCGTAACTCATAGAATCGATGACCTGGTACTCGCCATAGATGGAGTCGGTCATCGCCAAAAGCCGATGGTCGCCGTTATAAGCGAAAGTGCAGATCTGGTAGTTGTCGTCCGTATGGAAGTCCGTCATCTTCCATTGGTAATCGCTTTTCGCACCGAAAAAGGGCATCGCTTGTCGTGGCGACACCTGGGAGGCGAAATGCCCCGCCGGCTGCGCCCATGTAATCAACGATAACCATACGAATAAAACAAAAAAGGTGATTTTTTTCATAGTGTTATTCATTTATCAATTCTTTCCACTCGGTTTGCACACAATCAGCTCTTTTTCCATCATTTCCCCTTTTTCATCAGCAGTCTCCCAATCCGGTTCTTGCCGTTCAGCTCCGCCACCAAGATGATGCCGAAGGCGATGGCGACGGTGACCTTCAGGGCGGTGACGCCCGTGTGCAGGGCAGCGCCAAGCTGCTCGGAGACAACGTTGTAGGTGGTCCAGAAGATGCCTGCGCCCGGCACCAACGGGAAGATGCCGCAGATCAGATAGACCGTGATCGGACACTTGCGCACGATGGCCAACACCATGGCCGTGAAGGTGACCAATACAGTGGCGAAGAAGACCACGTTGGCGACCGACAAGCCCGTGTGGTTCACCAAGATCAGATAGAGTAGCCACCCCAACATTCCGCATAATCCGCTGTCCAAGTAGTATTTGCGGGGTACGCCGAAGAGTACGGCGAAGGCGACGGTGCCCACGTAGGCGGCTAACAGCTGCACGAACATCCCCGCCGTTTCGGGCGCAGCGGTCAACGTCTCCAAGTGCTGCATCGTGCCGCTGACGGTCGCGTCCAACATGAACGCCAAAGCCACCCCCATGGAGATGCAGAAGAAGGTGAGCAGCGCGTCTAACAGCCTCGTGATGCCGTCGATGCGCCGCATGGTCTCATCTACACGCGAGATCTCCGCCCCGTTCTCCAACAGGATCGCCCCGGCCTCGTAAGCCAACTCCATGATTTTGCTGTTGTCGTCCATAGTCATCCGCTTTTCTCAAACTTCTATCTGCTCAGACATCGCTCCTGTTGGATTAAACCAACGTCAAAGTGCTGAACATTTTGGCGAAACGAGTCACGCCTTCCTGAATTCGCAGTTTCGTTTTGGGTGATGGTTTGCGGTATCCAGTCACATAATGACTCAATTGTTTGCAGTTGATGCCGGTAGCCTTCGACAACCCGGTCAGTGTGAACGGCGAATATTTAAGGAAGGAGACGGTGTCGAACACATATTCGAATTCCAAGCTGTCGAAGTCGAATGGGTCGCCTTTTGTGGCAAACAACCGCTTCATTTCCTCTTTGCACTTGAGGAAGTCGTTTTTCGCCTCTTCGATGGTTCTTCCTTGACCGAGCAACATGAAGCCTAATGATTCGTCATCCGTATAAATGTCGTAATCCAAATCCTTGCCTGTTTCAATTATTGCTTTAACTTTCATACTAGTATGTATATCATTTACAAATTCACTCCCGCTATTTGAGGATTTTACTCAATGTTCCAGCTTTCACTTCCTGTGACTTATGATGTCTGGTTTTAAACATCTTATCAGTAATTGGACTGTACCAAATGGGGTGATCACTGTTTTCAACAGGATAACATCCCGCTTTCCTCAATTTCTTTTCAAGTTCTGAATATTTCATTTTCGTGGATTATTTTAACGCGGCAAAGATAGAAAAAAAACTAACGCAAGCGGCTACCGTCTTTTTGCACTTAAGATCTTCCCGATGTACTGGTGGTGGATGCCGGCGGGGAAGTTCTCGTAGCGTTTGCGGGGGATCTCCTCGAAGCCCCGCGGGTCGAAGCCGTCGCGGCCGCTGTGCGTGTCCATATACTCCAACACGTCCTTGCGGTCCTCGTCGAAGACCATCACGGAGAAGTATTGGTAGCGCTCCATGAACTCGTAGGTGTAGCGGGCGGGGGCCACGTACACCGTGATGGTGTTCACGTTGTGGCTCCACACGTTGCCCATCGCACCCCAGCCGATGGTCATCGCGTTGTGGCTGTGCACGTCGCCGGAGGCTAACAGCAGCCCGCTGCCCTTGAACCACGTGAACGGGTTGAGGTTCGGCGACTGGGTGTAGTCAAATTCCACGAAGTCGGACTCCTGGATGGGACGGGACACCTCTTCGGGCTGCTTGCCACCATAGACGTTGTAGGAGATGTTCTCGGGTTTCCACTTGTCCTTGGGTTTGTTCTCTCCGGCGGGGTAGCCGATGACGATGGTGTTCAGCGGGATGAGGGTCTCGGGCAGCTTCAGGATGCCGGAGACGTCTTTGCAGCGGTTCTGGTCGGGGAAAGTGCTGGTCCAGACGGCGCCTTTGCGGGCGTAGGTGGCGCTACGCGGCAGCCGGTTGCTGAAGTCAATGCGGGCGAGGGCTTTCAGCCATTGTTCGCCCCACCATGTCAATCCGAATTTCTGGGCCATTGTCTTGCAATTTTGAAAGGGCAAAAGTAGGAAAAATTCGGATAGTGACTTGTGATTAGTGATTAGTGACTTGTGTAGGCTTATGCGGCTGTGCTACATCAGAATCAGACAAGCGATCTGCCAGCGGTCGGGGATGAAATCAAAGTAATAGACCGGTGCTCCCCAGCGGTCTTTCTGCCGCAGGGTCTGTCCGTCGAGGTAATAGAGCGGAGTACCCCAACGGTCTTTCTGTCGGATGGTCAGCCCGTCGAAGTAGAGCAGCGGATCTCCCCATCGGTCCTTTTGTCGTACCGTCTGTCCGTCCATGTAGATCAGGGGCTGCCCCCAGCGGTCTTTCAGCCGCACCTGCTGCGTGGCCGCGTCATACCATAGCAGCGGATCTCCCCAGCGGTCCTTCATCCGGATGGTGTTCTCTTGCATGTAGAAAAGTTTCGCGCCCCATTTGTCCTTTTGATAGACAGTCTGGGCTTCGCCTGTGACGGCGAAGAAGACGATGAGGGCGATGAGGGTGGTGATTCGTTTTACCATGCGGCAAAAATACATAATTTTGGGTTTCATCGTTGAAGTTGATAAACGCAGGAACGGCCCCGCATTCGCGGAGCCGTTCTATTTTCAGCCGGTCACTCATCCCAAAA
>CAMVBK010000037.1:0-33289 GCA_947165685.1 uncultured Bacteroidales bacterium | reverse complement strand
GCTCTTAGCTCTTAGCTCTTAGCTCTTAGCTCTTAGCTCTTAGCTCTTAGCTCTTAGCTCTTGAAAGTTGCGGCAAAGATACACATTTTCGTGGATTCAGCGGAGCAGGGTGACGTTTCCTTTCAGTTCCAGTTCGTCGCCGTCTTTGCAGATTCCTTTGAAATAGTAGTCGTAAGTGCCTCGTTGACACTCTTTTTGCTTGTAGGTGCCGTCCCAGCCGATGGTGTTGTCGTACGTCTCGAACACTTTTTCGCCCCAGCGGTCATAGACGATGAAGTGGCATTCTTCGAGGATGTCGCTGCGCACGTAGAGTACGTCGTTAAGCCCATCGCCGTTGGGCGTGAAGCTGTTTGGGATGAAGACGAATGGCAAACCGCACACCACGGGTTGCACTTTGACGGTCACGGTGTCGCTGCGGGAGCATCCGAACGTGTCGGTGACCGTGACGGTGTAGGTCAGTGTGGTGTCGGGAATAACGCTTGTGGTCGGGGAATTAGGGTTGTCCATCTGGTGCGAAGGAGTCCATTGGTAAGTGTAATTTCCGCTGTAATTTGTTGCATATAAGGTGGTTTCGTGGTATGCAATCACTTCGCAGATGTCGCACCACGCCTGGAGCGGTTCCGGGAATGTGCCTTCGCGAACCGTAATGTGTCCGTTGGCGGTGGCCGTACATCCGAGTGCGTCGGTGAGCGTGACGGTGTAGTTTGTGGAGTGCTGCGGGCTTGCCTGTGGATGAGCGCCTTCGTAGGTGGCCCCGTCGCCTAACAGCCAGTTGTACTGGTAGGGCGGGATGCCGTCAGCCACGGTCACCCCTAATTCGATGTAGTCTTCGAAGCAAAGCAGGTAGTCGTCGTTGCCGGTTATGGTGGGGATGTCGATGGTGATATTGAAGGGGAGCGTCTTGGTGCAGAAGGCGGTGGTCACGCGCGCGAAGTAGGTCGTTGAGGTTTCGGGCGACACGGTCAATGAAGGCGTGTCGGTTGCCAGTATATCTTGGAAATCAGAATTTTCCGCCCATTCGATGTGATAGGTGTCCGTGGCGTTGACATTTACGGAGAGTGTGGCTTCACCGCCGTGGCAGATGGTGGTGTCGCCGGAGGTTTGTGCGTCCAATGAATGGATGGCGACCTGTTGGGTGAGCGTGTCTGTGCATCCTGCGGTAGCGGCAATAAGGGTGTAGGTGGTCGGTTGCTCCGGCGTTGCAATGGGATTGGAGATGGACGGGTTGCTCAGCGATTCTGCCGGACTCCATTGGTAGGTGACGCCCACAGACGGGGGAAGTCCCAATTCCGCAAAATCCCCTTCGCAGATGTTGACCGTAGGAAGGGTGGCGGTGGTGTTGGCGAGGACCAGGATGCGTTTTTTCAGCGTATCGGCCAGATTGCAGCTGCCTAAGTCCTGCACCACGAGCGTCACTTCGTAATAGCCGGTGTTCTGGAAGAGGTGGAACGGCTCCCATTGGTGGGAGGCGGTGCCGTCGCCGAAATCCCAGGTGATGGCGGTTTGGCTGCTGATCGTCTGGGAGTAGTTGTCGAAGAAGACGGTGTCGGGCAGGCATACCACATTGGGCATGAGGAAGTCCGCAACGACCACGGGCATGTTGAAGTCGATTTTGATGGCACCGAGGTTGCAGTTGGAACTGCCGTTTTGGGTGGCGTGGACACCGGGCGTAGTCGGGAAGGAGCTTTGCCCGCCGCAGCCTGCGCACACGGCCTGGTAGATTCGTCCGTGGTTGTCGAAGCGGCTGGTGCCCCCATCGACATGCTCCCGGGCGTTGCCGGCGGCTCCTCCGAAGTAGGTGGCATACAATAAGTTGGAGGCATCATCACTGAGAGCCATGAAGTAGAAGTCGCTACCGTCAGTGGCAGGTTGGAAGGCATCGCCGGTGATGGGAAGCCCCGTTGTGCCGCCGAAACCGTTCAGTTGCAACGACCCCCAGCCCGAGAGATAAATGTTGTTGCAGTAATCGACCATCAGTGCGGTGGGTGAGATGTCGGGGCCTCCGTTCCCGCTTCCGAATGCGGTGGACCAGACGGCCGTTGTCAGGTTCGGCGACAGTTTGGTCAGAAACTGCCCGCCGCCGGGGATGTAGTAGGTCGCGTTGTGGACCCATTGCAGACTGTCGGCCGAAGTTTGTCCCAAAATATGCGGCAGGCTGGAGTTGTCCCCCTTGATCAGGTAGGCTTGATCGTAGCCTTCTTTTCCCAAGAAAGTGCTGTGCATCAATAGGTTCCCGTTGGCGGAGAGCTGCGCCACGAACCCGTCGGCCTCGGTGCCGGCGTCGGCGTGTGCACTTTGGTACGCGCCCGCCGTGACGGTCAGGTCAGAGGAAGTGGTGCCGCCGCAGAAATAGACGCTCTTGTCGGCCGCCAGGAACATGCTGTATCCCGCGTCGTCGCCGGAACCACCGTAATAACAGCTCCAGATCAAGGAAGAAAGGTCCTGGCTCATTTTGAAAACGCAGACACTTTGTTTGTCGGAACTGTCTGGTTGATAATAGGATGTCGTTGTAGGGAAGTCTGTGGAAAGAGTGGAGGAAACCACATAGACGTTGCTGTTCTCATCCACGATGATTTCGCCGCGGTTGTCGTCGGCGTAATTTTTGCGCAACAGGGCGGACGTGTTGAGGCCGTCGTTCTTGCTGCCGCCGATGTAGGTGGAGGCAGGAAGTTGGGTGCCGTCGGCACTGAGCTTGGCCACGAAAATGTCGGAGCCGTCAAGAAATTTCATGCTGGTGGAGAGGGTGGTCTCCGGACCGCCGTGGAACATGGTGTCGAAAGCATTTGCGGTCACGGGGAAGTCGGCCGATCCAGTAGTGCCGAGGATATAGAGCTCGTCGTTGTCGTTGACGTGCAAACTGTGTGGGATGTCGGCTGCGCTGCCGCCGAGGTAAGTGGAGTAGTGCAGGAAGCTGCCGGTGGCATCGAACTTGGAAACGGCCACATCCACCTGGCCGGAGAAATCGATTTGGTAGGCGCCGAGGGTGACGGGATAACCGGTGTTGAAGGCGATGCCGCCGCCATAGAGGTTGCCGTGGGAGTCGTAGGTGGCGGTGTAGCCCCAATTGTCGGCGGTGGACCCGGAGTAACTGGAGAAGACCACGGTGGGGTCGATGACCAGGGGCAGGGTGGGGTCGTAGGTGCCGAGGAGGAACGAGAGTCGGTTGTCCTGAAGTTGGTAAGAGCAGGAGATGGGGATAGTATCTCCTTTTGTATCAATTTGATATGCGTACGGGGCGAGTTCCACGATGCGGTCCACGGCGGTGTGCAGCAATAGCTCTTCCCCGACTTTTGCCATGCTTTTCAGCCCGTCGTAGCGCATCTGGATTTGCTGCGGGTCGGCTCCCGGAGCGATGTGGAATTCGTATTTCAAATAGTCGTTGTCGCCCAGAAAACACAGGTCTATACCATTATATATATATATGTATCGAAGGGCACGGAAAGCCTGGACTCGGGATGCCCATTGTTTGGGATTCTTGCCGTTGAAGTAGTTGTAATAGTATTCGAAAGGGGTTTGCCCCGAAATGTCGGCTGTGTTGTTGGCGTTCAGGAAGGTGACGCGGTAGGCAGCCGCGTCGATGCGCTGCGAGGGGAACGGCTTGCCGTCGTGCTTGGCTTCGTGGAACTGTTGCAGTTGTTGGGGGTGCAACTGTGCGACGGTGAGGGCGTTTTTTTCAAAAAAAAGGGCACCGCTTTGGGTTCTGGCGGAGAAACGGATGGAAGGATTCCATTGCCCGAGGTTCTGCACGAACTCCCAGCGGGAGACGGTCAGCGTGTCGGCGGGTTTGCGAGCGCAGACGGTTGTGGCGAGCAGAAGGGCGAGCACTATGGCGTACAGTTGTCTCATCGGGTGAAATTTGCCGCAAAGGTATGATTTTTTCCGTAATGGTGGCAGAAGGTGAAAAAAACGGGTGCGTCCGGAAAGGCGCACCCGAAAATAGCAATGTGAAAGAAAAATTATTTCGTGGCGTCGATGGCCTGCTTGATCAGCTGGAAGGTGCGCTCCGGGTCGTTGTCCAAGCCCATGGAGAAGCGGATGAGGCCTTCGCTCATGCCCATCTCGTGCTGGATGTCCTCGGGAACCTCGGAAGAGGTCGATTTGCCGGAGTTGCTGAACAGGGTCTTGAAATAGCCGAGGCTGACGGCGAGGTAGCCCACGCCGAGTTCCTGCATCTTCTCCATGATGGCGCTGGCGCGTTCTGCGGTGCCCATGTCGATGGAGATCATGCCGCCGAAGCCGTAACCGTCGTTCATCATCGACTTGAACAGCTCGTAGTCGGGATGTTCGGGAAGGCCGGGGTAGTTGTACTTGATGCCGGTCTCTTTGAAGCGCTTGGCGAGATACATGGCATTCTCGCTGTGCTTCTTCATGCGGATGTGCAGGGTGTGCAGGTTCTTCTGGATGCTGGTGGAGCGGAAGGTGTCGAGCACGGGTCCGAGCAGCATGGCGGTGCCGTTGTTCACGTCGATCAGGGAGTTGATGTATTCGGCCGTGCCGCAGATGGCGCCGGCCACGCAGTCGTTCATGCCGTTTACGTATTTGGTCATGCTATAGACGACCACATCCGCGCCGAGACGGTAGGGGGAGAAAATCATCGGGGTGAAGGTGTTGTCCACGATCAGTTTGGCGCCGGCGGCGTGCGCGATCTTCGACAGCTCGGGGATGTTGGCGATGCGCAGCAGCGGGTTGTTCATGGTCTCGGTGTAGAGCACCTTGGTGTTGGGGCGGATGGCCTTCTTCACCGCATCCAGGTTCTGCATGTTCACGAACGTGACCTCCACGCCGAACTTCTTGATGTAGTTGTTCAGGAAGGCGAAGGTGCCGCCGTAGATGGTCATGCTGGAGACGATGTGGTCACCGGCCTTCACTTCGTGGAGCAGCGCGACGGTGATGGCGGCCAGGCCGGAACCGGTGGGCCAAGCCAGCTCGGTGCCTTCGATGGCAGCCAACGACTGCGCTAAGGAGAGGGTGCTGGGGTTCCAGTGGCGGGAGTAGAGGAAGTAGCCCTCGGTTTCGCCGTGGAAGGTGTCGGTCATGGTTTTGGCCTGTTCGAACATGAACGTGGCGCTATCGCAGATAGCCGGGTTGACACCTCTGTAGGCGTCTTTCTTGTCCAATCTCTCAAGGTTGGTAGCGGGATCGAATTTTTCCATATTTGGGTTTAATTTTTGATGTTAAAATTGAGGTGGCAAAAATACACTTTTTTTCAATGGTTATTCGTAGGTGAGTTTGCGTATCTCGTAGCCTTCCTTCCGCTGGGAGCTGATCCTGACCCGTTGGGCGGTGAGCAGAAACTGGTCGCTCCCGTACCAAGGCCCGAAGAAGTCGATGACGGTCTTCTGCTTTTTGAAGGGGATCTTGGGCAAGGGCAGTGTGATGGTGCGGATGGGGTCTTTCACGCGGTGGTTGGCGTCGAGCAGCATGGTTGTCATGTCGTGGCCGTTTCTCAGGTAGAAGAGGTAGTTGCCGTTGCGCAGCTCGTGGGTGTGCAGCCGCTGTTCGATGTGTGAGCTCAGCGACATGCCTTCGTCGTAGGGGAAAGTGACGTTGGTGAGGAAGTGGCCGTCGGTGTCGAAGAAGTGGACGTCGGCGCGTTCGTAGCGGTAGCCGTTGAAGCGCGGCTCGACGTAGTAGCCGTTGAAGTAGTTGGTGTATTCGGCATAGTAGAGCTCGGTGGTGAAGGTCACGGCGTCGCGGCAGCGTTGCGCCTGCGTGGGCAGGAACGAGACGCTGGCGTGCGGGGTGATGATGATGGTCTTCCTCGCCGTGGCTCCTTGCGGAAGCGTCTTCGGCACGAGGATGTCGGCGCAATAGACGGTGTCGGAGGGGGTGACCTGGTGGTTGCGGATGCTGACAGGGTGCATGTAGAAAGTCTCGTCGTCGTGATAATAGAGCATCAGCAGCGAATGCGCAGGCCCGACACGGACCCACTGGGCGTGGGTGGCGGGCTCGTCGAGCATGTTCGCGAAGGAGGATTTTCCAGTGAAGTCGGTCTCGAAGTAGAGCGTCCGGCCGTTGGTGGCGAAGCAGATGACGGCCTTGCGCGACAGCGTGTCGGCGGCAGCAACCAGCACTTTCCCGGGATTCTCTGCCGTGAAGGGGAACGGAGTGGGCTGCGAAGTCCCGTCGGGCAGGAACCACAGCTGGTCGCCGGAACGGTCGATGGTGGCGAAAAGCAGGTCGCGGCCTTGAATCACCCATTTGCCTAAGAACGGCTTGCGCGGAAGGCCGGAAAGTTCGCGAGACTGCAGTTGCCGTTTGTCAAGGTCGTAAAGCAGCAGAATCCCTTTGCCTGTCTTGAGGGACTTCTGGCTCGGGTTCTGAAATTCGGACAAGAATACGGCGAGTGTCCCGTCCCCGTAGAAACAGCCTTGCTGATAGTAGTTTTGGGAAATGGTCAGCACGGTGTCAAACTGAACGTTCATCAGAGTGTCCAAATGACTTATGCTCAACTGTTTGTCCGGTTTGACCTTTTTTTCACCCACAATACAAAGCCCTTTGTCGGAACATGGAACGCACTGAAGGCGGTTGACCTTTCTGTCGAGGGTCAGATACAAACTGTTCGGGCAGTTTTGCGCGAATCCGCCCGAACAGAAAGCCATTGCGAGAACGAGAGTGAGAAGTCTTCTCCGCATGGTGGTGACTTGTAATTTGTGACTTTGAACTTTGAACAAAGCCGTCGTCCGCAGTCTATTTCACGATATAGTCGATGTAGATGCCGGGAGTGTGGACCTGTTCCATCGGGATGGAGCCGGTGGGGACGAGTTCCTTGGTTTCGAGGATCACCAGATCGGCGGCGGCGGCCATCATGGGATTGAAGTTCTGGGTCGTGCCCTTGTAGATGGCATTGCCCATCTCGTCGCAGATGCTGGCGCCGATGATGGCGACGTCAGCGTGGAGAGGCAGTTCGAGGAGGTATTCTTTGCCATCGACCTCGATTTTGCGTTTGCCGTTCTCGACCACGGTGCCGAGGCCGGTCTGGGTGAGGACGCCACCGAGTCCTGCGCCGCCGCAGCGGATACGTTCGGCGAGGGTGCCTTGCGGACAGAACTCGATTTCCAGGGTTTTGTCGTTCAGTTGCTGGATGGTGTCCGCGTTGGTGCCGATGTGGGAGGCGTAGAGTTTCTTCACCTGCTTGTTGGAGATCAGCATGCCGATGGCCTTGTTGGGGTAGGCCGTGTCGTTGCAGATCAGGGTGAGGTCCTTAACTCCCTTGTTGGCAATGGCTTCCACCATCTTCACACCTGTGCCGGCGCCCAAGAAACCGCCGATCATAAGGGTCATTCCGTCTTTTACGTGCGCAACAGCGTCTTCGATTGAAATCAGTTTGCTCATAATGCTTATTATATTAATATTGTAATCTCATCAAGATTGAAGATGCAAAAATACATTTTTTTTCGTTAGATGCATTTTTTTATTCTGCCTTTCGAACGGATGACCGAATTGTTGTCTCGCTGTGATTTTTCATGCCGATATTGGTCTGGCTTATTTTTCAATGTGGAGTTATGGATTTTGAAAACAAAACCGAATGTGTTTTATTCGATTATTGTTTTAGATTGCGAAACCTAAACGTAATATTAACAAATAATTCTTAATTATTTTTGTGAGATTTTTTATAAGTTGTTGATTTACAGATATATTGTGAAAAATATAAAAAATAAGGATATGTTGATTATTTTGTTATATTTGCCACGTTAAAATCAAATCAAAAATATTGAAACGATGAACGAACAAAATTACATTATTCAACCGATACCGATGCCGGAGTTCAGGAAACTGATAGAGGCGGTTAATGAGTCGGTAAGAGAGAATAGCCGCCTCTTGCGGGAGGCTGCTGAACGTGAAGAACGAGCCAGGACGGAGCGCATCGCCCAGTGGGAGAAAGAGCGGAAAGAGCGTGAAGAAGCCGAAAAAAGGCGTGAAGAAGCCGAAAAAAGGCGAGAAGAAGCCGAAAACAGGCGTGAAGCCAAGCGTGAAGCTGAGCGGGAGAAAGAGCGGAAAGAGCGTGAAGAAGCCGAAAAAAGGCGTGAAGAAGCCGAAAAAAGGCGAGAAGAAGCCGAAAACAGGCGTGAAGCCAAGCGTGAAGCTGAGCGGGAGAAAGAGCGGAAAGAGCGTGAAGAAGCCGAAAAAAGGCGTGAAGAAGCCGAAAAAAGGCGTGAAGCCAAACGGGAAGCTGAGCGGGAGAAAGAGCGGAAAAAGCGTGAAGAAGCTGAAAAAAAGCGCGAAGAAGCTGAAAAAAAGCGTGAAGCCAAGCGTGAAGCTGAGCGGGAGAAAGAGCGGAAAGAGCGCGAAGAAGCTGAAAAAAAACGTGAAGCTGAGCGGGAGAAAGAGCGGAAAGAGGCAGAACGCATCATGCGCAAGTCGGACACGCGAATCGACCGCATGGTGGACATGTTCACCACCCAGTGGGGCAAGCTTGTGGAGGCACTATGCAAGCCCGCCGCGCTCAAGTTGTTCAAGAAAAGCGGCATCGGCGTCAACCAAATCTATAAAGAATGTGCACATGGGAAAGACCCCATCAGCGGTGAAGACAGGGTGGAAATAGACGTGCTGTACGAAAACAACCATGTGATGGTCGCCACGGAGGTGAAGACCACCTGTAGCAAAAGCGATGTGGACGAGTTTATCGCCAAGATGGAAAACTTCAAGACCTATTTCAAGGTTTTCGCCGACAAGACCGTTTACGGAGCCATGGCGGCCATCAAATACACACAATCCGCCGACAAATACGCCCAAAAGAAAGGGCTGTTTGTCCTCACATTCAGCGGGGAGAATACGTTCACCATGTCGGAGCCGGGAACAAGGAAGATGTTTTGACGGTGCTGTCAGGCTGGTTGAATGAACTTTTTTTTGTACTTTTGCCGCGTCAAAATCAAGTCAAGCGAAAAAATGCGAAAAGAAGTAGATTTTCTGGTCATTGGCTCGGGCATCGCAGGCCTCTGCTTCGCCCTGAAGGCCGCCAACTACGGCAAGGTTTGCCTGATTACGAAGGGAAAGCTGGACGAGGGTTCCACGCGCTACGCGCAAGGGGGCATCGCTTCCGTTATTTACCAGCCCGACACTTATGAGAAACATATTGAGGACACGATGATTGCCGGCGACGAGCTTTCCGACCGCCACATCGTGGAACTGACCATCCGCGAAGCCACCGACCGCGTGATGGAGCTGGTGCACTGGGGAGTCGATTTCGACAAGAACCAGGATGGCAGCTTCGCACTTGGCAAGGAAGGAGGCCACTCCATGAACCGTATCTTGCACTATAAGGACATCACAGGACTGGAGATCGAGCAGAAGCTCATCATGGCGGTGAAGCGCAACCCGAACATCGAGATCTACGAGGACCGGCTGGCAGTGGAAATCATCACCCAGCACCACCTCGGCGTGGAGGTCACCCGCCGCACACCTGACATCACCTGCTACGGTGCATACGTCTATAATCCTGAGACCAAGAAGATTCACACCATCCTGGCGCGGATCACCATGATGGCCACCGGCGGCATCGGCAACGTCTATGAGCACACCACCAACCCGCGTGTTTCTACCGGCGACGGCATTGCGATGGTTTATCGCGCCAAAGGTGCGGTGCGCGGCATGGAGTTCGTGCAGTTCCACCCGACCTCGCTCTACAACCCCAAGGAGTCGCCCTCGTTCCTCATCACCGAGGCCATGCGCGGCGCCGGGGCGGTCCTGCGCGACGGCAACGGCGTGGCTTTCATGGAAAAATACGACAAACGAGGCTCGCTCGCGCCTCGCGATATCGTGGCCCGCGCTATAGACTCCGAAATGAAGCGTCAGGGCGTTGACCATGTCTTCCTTGATGTCTCGCCCATTTCCCAAAAGGAGATTTTCGAGCATTTCCCCAACATCTACGCCAAATGTCTCAGTATCGGCATCGACATCACCAAGGAGATGATCCCCGTGGTGCCTGTCGAGCACTACTCCTGTGGCGGCATCCTTACCGACGAGTGGGGCGCAACCACCATCCGCAACCTCTTCGCCTCAGGCGAATGCGCCTCTACAGGTCTGCACGGGGCTAACCGCCTGGCCTCCAACTCCTTGTTGGAAGCCCTCGTGTTCTCCCACCGCGCCTGCATCAAGGCCGTGGAACTGCTCCCAACCACCAGCTTTTGCCAAGAGGTGCCCGACTGGGACAGCGAAGGCACTGTCCTCAACGAAGAAATGGTGCTCATCACGCAAGAACGCAAGGAGCTGCAGACCATCATGAGCAGTTATGTGGGCATCGTCCGCTCCGACCTGCGTCTCCAGCGCGCCTTCGACCGCCTCGAAATCCTCTACCGCGAAACCGAGGACCTCTACAAAAAATCCATCCTCATCCCCGAAATCTGCGAACTCCGCAACCTCATCAACATCGGCTACCTCATCATCCGCCACGCCATGGCTCGCAAAGAGAGTAGGGGACTGCACTACTCGCTGGACTACCCGCATAAGACAATTAAGAATTAGGAATTAGGAATTGGGAATGGAAAATTGGAACGAAATTGCACCATTCCTTAAGCAGCCCTGAAAGGGCAAGATATGTCAGCCCAAGGAGAGCGCATCGAGCCCAGAAGTTAAAAAAGAACAAATACAGAGCAATTATGAATTTAGAAGGAAGAAGAACCAGTTCAAATGTGGAAGACCGTCGGAGAGTGTCTGGCGGCACCATCGCCGGCGTCGGCGTGGGCGGCACCCTGATTGTGGTGCTGCTGTCTTTGTTTTTAGGCCGCAACCCGCAGGACGTGTTGCAGCAGATCCAGTCGCAAAATGTGACGACCACCGAAAACCAGCGCGAGTTCACCAAAGAGGAGCAGGAACTGGCGGAGTTCGCCAGCAAGATCCTGGCCAGTACCGAGGACGTGTGGACGGCGGTGTTCAAGAAGATGGGCCGCGAATACCGCGCCCCCAAGATGGTGCTCTACACCGACGCTGTGCAGTCGGGATGCGGCAATGCCACCTCGGCAGTGGGGCCGTTCTACTGCTCGGCCGACGAGTGCCTCTATATTGACCTCAGCTTTTTCAGCACGATGAGGCAGCAGTTGGGCGCTGACGGCGACTTCGCCTACGCCTACGTGATCGCCCACGAGGTGGGCCACCACGTGCAGCATCTCCTCGGCACTCTCGACCAGGCGCACGCCCAGATGTCGCGCATGAATGCCGCTGATGCCAACAAAGTGAGCGTGCGCATCGAGCTCCAGGCCGATTTCTACGCGGGCGTGTGGGGCTACTACGAGAACCAGACGTTCAAGTCATTGGACGACGGAGACTTGCGCGAGGCCATCGAGTGTGCGGCGGTCATCGGCGACGACTACCTCCAGAAAAAGGCCACCGGCGGCTTCAACCCCGAGTCGTTCACCCACGGCACCAGCGACCAGCGCATGAAATGGCTCAAACTCGGCCTCACCACTGGCGACATGAACCGGGGGAACACGTTCAATATTCCCGAGTCGCAGCTGTAGCATTTAGTAAGTTTAGTGAGTTTAGTAGGTTTAGTGGTTTAGTGGTTTAGTGGTTTAGTGGTTTAGTGGTTTAGGAGTTTAGGAGTTTAGGAGGTTAGGAGTTTAGGAGTTTAGGAGGTTAGGAGTTTAGGAGGTTGAACTTTGAACTTTGAACCTTGAACTGTTGGCTGTTAGCTTTTGGCTTGAAATTTGAAACCTGAAACCTGAAACCAAAGAGAGTCTCCCGCGAGGGGGGCTCTTTTTTTATTATAGTATCGTCCACGTATATGTAACTTTTCTTTGGAAAAATACGTAAATAGGGGGGGGGTATATGTAAAAAAAGTGTATTTTTGCACCCTTTTTTTAACAATGGAAATGTGAAGAATCTTTTATGAATCGGGAGGTGTGATATTCCGTTGTGTTAGGGACTCGTTTTTTGAACTACTTTGACTATCAAATCGTTAGTAAATTTTTGATTAGCGGAGAAAAACAGTGGGGAATGGGTGTGTGGTGTGGAGTTGTGGTGTTTTTTTGGATTGTCTGAAAGATAAAAAGAAAAAATAGATACGATATGAGGAAATTTTTTACGATTTTGACGCTGTTGTCTGCGTTCACTTTGGCGGCAACGGCGCAGGTTTGTCCATTCAAAGTGAAATTTGAGGTGATTCCCGCCACCTGCTACAACAACGGCAAGGTGGTCTATTCGATTGTGGATGCCTCCGGCAATGTGGTGACCGATGCCACGGGTCTGAACCTGTCTGAGGTGCGCGCCTACTACAGCGAGGTGGGCGACACGGTCAAGCACCGCACGGGCCTCGGGCTCATCGACCTCGATGGCCACTTCATACCCGCCAACGGCCGCGACACGCTCCTCATCGACTACGGCACTTACACCATCGGCGTGGAGGGCATCTGCGGCGACGGCAGCGGAATCCACTTTACGGAGGTCGATACCCACACGGTGCTCACCATCCCCACCACCTACGTCAAGCCCTCGGTCTCGTCGCTCTACGTGACCGCCAACACCGAGGATGGCTTCGGCCGGCGCCCCACGCTCGCTTGCGAAAACACGGGCCGCGTACAGCTCAAGATCGAGCACGGACGGTATCCCTACACCGTCTATGTGGTTGGGCACGGTACCACCGACACGCTGCGCACGGTGACCTTCACGGAGCCGATGTACGCGGGTACTGACGAGAATCGCTACGACTACAAGGACTACTACACCTTCGACAATCTGCCCTCTGGCGACTGGGACTTCTATTTGGTGGATGGCTGCGACTACGGTCTGCCCCGCACTGGACAGCGCGTGGAAGTGGTCGAATACCCCATGCTCGACTACGTGGAGGTGTATGCCTCATCTGGCGGTCTGCTCGATAGCAACGTTGTGAAAATCAATGCGGTGCTCGACATGGACTACTCTTACTACACCAAGCTGATGCCCACACTCGCCCAGTACCGGTTCACCTACGACGGAACGCCTTCTTCCGACTGGAAGCCCTTCCCGCCCGTGCTCCACGGCTACCGGGCCATGCTCACCGACACCGTGGGTGAGAGGTACTGCGACATCTGGGGCAAGAAAATCAAGCTGGAATACAGGGTGCGGGAATGCGATTACGGCACCGTTGCCACCGAACGCGCCTTCCATCTCTACAAACCCAACGAAAATTACTTTGTGCGCGACTCCTCCGATATCCGCGACTCCGTGAACGAGCCGCCCTACACCTGCGATGACCTCTACTGGTGGCATCGCTGGTATCATGAAATCTACTACTACTACAACGATCCTTCGGACATCACCCGGGATGAGGATGACCTGCACTACCGTCACCACTACACGCATCCGCTGACGTGGATTTACTACGACACGGAGCGGGGCGACACCATCAAGAAGGAGGTGGTGGGTTCCATCTCTTCCCATAGCCGGTTGTACGACACCGAGGTGGAGGCCCTCTACGGCGACTTCCGCAGCTACACCATGGCCCATCCGCTGATGATTCCGACGCAGCGCACCTTGGTGGATGCCCATGGCTGCGTCATCTACAGCCGCTTCGACTCCCTGCCGTACTGCTACGACCACGGTCCGGAATTGCGCGACTGGGAGATTTTCCATACCGACGGTGACCACTGCTGCACCACGAAGGGTTCGGTGGGGGTGCGCGAGCATCTGCACACCGAGGTCGATCCTGACGGCACCACCGTCATCTTGGAGAAGAGCCCCTACGAGAACCGCTACAACTTCACCGCCGTCTATAGCTCGGCTTCCAAAAGCTGGACCGTGAGCCGCGAGAACCTCGAGAACTTCGCCACCATCGAAGGCGGCACCGAGGGACGCTCCATGGTTTTGAGCGACTACTGTCTGCCCTCGGGCCCCTACTGGTTCAAGGTGATGACCCCGTGCGACACGTACCGGCTCCGGCAGAATATCGGTTTTCCGGACATCTACAGCACCAAGATGGTGGAGGAGCCGGTCTTCACGATGTCGCAGCAGTGTACCGACGACTATATCACCTACACGCACGGCAAGTTCGCCCGCGAGGCACGCAACACCTCCGTTGAAACCGGTCTGCCGTTAGAACCGGTGCTGTCGCCGCTGAACACCTACTTCCAGATTATCTCCGGCCCGCCTGGCGGCTATGACGGCTCCCTGCACCAGGTCAACGATCCCATCCGCATCTCCATGCCGGGCGACTTCGTGGTGAAAATCGCGCCCAGCAGCTCGCTCTACCTCTGCGACCTGCCCACCCACTACGACACCATCCACTACGAAGGCGCAACCGTGGAGTTCGTCTATGCCTACGCCTACCTGTGCGACTCCACCAGCACGCAGGGCACCGCCTACGTGAAGGGCACCAACGGCACGCCGCCCTACACCTACACTTTCTTCAGCGACATCGACCTGCAGGGCGACACCCTCGGGATCATCACCATGAGCGACACCACGCAGCCCGCCGTCTTCGTTGACAAGCCGATGAACTCCAGACGCGAGATGTCGTGCCTCATCAAGGATGCCTGCGAGGCCTATTTCCACGTGAACTTCTATCCGCGCACCATGGCCGAGTTGCAGAAAATCTGGTTCGACAACGGGCTGAAGGTGATGGAGACCTGCGAGGGTTCCACCATCTCCGCGCACGCCCTCGATATCGCCTCCATATTGAAATATGAATGGTACAACCCGAACAAAGAGTTGATTGACAGCGTCTCTTCCCCGCACATTTTCATCCCGCGCCATGCGGCCAACGGCTGGTACAAGGTGATTATTCGGAACACCGATTGCGAGGAAGTTATCGTCGATAGTGTGGAACTGACGGTGGATGAGGCTCCCTCCATCACCTTGTCGCATGACTTGGAACTCTGTCCTGGCGAGGAAGCGAGCATCAGCTTCACCCCGACCAGCCCGCTGGGCTCGGTGGCGCACATGGATTTCACCATCGCCTTCGAGAATGGCAACGGCATAGAGACGAGAACCTACAGCAGCTCTTCCGGCGTGACGGTCAACGACAGCTACATGACGTTCACGGACGCGAAGATTTATCCCATTAGCAACAGCGACGGCCACTGTGACTACACGCTGGCCGATCAATATGACACCATGCGTATCAAGGTGAAGAAGGACATCGCCGACGCCTGCACGCTGATGGGCTCCTACGACACGGTGTGTTACGGCAGCGACGCTCGTTTCCTCGCGCGTTCCACCATGGAGCCGCCCTATACCATTCGCTGGTACAGCGACTATGAGATGACCCACCCGCTGAAGTCGGAAACCATCACCGACACGGCCACTTGGTCCTACTACGACACTCTCGCCCTCACGCATCATGCCGAGGTCTTCGTGGCCATCGACAAGGAGGACGTCTGTCCCACGGTCTATGGCCTGCCCACGAACACGGTGGACTTCGGTGCCGGCTCGACGGAGATCGAATGCGGCCAGGTAATCCGGCTGTATGACGACGGCGGCGCGGACGGCGACTATGGCACCGGCGCCAACACCCGTCACACCTACACCACCACTGATGGCAAGTCGGTGACCATCCATTTCGACGACCTTGACCTTTCGGAGACTTCGCACCTGTTGATTATCACGGGCACGGTCTTGAGCATCGATTCCGTCTTGTACGACCTTACGGCCGGTAGCGCGAACCCGGGGGTGGTCACCTCGTACGGCAACGCCCTCACCCTCTACTTCATCCCGGGCATGAAGCCCGCTCCCGGTTGGAGCGCCATTGTGGAGCACCAGCCCGGCATGAGCGTGGCCGACGTGTGGAAGAAAAACGAAGTGGTTCTCCATGACGAAGTATGCCAAAGCCAGACCAACACCTACGACGACCCCTACGGCGTGGTGCCCAATGTGGTGCCTGACCTCAGCATTTTGAACAAGAACCTGCGCAAGGCCGGTACCTACACCTACACGCAGACCATCGAGGGGGCGGACCGCCACGGGTGCGACTCCACGGTGACCTTCATCCTCACGGTGAACCCGCCGGTGCACCATGACACCACTGTGGTGACCACCAACTTCATCCTCAACGACCAGGGCGGCTACGTGTGGCCCGTTAACGGTCGCACCTACACCACCACGGGGCGCTACAGCAAGCGCACCGGCCTGCCCGACGGATGCGACAGCCTCGACATTCTGGACTTCATCGTGCTGCAGATCGACACCACCGACAACGAGATCTGCCGCGACGAAATCACGCGCCTGGGCGTGTCGGTCACGACCCCGGAGCTGACCTTCCGCGACGACGTGATCCCGCCGACCATTGCGGTCGGAGATGTGCTTTGTGACGACGGAAGCATTATGAAAGTGGACTCGTTCCTGATCAGCGGGAAGGAGGCAAAAGGGGTAGTGTTCCATGTGGACAGAAATGGGAAAGGATTGGCAGTGGCGCTTACCGATGCCTATCCAAATACTTGCAACTGGGTTAATGCCTCTGTCGAGCCACAAATAAAATCCAAGCACTATTCGTTTAACACCAACGAAGTGTTTTCAGATACAAATGGCTATGGAAATACAATCTATTTGAAAGAGCAGGCGGAATCAGTCAATGAAAACGGGTTCCAAGTCAATGCCCCTGCTCTATACTATTGTTACTATTATAACCACCATACATCAACTACAGGTTCAAGTCACGTAGGTTGGTACATGCCTTCGGCAGGTGAAATGAACTTGTTGTTTGCAAACGCAATGGAAGTGAATGCAACATTAGGGGAACTTAACTCTGTTTTCCCACACATACAGAGAATCACTCGGCCATACTACTGGGTCTCAACAGGATTTAATTGGGTTGGGAAGGCGTATATCTTCACATCCTCAGGAAAACTGGAAAACAACTCAAATATTTCCGGGGGGCGAAACTATAATTTGAATTATTGTCGAGCCATTGTTAAATTTTAACTTTCAAAACTTTGTGAAAATATGAAAACGTTCAAAATCATATCATTGGTTTTCTCAATTATGTATTTGGGCTTGTGCAACAATCAATTTCTCCATGCCCAAACCTATCATGTGGGTGATTTATACGAATTTCCAGACGGGGATAAAGGCATTGTGTGCTATGTGGATCCACAAAATGCCAAAAAAGGTTGGGTAGTCTCCCTTAATGACCTTGGACCATTCCAATTATTGAATAATTCGTCTTACTCATTGCCTGTTTCGAACAATTCCTACTTATATTGGTCAACATCATCATGGCAAAATTCAGGGAAATACAACACGCGGGCGTTATTGGTATCCGGATTGTCGCCTGCTGCGAATGCTGTTGATTTTATCAAAGGGTGGTATATTCCAGACTTGCGGCAACTGCAGAAAATCAGAGGAATGGTGCCTTTTATCGAGCAACAAGTTTCAGCTGCAGGAGGAGACATAACTAATTTTCTTAAACGGGATTACTGGTCTTCCTCAAGAGCTTCTTCATACTATTTTTATGTATTATATAATAGAAATGGCGATATGTTTCAAGGTGAGTATGTACAGCTCCTTCAAACAAGATCAAACTACATCCGTCCTGTCCGCAATTTCGGCGACGAAGCCGAAGCTTTCTGGGTGGAGCCCTACCTGGCCGACGGCACCAAGTCCGGCAGCTTGGAGGTGAGCCCGCAAACCACCGCCACCTACGACGCCGTGGTGGTCTTCGGGCAGGACACGCTGCCCCTCACCGGCACCGTTGTAGTGCACGAGAAGTACGACACCGACACCCTCTACGAAGTCGTCTGCCAGAGCACCGAGCCCTACAACTCCAAGAAGAGCAGCCTCTTCACCAACCTCGACATCTCCCAGGTGACCCACGGCTACGACACCCTCAGCCGCACCACCCACACCATCCACGGCTGCGACTCCACCGTCGCCCTGTTGCTCAAGGTCGTGGGCGACTGCGAGCACTTCTACCGCGACTCCATCTGTCCCATCGTGACCCAGCACGACTTCCTTCCGTTCGACACCACCTTCCTGCCGGGAACCATCTCCGGGGTCTATGAGCACCACGGGAAGAAGACCGTGGAGGGCACCGAAATCGACACGGTGGCCTTCTACGACCTGACCATCATGCCGGAATACCATCTCACCGACGACCTCCATCTCTGTCTGGAAGAGGAGACCACGGTGATTCCCTACACCGAAAACGAGCACGTCACCATCACGGTCACGCACGGCAAGATCACCCTCGCCTCCGACGATGCCCGTGTCGTCATCGACTCCACCGACAAGGTGAACGGCAATTTCGTGCTGCGCATGACCACCGAATTCGGCTGCGACAGCCTCGTGACCCTGCACATCGACACCTCGTCGGTGCAGTTCGACACTGTGCGCCGCGCGGATGTCTTCATCGCGAACACGCCCGAGTGCACGGACCGTGTCATCGGCGCGCAGAACAGCACAAGCTTCTATTACCCGCTGAGCAACTACTACAACTACTCCTGCTCGCAGCAGATTTTCACGTCGGCGGAATTGGGGGAGGCCGGTCCTATCAACACCATCTCCTTCAACTACGCCTCCGCCACTCCGACCACAAGCAAGACCGATGTGAAAATCTATCTGGCCCACACCACCAAGAATTCTTTCAACGACAGTTACGACTGGGTGTCGCCTTCCTCCATGACCTTGGTGTATGACGGGGAACTGAACTGCGCCAACCAGGGCTGGAACGAGTTTGTCCTGAACCAGACTTTCGACTATAATGGCACCGACAACCTTTTGGTGATGGTGTTGGACGAGTCCGACGCGGGGGATGGGTGGTATTCTTTCTACAGCACGAGTACCCCGGGGGGCAACGACAAGACCCTCTACTATTATAGCTCTGGTTCCTATTGGGTGCCTGGCAGCTCTGGTTATATAGGTTCGTATCGCAGCGATATTCGTTTCTCGGGCTGCACCGAGGACAATGTGTTTTACACCACAGAGGTGGCCGGAAACAGCTTCACGGTGAGCAAGCCCGGCACTTATACCAAGACCGAGACGGTGACGGGCAGCAACGGCTGCGACAGCACCACCACGACCATCCTTGTCGTCCGTCCTCCGTACGAGGATGAAATCTGCGACAGCACTTTCCACGCCGAGACGCAGACTTGGACGGACAACGTGGAACCCTACTGTTGGCAGCACCTCGGTGCGTCTTACTGCATCGCCGGCAAGACCCTCGACGAACACGGGCTTTACGAGTTCTTCGGCAAGGACACGATTGGCGGAGTGGAGATGGACACGACCCTCTACTTGAAGCTCACCATCAACCCGACCTACCGCGACACTGACAGCATCGGCACGTGTCTCTACGAGGAACCCACCGAACTTCCCTACAATGTGAACGGCGGCACCCTTACGCTCTCGCTCACGGAAACAAAGGTCACGGTGACCAACAGCGTCATCGGTGTGGTGGTCGATACCATCGACGCCGCCAAGGGCGACTTCGCCTTGAAGATGCAGACTGACAAGGGCTGCGACAGTGTGCTCATCCTGCATGTCAATCACCCAATCGTGAAACGCGAGGCCTACTACGCCGAAGTCTTCTACGAGGGGACACCCTTTACGCACACTCTTGCCACGCACGACTTCGCTGTCACCGAGTCCGGCGTGATGATCTTCACCGACACGCTGTCCGGCAGCAACGGATGCGATAGCATCACCAAACGCATCCTTATCGTCGAGGAGCCGCATTACGACACCATCTGCGACAGAATTTACGACGAAGCCACGCTGATGTGGAAGGACAACGTCACGCCCTACTGCTGGGTCTATAACGGCAAGAACAACTGCATCGAAGGCAAGAGCGAGAACGCCAACGGCTTCTACGAGTTCAAGGGCACGAAGGATATTGACGGGGTCTTGGTGGACACCACTTCCTACCTCAAGCTGACCGTAATCCCGACGAAGGAGAACGAGGATAATATTGACACTTGCCTGTACGAAAACGCGGTCTCCTTCGCCTACGAGAAAGACAGCCGCATCACCATCACCATTTCGACCTCCGAAGGTGTCACGGTCACCTCCTCCGAAACGGATGTCATCGAGGTGCTGACGGTAAACGCCTCCACGGGCGACTTCATCCTGAAGACCACGGCCGCCAACGGTTGCGACAGCATCGTGCGCCTGAACGTGCGCTACAACTTCGTGCAGCGCGACACGCTGACCGACCAGGTACATATCGCCCAGGTGGTGGCCAATGGCAACAAGTGGACGGTGGGCGGCTACACCTTCGAGAACATCACCGAGCCGGGTGTCTATACCCTGCGCGACACGCTGCCCGGCAGCAACGGCTGCGACAGCATTGTGGTGTTGAAGGTGGATGTGCTCCCTTGCCCCGAGCTCTCCATCGTCTGTCCGCTCGACCACTACGACACGCTGGCCTTCGGCGACTGCGTGATGGAAATCTATCCTGAGAAGATCGGCACTCCGACGGTCACCGTCGAGCCTGCCGACTGGCCCTTCGAGGTCTCCAACGACATACCTGCCGACAATCTCTATCAAGAGGGCGAGACCATTATCACCTGGGTGGTCACCGACCCGGTGTGCGGCTACAGCGCGAGCTGCGAGCAGAAGGTCATCGTGGTCTTCCCGAAGTGTCCCGACGCCATCGACTGCGAGGGCAACGTCTATCACGGCGTGCGCATCGACTGCGACTGCTGGACGCAGACCAACCTCGTCTCCAACTGCTACGGCGATGCCAACGAGTGCGTGGAGACGGGCAATTGCGACGATCCGATTCCGTGCGTTTTCGAGTACGAATCGGGCTTCCATCCGAATGTCGATGAGAACGTGGAAATCTACGGCAAGCTCTATTGCGACACGGCCGGGGTGGGGGACAGCACGGTGAACGAGCACGGCCACATCCAGGGTATCTGTCCGGAGGGCTGGTACCTGCCGACGGTCGAGAAGTACGCCGACCTCTTCCTCCACGGTGACGCGCTGAAGTCGCCGCTCTACTGGACGGATGGCGGAGGCGACAACAGTACGGGGTTCTCGTGGCTGCCTGCGGGCTGGTACAACGGTGCCCTGCAACGATTCGAGGGCATGGGCTCCGAGGGCTACTTCTTAGCCGTGGAGACCACCGTTGAGGGCTTCCGCACCGTGGTCTTCACCATGCAGCACGACTGCGACGAGGTGAAGCGCATCGAAACGCACCAGGGCTTCGGCTATAGTGTGCGATGCGTGAAGGAGAAGGACTAGACGTTCGCACAGAAAATAGCCGAAAGGCTACAAAACGGAGACCGAACATACGGTCTCCGTTTTTTGTTTGCCTAAATCCCCCACCCCGGCCTTACAAGTACGCTGCGCGTAATGTTATGGGTACGCTTCGCGTAATATTTAGTACGCTTCGCGTACAGATTGGGTGCGCTACGCGCAGAAATCTGGGAAAATCTTATAAGAAAATCAGAGAAAATGCCGGCACTCTCGTTCGCAGACTATTTCCGGCACGGCATACTGTGCCGGCGCGGGCAAATTCCCCTTCTATTTTTAGAAGGGGTGCCCGAAGGGCGGGGTAGTAATATAAAACATCAGAATTCCTTGTGAAACAGCCAGAACTATCTTCACATTTTTGTTTTTTCTTCTTGTTTTTATCATACGAATCTTGAAAACATTAACCCTTAAACCATCAACCACGCCGCAAACTTACACTAAATGCGGGGAGGTGTGGAGTGCAACCAGCACCGATGCCACACTTATCCACCTTGATAAAAAAAATATCAACAATCAATGTTCATATTGATAAAAAATATATTTTTGCACTCTTTTTAGGTGTTTTTGCAAATTGGATTTTTTGTAGTTATCGATATGATTCCTTCTACTCATAGGGTTACAGACAGTGTTTTGGCGGTGGTGAATTGTCACGGCCAATCTCGTAACCTCGCTTGGGGGGGGGGTAAACCCTTGTGAATCAATATATTACAACAAACATATAGCGAAGAAAGGTAAGTCGGCGAACGGCATATCTCTCTTCGTTTTTTTTTGCCCTCAAGACCGGCTTTCGGACTTGCAGGGCTGCGCTGGTATGGTTCCTGCAGGGAATGGCACACCCTCGGAAACAAAACAATGACCATACACTCACCTCAACAACAACAACAACAACAACAACAATAAATTATGCATATAGGAAAACACATCTGGCAAATACTGAGAGAAAAGCAAATCTCGGTCAAGGAATTCGCCGAGGCGACCAACACCGAGCGAACCACGATGTACCACATTCTTCACCGGAAAAGTATCGCCATCCCCGTTTTGGAGCATTATTCTCGCGTCCTCAACCATAATCTCTTTCAGGATTTGGCCGACGAATACAAAAAAAACAAAAGACATTGATCTGACGGAAATATATCGACCGCTTATCGCAGGCAGCATAAATTTCCAGGCTTTTTCAATTCAAAACATCATTCAAAGAATTAATATAAAAAATATAGTATGAAGAAAATATTTATGTTTTTCGTAGCCTTGATGGCCATGCTGAACGCGGCGACAGCGCAAGACTGTCCCTTCAAGGTGAAATTCGAGGTGACCCCAGCTTCCTGCTACAACAACGGCAAGGTGGCCTACGCACTGGTGGATGCCAGCGACAACGTGCTGACAGCCGCGCCCGCCGGGCTGCGGGAAGTCCGTATCTATTACATCATGCAAGGTGACTCGGTGAAGCACTACTCCGGCGGGTTCCTCGTGAACGCGGCCGGCGTGATGACCTCCGCCAACGGATGGGACACACTCAACATCAACTACGGAGACTACACCATCGGTGTGGAGGGGAAGTGCGTCAATACAACGCCCTACACGCAGTTGGACACCCACAAGCTGGTCAACATTCCCACCACTTACAGCACGCCGACGATCTCTGCGCTCTACGTGACCGCGAACACTCCGGACGGTTTCGGCCGCCGGCCCACGCTCCAGTGCAAGAACACCGGACGCATACAGCTCAAAATCGAGGGCGGCAGTTTCCCATACCATATCAATGTGGTAAACCATGACGACATCACAGACACGCTCAGAACCGTGGTTTTCGACGCCCGTCAATACGACGGCGACGACCCCACCCGCTACGACTACAAGGACTATTACACTTTGGACAGCCTGCCAGCGGGCAACTGGGACTGCTACCTGGTGGATGGCTGCGACTACGGTCTGCCGAGGACCGGTCAGATTGTGTCCGTGCAGGACTATCCCCTACTTGACCATGTGGAGGTTTATTCCTCCACCGGTGACATGAAAGACAGCAATGTGGTGAAAATCTATGCTGTTTTGGACCGCGACTTCGCCTACATGGCAAATGAATTGCCCGACCATCTCCAATACCGCTTCACCTACTCGGGAGGCATCCCCGCCAGCGCGTGGAAGCCGATGACGGAACCGTTGCTCGAAGGCTTCCGATTCAGACTGTACGACACGGTGAACTCCGTCAACAAATACTGCGACTTGTGGAACAAAGACATCACACTCGAATACAAGGTGACGTCCTCTTGCGGCGTGGAGGCCACCGTATCCAAGACCTTCCAGCTGCTGCCGCCCCCTATGAATTTTATACGCATAGACTCCTCCGACATTGTGGATTCGAACCATATCACGGACGGATCCTGCGAGGACACCTACTACTGGCACCGCTGGTATCAGGAAATCTCGTACGGCTATGACCTGGAGACGACCGAAATACTTTACACGGTAGGTGTCACAGAAATTTACTATGAGTATGACGAAACGGTCGATGTCTTCAGGCCTGTGATGAACAGTCCATACGCGGTGGTCACACGCGACGGGGATAACGATCGGTTCCGCCACCACTATACTCTGCCGCTGACGTGGGTCTATTACGACACGGAACGGAATGACACCATCTTTACAGAGACCGTGCAGGAGATTTTCTCCAAATCAAGATTGTACGACACGACCGTCACACGTGTCTATGGCTCGTTCGAATCATACGACTACCGTCATCCGCTGATGCTCCCCATCCGGCGCACGTTGATCGATGCCCACGGCTGCGAACTCTATTCCACCTTCGATTCGCTGCCTTACTGCTATGACGTGGGTGTTGAAGTCCCCGACTGGGATTTCTTCCATACCCCCGGCTCCCATTGTTGCTCCACCCCGAGCGAGGTGGGCGTGAAGGAGCACTTTCACATCGACATCGACCACGACGGCATGACCATCCAGCTGGTGGAGAGCCCTTACGACAACCGTTACAACTTCACGGCCGTGTATGACGGCCCTAACAAGCTGTGGCACATCACCAAAGAGAATCTGGCCAACACCGCCGACATCATGTGGGCTCCGATGGACCAAGGCACCAAGGGATTCGTGAAATTGGAAGACTACTGTCTGCCGGCAGGACCTTACACGTTCAAGGTCATGACCCCCTGCGACACGTCCGAGCACAGCATGAATGTCCCGTTCCCCGACGCCCATAGCACCGTGATGCTCGAAGAACCCGAGCTTTCCTACCAGCAGCAGTGCACTGACCGCTACATCTCCTACCCCAAAGGCATGTTCGCGGTAGAGAGACGGAACGCCGATTTGGCGAGCGGTCTGCCGTTGGACCCGCAATACGACACGCTGCGTACCGTCTATTCGATCATAGAGGGTCCCGTGGGCGGTTATGACGCCTCTCTGCACGACGCGACAGAAACCAGCCGTATCTCCATGCCCGGCACGTTTGTCGTCCGGCTCTATCCAAGCAGTTCGGAAACGTTGTGCGACTTTCCGTACTACTATGACACCATCTATTACGATGGCGCCACCGTGGACTATGTCTATGCCTACGCCTACGTGTGTGACTCCAGCAGCACCACGGGATCGGCCTACGTGAAGGCCACGGAGGGCACACCGCCATACACCTACACGCTCTACAGCCAGCCCGACAAACAGGGCAGCGTGCTGGCAACCTTCACCACGTCCGACACCACCCAGCCCGCCGTCTTCAACGTGCCGATGCAGGTTGGACAGGAAGTCTCTTGTCTGATTGAGGATGCCTGCGGCGCCTACTTCCATGTCAACCTGCACCCATACAGTTTGGCCGACCTGCAGACGAACTGGTTCGAAGGCGGCTTCACGGAAATCACCACCTGCGAGGGTTCCACCGTGCAGGCCCATGCGCTCGAAATCGCCGACCTGCTGACCTACGAGTGGTACAACCCCGCCGGCGAATTGATTGACACGGTCGCCTCGCCCTCCCTCTTCATCTCGCGTAACGCCGAGCCTGGCTGGTACAAGGTGATCATCCGCAACACCGGCTGTCCCGACAGTCTGGTCGACAGCATCCACATCACCCACATCACCAAGGCCCCGACCATCGAAATTGACGAGAATGCCAACGTTTGTCCGGGCGAGGAGGTTCCGGTCGCCTTCACCCCGACCAGCTACATCGGCGCCGACTCCCTCACCTTCACCATCGCTTTCGAGAATGCCGATGGTGTGGAGACCCGCACCTACAAGGAAAAATCCGGTGTCACCAAACACGACACGTATATCACCTACAGCAACGCAAAGATCTATCCGCTGAGCATCAACGACGGAGAGTGCGACTACACCATCGCCGAGGCTTTCGACACCATCTACATCACGATGAAGACCCAGGTGGCGGATGCCTGCACGCTGATCGGTTCGCGGGACACGGTATGCTACGGCAGCGACGCCCGTTTCGCCGGCCGCTCCACCATGGCGCCCCCTTATACGCTCCGCTGGTACAGCGACTACGAGCTTACGCACCTGCTGAAAGAGGAGACCCTCACCAGTAGTTCCGACACCTCATTCTACGACACCCTTGCACTCACCCAACATGCCGAAGTCTTCTTCGTAGTGGAGAAAGACGGCTACTGTCCAACAGTCTATGGCGTGCCCACCAACGAGACGAATTTAACGAACGGCAACACCACCCTCGCCTGCGGCCAAGTGGTGCGGCTCTATGACAACGGCGGTCCCGACGGCGACTACCTTTTGGGGGACCCTGTGAGCCACACCTACACCACCACCGACGGCAAGCCCGTGACCATCCACTTCGACGAACTCAACCTTTCCAACACTGCCCACCTCTATGTGGTCAGCGGCACGGAGGCACTTTTGGATTCCGTGCTCTTCGACCTAACCCACGGCAGTGAAAACCCGGGCATCATCACTTCCCGGGGCAGCTCGCTCACGCTCTTCTTCGTCCCCGGCATGCAGTCCGGCGAAGGATGGAGCGCGATTGTGGAGCACCAGCCCGGCATCTCTATCGCCGATGTGTATCAGCAAAACGAGGTGGTACTGGTGGATGAAGTTTGCCAAAGCCAGACCGGCACCTACGCCGACCCCTATCATGTGGTGCCTGACGTGGTCGCCTCCATCGAGACCCTGAACAGCAACATCCGCCATTACGGCACCTACACCTACACGAAAACCCTCACAGGGGCTGACCAGCACGGTTGCGACTCTACCGTGACCTTTATCCTCAACGTGAACCGCCCGATCACCCATCTTGACACCACGGTGGTGATCACCAATTTTACCGGCGGTTACGAGTGGTACGGCACCACCTACACCACCACCGGCCAGTACGCCAAGACGTTCACCACTCCTGACGGCTGTGACAGTCTGGAGTTGTTAAACCTCATTGTACTGGAGATCGACACCTCCGAGAACGTGATCTGCGAGGGTGACACCACCGTGATGGGCATCACCGTGGAGGAGCCGGAGATCACCTGGCGCGACGACGTGATCCCGCCTCCCGTGAACATTGGGGACGTGCTCTGCACCGACGGGACCATCCTCAGCCCCGACTCCTTCCTTGTCAGTGGCAAGGAGGCCAAGGGTGTTGTCTTCTTTGTGGACAATACCGGCATCCACGGCCGTGCCGTGGCTCTCGGCCAATCTCCAAGAAACACAGCTTGGGCTGATCAACGAATTCAATTAGATGGGAACTGGTTCTACGATCTTCAAGACAAGGTTCATTCGCTCACGCAGGCGGCAACCGTTCTCGAGGCTTTGGAAGACTTCAACGGGAACGGGAACACCTCTGAAATCCTGCGCACCGCCCGAAATACCTATTACTCCCATGAAGAGTATGCGGGGGCAGCCTATTTCTGCCACTACTATGACCACAACACCCTGAGTGTCGGCACGGATTCCTTGGGTTGGTACCTTCCTGCTGCCGGTGAACTGTATTGGCTTACGGCAACCCGACCGGAAGTGAACTCCACCATCCAACAGCTAATAAGTGTTTATCCACAAGCGGTTTATGTTGGATACGACCCCACGAACCATGATAATGACGCTATATACGAGATTACTGTGGGGCTACAATATTGGAGTTCTACGGAATACTATTCCAGTGCAGTAAGACATTATGACCATGCTTGGTATATATGGGCCGTACACGCAACGTTAGAGGCCATCAACAATGAGAAATGGAATTCTCCTGCGATGTATGCACGTCCAGTATGCACTTTCTGACCATCAGATACCTGTTATTCTCAACATCATTGAAGTAAAACAATTAATTATCGAGAAAATGAAAAGAAACAATATACTCTGGATAATGTTATTGATGGCTCTCCTGTTTGGAATGGGGAGAAAGGATGCCTCGGCCCAAAATTACCAAATTGGCGACGTATATACCTTCCCTGACGGTTCAAAAGGAGTGGTTTGCTGGGTGAATCCGAAAGATGCCAAGCGGGGTTGGGTCGTGGACTTGAACGACCTGCCCGGAAATTATGTGATGTGGACAGGCAACTGTCCGGCGGGAACGGGAAGCACTTACGGCCTTCACGTGCCGCCATTGACCAGTTGGGGTTTCAATGGCAAACAAAACACCGAAGTGCTACTGAATTCCGGGCAATCGCCGGCGGCAGAGGCCGTGGATTTCTATAGCGGGTGGTATATCCCGGATGCAATGCAGTTCTCTAGAATTATTGCATGCATCCCCTTGATTAAGAGCACCGTGGAAGCGGAGGGCGGCAGCATGGACAGACTCCTCTCCAAAACGGCCAACTTTCACACCTCTTCCGTGTATAACGACACCTACAATTACGTCTATCATTCCACTATACAACGCTCAAAATATAATATAAATAACGGTTATGGATCCAATGCTTTCTATGAATATGAAAATTGGTACTTCCATTTGGACTACAAGCCGGCGAGCGACGAGCGCAGCATCCGCCGGGTGCGGGATTTCGGAAACGAAGCATACGCCTACTGGGTGGACAACCCCAAGAGCGGCAGTATGGAGGTGAGCCCCGACCAGACCACCATGTATGACGCCGTGGTGATTTACGGCACAGACACCTTCCAGGTGCAGGGCACCGCCGTCGTGAGCCACGACACCACGACCTACCTCTATGAGGTCACGTGCATGTCGAGTGAACCATACAATTCCCAAAAGGCCTCCTGTTTCACGAATCTGGATGTCTCAGCGGCCACGGATGGCGAGTGGCACTATTGGAAAGGCGAGACCGTTGCCGGCTGCGACAGCGTTATCTGGCTCCATCTTAAGGTGGTTGACTGCAGCAGTACCCCCATCGTGCATGACACCATCTGTGAAGGCGAGGAATACACCTATCTTGGGGGCGACCCAGACAAATACTTGGGGTGGGATCCCCAAACGGAACCGTACAATCATTACCATACCATTACCGGCTATTATCAATGGGATGGCAGCCAGTGGGTTTGGATGACTGAAACCATCTATCTTGACCTGAATGTTATGCCGCATGAGAGTGTGACGTTCACCGACGAGATATGCCTCGGTGAGAGTTACACGGAGCATGGGTTCAACATCACCCCCGAAGAAGCCGGAGTCATAGATACGACCCTCCATTTGTCAACCCAATTCGGTTGCGACAGCATCGTGACACTGACACTGACGGTGAAACCGGGATCCTTAACGAATCTCTATGATACGGTTTGCCAAAGTCAGACCAACAGCTACAACGATCTATACAGCGTAGTGGCCTCCGGAATAGCCCCCCAGGACATGCTCAACGCCGCTGTGAAAGAAGCCGGGACACACGAATTTTCAAAGCACTTCCCCCTGTCGGGAGGCTGCGACTCCATAGTCAATTTCTTCCTCACCGTGACCCCGCCGCCCACGTATGACACCTTGGTGCTGACCAGCAATTTGCACGGCGGCTCCGTGACGTGGCACGGCACCACCTATTCGGAAACAGGAACATACACCTATCTGGCGACCACACCGGACGGCTGCGACCGGTTGGAAACCCTCAATTTAGTGGTCCTGCAAATCGATACGGTTGTCAACCCGATTTGTATCGGTGAAACCACCGAATTGAAGATTGAGGTGAAGGTGCCGGAATTGGGCGAAATTATCAACTTCTCGGACGGTTCGAAAGGTGTGGTGTGCTGGGTCGACCCCAACAATCCGCTGCGCGGTTGGGTGGCAGCCCCGAATGATCTTCCGGGCAGATACGTTCCCTGGGATATGTTGGGAGGTCTGCCTGATGACTTGCAAACGGATTACGGTGCTCTGCGGCCTGACCTGTTCACACCCATGGCATCCGGAAAGCAAAACACGCTGGTTCTGCGTGCTTCGGGACATTCCCCCGCCGCCAACGCCGTGGATGTTGACAATGGATGGTATATCCCTTCGCTGCAGCAATTGAGACAAATCCATTCCCAGAGAAACACTCTTTCCTCCAACTTTGAGAGCGCAGGAGGAACCATTAAGCAGATGACGGAATGTGGTAACTGGATCAGTTCCTCATTCCTCTCGTATGAGGACTTTTTCGAAGCCTATTATCAGAGTGACTATCCTGCCTACGTTGACTATTGGGCGTCAAGCGAAGTTAGTGATTATTCCTTCTTCTTTACCCTTGTGGTGAATGATGGGGATGATCGCACATCCGACATCCAATCCGACAGATCTGGAGCTGGTAAAGATATGCCTTCAGGCTATGTTGCTGCATATACTATCAAATCGAGTGAACTTGTAAAACCATCAACTTGGCCATGGGCCGATAGTTACTGGAATTCTATGAAAAGTTGGTTGGAAGGACAAAGGGATTGGTTTACTAATCGCTACACGTACTATTTCTCGGGTGACCCCAGTCGAGACTACAAGAATAAATTAGAAAGTTGGTTATCATCATCTTGGGCTGACTCGATTTGTTTGAACCATGTACGCCCTGTCAGAGACATTGGAATGGAAGGAGAACTGAAGTATTATTGGGTGGCCAACGAGAACAGTGTGATGTCGGTGTCGCCGGTTGTAACCACAGACTATGACGCTGTGGTAGTGTTCCGCGGGGACACGCTCCGGTTGACCGGAACCGTCGCGGTCCACGAGACTTTCGACAAAGACACTCTGTATGAGACCACCTGTGCGTCCACAACGCTTTACAATTCCGAGAAGCATTCGGCATTCCAGAATCTGGATGTGTCGGTCCCGCGAGAGGAGTACTACACCTACCGCGACACCCTGCAGACGGTGAACGGCTGCGACAGCATCATCACGCTCATGCTAAAGGTAGTGGATGGCTGCAACACCATCTTGTTTGACACCATCTGCTCGAATTTGGACTACAACAAGAACGGCTTCACCTACGCCGCGACTTTCAGTACAACGCCAACCATCCATTATGACACACTGGAGCTGACGAACATATCCGGTAGCGACAGCATCGTATTTTTAGTGTTGACGGTAAACCCGATTCCCGGGGTGACGCTCACTTCGTCTGAACACTGTCCGGGAGTCACCAGCACAGACCTGACGGCGAAGATCACGACGACGACAGTGGAGGACTACACGTACACCTGGACCGGCGACCTGACCGCAGCCACCACCTCCACCGCGGCCGACCATCTGAGCGACACAGCGACCTTCACGGTCCCTGGCGCGCCGGAGGCGTGTGGAGAGAGCTACACAGTGACCGTGAAGGTGACCGACGGCAACGGCTGCGAGGCCACGGCCAACGGTGCGGTGACGGTGAAGGCTCCGGCCAAGCCGACCATCACCACGACACTCGACCTGACCAAGAACCTTGAGTGCGTCGAGCCCACCGCCCCGACCGTCAGCGACTTCACGGTGGCCGATGACTGCGCCACCAACCCGCAGGTGACCATCACCAAGGGCGACACCGTCAAGAACGGCTGCGCTCGCTCCCTGACGTGGACCGCCAGCTACACCGGCACCTGCGGCAAGAGCGCACTGCCGGTACAGATCACTCGCATCTGGCAGGTGGGCGTCACCCCGACCATCACTCCCAACATCGCCCTGAGCCAGAACCTCGACTGTGTCGAACCGACAGCCCCGGCGGCCAGCGACTTCACGGTGGCCGACGACTGCGCCACCAACCCGCAGGTGACCATCACCAAGGGCGACACCGTCAAGGACGGCTGCGCTCGCTCCCTGACGTGGACCGCCAGCTACACCGGCACCTGCAACAAGAGCGCGGAACCAGTCCAGATCACCCGCACCTGGACCGAGGACAACGTGAAGCCCGTCATCGCCCTCCAGAGCACCTCTATGGCTGATGGCCACAACTGGGGATGCAACCCGACCGTCATCGCTCCCGTCTTTACCGTGAGCGACAACTGCGAAGGCACGTTCACCCTGGATGCCGCCAACGTCGTTGACGGCGGTGTGATCGGCACCGGCTGTGAGAAGTCTCAGATCTGGACCGCCAGCTACACCGATGGCTGCGGCAATCCGGCCACGCCCGTGAGCATCACCTACTACTGGACTGAGGACCACAGCGCGCCCGTCATCCACACCGAGGCCGTGAGCAACCATAAGGGCTGTAACCCGGTCATCGTGACTCCGACCTTCACCATCACCGACAACTGCGAGGGAACCTTCCAACTGTCCGCCGACAATGTCACTACGACAGGTAAGACCGGCACCGGCTGCGAGAAGTCCCAAAGCTGGACAGCCCACTACACCGACGGCTGCAACAATCCGGCCGAACCGCTGACCGTGACCTACACCTGGACCGAAAGCGAGAAACCGGTCATCACCACCAACCTGACCGACCTGACGTTGGGCTGCGACCCAACCGTCACACCGCCGACGCCCGCCGACTTCACCGTGACCGACAACTGCAACAGCAGCGCGACCGTCACCCTGACCGAGAGCACGGAAACCGTTAGCGGCTACACGCATTCTGTCACCTACACGGCCAGCTACACCAACGGCTGTGACATGGCGGCCGACCCGGTGCAAGTCACCTACACCTGGACCGAAGCCCCCGAGGTCAGCATCATCTGCCCGCCTGACGTGTACGACACCCTCGCCTTCGGCGACTGCGTGATGGAAATCTATCCTGAGAAGATCGGCACTCCGACGGTCACCGTCGAGCCTGCCGACTGGCCCTTCGAGGTCTCCAACGACATACCTGCCGACAATCTCTATCAAGAGGGCGAGACCATTATCACCTGGGTGGTCACCGACCCGGTGTGCGGCTACAGCGCGAGCTGCGAGCAGAAGGTCATCGTGGTCTTCCCGAAGTGTCCCGACGCCATCGACTGCGAGGGCAACGTCTATCACGGCGTGCGCATCGACTGCGACTGCTGGACGCAGACCAACCTCGTCTCCAACTGCTACGGCGATGCCAACGAGTGCGTGGAGACGGGCAATTGCGACGATCCGATTCCGTGCGTTTTCGAGTACGAATCGGGCTTCCATCCGAATGTCGATGAGAACGTGGAAATCTACGGCAAGCTCTATTGCGACACGGCCGGGGTGGGGGACAGCACGGTGAACGAGCACGGCCACATCCAGGGTATCTGTCCGGAGGGCTGGTACCTGCCGACGGTCGAGAAGTACGCCGACCTCTTCCTCCACGGTGACGCGCTGAAGTCGCCGCTCTACTGGACGGATGGCGGAGGCGACAACAGTACGGGGTTCTCGTGGCTGCCTGCGGGCTGGTACAACGGTGCCCTGCAACGATTCGAGGGCATGGGCTCCGAGGGCTACTTCTTAGCCGTGGAGACCACCGTCGAGGGCTTCCGCACCGTGGTCTTCACCATGCAGCACGACTGCGACGAAGTGAAGCGCATCGAAACGCACCAGGGCTTCGGCTACAGCGTGCGATGCGTGAAGGAGAAGGATTAGTGAATTTAGTGAGTTTAGTAAGTTTAGTGAGTTTAGTAAGTTTAGTAAGTTTAGTAAGTTTAGTAAGTTTAGTAAGTTTAGGCGGTTGAGCTTTGAGCTTTGAACTTTGAACTGTTGGTTGTTGGCTGTTGGCTGTTGGCTGTTGGCTCTTGGCTCTTGGCTCTTGGCTCTTGGCTCTTAGCTCTTAGCTCTTAGCTCTTAGCTCTTAGCTCTTGGCTCTCAGCTCTTTGAACTTTGAACTTTGAACTGTTGGCTGTTAGCTTTTGGCTTGAAACTTGAAACTTGAAACTTGAAACTTGTCAATGCCTGAAATAGGTTGACCGTTTTTAAACACCAAAGTCACCA
>CAMVBK010000036.1:0-33325 GCA_947165685.1 uncultured Bacteroidales bacterium | reverse complement strand
GGGTAGCACGCGCCGGGGAAGGTGTGCCCCATGCCGTTGGTCCCGATCATCGGGTTAACATACTGGGTATAATCGCGTTGCGCAGTTGCGGTCATCATAGCGAGGAGGATTATGGGGGTGAATATCTTTCGCATATTTGAGTGATTTAGAGGCGGCAAAGATAGGATTTTTAGGGATTAGTGAATTTCATACAATTAACCGCCCATTTTATACAATTCGAGATTTCCAGTGACGGAACGATTCCGTCTTTGTTGTATTTTTGCCGCGTAATCAAAAATTCCAATAGCAAAAAAGACGGACACACGATTTATGAAAATCTACATTGATTATAGCAGGGCTGATATTTGTAAAACCGACTATCATTCTGCGGAAACCGTTACGGAAACCATTGATTGTCCGCGTCTTTCTCCCCAGCAAGAGAAAGAGCTGATCAATTGCGTTCGCAGAAACGTTGACAGAGTGTTCCGACAAGTACTGAAACGGAAAAAGCCCGACATCATCCAAATCTACGTGAGTGAGAAAGACTTCCCCACGAGCGGCCGATTCATCAGTATGTCTTCAAACGAGAGAGTTTTCCATATCATACTGAACAGCAAAATGATATTGGATTTACAAAACCACGAATACCCGTTAAATGAAACCATTGTCCACGAATTGATTCATGCGGCGGATGTGCTCACCATCCAAGAAAACAATTCCGACAAAGAAATCTTCGCCGAACTGAGCCCCCTATATGCTTTCAACTTGCTGAAATGGCCGTTGTGGGTAATTGACCACTACCGAGTGGAAGGCGTTGCAGAATTGGGATGCCGGTTGCTTTGGCGAAAGAGGGCGATAAAGCCAAAATCAAGGGTTGATTATCGCTTATGGCGATATCAGGCGCAAAAATATTCCCACTTTGACATTGATGGGGACGTCACACGCTTCGCGCAAATACTGGAAGAAGTCATGGATGCCGAAAAAGTACTGCCCTCGAAGCGACTCTTGGAAATAAAATCGAAGTCCTACAACTACGGGTGCGCCGTCATGCTCCGCGTGCTGCGAAATCTCCAATGGATCAGTCCAGAGGAGGAACGGAGAATCTTCACCTTTATCCGCACGAATGGGAAAATGATGTCGGAAATGGCTGGAGAACTTTCCCTTTTTCCGGAGAAGGAATTCAAACTGGACGAGGAAGAGATCAGCCGGGTGATGAACCTCTGCCTGTCGGTGAGCTTGCCGCTGTTTCTGGAAGGCCTCCTGATCAGCCGCAGGGGCAAGTCCATTATCTCGCTGGAGAAAATGCTGCGGCTATGCGGCGACGTGCAAGGATACCGGCAGGATGACCGGATTGCCCTGTTCGACAAGATGATGTCTTTTCCTAAGAAAACGGTGGCGGAATTCAACAAGACCATGGATGTGCTGGCCGGCAAACCCCTGAGAGAGAAATCTCTGGCCCGCGGAATCGAATTCGTCCACGAGCACTTCGACTGGATTGACTTGTTGGGTTTTCATGACAAAATCGACCGACTTTACGCCCTGCATCAGGAGTACATCGCCACCGGCCAGAAAAAATTGGCTCGGGTCGCGAATCACGCCCTGCACTACCTCTTCCGACACGAAAACCTGATTATCAACGAACTGCCCGTCTTTGGCTTTGTGGACGACCTGCTTGTGATGGACGCGGCATTGGATTTATTGGATTCGTAAATTATGTATTTTTGCACAAAAATAAAATATGACGAAAAACTACGACATCAATAAAATATGACGAAAAACTACGACATCGCCTCCAAGACCGAAAAAGGGCGCAAGAAGGAAAGTCACGAGCCGAATGGCGACTTCATTGCATGGCTGGAAAGTACACAATGCGTGGTGGTGGCATTGGCCGACGGCGTGGGCAGCTGCACAAACGACGCGGAAGCCTCCAAAACCACCTGTGAGCAGTTTTTGGAGAAATGCAAACCCCACCTGTCGAACCCGACGGCTTTGGACGAGGAGACACTGCACCAGTTCTGCCAGGAGATCGACCCTATCCTCGCCAAAAAAGGACAGATGGCCTGCTTTTGCGCCATCGTCTGGCAGCCTGACAAGAACCAAGCAGTCTGGTTCCACGTCGGGGACACGCGTATCTACCGACACAGCCGTACACAAGGGCTGGAACAGATTACCACAGACGACCACGGCAAGCCTGTCGTCAGGAGGGTGAACGGGAAAGTGCACACCGACCACGGCGCAGTGGTCGCCGCCATCCCAATCGACAAAGCCGTCGGGGACGGCCAGCTCAAATACCATACCGGACAATGCGACTTCCTTCCGGGCGAAAGCCTCGTCCTGTGTTCCGACGGCATGTACCAAACCGCCGCATTCGACCAGATGATCAAGGATTTGCTGGAGAGCGCCGACCTTGCCGCCGCAACGGGAAAAATATCCACCACTGATGATGACGATGCCTCGCTGCTGATTCTCCGGCGGGTGGACGAGGGCGAGCACGACCTGACTTTGGACGACTTAGAGAGGGGTACAACCTCTTCGGGGGAAACCATCCCCAACAACATCCTGCTGCAAAACCTGGAGAGTCTTGTCCGGAAAGGCCTCTCCGATGCGGAGCAAGAGGGAAGACTGGCGAAGCTCATCATGAGATGCGGGGAGCAACGTCGGTTCATGGCTTCCGGCAGCATCGAGCAGCTCTACGCGGAAGCCAGAAAACAATACGACCAACTCCCCAGTGACGATCCACGCAAGCGAGGGTTAGAGCGGTTGGCCGTAGCGTTGCAGCGGTACGCGGCAGATGCGAGGAGGTTTGGATAGGAGATATAAAAGATTCATGTGTAACGTATATATTTACGTTTACAGCAAGTATTTATTTACAATTTGACAAGCACCGCGTGACATCACTCTTGTGGTGGGCAGTGCGATTTTTTGCATTTTTGCAAAATGAAAATTTTCATTTAATTTGTACCACTTTTTTCAATTTATGACGATAAGGATCCCCCGTCGTTTCCATGCCACGGTAGTAATGTTTTTCATGTTAGTGACAGCCTGCAGTCTTCATGCGAAAACGGCCATCGAACACTTAGAAAATGTGGTGCTGCCGCATAAAGCGGATGAAATGTAGGACACAGGATTGAAAACTAAACGAGAGGAATGAACAACGAACCCCATATCGGGAAATTCATCAAGGAAGAGCTGAAGCGCCAGGGGCGGAGCGTCACCTGGTTGGCAGGCAAGCTCAACTGTTCGCGGCAGAATGTCTATCGGATGTTCGAGCAGCAGTGGATATACACGGACACGCTCATGCGTTTGTGCGACCTGTTGGCATACGACTTCTTTGCTTGGTACTCAGAGTGGAGGAAAACGCACAAGTGTAATGAATAGATTTACATTTGCGACAAATAGTTGTTAACAATTTGACAAGAATAACGTGACAGGACTGCTGTGACGGGTGGGACGTTTTTTTGCATTTTTGCAAAATGGGAATTTTCATTGAGATTAATACAAATGCCTTGCAATTATGACAAAAAAAATCTACTGCACATTCCGCACCACAGCGCTGTTGTTTTTTATGGTGGCAATTGTCTGCAGCCTTCATGCGCAGACAGCTATCGAACGATTAAAGAAGGAGTACCCTGCCGTCATGGAGCAGTATGGGAAACGCTTGGAGGCTCTTAAAGCTGACTACATCATTGCCATTGATGTGTCGGGTACGATGAAAAGCTACAAGGAAACTGTTGTACCCGCATTACAAGAGTTCTTGGGAAGCATCCCTGACGGAGATTACGTGTGTATCTTGAAATTTGGTACTGTCACCAAGGAAGCTGGATTATCGGGACAAATCAATTCTGGCAATAGGGCAAGTTTCAGAGAGACATTGGAAAAAATCTACGAAAGGGACCCTGATTGCTATAGTTTTACAGATATATGCAAGATGCTGGAGTCGGTGAATGAACGTATGAACAGACCAGGACACAATGAATTGCAATACGTTTTCATGTTTACGGACTTCGTTGAAGACGCTAGCACTTCAAGTGCAGATTGGGAGGCTCTTGCCACGAAAATGAAAGCGACAACACAACGGAACATGGTGTTGCCGTTCGCCATGCAGCTTAATGGCAAAGGTGCGGGACAGGACATCCCGAAAGTGAGAACAGCCCTACCCAACCTCCGAATCATCAACATCAATAGCTCTTCAGAACTGAATGCCTGGTTCGAAGACCAAAAGGCCGACATCAGCAAGTCGAGGCTGAAGGACCTTATCCTAAGCGACTTTGACAAATGGTATAGTGAGAAGAAGATTACCACGGAACTTGCCATCGGCATCAATCGAGGCTTGAAACTCAAATATCAGGTGGATGGCGACGTGGTGCCTGCTTTTGTGAACGGTTTCATGCTCACCAAGTGCGAGCCTGTTTCGCAAAGCAACAATGTGGAAAAAATTGTCATTAAGCATGACACTATTTACAAAGGTCGTGATGTTTCAGCAAAAATTGGAAGTCTGAAATTCTTCAAGAACCCTTTGTTGCAGAAAAAAACGAACGCTACAGTAGCCGTGACCATGCGTCCTACATTTGTGACTGGCGACAAGGAGGGCGAACCGAGTTTCGCCAACGAAATTCGCAATCTTGGATTAGAGAACTACTTGATGCGAACTACAGAACTGACTGCTGAAAGCAGCTTTGTGCTGGGTTGGAATATTTGGCTGGTTGCCGCGTTGCTTATACTTTTGCTCGTTTTCCTCTACTATTTTGTTAAGATGACGGTGCTGCCGTATAAGTTGGATAAAATCGTGGTTTTCATAACAAATGTCGGGGATAAGAAAGAGGTGAAACATACTTTTGCGAAATCCCGGTCACAGTTGTTTGGGAAAAGAGGAACAATCATTCCTCAAGCGGATTTTGTCTTTGAAGTGTATGGCCGCCGAGGATTCCCCGTGTTCATGCCTCGCGCCATCATGTTCAAAGTGCAGGAAGAACCAACAGGCGGTCTTGTGATCTATAAAGACAACAGAAGCATCAACAATATGCCTGTAAAAATCAAGGTCGGTGACACCTTGAGTCTTTCGCAGGGCATTGTCACTTACAACATCATGGTTAAATAAGATAGTACAAACAATTAATACAAAAAAATAAATTATGAATACATTGTTCATTGGATTAGGTGGAGTCGGTTGTGGCACATTAGAGAGTCTTTACAAAAGAATGAATGAATACAACAGGCATCTGCAAGCCAACCAGAGGCCCCAAGTCTCGGCTGAATACATCTACATAGATACGGATGGTGGCTTGAACAACGATCATCCAGAAGAGTTTATAAGCGGTACACATAAGACCTGGCTGTCTCTCTCTTCTAAATCACCAGACCAATTGAAGAAGGGATTTCAAAACATGGGTGACAATACTTGGGAACAGTGGTATGACGCAGGAAGTAATCCATATGCTTTAACGATGGGAGCAGATGCCAAACGCCAATATTCCCGTTTAGCGTTCAAAGATGCGAGTACGACAATCAGAACGGCTCTTTATCCACACATTCAAGATATTCAAGAAAATAATGGCAGGGTGTATGTCATTACTGGTAGCTGTGGTGGCACAGGATGCGGCATTTACATGGATGTTTTGTATATGATAGCTGAGATATTCAGCGATTTGCAAACTCCAGAAGTAGCTACGGATGTTAGGCTAATTATGGCTATGCCACAAGGTTACCTTGACAAAGATAACGAGAACTATAATGTAAAGAAACACCAAGGATTGTTGAACGCCTTCGCTACATTAAGTGAACTAAACGCAATGTGCCTACAAAAAGACAACCTTCTGTTCAATAATTGTTATGTGGGCTCACCGAAAATGATAGACGGAGCTTTCCGCCCCTTCCATTTTGGTTATATGTATGATTCTGCCGGGTTGAGCCGTGACGAAGTTTGCCAGCGTGTGTCAGACTATCTCTTTGAAATCGAACTTGCAGGTAATAATTTGAATAGTGTTGCAATTCAAGGTCAATACAATGGTTCTGACTTTGACAGGCAGATGACTAATGAAGTGAATGCGGTTTGGGGTAATTCAATCAATACCAACTATGTCAGGGCATTCTGCTCTTTGGGACAATTCTCAATTGAAAAACCTGACGAATTGTACCGCCAGTACTTTGCTGATCGCCTTCTTTATGACGTTGTCATGGATGGTTTGGTGGGACGTCGCGAAAATGTGGATCAACATTTGGTGGGACAATTGAAGATCGAACTGACAAATGCAATCACAGAAAAAATTAATCATTGGGCAGAATCGATTTCGAAAAGCATAACAAAAAATGATTTTTCAGAGGAAGATAAATTCCATAATGCTTTCACGGTATTTACTGCGTATGCGAATAAAGAAGTGGCGCTTGTAAATGGAGTTATCAATCAAAAAAATAGTTTCCTTAAGGATGTGGAAGATCTGGTCTATACAAAATGTCGTGATTGGCTGAAAACACACGATTTCAACACTGTTTATTCTGTGCTTGATGCCGCTGATGTTGATTACTATCAAAACGTTGAAAATGGATTTGTCAACTTTTCCGAAAAGGTTTTTAATGCTAAACATGGCTCCTATGGCGGTATTACGGGAAAATCACTGAAAAGCGAAAAAGCGGAAGAACAATTCAAATTACTGCTGAAAACATGGCTTAAGATTCGTGTGGAAAAAGCGTTGTCATCGGGACCGGGAGATGATATTAAGGATAAGGACAAGGGTTTTTTGGACATTTGCAAAAGTTTTATTGAAAAAGCAATACAATCGTTTGACCTGACTGGCATTCGCGGTTGGAAAACTGATTTCAAGAAAAGAGTGGCAGAATTGAAACTCAAGAATGACCGCAGGTATATTCCAGACCTGAGTACAATAACCGATGTCAATAATGAAATCATAGAGGACGGAGAGATGATAGTTACTTACAATCAAATTCTCAAGCAAAACGGAGAATCGGCCACGCTTGCCACCGGAACTTGTACGCCGCTCTTGCTCCACGAACAAGTTGTACGCGACATCGAAAATGACATCCAGTTGGCAAAACGGATGAAAATCGATGACTTGTTTAATCCCGACATGCTTGCCACAACCAACAGTTTGAGACAGGGATATAAAGCGAAGGCGTTCTTTGAGGTTTATCAGGAAAAGCTCAAGAACGAGATTGATGAACTTATTAGAAACAATCAAGATGTTAATAACTTGTTTGCCAGCGACATAGTAACAAGACTCAATGGCTGTGACCCAAAAGAACAAGCTTCGATATGCCTTGCATTTAAAAATTATAACGAAACCCAGTTTAAGACCATAAGTTTGGGAGCAGGGGCAAATCAGGTTTATACATTCAGCTATTCCCATTTTAATGGAGATACTGCAATCATGCAGAAGCTTGGCATTAAGGATGCAAACGGACAGACACCACAATGTACAGCGAACAATGACGATGAATTCTTCCAAGACAAGATTGTCAAGTTGATTGTCAAAACAGGATTCAGTATCGAGAACTACAGGTATTTCGACGACTATAGACGTTATGCAAACAAAGAAATGAAGTCTGGTCTAACCCACGACCCCTTCATCGACAAGCGTTTCCTCGGTGAACCTGACAAAGACGGCAAGTATCCCTGCAATGTCAGTGAAGCGTTGAATAAAATTGCAAAAGATGCACAAGCTGCGCAGCAGGCAGAGGAGCATTCGCTGGATGGCTGTGGCGATGTAGAGGTGTATCAGTACTGTCTTGCCTTGTTGTATCAGTACTTCAAATCATTACAGGATGGTAATAAGATTGAAACGGAATTGATAGATGGCATCACAATGTCCGGCAATGTAATTTCTGTAAAAGATTTTAGCTATGATAAATCTATCGAGGAATATGAACTTGGAAATACATCAAATATTGATTTGTCAATATTGAAAAATCTCAACAATATGCTAGACTTGAATACTTGGATTAATCATTTAATGAAGAAAAAGAAAGCTATTAACGATGAAAAACAATTGTACATCGAAGCGTTCAAGTCTTTGAAAGGAATTGGTATAGTCGTATCGCAAGAACTAAAAAATGCTGTGAATACCATGCGTGGTGATGATTCCAAGCCTGTTTACGACTTCTTTACCGCCTATTTGGATTGGTATAACAAGGATTAATGCGTAAGGGATTAGGAAGAGGGTTGCCAAGGTAGCCCTCTTCCATATATATCAATGGTTAAAATACACGAAACATGAACAGAATCAGTCCCGTATGGATATTGACGAGCCTCAAGGGAGAGGAATTCGACAAGTTTAAGGAGGCCATCAACCAACAATTCAGAGCTTTCTCCGAAACTGAACTGAGAGGCTTTGTGGATTGCGACTCTCATCAATGGTGGGAAGTGGAAACCACTGACGGAGGTTTGGATGGGAAATGGAATCTTAATACTGGTTATCCCAATGGCATTCCCGCATACAACCTCAGAGGACAATTGGATGCTGACGGAAGACCGTTGATAGATGGAGCGCAGGGAATCGTCATTTACTATTCTCCATTGAAAGATTTTACACGTGAATCCATTAGCATTGCATCCTTAAAGAATAATCCATTGTTTCTTCAGACGTACGCAGGAAACAGGTTCTTCTATGGTTTGACATCTTTCCAAAAGAGAGAGACTGCCGAGAACGTGTTTCGCGGTTTGGTATCGACTGTTCAAGACGAAGAAACAAAAAGCAGACTGTTTAGTTCTGTTACTTTTTTAAGCAATTCGAGCCACAATGCAGGTGCAAATCCGAACGGTTATCAAAGTTTAGACGATAACGACTTCCGAGCCTTGGTAGTCAATACCATCTTCACTATTGCCATAACCAAACGGGAATTGCATCAACTCAACAACGGGCAAAATCGATTGTTCAATACCGCAGGCGTGTTCTCGTTCACTTACGAACCTGATGCGCTGAAGAAGTCGAAAGCCTATCATCTTGCCGAGCAGTTGTTGGATAAATTTTGCCAGAACGAAGAAGATGCGGAATGGTTCAGCCAGAATGATGCCAAGACACATTTTGACGGGTCAAGCCTGAAAAGGAACCTGCACTGGTACACCATTTACAAGCATTTGAGTCAAGGATTTGAGGAAGAATCCTTGAAAGGATTGTATTCCCAATGTGAGGTTTCCCCGTGGCGGATGTTTGCTTACAAATTGGTTCCGTTCTATTTCAGGAAGCATTTGAAACCGTTGCTGCGCAAACTTCACGACAACGTACACGATTTCGCTTCCCTCACGGTGATGCGCTACGAAACGTTTGCCAAGAACAAGCGGAAGCAGATGCTCGATGGCTCGGCTGAGATTGAGGACAAGACGCAATTCGCCAAAACCGCCATCGCCGGCTATCTGAGTTCGGTTTGGGATCCTGACAATGAAGGCGCAAAAGGCATGAAACAAGTGCAGTTGCTTCTGGAAAAGACCAAGGAGTATCTCGAACAACAAAAAGAAGAAGTCGGCAGAGTGAAGTCGTTCAAAGAGCCTAATGATGACAAACACAAAGGGTTTCCCAAAAAGGAGGATTATCCTTTGCGTGAAATCCACAAGAAGGAGAACGAACAGTATCATGAACATTATGAGAAGTTTTTGACGAACGGTGAGCCACCCGCCGAAAATACCGAAGATGCCGATAAATCGTTTGAAGAACGGAAGCTGTCAAAGTTGCACAACCTGTTGAAATGGCACGCTATGCCGCTCAATTTGTTCACCAAAGCCGCATTGCTATCGGCTTTGATCTTTGTCACTGTTTGGGCTGGAATCTCCATTATCCAGTCCACCAACATGGTACACCTCTTTTCTTTGGACACCAACCATAGTCTGATAGCTTTGTTTGTTGCCTCTGCTGTCATCGTGTTGACATTCGCCTTTGTCAAGTATGGATTCAAGACCCTGCGCAAAATCCGGGAAAATGTTAAGGAATACATTGCATGGAGTTATTACAAGGTGCAACGCGAGGTATATGGAATCTCTCTCAAGGAAGCCGATGAATATTACAAGGAATTGCTCAAGGAATGCGACAGAATTGATGGCCAACTAAAGGCTTTTATCGATTCCGAGGTGAAAGACAAGCCTTCATTTGAGCGATATAGGATTTCCAAATTCCAGAGAAATATCCTCGCCGGCATGGATGACGGCAACCCAATACTGGAAAATACTGCTTTGAATGTGTTTTTACAAGTGAACAATGTCCAATTCTCACCAGATGTACTGGCACCAGGCTTGTTTGGTGCCATGTTGAAAGACGGTAACCAAGACCTGAAGGAACAGATGAAAGATTGCGTCTTGCTTGAGACAGAAGAAACCGAGAAAGCCAATTTGAAAGAGAACCTGTTGAAGCTTTGGTCGGACTCACTGACAGAAAAAATCGAGGTTTTGATTAACGGACAATATGGGAATGCTGTCGATTTCCCAGCGTTCAACGGCACTCCCCGATACAACTTTACGACAGCCGCCGTGTTGTCAGCCAATGCCATCATCTATCCATCCGTTTATGTGTATGCCATGCCACCCTACTCGTGCTTATTATCTGTTGTTCCTGATACCTATGGAGCCAGATGGGAGAATTATTTCCATGGCCCCGACCAGGTCAGTAGGAAGGTTCCTGATTACGCCCAAGTTCAAAATCCGCAAAGATGGCTGAAAACGCAAAAAATAGCCATTGTCATGCGTATCCACGCCTACGACAGATTGATTGTACCAGGTGACGGAGATTCGATGACTACCATTTTCAACAACTAACTCTAAAAAGGAAACGCCATGTTAAGTTTGTCAATACCAGAATTGTTAGCGATATTGCTCAAGATTTTGATTATCATCGTAAAAATCACCCTTATTTTCATAATTGGGTGGTTAGGCGGCAGGTTGTTCCGTTGGATTTGGAGGTCGTTAATTGTCCCTATTTTCCAGCGCAGGGCCTATTTCTATACTTTCAAGGAAGATGATGATGGGTTCTATGTTGAGAGACCTATCAAGATATTATGGTTTAGGCTTCGACGGAATAAACGCTGGGCGTTGCAAAAAGATCTTATAGGCTATGTTGCCAAAAGGACGGGAGGAAGCGAAACCGAATCGGGAGGAAACCAAGCAGAGGCCGAAAATGACATTTTTTTCACGAGTTTTACTCATAAGACGCATGTCGGTCAGGTAAATAGTCCTAAGGAAAAGCCGATTCCCGGCGGTGGTAAAATGACGATTTGCGAAGTTATTTTGAAACGTTCCAATCTTGAAGGCGACACCTATTATGATACCCCTGTTGGTTTCATCAACGACAAAGGTAAGGTTTACAAATATTATAAGGATAGGAATGCCGCCTTGAAAGGGGAGAAATTGGGAGAACCTGAATTGATTGGCTATGCTCGCACTCCACAATTGCAAGATAGAAAGAACTTTCCCGGTTCATACGATACTGATGCAGAGGCAGCTATTAAAGGAATTGACGACACCGCCGAACACTTGAACGAATGGTATTTCTTTAGGAAACGCAAGAAATCCAAGGTGAAATCGCAGAAAATCAAAAACCAAAACACAAACAAGGGCTATCTCGCTTTGTGGACCGCTGGATGGAGAGTTCTTCATGCCCATCTGATTGACACAAATCCGGACCGCAAACAACGCCCCTGGGGTATTGGCTATGCCGTGGAGGATTTTTGGCGGAACCTGTTCACCAAAGATGCGAAAGGTTTCAGCTTGGATGCCCGTGCTGTTGCCGCTTTGCTTCTTGCAGAAAAAGAAGGGTTCTATCTTCGTGAAGGCGAACAAGGGGCGGAGGGTATGAAGGGATTATGGCCCACAGCAATGCTTGCATTTGTGTGCTATCTTTGTGCATTCCCGTTCCTCACCCGATGGACGGCGTTAATGAATTGGTTTGAAAAACTATTTGAAGGAATAGTTGGCCCCCAAATCTCAACGGTTATTGCACTGATTGCGTTATTCTTTGGCATTTGGCTCATTGTTCACTTGATTCGGCTATTGTTTTATGACGCCACCGATAAATTTGAGAGCCTGTTGTACAAAATGAATAACAATGTAGGTACATCGAAATGGAATACGGAACTCATCATCGTGAGCGCATTAGGTCTTATCCTTTCCATTTTCATGGTGGACTATCTCTTCTTCCCGATATTCTTTTGCGCATTGGTCGTGTTCATTGGGCAAAGAGTGGTTTTCCCTCCCGAGGCTTGGCCAATAGAGTACCCGTATGACGAATCGGAAGACCAATCCGAATCGGAAGACGAGACCGACAACGACGAGAGTGAATATGACGAACTTATTGAGCATTCAGCCTCCATATTTGCGATGGGAAAGGATTGTGAGTTGAAGTTTAAGGTGCCGTATGAAAACGAAGGGCTGAAAGGCTTGCGAGCCACCAACCTTTTTAGGGAAGGGAACACGCCGGAATATTCACAAAGAATACGAGACATGATTGAAAAAGAATGTCGAGGGGAAGTGTATTCGAGGATTAATTATGTTAAGGACCGGATTGACCGTTTTGTGGCAAAGCATCACCTTTCCTATATTGAAAAAATCAATCTGATATTAAAATTGGCACAGCCAGACAATATCACGTACGAATATGATAGCTGTTGCCCAGAATTGTTGCCGCAATCGGATGAACCTCGACCAGCCCCAGCATTATTGGAACCAAGAAGAGACGGTGAAGAAGGCCAGGGATATATTGAATATTGCAGGTATCCGTCCGAAACATTGCATGATAAGCGAGGAGACTGTGATTGCCATGCTGCGTTGGCGGTAGGTTTGCTTGCAGCCTGTGGTGTTCGTTGCTGCTATTTCACAAATTACACCAATGATGACAGTTGTCATGCTGCTTTCGGGATTGAGGTCACCGAAGACACAAAAACGTTTCTTACTCCAGCTAATCGTCTAACCTACAATGGTAAGGAATTTATTTACACTGAAGCGACAGGACATGATTGTTACATAGGGAAAGTGCCTGAAGGTTTTGAGGATATGTTGAAAGATACGAACAGAGGCACATACGCCATAGTGGAACCTTTTCTGTTTAACAAAGAGTTGAGCGATGAAAAATAAAATATCTGTCATTTTGACTTTTTTGCTATTTGCTGCCATCGTGGCGCTCATGGGCTACGCCATCATACGCATTGTGGTGAAGCCACAGCGCCCCCTTACCAACGCCGATATTCCTCAGACAACGAAAGATTGGTTTCGTGATTTGTTAGCTGGTGGATCTGATATCGGAGGCATTTTGGGACCTGATTTCAGAGATCCTTCTGAATGGGGTAATTATGAAGATGTAGATAGTATGCTTCGAATTGAGGATGAGTATTTTGTCATTTTCTATTCGTCGAAAGACTCCGCAGTGCAACGGAAAAAAGCGCAAATATGCCAACGATACGCGCATGACATTATTCCTAAGGCCGACCTCTTTATGAAAGGGTATCCTTATCCATCAAAATTGAATGGACGAAAACTCCCCATTTATCTTGGACGGAATATTTCCCATTACAAGGACATTTCCAACCAAGTTGCGGGTTATACGCCCAGACGCGGCACGTTGGGCTTTTTCAGCTTTGAATATGGCATAGATGGTATCTATGCAAAAGGCATACTGATTTCTCCGGAAACCTGGAGTGTTCCTGACCTTTTGATTGACGAACAGACAGAGGACATGGATTTCAGGGCTACCTTGTGGCACGAAATGAACCATTTCATTTATTTTACGAAATGGGATTTCACTCAGTCAGAAAGACCTAGTTTATGGTTTACTGAAGGACTTGCAGAATATTTCTCTGATTTTAGAAAGCGTCTTTTAGCCGTCGGCAACCATTCCAAATATGATCTTAGAAAAGACTACTGTAATGGCAATGATGAGTATTGGGTCGGATACACGGCGTTTCTGTGCTTAGAAAAGAACTACAATGTTTCATTAGTGTCTGATGTGGTTGCCCAATCCTATGACAAGTCGATAGACAAAGCTCTTCAAACTGTCATCCAAAACGGAAGTCTTGAATCGTGGAACAATCAATGGCACTCCTATATGGAGAAAAAGGAGTATAATCATTAGTATGAAAGAATATGGATTTTGATGTTAAAAACAAATTTTCGATTTTGATAGTCCTCCTGCTACTTGCGGGTGTGGTTAGTTCATGCACTCAAATCAATGATTTGCAGATTTCGGCATTCGAAAAGTCGATCGACAAATTGGAACAAAACTACCAGAACGATTCCCCCGACAAACTGCAGCATCGGCTGGAACTCTGCGAGAAGCAGTTGGCCAAACTCAAAGAAGACACCTCCCGCTACACGGAGTCACAGCGCCAACGCATCTCCAACTTATCGGGAAGATACCATCGGCTTTTGGTAAAAATAAAGATTCATACCGCCACCCAAGAAATCTCGGAGGGAGCCTCCGAGGCCGTCGAGTATATCAAGGGGCTGATAGGTGGGGAGTGAGGTCGCTGAAATTGAATGCATTGAAAATAGAAGCAAAACATATCACCAAATCCTTCGGCGACCGCCAAGTGCTCAACGACATCTCTTTTGAGGTGCCCGAAGGGAAGGCATGTGTGCTGATGGGAACCAACGGGTCAGGAAAGACCACGCTGCTCAACATCCTGACTGGATTTGTCGAACAAGACAAAGGGGAGGTGCTTTTGGATGACACGTGTATCAACAAACTGAAACCCTACGAGCGTTGCTTAAAAGGCTTGGGAAGAACTTTTCAGGATATGCGACTTGTCAACGACTTAACTGTCATGGAAAATGTTCTGCTTTCCTTTCCGGGACAAGAAGGGGAGAAGTGGTGGAAATCGCTTCTTCCCAGCAAAGGGGTGAAGTCGGAACAGAAAAACAACTGTGCGAAAGCCGAACGCATTCTGTCGAAATGTTTTATCACGGAAGAGGCAAATTCAAAGGCGGGAGAAATCTCCTACGGACAGCAAAAGCTGCTGAACTTGGCTTGTTGCATGGCCTGCGGAACGCCCGTCTTGCTTTTAGACGAGCCGGTGGCAGGCGTGAATCCCGTGTTCAGAGAGAGGCTTTCCAACATCATCGGGCAGATGAAAGCGGAAGGCCGGACGTTATTGATCATTGAGCATAATACAGACTTCATCGAGGCTGTTGCCGATGAAATATTGTTCCTGCACGATGGGAAAATACAGCGTTACGAGAGTTACAACGGGTTCAGAAACGACAAAAAAGTATTGGAGGCGTATATATGAATTTATTGTCGATAAACAAGATGAGCTCGGGCTACGGCAACAAACAGGTGCTTTTCGATATCACGCTGAATGTCGAAGAGGGCAACGTGGTGCTGCTGGTGGGCTCCAACGGCTCTGGCAAGAGCACTCTGCTGAAAGCCGTGTGCGGCATCGCCTCCGTATGGTCCGGAAACATCAACTATGACGGTGCTTTGCTTCAAAGCAGAGAGAAACCCTCGCCAACGCATTCTTTGCTGAAAAGGGGCATACAGTATGTACCCCAGAAGAACGAGCTGTTCGACGACGCCACCGTGATGGAGAATCTTCAATACGCGCTGCTGCATCTCAATAACAGAAAGGAGTCGGCGAAGAGAATTGAAGAGGTGCTGGAAGTAGTTCCTTCGCTGAAACCAATGCACAGGCAGCAGGCGGCCAAGCTCAGCGGCGGTGAACGGAAAATGCTGGCCTTGGGCATGGTGATGGCCAACCGTCCGCGGCTCCTGCTCTATGACGAGCCTTTGGCTGGACTGAGTGATGACAACATCCCCATGGTGCTCGACATGTTGGGCCGACTGCGCACTGCCGGAACCACGATGCTGATTGTGGAGCACCATGTCAAGGAAATGATGGCCTTCGCCGACACGACCCACGGAATGCGCTTGGGCCTCCTGTCGGAAAAGCCTTTGACGACTTTGGAAGAAATAAAAGAAATCATGTTATAAACCATTAAAAATTAGAAAATTATGAACAAAAAAGGATTGATTATCGTAGCAACAATCATTCTCATAGGAATTGTGGGGTTGCTGGTTTGGAAAGGATCGGCAAAGAATAAAGGGGAAGAAACTATTAAGATTGGGGCGATATTGCCATTAACAGGTGACCAGTCCAGCTATGCTACACAGTTAAAAAAGGGAATGGACCTTGCTGTTGAATTGTATAATCAAAATTCTGAGAAGAAGATTGAAATACTTTTTGAAGACGACCATGGTGATGCTAAAAACGCGGTTTCTGCTTATAGAAAATTGGTTGATGTTAATAACACTCAATTAATTATTGGCGGAATGTTTTCAGCCTCCACCTTGGCAATTGCTCCAGCCGCAGAAAAAGACGGTAAAGTGTTGTTGTCTCCCACAGCTTCTGCAATTGATATTACAGAGGCAGGGGACTATGTGTTTCGGATTTATCCTTCGGATGTGTTTGATGGTGTGTTTTTAGCCAATTTTGCATTTGATAACTTGGAAGCGAAAAATATAGCCATCATATATGAACAAATATCCTCGGTTTCTGCCATATCTAAAAAATTCAAGGAAATATATTCCTCGAAAGGCGGCAACATTATTTATGAAAGCGGTTATACGTCTGACATAACTGATTTCACCTCAATGCTTACGAAACTGAAGCAAGCCAAACCTGATTTGGTGTTTATTCCGGGAAACATTGTTCCAATAGCCAATTTGCTAAACCAAGCAAAAAATATGGGAATCGATTCAAAATTCATGACTATCTCAACAGCATACGATCCCAAAATCATAGAATTGTCAAAATCGGCAGCAGAAGGTTTGCTTTTTTCTGCTCCAATGTTTGACCCTAAAGGAACTTCACCTGAGATGCAGGAGTTTTATCAGCAATATAGGAATAAATACGGCGAAGACCCCGATATTTTGGGTGGATATGGATACGACGTGGTAAATATTGCTATTAAAGCCATGTCAAATGGATATGTTGCAGATAACATAAAAAATGCTTTGTACCAGATTTCCAATTATCCTGGAGTAACAGGAAACACAACATTCGACCGAAATGGGGATGTTGTAAAGGAACTGAAAATGATGATTGTAAAGAACGGGGAATTTGTACAATATCAATAAAGTAACCTCATGGATAGAAAAGAATATATAAACTACCTCACAGAAACATCCGATATGGTCATGCCTATCATTTTGGATGTCATGTCTGAATCTTCACTCAATATTCCTGATTTGGATGACTTATTGTCTTTTTTGTCTCGTATGAGAATGAACAGACCTTTGCTCAAGCCCACTTTGTTCCGTCTGTCTTATGAAGCGTGTGGAGGAAAAGATTTTGAGAAATTCCTGCCATTTGCGGCTGCTTGTGAATTGCTGAATATATCATCGTATCAGGCTAATGCATCTTTCGACAACAAACTTGGTGTTTTGTCAAAGAAAGAGAAGGACAATCAAGTGATTGCCGCCATGATAAGCAGAGAATTGGCTTCGCAGTTGGCATCTCGCTTAAAAAGGAACGACATTGATAGTGGCGTGATAAATGAGCTTTGTATATGTCTGACAATCAGCAATCTTTACATTTACAAGGCCCAACATTATGACTTGAATGTTTTGTCAGTTTCCAATCAACCAATGTTTGAAAAGTATATTTCTGACAGAGATTTGTTTTTGCAAGATTACCACACGAGGTGTTATTACGGTAGTGGCATCTTCTCAGGGCAAGTAGCATTGGCTGGAGCAATAGCAGCAGGCGCGGATGAAAAGTATAAGAACTCTCTGAGGGAGTTTGGAGAGATTTATGGCACGGCTTTGCATAAAATCAACGATTTGGGAGACTTCCTTCCTGGCGATGAGCGAAATGGGAAACAATATCAAGACTATTTTTGTGATTTCAAAAACGAGCGATTAACGCTGCCTGTATATGAACTTTATACACGTTATCAAGAGGTTTACTCAAAAATGAAATGCCTTTTGAATGAAGAAGAACCAAATTATGCTGACGTACACGGTCTCTTTGTAAGTCTTGATGTCGTTGATACAGTGAAGAAAATAGCCAAAGGTGCGTATGTGGCAGCAAAAAAGTCTATCGAAAATATTCCCCTCTCTGAGCATAAAAGAGGATTGCTTTCGATGCTTTCGGTCTTGAAATCAAATAAGTATTATCATAGAGCTTCGATGTAAACTTATGGATCAGGGAAAAATACCTACTTTTATTTGCGTTGCCATCCCGCTTTTGCTATTGTTTTTGCTGTGGTCGACAAAAAATGCAAAAAGGATGTCGAACTTGTTTGCTGGAGTCCTTAATGCCATCACTATTTTAATACCATTTATTCTATTTCTTTATTCAATGCAGCTTTTTGACAAAATAATAAAAATTGGCACAGTTATCGAAAAGAATCCAGTTTTATGGGGTGCTTATACCTTTGCGTTGGGATCCATAGAGTTTCTAATTGGCCAATACAAAAAGCTATTGCCTAAAACGATAGAAAGTTACGAATTTAAAAATAGTTTTTCTGAAATTCAAGATCAATGGAATTTGGTTAAAGAAGACGGCAACAGAAGGACAAAACGAGAGTTCGTAAATGAAAGTTTGCAAAACTTAAAAAGCTCTATAACTTGTGATGATTTTTATAATAATAATATAGTTTTCAAAAACATCAACTAATTCAATCATGGATAAGTTTGTAGAATTAATAAGTGAGTATTGTTGGGTATTCTATCTACTGCCTCTCGTACTTCTTGCAGTTCGTTTTCTTTTGATAAAAAACGAATCTGTCTCAAAGTTGTTGGCAGGTTTACCTTTTGTGTTTCTTTCCATTTATTTGTTTATAGACATTGCTGATACGCCTAAAGGTATTTTTAATCAAGGGGCTCTTTTATTGGGTCTCTATATGGCGTCATTAGGGTTTATCGAATACCTTATCGATGCGAATAAAAAAACGTTTGCCAGAACCACGTTTTACAAACAGTATTCTCAAATAGAAAATCATTGGAAAAGTATACAATCGGAAGGACAAAGTGTTGAGAAAAAGAAGGAATTCATAATAAATAATCTTTCAGCACTTGCAAACAGCATCATGGACCAGGATGTGATAGAAAATGGAATAAGTGTGGACCAGAAAGAAATACAATATTTTTCCGAACAAGCAGGAAACGTAAATGCCGATTATCTATGGATGTGTTGTAACAAAGAAGAATTTTTCAAGAAAATATTGGCAACATTATACAGCGATTTGTTTTTGCAGTTTAAGGAAATGGTTTTAAGTGGTTTTCAGATATCTTCTTCTGGAACTTCATCGGGAGGTAATCTTCCTGAATTTGTGTCCACAGAATTAACTCAGGCACTATTGGTGAATCCGGACATATCTTATCAATACAATACAAGTGTAACGAGTATTGCAGACTATGCGAAGGATAATTGTGTACAAAAATTGAAAAAATCAGGCTCTCATATAGAATTAAGAAGAATAATAATAACCAACGATGTTACTAGTAAAAACTATACCATATCGGATCTGAACACTATATGTGAATGGCACAAGGATAACGGTGTATCATTAAAGTTTATTTCTAAAAATGATGCAGATAGTCTTTTTGTAAATGAGAGATATTATGGTCAAAGAGATTTCTCTATAATTGGGATGGACTCGAGTAATGTTTTGCTAGAAGCATCAAATACAGGTAATACCATGACTTTTGGTGGTCGAGATCATGACATGTATAGACTGGATTTTAAAGCCGACTTGTCAGCAGAAAAAGCAAAGAAAATGTTTCTAAAACTTTGGCATTCAAGTACTGCAATCACCCCACAAAAAAACGACAACAATAATTATAGTTTACAATAAATGCAAATCATTATTTCCATAGTATATTTCTTTCTCCTGTATGTAATTATTGCGAAAAGCTATCAATTGACATATATGTCATCAGGATTCTTCCAGATGACTCATGCCGTTGTTATAGCCATAGCCGCTTATTTCGTCTATTGCTTCCACGTCCAATTCAATTTGAATATCATATTTTCCGTATTCCTGTCCGTCATCCTTTCTTCTGTCATAGGATGGCTATCCGACAGGTTGGTTTATTATCACTTACGAAAGAAGATGAAGAGGAATATGGAACTGATGATTGCTTCTTTGGGCTTGTTTGTGATTTTACAAAATATCATTTCCGCTGTATGGGGAGACAGAGTCCTTGGTTTTCAAGTTTGGCAGGTTGATCAATCTGTGAAGATAGGTAATGCCTTAGTTTCTCCTATACAACTCGCAACAATTGTATTGGGCTTCGTATTATTCATTTTGCTATGGACTATTTCCGAGAAGACACGAATAGGAAATATGATAAAGATGGTTTCGTCCAATCCATCCGTTAGCGAAGTTTTAGGTTTAAGACGAAATGATGTGGTCGGTTGGAGTTATGCCATAGGAAGCATATTCGCGGCTTTAGCAGGAATTTTCATTGCAGCATATTACAATATAATTCCTAAAATGGGATTTAATTGGCTGTTTTCCGCAATAGTCGCCATGATCATCGGTGGCATGGGGCGCACGCGCTATATGGTGCTCGGCGCACTGCTGCTCGCCACGACCCAGCATCTGGCCGCCTTCTTCTTGGACAGCAAGTGGATGAACGCCACGGCCTACATTATTCTCATCGTCTTCCTCTGTTTCCGCCCGTACGGCTTCAGCGGACGAAGACTCAAAAAAACGGAGGTGTAGGGTATGGAGTATCTTTTGCATCTGCTCATCATGATTTGCATCTACAGCATTCTGGCCCAGTCGCTGAGCCTCGTGGCAGGCTATAGCGGACAGATTTCGCTGGCCCATGCCGGGTTCTATGGCATCGGCGCATACACTACGGCACTGCTCTCGGTGAATTTCGGAACACCGCCAATGCTTAACCTGCTGCTCGCCATGCTGCTGTCGGGCATCGTGGCTTTCACGGTGGCCAAGGTCGCCGTGAAAACCGTCGATGATTACTATGTTATTATCACATTGGGCATACAGGTGGTCATCTATTCCATCATGAACAATTGGCAAGGCGTGACCAACGGGCCCTTGGGCATTGCCGGCATCCCGCCGTTTTCCATCTTTGGTGTTGCATTGGAAAGTATATGGGCTTTCCTGCTCCTGTCGGCAATTCTTGCCGCCACGGTTTGGTTTGTGTTGCACAATGTCATGTCGTCGCCTTTCGGTCGTGTGCTTCGTGCGTTGAGCGAGGACGAAGTCTATACGGGAAGCCTCGGGAAAAATGTTGGCCAGGCCAAGGTGGTCTCGTTTGTCGTCAGCGGCATGTTGGCCTCCATTGCCGGCGTGCTTTATGCCCACTACATATCCTACATCGACCCGACAAGCTTCACCCTCGACGAGAGCATATTCATCCTCAGCATCGTCATCATCGGCGGTATGCGCAAGCTATGGGGTGTTTTCCTTGCAGCGGCATTCCTTGTGTTGTTGCCTGAAGCTTTGCGTTTCGTGGGGCTTCCATCGTCGGTGGCGGCTAATGTCAGGCAGATTGTCTATGGCGTGGCCTTGGTGGTAGTGATATTTGGCGGCAGAAGAAAGAACAAAGAAAAAAACATTGGGTTGATTACAAAACCGTAATACATTAGGCTTGCAGTTATGAAGAAAAAACATTCTGTTCAGCCCTTCTTGGCAGTGACTATCATATCAGTGGTTTGCATCATTGCTTTGCTACTCGTATCTTGCACCTCCACATTCCAACGGGCCGACTCGTTCCAAAGCACTTTCAACGACCATGCGGAGGGCTGGCTGAACCTTGTCGGCTTGATAACCCTTTTGAGCGGCTGGATGATCACATGTGTGAAATGGCTGCGCGAACACTTTGAGTTCAGGGTCAGGAGCGACAAAGATGTTGAGAAAAAACAACCTGTGGTACCGTTTCTCACCATCAAGGGCAAATCCCTTTTCAGACAACTCACCTGGGATAAAGCTTTCAAAACTGCTGACATCATTGCCAAAGAACTCTTGGATGTGAACAGCAACACGTTTTATGACCCCACCATGATTGTCGGAATCGGACGTGGAGGAGCAGTCTATGGCTCACTGCTCTCTTACGAACTTGGTGAGCTGCCCATCCTCGCTCTGGATAGAACATACAGGCACCTTGACGACGGGAGAGAGACCAAAGCCATGTACCCATTCCGCATTCCGAAAGCTTATCTGAAGCGCGTACTATTGGTGGCAGGAGAATCGCATACCAAGAAAACCCTGAAAATCTTCACAGACAAGCTAATTGAACTGGGTGCCGGTGAGATTCGGAACTGTGTGTTTTACAAGCAAATACTTCCTGAAACCTCGGATACGCCTGATATTAAAATCCACTATTACGGAGTGAGCAAAGAAAAGGACTATCTGATGCCCTGGCAGACGGAACAGTCGCTGCACCCGTCCGAGAACAAAGAAGATGCCGAAGCGCAGAATACCAAAATCGGCCGCTACGTCACGGAGTTGGAGAATAGTTTCGACTCCGAAGAATCGGGCTTTTACTGTATGCGCCATGCCGAGACAGCGGCTAATGCGAAAGACATCTTCATAGGAAGTGGCACTGACATTCCCTTGACAGAGAGAGGAAAGGAACAAGCCCGGAAAGCCGGACACTATTTCAAAAACATCGGTGTAACTTTCGACACTATCTACTATAGTCCAATGATTCGTTGTTTCGAAACTGCCCGCGAAGTCGCAGCCATTGCAGGTGGACAACTTGTTCCCGACGACAGAATTATAGAGTTGGACTATGGTGACTGGGAGGGACTGTCAAGGGAAGAAATCAAAAGCAAGTATGGCGAAGATTACAGAGATTATTGTACGGATATGTCTTGTCGGCCTACAGGCGGCAGCGAAAGTGCGAATGACGTGTCAGCAAGAATTACAGCGTTCCTAAATGAGCTTAAAACCTCAAACGCCACCATGGGGAAACAGATCCTCGTGGTGACACACAAAACCGCGGGCCGAATACTGATGCGCGCAGCCGGGCATTGTTCTGCCAATCATTTCCGAGATATACCGTTCGACAATGCCGCCGTCGGGTACGTGTCGATACGCCCCAACAAGATCTCCGTCATTCTGGACAACAAACGATGTTAAAATCTGAAATAACCATCAATAAACCAAATGTCTATGAAAAACAACAAATCAACAATCATCCGGCAGCCACTTTTTGTGGCCTTCATTGTGTTGTCCCTCGTGGCAACGCTCTCCTCCTGTGGCAAGGTCAATAATCAGGATGAGGTCTTATTCCCTATTAGCGAAAACGGAAAATGGGGGTTCATCAATGCCAAAGGTGAAGTGATTATCAAACCCCAATATTATGACGTGGATGAGTTCAGTGAAGGATTATGCGCCGTGCAGAAAAAAAAGGACGGGCTGTTTGGGTTTATCGACTGCACCAACAAAATGGTCATCCGTCCAGAATATGACAAAGTGCTGCTCGGTTTTAATAAAGAAGGGCTCGCACTTGTCAGCCTTCATGGGGATATTTTCAGTATCGATAAGAGCGGTCATAGGATAAATCTTGATAGCGGTCAGACTGAAGACCCCATAATAGGGGATGGCATGGAGATAGCTTCCAGAATCAACCAAGACCTCGTGGTGATAAAAAAAACAGACAAGGTGAATTCCTCTGTCTTGGAAGGTCTATACGACATTGGAAAGAAAAAGGTGGTAATACAGCCTGAATATGAGATGGTTTACCCTCTATATGGCGAAGAAGATGATGATTTTTTGTTTTTAGCAAAAAAGACAACGGACACTTTTTTAGTTATGGATAAAACAGGTGAAACGTTACCGATAATATCGGAATCGCAAATCATCAGGTGGGGTGATGTTTTTTTAATTGAAACAGACAGCATACCTCGACTTGTGGATAAAGAGGGTCGTACGATAAAGGAACGATTAGTTTATCCGCGAGCATACCCTTCCACGTGGGGAGTTCTAATTCCCATGTGTAGATTGGACGATGTCAAGCTGGATGAGGATGAAGACTATGAACCGCCAATTGGATTCATAAACAAAAACGGCGAGTTTGTGATTGAGCCACAATATTCCTATACGAGCCTGTTTAAAAATGGGCTCGCCTATGTGGAAAAGATGGAAGGCTCGGTGTGTACGATCGGCTATATTGATACCACAGGAACTCTCGTTTGGTCGAATACTGTTTTGTTAGAAAACGGATTGCCCCCACATGATTTTCGAACAAAAGGATATTAACCCATTATTCCGACAAAATACCCATATATGGATACGTTGACGACATGATTGTCTTAGATACCGCCTTGCGGATTTTATGCCTTGAGGCATAAGAAAATCACTTTCCAGACAATGCTAAGAACTTGAATTATGATACACCAACCGAAATTATTCAACTTTCAAGAGATTGTCAACCAAATCCGTGACAAGGCTTCAAAACTGGATTCGGAAGAGAAGAAGCTCCTGCCTGCCCTATCCAAAATTACCGAAGAGACGGAACTGGAAGATTTGCCTTTTTACAAGGATTACATGTCGAAGTTCGATCTGGAGCACGATCTCGAAGGCTTTGAGTTATCCTACGACCCGATCTTCGAGGAGTACTATTCCGACATCCTGCTGCTGCTGAGATTTGTCGTGGCATCCCACTCCAGCAGCTACAACCTTGACTATAACGTTTACACGGACAAAGCAACGCTGACCATCAACGCGGGAAGAGAAGACATCTCTGTAAGCGAACATTTAGACTCCCTGTCAACAATCCAAATCTATTGGTTATTCTCATTCTACCTGAAAGAACAACTTAAACACGAATATGTTCTCGAAGCAGATGATGAGGGAAGAGATGTCGTTGAGGAAGAGCGGAGTCGGGCCTTAGAAATTTACCGGGAGAAAATCAGGTCTTTGAAGGACACCCGAAAGAGAAAACATCTGAGACACGCCTCCAAAATCACGATCAGGGATGAGGAAGGATTGGGTGACAATCTCATCAAACAAGTATATTACCAGTCAAAAATAGATCAGGCAAAACATCTCATCAAGGAACAATTCCAACAATTCTCGGAAAGGTTATTTGTTGAGATTTTAGGCAAAAGCCTGCCTCACGCCATCTTTGTCGATTTAGTATCCGATGACGACGATGAATCCCAAGATTGGCAGTTGCTCGCCGGTTTTAATTCGAAAGACAGCCGAGAGAACCTCCTCTATTTTAGAATTTTCAAGCCGCTGATTCTCGATGTCATTGAGAACGGCAATCGGTCGGATTCTCAGGGGTCCATCATCCACGAATTGATTCATGCCTGCGACATGGATATCCTTACACAAAATCGGAAGTCGATCAGCACCATAGAACTAAACATTCTCAAAAACGCCAATAGTTTCCATCGGGAAGACCTTGCAAGTGTATGGTTGGTTTTGCACGAAACACTCGATGTTTTTATTCATTTACGAGACGAGGGGGTGGCCCTTTTGGGTGAGCATTTGCTTACGAAAAAACAATTCGGGGATGTGGAAGACACGGTTGAGATTTTTTTTCTGATATATTGGTCAACGTTGATGAAATCCCAAACGATGATTGAAGGCGATATGGAACCGGATAGTATTTTCGATGACCCCCTTAAGATTTTAACTTATAAGATTGCCCCCACCATCATTGTGCTTGTGCTACACAGAAAAGGAGCTATTGGGGAGTTGTTGAGTATAAAGATTCTGGAAGGTCTTGAAACGGGAGACTATGAGTTGACGGATTCGGAAACCAATTCTGTCATCAAAGCCGCCCTGTCGCTAAGTCTTGCAGATTTCATCCAAGGTGTCACGATGCTCGGTGAGGGGATAGCACCCGCCATGCCTTTCTTGAATTTCTGCACACTGCTGCAAAACAAACTTGAGCAGAATGCACCCGTGATGACTTCAGACATGGAGATCTTCTCCCAACTGTTCAACCCCAATCAAAAAGATCCTGAGAAGGTATATCGAAAAGTGATGGGGAAAATTACCCGCAGCATCTCTCCGAAAACAGAAATCGACGAATGCTACAAGGCGTTCCGTGAGGACAAGGCCAAACAATCCCTCCATAGCCATCTGATGGAGAAAGTGGATGCGCTCTACGCATGTTTCAAAAACGGAGAAAATCCGAAAAACAAACATATAGCCCAATTGGCATTAACCTATCTTTTCAACCAAAACGACCTCATCCATGACAACCTCGAAGGTGTCGGGTTGGTTGACGACGTGACGGTGATTGACCATGCGTTGAAAATCATAAAAGGTTGTATATGAGAGAATTATATAATAAATTCAAGTCACTTATGAGCAAAAATTCCGCCATCCTCATCACCCACGGCACCGACACCCTCGCGTGGACGCACGCCGCCGTGCGCTATGCCTTGAAACACAACAAGGTCAACATCGCCATCACCGGCAGCCAAATCCCCATGCCCGACGGCGTGGGCGACTTCTCCGACGCCTACGCCAACATCGGCAACAGCATCCGGTTCCTCACCCAATTCAAGCCGCCGCATATCTTCACCGTCTTCAACAACGGCCAGAACGCCTTCTCCGACTCGCTCTACAAAATCAACCGCTGGAACAACCAGGCGTTCGAGGGCGACCTCATCGGCACCATGCAGTGGGACGAGGTGAAGTTCCACGACGACGAGGTGGTGGAAACACTGGAGACACCCGAATCCCTGGACACCCTCTATGTGGTGACCACCGGCGGCACCATCGAATCCACCTTCAACGGGGAGGGTGTGCTCTCGCCCCAGCAGAACCGGCTCTCCGAATTCATCAAGTCGAAGTTCGACAACCCCGACACCCGCATCATCTATGTGCCCGCCTGCACCATCGACTCGTCCGACCTCACCTTCGAGAAGATGCGGGCGGTCATTAACAAAGTGAAAGAGTGCTTCGACAATATGTCCCTGTCTGATGCCGAAGTGGACCTGGACTTCGACGAGAACGTCCGCATCCTCTACACCGATCCGTTCAAGACGGAGGCGCGGTATCGCAAGGAGATGGAAGGAGCCTCGGCGGTCATCCTCGCTGGCTACGGTGGCGGCAACATCAACATCGACGACGGTTCGGGATTCTCGCCGCTACAACTGATCCGGGAGAAAAGCAAGGAGATGCCCATCGTGCTCACCTCGCAAGTGGCCCTCGGCCCAGCCGACTTCATCTACGAGAACGCCTGGGAGGCCGTCAAAGCGGGTGCCATCTCCGGCGTGGACCTCTCCATCCCCGAGATCCAGATCCGCCTCGCCTACCTGATGGGCCACCGCCGGCAGATTGAATCCTACTGTCAAACGCACGGCAAAACCTTCATGGAGGTGGTGGAGTGGCTGTTCATGTCGGGCATGAAGTTCCGCACCCGCCGCAGCAGAAGGAAGTACGAGGAGTTAAGGGGCGTTGCCTTCGACAAGAGGGATTTGCTGATTGACTACACGATGGAGGAGAGTCTTCACGTCTTCCAAGAGTTTACAGAAACACTTACGGACAACGAGATGGATGTTGAGAAAATCCTTGAACTCGCCACAGAGTATTATGACAAAGGTCACAAAGATAAAGGTTTTGCCTTGTATAAGAAAGCAGCCGAATTGGGCTCTGCTCAAGCCCAGCATTTTGTTGCGAATTGCTATCGATTCGGATTGGCGACAACAAAAGATGAAAATGAGGCTGTCCATTGGTACCGAAAGGCGGCTGACCAAGATTATCTCCAGTCAATCTACGCTCTTGCAGAATTTCACATGTGGGGAAGTTACGGTGTGGAAAAAAGCACTGAGAAGGCCGTGCAACTATGGCATAAAGCGGCCGAGACGGGAGACGTAATAGCACAGCACAGTCTCGGCAACCTGTATCTTGAGGGACTTTATGTCGAACAAAACCGCGAAGAAGCCATCAAATGGTATCGAAAGGCGGCACAACAGGGATACAAACCTTCAAGAAAAAAACTGCTTGCCCTTGGAGTTGAAGAGGGTATTTAACAACACGCCTGATTTCGGTCATGCTCCACCGCGAAAACCTCAAATTCAAGGAGGAATGGATGAGTTGCTCATGAGATAAGTTCAGTATTATCCACTGTTTCATTCGCGGAACTTTTAGCACTCTCAGAGCAACGTGTTCAGAAGGCACGACACAAAGCAGCCAAGTACGAAATCCTCCCCCACCCCCTCAATTCATACAATAATCTGACACATTGGCACATATCGCCCTCAAAAGAGTGGCGATTGTTATCTTTTATTCTATTTTTGCAGCATTCCGTCCAGTTCAACGGCTGGCAGGCATCAACAATTATCACCATTAAAATCGAAAAAATGAGAATGACCAACCAAAAACGCAAGGAAAGCGCTGCAGACACGCTCTTCATCGACGTGATGTGCCCTGTCAAGACAGCTACTTCCTATTTGCGGTGCATCAATCAGAGCGAAAAGGCCGCAGACCTGATCCGAAAGGAATTCCAAAGCACAAGGATTCCAACCACCCGACAACAGCTGATGCTTTTGTCGAAAGAAGAGCGGGAATCCATCATCATGAAACATGTGGATGAATGGCAGACAGAAATCGGACGCCCCTCCATCGCGAGTTTGGTGAAACTCTGCGATGCATGGGGCTGCTCCATCCAAACCTTCTATGACAAGCCCCTTACCCCTGTGCAAATCAAGAAAATCTTGCAGATGTATATCGTCGGACAGGACAAATATTGCGAACAACTCGCATTGGCCTTCTACCTGTACAACGACAGACTCAAGATGGATGACTACGAAAGTCGCAACGCGATGCGAGACAGTCTCTTCGTGCTGGGACCGAGCGGAAGCGGGAAAACATACGCGATTCAGACACTCTGCCGGCTCTTCAACGCCCCCATGGTGCTCATACACTGCAATTCCTTGGTCCCGGAAGGAATCGTAGGGGTGAGCGTCAGCAACGTGTTCACGCAGTTCTACGAGAGCAACGGACAAGATATGGAAATGCTGAAACAGGCAGTCGTTGTCTTCGACGAGTTCGACAAGCCTCTTTTCAACAGAGAAAACAACGGGCGCATCATGAGCGAGACGCTGAACATCCTCGACGACAGAGGAGAGGTGATGTTCGACGAAAAATTCGCCACGTCAGGAAATGTCAAAAAAATCACAGTGCCCACAAATAAGATGCTCTTCATCTTCACCGGGGTGTGCGAAGGCTTGGAGGAAGTCACCCGCCGCAGACTGAACCTGGGCGGTCTGGGATACGCTTCCTCAGAGGCAAAGGCCGCCGGAGCCGACTGGATTGAACAGGTGACCCACAGCGACCTGATAGACCTCGGCTTCATGTCTGAAGTCATCGGCCGCGTCCAGACCCTCACCCACACGGTCAACCTCACCGAAGATGAACTTATTGCCGCCTTGGACTCAGAATTGTCATCACCGCTGATTCCCTTTAAGCAGAAACTGGCGAAACACGGAATCCGGCTGGAAGTGTCAAACAGCGGGAAAAAGGCCATCGCCGCCGTGTCGCGCAAAAAACAACTTGGCGTGCGCGGCATGAAAAGCGTGCTTTACGACATTCTCCGCCATGAGTTGTCGCATCTTCTCTCCGAGGAATGTGAACATGAACGGATTCTGAGCATCAACAAAACGTTCGTCTCCAAAACATTGAACATGTCTTTATAAATTCACTGAAATTCAAAACACTTAAAATCAATTAAATATGGAAAAAACATATCTTTTCTCGTTCTTGCATTTTGTAAATAAAATGCGCGAATATCCCGATAAAAAGAATATCATTGAGGAATACGAGAACTATTACGGCCCCATGCCTGCAGACTTCAGGGAAACCGACATTTACAAAAAATACGTGAGCAAATTCACTCTTCCGGAAGGCTTCAGGCTCATCACACCCGATGAACTGGCGCTCGATTTCGACTGGGAACTACTCGAACAACTGATCGCAGCCTCTCTTTCTTCCGACTACTGGTATGAATTGTCCGAGGACACCACTTCGTACCAACTCAATGTCTCAGTCGCACACAACGGGGTAAAGGTTGTAAAGAAAATCAAGGAACTATGGGCTTTCCAAATTCTGAAGCTTTACAAAATCTACATTGAAGAGCAGATTAAACTCTTCACCTTGATGGCAGAAGATGACGAAGAGTACGAAGCCATCGCTGCAGAGCAGAAGACCAGAATCAAAAAATATAACCTCAAAACCTCCGGCCTGAAAAACAGCAACGACTTTTTCAACGAGCTTAACCAAAAATTAGAAACAATCGCAAACTAAATTACAATCTGTATTCACAAAAACAAAAAATCATGGAAGAAGAACTTCAAAAAGAAGAAATTGAAACCTCTGATGTGGCCAACACCTCAACGGAAAAATCCCAACCTAAAGGAGAAGACTCCGCAAGCACATCGCAGGAATCCAGCGGCAAAACATTCCTCTATGTCTTAAAAGTGTTGCTGTTTTGGGCGATATTCTTGTCTGTCGGCACCGGGTTGGTCATGGGTGTCTGCCGACTCGTCCGGCGCCACACCGTGAAATGGAAACAACCGCTGAGCACCACCACGGAAATCGTCCGCTATGACAACAAAGACTACCAGCTGCGACGCACCGACAACCACAAACGCCTCTCCAAGCGTTATGCGACCGCCGACTGGTTGTACGCCTCCCGCGACTCCATCATCTTGCTCGGGAAAAAGGACCTTTACGTGATTTTCTCCCTCAAGAACAACCGATTTTGCGGTGATGAGCGGCATCGCTATAAAACGGTTCATAGTCCCGACACGACAGGCCTTGTCGCGGTGGTGGACGAGCAGGATACACTCACGTTTCTTTATCTCCACGACAACGGACAACAAATGCCCGTTTCCTACCCCGTTGACGATGAAACGTGGTATGACATTCGCTTCAAAGGGGAGTATTGCGTGATTCCGCATCGCAACAAGGGAACATGCCTCATCAACCGGCAAGGCGACATCCTGCTGGAGGGTTACGAAGACATCTCGATCATAGGCAACGACTATATTCTGGCTACCGATGTGTGGGATAAAGAAAACCTGTATGACGCGCACACCCTCCGCCCGCTGCTGACCAACAAAACCACCATCTACGTCACAGCGTCCGGTATCTATTTCGACGAAGGCAACATCAGCTATCTCATGGACTCGACGGTCACCAACGTGCTGACAAACATGGTTTTGGATGATTACGAAGAATACGTCGAGTGTCCAGGAGTGGCAACCCTCTACGAACCCGGCGAAGAGATTCCAAGTCCCTACAAAGCCTTCTTCATGAACGGCTTTACCGGCGTGTTCGACCGCGACTACCGCGTCATCATCGAACCGAGATGGGAGGAAATCCACTATCTTGGCGACGACCACTTCTCCTGCGTGTCGGGCAGCCGAGTCGTCATCATGGACAACAAGGGGAAAATGGTCAAACGATGATTCCTCAAATGGAAAAAAATTGTATCTTTGCATCGTTATTATATCCTTATGCGCAAATTTTTTTCCATTTCAACCCCGACAAGCCTCCTCCATTTCGATGAGGACACCCTGATGTATGTTCAGGCCGACGGCAACTATGTTACCCTGCATTTCCGGGACTCGTCCGCCAAAGTGCTGACCATGCAGCTGCACGAGTTCGAAGCGCTGCTGAGCCGGAAAGCGGTAAGCAAATTCAGCAAGGTGGGCAGAAGCCTGATTGTGAACATCCAGTATGTTTTCTCCATCAACACAACGAGACAAGAGCTTGTGATTTCAGACAAAGTGATGTTCTCGCACACGCTGACCGCCTCAAAGGATGCCGTGGAGAATCTTAAAAGAATCATTGAAAATTCAGAAAAATGAAAACCGACCGTACGAGATACGATGACGACAATGTGTCCTATATCATAGGAGGGCACCCGCACAAGCCGTTCTACAAGAGATGGTGGGTCTATGCGACAGCCGCGCTCTTAGTCCTGGCGGCCGTGGGCGGGTATATTCTGTCAAAACGGGAACTGTGGAATCCGACCGCCGATTTTCCCATTCCCACCGAATCCATCACCACCAATGCCTCAAGCCAGACGCCGTCTTTCCGCAACGACTCCACCCAGCCCGGCAATGTTTCCTTCAGCAAAATCACCGTAAACGGCAAAAACCTGAAAGTCTGGCAATTCGAAAACGGTTATGCAGAGCTCCGTGTCGGGGCCATCGACACGGCAGAGCCAAACGTGATTTTTGCCACGCAGGCAGCGGACATCCGCTCCGACAACCACGGAATCGTAGGCGCATTTGTGGACCGCGGGGAACTCGTCTCCAAAGGGCAGGCCAAAAAAGGGTTCTGCGCCATCATCGACGGGAACATCGTGGTGGGAGCGGTCGAGCACTCCCCCTACTTGGAGGAAGCCATTGAAGAAGGCGGCTACTTTTTCCGGCAATACCCGCTGGTCTATGACGGAATGGTCATCAACAACAAGCCCAAAGGGACCGCGCTGCGACGAGCCCTGTGCGAGCGCGACGGGGAAATCCTAGTCGTGGAATGCGACCATATCACCTTCCATGACTTCGCCCAAGCGCTGGCCGACTTCAATGTCCGCAACGCCATCTATCTTGTGGGGGCCGATGCCTACGGCTTCTATAGGACCGACAACGGCGTGGTGGAACATGGCAACCCCCGCTGGAACCAAGAGCCCAATGTAACGTACATTTTGTGGAAAAAATGACCGCACGACGCACCGCAGCTCTTCAAAACAAGCATCTTCAACTTATTCTCCGCACATTGACCTCGACAATTGATTAGCTATATGAAACTTCACCACTGTTTGATTTTATTCTGCCTCCTGGTGTCCGTCTCCTGCGGCAGAGTCGATTTCGAAAAAATAGAGACGGGAGAAACCTACGCGGGCCTGTGGGAAAACAAACGCTGCGCAGTTGTATTCGATTATGCGGAGGGAGGGGATTTGAAAGGACGTCTTTACATTGACGAAGGCAGAATTGTTGCCACCCCGACAAACTTCTCCGCGAATCTGAAAAAAAACGGGAAAGGCGTTCTACAGGTAAACGGACAGGAGAAACCAATAAAAGTTGCGCTGGCAAAACGAGGGAAACTGCAAGGAACCGTTGAGGAGGATGCCTTCGAACTGACGTTGCAGCGCAACGACGACGAAAATTTCCACCCTATCTATAAAGAAGAGTGCTACGACGTGCTCACTACAACCGACATCGTGTATGCCCACACCAACGGCTATTGGAGCAGCTACCCCGATGAGGACAAAAATTTTGTGGGAATCTATCTGCAAAGGGCTCCTGAATTGGGCGCTATGAAGGAACAGCCGCTTTGCATGGACATCTACCAGCCTGCGGACAGTTCCACCCACTTGCGCCCTGTAGTGCTGATGATACACGGTGGCGCATTCTACAACGGCGACAAGCAGGACGAAACCTACGTGAAATGGTGCCGCCACTACGC
>CAMVBK010000035.1:0-34278 GCA_947165685.1 uncultured Bacteroidales bacterium | reverse complement strand
GCGTTCGACGATGGCGGCGGGCTTGCGCCAGTTGTTCTCGGCGGTGGCGGCCATGACGGCGGGCTGCACCTCGGCCTTGCGGATGCACCATTGCCAGCCCATCCGCCGGGCGAAGTTCTTGTAGAACCGCTCCTCGTGGCTGTCCTCGATGGGGATGACGATGTTGTTCCTCTTGTGGCAATCGCGGAAGATCACCAGTGTTCTCTGTTTTTCCATTTCTTAATGGTTTAAGCATTAAACAAAAGACCCGGTACGAGCTGCTAAGGTCCATTAAGCGAAGCCTCGCGGGCATTACTGCTACCGCACTCGTCCGAGTCTGGTTAAAACTCTATTTCAATAAGGTGTGGGCACAAAAAAAGCCGACTTTCGGGGTCAGCGGTCAGTGCCGCTTAATGGTTTTAGCGCTGCAAATATAGGGCTTTTTTGGATTTGTCAAGGGTTTTCCGAAAAAAAATCCCACCATTTTCGCGGTTTCACGAAAATGATGGGAAGGTTTGCGCCGCAAGCCCAGGCGGCGGCTTCTGTCTTAATCAACGGCACATAACGGCCGTAGGCTTATTGTATCGAGTCGGCGGCACGGCGGATGCGGTCGGCCAAGTCCACCAATGCGCCTTTCAGCTGGTAGCGTTCTTCCATGGTGAACTCGGTCGGCTTCTTGTTGCCATCCACGCCGTCCAGCTTGTGGTATAGCCACGAGCACGACTTCCCAAAGTATCGCGTCGAAAGCTCGCGCCACGAAATCGCCAATAGTATGTCTTCCATTTGCTTCTTCATTGTTCCCTGCTGGGACTCTTTCAGTGTCATTGTTGCCATAGTGATATTGTTTTCATTGCTGTTATGTTTGGTTGATTAAGACGCTGCAAAGATAGTACAAATATTCGTACTAACAATAAATTTTCCAATTTTTTTCAAAAAATGCGTTTTTTTTCGGAGCGATGATCAAGCATAGATAAATTTGCCGTCATCGTAGGGCCGCAGTATACAGCCTAATATTAATGTATCAAGGGCATCGGTGCCATCGGTACGCAGCTCGTAAGGAAGCGTAGCCGGGCTTTCAGGTGTCTTTTCGCCAGATTTGTCCTTGCGGAAACCAAGGGTATTGATGGTGTAGCCCGTCAAAGGTATTGCTTGGATCAAGTCGACATTGTTGTCCTTATTGAGCATGGGAAACAGTTTCTCGCTGCCTTGGAAGGCATTGTTGATGATCAAGTGTTTCTTATCGTGCCGCATGGGCTGTCCGAGGTCGTATTCCATGACGGTCCATCCATTTCGTTGCAGTTCATCCCTAACCATGAACACTGCATCGTGGCCTTTCTCGATGTAGTTGATTCCCTTGGCGGTCGAATCGTAGTAGTAATGCACTGTTTTTGTCGGGTGGTACTGGTAGTAACGGCAGAACTCATGTACCACATCGCGAAGCCGTTTGTCGGACTTGGTGTAGAAACTGTGTACGACCTTCAGTAGTTGGCCTTGAATCTGGCCGGCAACAAGCCAGGTGATCTGTGCGTTGTAGTCGAAGGCTATGGCGATTGACTTGTTGCGCTGCACGTCCTGGTCGATGAGGCTGTCGAATGGTTTGTTCTTATAGGATTCAAGCAGGTCGTTGTTCGTGGCCGTGTAGGTATGGATTTGTGGGTCGAAGTTCACGTAGAACTTGCCTTCGGCTTCGTCGACCCTTTGGCAAAGGATTGATGCCTTGAACACCATGGGCGTGAGGTCACGGGCGCAACGACGCACATAGTCGTTGCCTACGATGGCGATGTTGTCGAAGATGCTCCGTTCCTGGAAGTAGGTGGCTTTGCTTCGGAGATAGTTAAGTTTCGGCACCATGGCCATTGCCTGGCTGACTTTGCCTTCTGCGAGAAGCTGCTGGCGGAGTGTCTCAAGCCGGATTAGGTCGTCGCAAAGCTGTTTGTTGTACTCCTTCTCGTAGTTCTTGATGAGCCATTGCCCATCCTTGGTGGCGGGCATGTCGGAGAAAAAGTGCTGGCCCCAAAGATGGGGATATTTGGTCGGGTCGTTGTAATAACGCGAGGAACCGCCAATGGCAGGCTGCACTTCAGATTGCAGTTTGTCGTAGCTCAAGCCTTTCGCCTCGTCGGCCACCAGCCAATGGATGGTCATCGAATTGGCTGATAGCACCACTTCCTGCGACACGATGACCATGATTGTTCCATTCGCGAACCACACGCAATCCTTCAAGTCGGAGGGCAGAAACAAAGGCTTGTCAAAGCCTAATTTCGGGTCGGGCTTATGGCCGATCACATAGTGGATGTCGCGCTTCACGCCAAAGGCATCGAGGGCTTGGAGCGCTGCAGGGAGTGTGCGCGAATGAGCCTGACGGAACGTGGAGGCAAGGAACACTCCCGTCGAGCGCGGCATTTCGAGCACGTTGTTCCAAATCTGAAGCCCCACCGGATAGGACTTACCCCATCGGCGGGCGCATAGGTTGACGCTGCTGTTGGCCATGCAGCGATACCACATCAGTTGTCCTTTATGCAGATACACTTGACTCATCGGCGTTCACATATTCGGCTTCTTGAATGACATCATCGTCAAAGTTGATGTGGTATTTCTCAAGCAGTTTGCGGGTTTCCTCGCGGTCTTTGTCGGTCACCTGCACATTAATGAAAGTGGGGTCGGTCACGATTTCAACCTTTTCAATCTGCACGAACTTCTTTGCATCGAGCAAGTCGCCGTCGTCGAGGTCGGTGCGATAAGTGCGGCCCCAGACTTCGGCAATCTTTGTGAGTGCGTTGGAGGTCTTGATGTCGCCATCGATGGCGTATTCGGCGGATTTGTCAAGGAGATGGGCAATCTTGAATTTGATCCAAGCCTTGCCTGCCGTCTGCACATTGCCCAAGGCCACCTTGGTCATCGACATGATATTGTAGGCTTGCTGTCGGCTCAAGCCGAAATGGTTCATCAGCGAGTTCCGCACTTGTATGTCGGTGTATAGCGGATTGGAGAGCTGCATGGTATAGCAGTACTCGATGCGCTCCAGCAACTCTTTGTCAGCCGGAGCCAGTTCCGTCCTTTTTGTCGGGGTCTCAAAAAGGTGGTTCATTATCACATCAAGGCTGTCATTCCTCATGTTCGGAGATATTTTGTTTCAACAGATATTCTTTCATGTCCCTGAGGGCTTCGGGGCTGCCTGCCAGGGCGAAGCGGTTGGTGTCGAAACGGAGAATGATTTCAGTCTTCATCTTGCCACGATGATATGCCAAGGTCAACGGATCGTCTGGCTTATGGTTGAGGACACGGACAAAATCATCAATAGGTTTGCCGATGAAGGCGGCTATCTGTTTGGTCGTAAAAAACAACGAGGCAAGCGTTTCCACCTTTTCAGCCTCAGACGATTTGATAAGCATCTCGTACAATTCCGCAGATGTCGGTGGCAATTTCTGCTGTTTCTTTTCTTCCTGCTGTGGCATAATAACATTCGTTTCTATAATTGTTTGTTGCGTTGGCCGAGATAATTGGAGTTGGCACGAGTCACCCTTACCGAAGGCACCGTCAGCATTTGATTCCCTTTGCACGGAGTTTCTTCAAGGTTTCTTCGGAGAGTGCGATGCCAGCTTGCGCCATCGCGTCAACACGATGTTGCACCTCAAGGAACTGTTTGTCTGTCAGTTTTTCGAGGTTGGCTTTCTCGCAGATGTAGGTGCGGTAAGTCGAAATGTTGAATGTGGGGTTCGCTGGTTGGGTTTCATGTGCCTTCTCCTTTTGCGTATAGAACTCACGGCATTTTTCGTCGATGAGTTTCCAGCCTTCACGATGTTCTCGGCTCACTTCGATCAATTCCTTCCGTGTTGCTTTCAGTTCTTCCCCTTCAGGCAACAGTTTCATCTTTGCGAAGAGGCCCATCTTATTGTGCCAACGGTCATTGTTTCGCAGCCAAAGCTGCTGTGTTTCGGTCGTCGGCATATCGTCGAAGCGGGTGAACTTGTAATGCTGAAGTTCGGCATAGGTCACATTGTCTTTGGTGGCAATTTCTTCCTCAACATTTTCCGACACCTCGGAAATCATGGTTTCCACGATTGGGGGTGCGGATGGAACATTTTCGTCCGTTTTTGGAACGGATTCGGTAGGAATTGGAACGGGAACGGCTTCTTTTGGCACATCAGGCTGGATTCCGTTGACGGGTTTCAGCCCAGGGATGTGTGCCAGTTTCTTAAGTTCCTGATTCAAAAGCCTGATGTCACGCGACCGGCGAACGCGCTCGACAGCGAAGCGGTCTTTCGTGTACATGGCGAAAACGGCTACACCTTCCTCGAAAGTGTAGCCGTTTCGGGTGGTCAGGAAGGTGACTACCGGGTTCATCATCAACTGCCGGACGGGGTGAACACGCCGGTCGAGCAGTTCAGCGTGCCGTCAGAGAGGAGGATGTTGCCAACGTAGGTCGGCAACGGCGTGGTGTCGGGGCACTCAATTTCCATTGTGATGCCCTTTGCCGAACCAGCCGCGTCGCCCGAGTCGCCATTAGGCGTGAGAGTGGCACGGTAGTCGCGGTTTCCGATGATGTAGTACTTGCCATCGTGCTTCACGCAGAACACAAAGTCGCCATTCGAGGCGAACTTGGCGAAGGCGCGGGCCTCGTTGGTGATCTTGGGGTACGACAGCGTGGCGTGGTTCACCACCACCTTGCAGTCGGTCTCGCCTTGATATTCCCAACTGATCTTTCCCTTGCCTTGCGTGGAGTAGAAACGGTTCCAAGTCTTGCCGGAGACCAGCTCGAAGCTGCCGTCGTACTGGGCGTAGGCGTCGGCATCCTCGGCAGCATCGAAGTCGTCCTCTAAGGTCGGCCAGGTCTTGATGAACTGCTTGGCGACGTAATACACTTCGTCGCTGATGCCCGAAGGGTTGACGGAACCTAACTTGAATCTGATGTCGTCAGTTTGCATACTATAATCTCCTATCGTTTATGGGTTACTTGCCCGTGCCTGTGACGGGGATTTCGAGATAGATGTCATCGGTCGCCGAAGCGATGATGATGGTAGCGGACTTGGCACCGGCAGCAGTCGGGGCGAAGGTGACGGTGACGGCTTGGCCGCCATCGGCCATGGCTTCCTCAGCCGTAATGGCGTTCTTATTGACGGTGAACTTGCCGTCGCCACCATTGACGGTGACTTGCAGCGAGCTGGTCAGGTTGACACCGCTGACGGTGATGTCTTGTGTCTTGGTTGTGTTCTTGGTCACTTCACCAAAGTCGATGTTCTCGATGTCGGTGGAGGCATACACGGCCGAAATGTTGGCCGAGAACGAGGCACACATGAGGTACTCCTTCGTGATGGCCTCGAACTGGGCACCCAACCAGCAATTGTCGACATAGAGTTGCACCTTGCGGGGATTGGTGCCATGCAAACGGAGCAGGTATTCACCTGTGGCGTTGTCGCCTTCGCCGATGCCATCCGAGCCGAAGCGTAGGTTGTTGCGGGAGGCAAGGATGATGTGCTTCAGGTTGTCGGTACCGGGAGGGCTTGCCAACACGCACTTTTTGTTGGTGTTGTGCAGATACACATCCTTCGTGTTGTTGACGTACTGGGCAGCCAAGGTTTGGTTGCTGTGGTTGGTGCACCAGCTGATGTACATTTCACGCACGTTGTCGGGCATGAACATATAGACCGTGCCTTCGGTGGCCTTCAGGAGGGCGTGGGCTACGGTCCAGAGCAGTTTCAGCTTGTCGCCCGCGTTGTACGGGGTGATTTGGCCGAGCTGGATGTAGTTGCCCAAGGCTTGGGTGATGTTGCCAGCTGCTTTTTCCTTGGCGATGATGGTGTCGAAGCCGTCCATGGTGTCCATGGTGCCTGTGCCCTCGGCGTCGTAGACACCGCTCCAAATGGCGAAGTTCAGCTTCGAGGCAGCCTCGCGGATGTCTTCGACCACGATAGCCTTCACGATAGGCATCGTGATCTTCGACTTCGACAGCGGTTTGTCGAAGATGGTGCGGTAAATGTTCTCTGGATCGAATTCCTCGAACAGCTCATTGTGGTTGGTGGTCAGGGTGCGGGCCTTGATGGCACCGGGGGCCTTCGGGTCGCCTTCGGGGTCGTAGGGAGCGAACTCGCCATTGCCCTTCAGCATATAGGTGGTATCGCTGCCACGCAGCATCGAGCGGTGGCGCATATACTTAAGGTTCTCACTGATCATGTAGAGAACCGTGGCCAGCACGGTGGGGCCGAAGCTTTGTCCAGAGTTGACCAACTGGGTTGCAAGTGTGATGTTTGCCATGGTGTGGTTTAGTTAGAGTGATACGTTTCTTCGTGTTTCTTGATGTACTCCATCGGGCTGAGGCCGTCGTCCTCATCGTCGGTGGGCGCGTGGTTGCCATTGTGGGTGGCTTGGTGGTTCTCTTCCGTGTCGTGGTTCGACTCGGCGAGTTGTGTGCGCAACTCACTGATGGTGTTGTCGCGCTCGGTCAGTTGGCCTCTAAGGCCGTCTCTTTCTTCGGTCAGCTGGCGGATGGTCTCCGTCTGCTCGTTGATGGTGGCCAGCTGCTCGGCAACGGTTGCGCCGTTGGTGTCGTTCAGGGCTCGATCGGTGCGGGCATCGACCAAGACAGCTTCGATCTCGGCCAATTGCTTGCCATCCAGTGTCACATGGTCATCGACCATCTGAAGGTCGTGGCAGGTGGCCAGGGATTGCAGTGCTTCAAATCCTTTCATTTGGGTAATGTTTGAGTTAGACAATTCAAGAGTTTTGGCAACGGCATCTTCCAAAGTGCCAATGCCGTCGATGAGTGTCCCCACCACATCCTGAGCAAAGTAGGTGCGGCCCTTCAACTGGTTGTCAGTTGCCGTGGGTCGGTTGGCCTTAACATCATTACGGAAGTCTTCGGCCAATGGATTCAGCAGGTTTTCGCGGATGGGTTTCACATCGCCCTCAAGGGCTTTTTCGTAGTCGGAGTTTTTCTCCTCACTGCCGTCGGCGTAGATGCGGAGACGAACGTAACCATCTTCGTCAACGGACTTCATTGGGTAGCCGCCAAGTTCGATCATCGTTCCGATGCAGCCCACCATGTTGCGGCGGTCGTGGGCCATGATGGAGCGGCAATAGGAGGCGGCATAATAGGCCGCGCTGCACATGTAGCCGTCGCAGTAGGCCACGACGGGCTTCGTGCAGGCTTTGATGGCATCGGCTAAGTCGCGCACCGAATCGGCGGCACCGCCACCGGAGTCAACGATGACGATGCTGCCGAGAACACGGCGGTCTTGGTCACCTTGGCGAAGCCATTGTGCAACATCGCGAGTTCCATATTGGCAGATGTCGCCGTCACGCATCATCACGCCTTCGAGTCTTACCACACTAATCAGGTTGCCCTGAGGTATGGCAGGGCAATCCTTGTGTGTAAGACGGAAGTGGTAATACGAATTTTCGGCGATTTCGTCATCATCTTCGGTCTCATCGTATTGCACGATGGGATATTTCGCCTTGAGGCGGGCGGCACCCACCATGTCGCGATAAAGCGCAAGCGCGGCGGCTGCCGACATGGGGTCGAGCATCCAATGCCGCGTCTTGGCGATATGGAAAAGAGTGTTGGTCGTTTTGCGCATGGGTTGCTTTTTTTAGTGGTGCAAAAATATCCCATGCGCGGGCGGTGGCCGTGACGGTATTATCAGCTGAGTAGGCTCGTTTTGCCACGGTAATTCACTTCCATGGCAACTTCACGAGTGTTGCGGGCATCATATCTGTTGGAAGGTGTCAGGTAGGCAGGATATGATTTGGTGCCGATGGTGTAGCGCGATCCGTCTGCGGCCACGGCATACACCACCACGGGGCGGCCTTCGTATTTCTTTGCCAAGGCTATGTCGGCATCGGTGCGCACAACGAACGAAAGCCTTACCTCGTAACGCTTTCCGCTTTCGTCCATTACTAGTTGCTCGGTGAGTGAGGTGTTGTCCTGGTCGATGCTCTTGAACCAGTGCGATCCGTCGCTGTAGATGTCGGGGATGCTCCTTTCGGACTGTTGTTCTTGCTGCACCCATTGATCGTTGACTTCGTTTTGTTCCTTGAAGCCTATTTTCAGTATTCCAACTTTGCTCATTTTATATCAATTTTTCAGGGACATGAAATCGTGTGATTTTCTTTTATTTACTTGATTTTTTCAGGGACATGAAATCGTGTGGTTTTTGTTTAGTTCGATGCTGCCGACACCCTGTTTTCCTCCAGCTTTTCCAGATACCTAATCCAAGCCTTCCTTCGTGCTTCAATCATGCTTTCATTGAAGGTGATGTGATAGTTGTTGAAGAAAGCAACGATACCTTTGGTTATTTGAACCCGTTTTTCATTTTCTGAGGTCTCGTTGGCCACGTTCTGGTATTCGACCCACCCGGCAAGGAAGGTCAGGAACTTGTCATTGAAGGTGCGTTTGAAGTAGGAGCGCACCTTTTTCAAGCCTTCCTCGGTGATGTGGTCGCGGAAAAGGGTGTCGCAATAATACATCCTACCGCTTCGGGCCTCATACACTTTGCGCAGGTTGGGTAGAGCGATTTGGAGTTGGGCATAGCCATCGGGAATGGGTTGCGTCTCCCATTCGTCAGGCTCCAGGCATAGATAGGGCTTGATGACGGTCATTAGTTCGGAGTCGCGCTCGGGCCTAATGATGTCGCTTTGATGCGATTCGGTGAGATATTTGTGCAGGTCTGCCTTCACGGTTATGGTCAGGATGCGGTCTTTCATCGGGCAAAGGTATTAGGGTTGTTATTAATGGCGGCGACTTGTATTAATGTTGTTTTTCGGATGGAATGTGGTTTTTCCCTCGTTTCCCTCGTTTTCATCCTTATTGGTTGGTTTTCAGTGTTTTGAAAACCAATTTCAACCTCGTTCCTTCTCGTTTTGTATCGTTTTGCTTTTATTAATAACGAGAAAAACGAGAAAAACGAGAAATTAATAATAAAAAGTAACCCATTGAAAAATAAAGGTTTGAAGCAACAAAAACGAGAAAAACGAGGAAAACGATGGTTTTTCGCATTTCCGTTTTTGTTTTTCACGGATAAGGGCCAAAAAAAAGACCCGATGGCGGGTGTGATGTGTTGGTTGGTCATGGTGGATCGGTGTTTCAGAAGGAGTCGTTTTCGGTGGATTCGTTATCGGTGTTGATGAGGGCATCCCATTGGTCGGCGCTGAAGAACTTGTCGCTGTGCAGGATGTAGCACAGGCCGTTGGCGTTGAAGCTGGTGGAAGTGTCGGTGTTGTATTTGAAGTTTCGTGCACTCACCGTGCGTTCAATGCCGTGGTCTTCCATGGCCGCCTTGATGCGTCCCGCGTCGATTTGCTTGTAGCCATGGTTGGCCAACAGCAGGATAAGGATTTTGTTGTCGATGAAAAGGCGCGTCGTGCGTTGCCATGCGAATTGCTCCGTGATGACCTCACACAGTCCCTTCCATATCTTGGGCTGCGTCCTTTCCTGGATCTTCTTCAAGGCATCGGTGGCATAGTCGGAAGGGTCGAACCAAAGCCGGGTTTTCTCGCCGTAGAACATCGTACGGTTTTTCAGGTAGTATAGGAATGCCGGTATCTCTGCCTGCATCCGTTCGCGGATGTGCGGGTCAAGGTCGCCTTGGGGAATGCTGCCTACCTTGATGATCCAGTAGCGCGTTTCCTCCAGTTCTATCTTCAGGAAGTTGGTCTCGTCGTTGCTGCACATGATCAGCTTCGCGAAGTTGGGCACCTCGCCTGCGTCCTTGCCTTTCTTTTCGAGTGGGATGCTGTTGTTCGTGGCAATCATCTTCAGTCGGTTGACCACGGTGGGCTTGTCGGTGTCGATGAATGATTCATCCACGCCAATGATGAGCTTGCCCACCCACGAGCCGTTGAACTTCGAGGCGATGCGTTCCGAGTCGAGGATGCGCATGTTCTCCTTGAAGATGTAGCTCAAGAGATCGAGGAAGGTCGACTTTCCCGTGCCTCTTTCGCGGCTCACAAGGCAAAGGATGGGAAGGTGCTGCGTGGGATGCAGGTAGGTCAGTTGGATGTAGTCGAGGATCATTTCGTAGAAGGTCTCGCCTTTCAGGTTCTTGTAGTCGAAGATGTGGTGCAGCAGCTTGTTGATGTTGCGCCATTCGCCGGGCTGCGGATCGTGGCTGACGGGGCAATAGCGGTTGTAGAGCACGCTGGTGAAGCCGTCCTTGGTGCTTCTGATGGTCTGTTGGTATTTCGTCGGGTCGTTCTCCGGAATGTTGGTGAAGGCGTCGTATTTCGGAATCAGCTTGATGAACTCCTTTGGGTTGCTGTAGTCGTTCTTGATGGTGTCGGCACTCCATTGCACCAGGTTCAACTCCGTCTGGCCGTTGGGTGCCTTCTCGACGATGGTCTTGTAGTATTCGGTCCCCACGCGGATATAGTGCTTCTCCTGCCCCGCCCACGAGCGCACCGCCGTCAATACGGTATTGCCGTCCTTGTCGGTCTTTTCCGTGGTGTAGTAGAGGATGCCGCCGTAAACGAAGTCGTGGTTCCTCACCTGGTCGGCAAACATGTTGCAGAAGTCGTTCACGTTGGAGAGGCCGAAGATTTGCTTTATCTTGTAAGACGAAATTCCACTGATTTGGTAGGTGTAGATATATTCCCTGTCGGGCATTCCACTGGTGAACGATTGCAGCTCACGAAGCACCGTCGCCGTGTCGGTGTATTTGTCCAGCAGCACGTCGTCGATGCCCTTCTGGTCGCACCTGGGGCTGACGTGGGCGAAGTAGAGTTGCACGTTGTAGGGCTTCAGCAGTTCGTTGAACACGTTCAAGGCCACGTAGAACGAGTTGAGGCGCTTGCTCAGGTCCTTGCCTTCCTCCCATTCCACTTCGAGGCAGTCCTTGTCGAAGATCAGCACCACGTTCTGCACCTTGCAGGTTTGGATCACGTCGATAATGTAAGGGTGCATCTTGGTCTTGTCGGCGCTCTTGAAGTTGTGGATGCCGCCTATGCCGATGGTGGGCTGCTTCATCATGGAGAGGGCGAAGGCCTTGAACTCGCCTTCCACCACATAGAGGGTCTTCAGCTCCTTTTTTTTCTTGTAGGCCTCAATGATGGCGGGTGTGCTGAAGGGAATCATTTCGGTGCCCTTGGCCTGCACGTATTTTGGCCCGTCGCCCGGGTTGGCCTTTCGGATGCGGCTGAATCGGCGCGTCTGGCTGTTGCCGTGGTTGTAGTATTCCACCTCGCCGGCAGGGGTCAGGTAGTTGATGGCGATGTCGGCACCTATCACCTTGCCATCCTTATCCTTGACGGGCTGCTCGGTGAAGAACTTGAAATCCACGAAGTGGCCGGGGTCTTCGGCGGCCACTTTCATGGTGTTGTCTTTCTCGGTGATATGGTATTTCGCCAATCGTTCTTCGAGGTAGTTCATGGTTTAATGTCGTTTTTCGTGTTTCAAAATAGCGTTCTTTTTCAAGGGAAAACAAGCGGCTTTGCAACTCATAGACTTTTTGCTGCAAGGCGTAAATCTGTGCTTCAGTCTCGCGCTGATAGGCGCGAAGCATTGCCCGTGTTTCTTCGTTGTATGGCATTAGGCTCTAATACATTTAGCCAATGTTTCGACCAACGCCTTGGCCATGTTGACCTCCACGGCGTTGCCGATGAATTTCTTTTGTTCGCTCTGGGTACCGATGAGGATGTAATCCGTCGGGAAGCCCATGATGCGTTTCAGTTCGTCCACCTTCAGCATACGCATACGAATGTCGACGATTTTGTATAATGCCATGAACTCCTTTATCTTGACGGTTATCGGCGAGTCGTCCTCGAAGATGGCAATGCCGACACCCTCTTTGGTGGTGACGAGATAGGGCGGCATTTTATCCATGCGGGCAATGAGGGTGAAACAAGGCTGGTCGATGCTGCCACCGGCACTGTCGAACTGGGGGTTCATGAGGTACTGCTTGACCGACACCAATTTCTGCTTGGGCGTTGGCATCACGGTAGGATTGGGTTGGTCAAGGCTGGAGAGTTGGCCGCCTGCGCCATACTCGTTTTGATAAAACTGCGTGGTGACCAAGGCAACACGATCCTGGGCGGGGATGGTCGGCGCCGGCCTGTCAATCGGAGTGCAATTGTCGCCGTTGCTGTAATAGGCCGTGATGAACGACTGGTTGCACTTGCAAGTGAGTGTTCCGGCAGGCTGGTCTACGCTGGTGTTCTTGCTGGCGGGGTCGCCGCTGAAGTGCTTGCTGAGGAACTGTACTTTGGAGAATCCGAGGCGGTCCTGGACGGCCACCGTAGGGCATGGCTCGTCAGTACCAGGCGCGACATATTCGCCTTTTTGGTTCATCGAGTTGTACTTCACGAGGAAGTTGTCTTTCCCGTGAGCCACGAACTTGATGAGTCCGGCATAGATGCGTTTGAGGGTCTTTTCGCACAATGGTTTCTTGCGGGTGAAGATGCTCGTGCCTTCGTCGTCGAGGTCGAGAACTTCGAGCACGGGCTTCCAAGGTTTGTAGCAATCGTGGAAGAGTTCGCTCCAATCCGGATTGGGTCTATACACATCGGGCGGACAGTTTTCATTGGACAGTAACGGGATACTAACCTTCGCGTGTGTCGGTGCAGGAAACTCTAACTGCAGGCCCTTCTTCGCGAAGATAGCAAAGAAGCGTTTGCGGCTGGTGTAGGCGCCATAGTTGGCAGCGTTGAGGATTCGGTAATCGAAGTTGTAGCCATAGAAGCACACATGGTTGACCCACGCCATGAAGTTGCGGCCTTTGTCGCGGCTGATGGGGTGGCCGTGTTCGTCCATGTCGCCCCAGCTCATGAACTCCTCCACATTCTCAATCTGGAGGTAATCGGGATTGAGTGCTTCGATATATCTAAAGAGGTGTTCGGCGAGGGTGCGGCTGTCGGCATCACGCGGCAGGCCTCCTTTGGCTTTGCTGAAGTTGGTGCATTCGAGCGAAGCCCAAAGCACCACCTTCGCGCCCGGATAGAGCTTGCGGCACTTGGCCAAGTGTGCGGCCAAAGGCGCAATGTCGAGGGTGCGGATGTCCTCGGTGAAGTGGAGTGCATCGGGATGGTTGGCGGCGTGGCTGGCAATAGCGTTGGCATCGTGGTTGACGCAGGCAATCACTTTTGCGCATTTCTTGCCGCCAATGCGGGCGGCTTCCACGCCTGTGGTGGTGCCACCTGCACCACAAAAGAGGTCGATGTATAATAATTTAATCATGTGTCTTGGGTGGCTCTATGCCACATTCTGTTGTTAAGTGTGTCATTGAATGTCCGTCAGGGCGTGTGCAGTGTGCCGATGTAGTATTGCACCAGGTTCGTGTCAGGTGAAGGAAAAGGCAACCGAAGCAATTTCCTAAAAGCCGCTTAAAATCTTCCACTTCACTTTTTGTAAGGACAATGCCTATCTTCATGCGGTTCATTCCTCACCTCCTTCATTCCTTTTTTCCAAGGCTTTAATAATATCCATGCTTGCTTGCCAATACTGCCTGTACATATCGCATTCCCGATATGTTTTCATACAGAGTAAGTATGATATGAGGAAAAGCGCGTTTTCGATTGTTCTGATCCATTGATTATTGCTCATTTCAAAACCCAATAAGATTGAAAGGGTAATGACAATCGCCCAATCAAGCATTCTTTTTTGTTTGTCTTTGGTCATTTCCCACCTCCTTTCCGTTCCATCAGCACCGACAAGTCCTTGTGGATATTGCCCATAATTTTGAATCCATTTCCCGATTTGCTGATTTTGTAATCAGAGAAGCATTTGTCTGTTTCAAAGTCAGGTTCTTTGTTTTTATCCAAATAGCCGCGTCCGGGGGTGTAGAGTAGTTTCTTCCATCCATTGTCCGTGGAAAGATAGACGCCTGCATCGCTGTCGTACCATGAAAAGAAAATTCGGTCTGTCGGGTCACCCCAAACGAAAGCAATGTCGCCTTCGTAATACACAACATTTGCACCATTCCTTTCTATCTTTCCACGATAGTGTGTCACACCAGTGATTTTGACATCGGGGCGTTTCAACAAATCGCTGAATGTGATGATTCCAAATGGCGTATCGAGATTAACATCCAATTCCTGTATGGCACCATCTTCGCCTATCCGATAGAAATAACGCCTCTTGTCTTTTGTATAAGGACGGCCTTCTTCTAACCTTGGAATACAGGTGTTGTTAATCTCTACATTCTCATAGGCGGTTTGGGCAATATGCAAGGCGGTTGCAAGTTTGTCTTTTATTTCTTCGTCATGACAGGCGATGCGATACATGATATTCGGCACTTCACAGAACAAGCCGAACATCCGTTCTATCGATTTCTCGTCCGTAATGTTGAACTCGCATTTTGCCGCCAGTTCAAAGCGTTCTTTCGTGATATAGCTCTTTATTTCCCCAATGCTCACAAAAAGTTGTGAAGCATTCTTTAATTCTTTGTAAGTAATCATTTCGTGTTGTTTTTATTTGATGAATAATATGCAAGCCGGTTGGTCGACGCGGACACGGAGACAGCCGCTTTTTGTGCGGCCGCTTTTGTGGGCCATGCAGACCGACAGGCGGTTGCGCCCTTCGTGGCCTTGCCTGACCGTTTGCCGATTGGCGCAATGGCGGCAGGTGTTGCCCTGCATGATGCGGCGCACTTCGGGGTCGGTGTATTCCTCGATGTCGAAAAGGGTGTTGTCCATGGTTAGCCCTCCATTTTGTCGATGATTTCATGCGCCTTGGCGTGACCAGCTTCGCCTCGGCCAAGGTTCTTTGTGACGCGGGTCCAGGCTCCGTTCACCTTGGCTTCCACGTAGAAGTTATTCTCCGTGTCGGCGGATATGCGGTATTTGTCTTGTTTGGTCATTGTGCTTTCAGTTTGAAATTGTCGGCCAAGTCAATACACCCTTGCAGCCTAAAAATGTGCTGCAATTCGTGGACATAACGGATGGACATTTCGATAATGCCGTCCTGATACGATTCTATCTCCCAATAGCCAGTCGGCCTTAATTCAGCGTAGATGGGCGAATCGTCGTGATATAATACAAGATGCGAAGACATACGGCTGTCCCTTTTCTCAAAGCCATTTGCCAATAGCAATTTCTCGTCAATCTCTATAGGTTCAATATTCAAAGGCGGGAAGAAGTTGTTCCAAACATAATCAATCACCGTCGGCATGACCTGCTGGACTTCGCCATCGAGGAAGAACCAATCGTTCACATTGATTTCCGATGCGTTCATGCCTCATCTCCTTTCCCAATATATTCAACTTCCGCTTCAACATCATCCTCGCTTATGGATTCTATAATCACACCTTCGGCCATTCGTTCTCCTCTTTCCCTTAACCGTTTTGTATATAAACTATCTTTGAGAGGGATGATACCAAAACCTTCAATGAAAGTTTCTTTACCTTGCCTGGCTGTCTCAATGGCAATGTTACGAGCCGCTTCCCTTGCCGAGTCGTCAGGATCAATATCCCACATATAGCTGCTGAAATTCTTCGCCCATTCCTCATTGAATACTTCATTGTCAATTTCCACATTGAAGATGTCGGTTCTGGTGACTGTCACTTGGTACTTGCATATCATTGTGTGCCTCCTTTCTCAATTATGAAATTGTCGGCAAGGTCGTCAAGCCCTGCAAGGCGCAATGCGTGTTGGAGTTTGTGGACATAGCGAGCATCCATGTATAACCTCACCGTCCAAGCCCTGTTTTTCATTCGTTTGATTTCGAATGTCGAGAACTTTAGGTTGTAATCTAAATCAGCATGGTTGTCAAAATCGGCAAGGTTATGGACGCACCTGCACGTATAGCCTGATTTTATAAACCAATTGGCTTCGAGGATTTCGGGCGTGATTTCAACCGCCTCAAGGTTGCTCTCGTTGATCCAATGCTCGGACAACGATGTCACTATGTCGTACTGGTCTATCATCACCACTTGTGCAGGGCTCGCACCCTTGACGCGCACCCAGTCGCCCAACATAAGTTCGTTGGCTTTCATTGCTCACCTCCTTCCTTCAACACACCGACTTGTTCGGCAAAGCGGTAGGTTTTCACAACAGGATAAATATTCATGGTGAAGATAGAATCGCTGTCGGAAGATCTCGGCTCAGGATGGCAAGAAACATAGTCTCCTGTGAGGCCCATATCCACAACGAGTTTCTTTGTTCGCGGATAGGCAGCGTTCAATTCTTCTACTTTGTGGCGGATGTCCTCAATGAGGGCATCGCGTGAAAGGTCGTCGGCAATGAGGCAGTTCTTGAACTTGCCGACATACTCCTGTATTTCCGCACACTTGCGATTGGCCGCTCTCCATGTGCTCGGCCTATCAATATAGTACATCATTGGTCACCTCCTTTCTGAAGAAGTCTAAAAGCATCTTCGGCAGCTTTTAGATATGTTTCTTCAATATCGTTTATCGAAAGAGGTTTGACTATGAGCGCGAAATGGCGACCAATTTTATAAGAATCTGCCTTTTCCCTCATGATGTCCATAAATTTGTCGTAAGTCATTTCTCACCTCCTTCCTCGATGATTTCGACTTGGAAGTTGTCTTTGATGTAAGCATGAAGTGCTTCAGCTTCGAGGCGAGAGGGCTTGCGATAGCCAAGCATCCAGGCTTGAACCGTGTCGATGGATTTGCCGGTCTTTTCGGCCATAGCGATACGCAGTTTGTCCTTTTGTGTGGTGTCGATAGACTTCCAGAATTGCTTTAGTGTAATTTTTTCCATAGTATGAGTTTATTCGTTGTTTTGGCTATTGGGTTGCAGATAGAGTTCTGCTTTGATGGCTTTCTGCACCATCACCACAAGGCGCATTTCCAGTTGTCCGATTTCCTCCAGGCCCGCAGCAATCTCGCACAGGCGGGTTTGCTGTTCGGTGAGGGTTGGCTTTGGCTCCGGAGCGAAGGTGTGTTGTTGGCAGTAGATATGGCGTTTAAGCAAATCCTCCACCTTGGTAAGGTCAAAACGGTCGAGCAAGAATTTTCTGGCCAGACGCCCTGTTTCTTTCTGATAGATGTTTCCGCCTCTCGCTTGCTCGATTTCTTCGATGTACGCATCGAAGTCTTTCTTCAGTTGCTTGATTTCACTTTTTTCCATTTCGTTTGATTTTTTATTTGTTGTTTTGTTTGTTGTTACAGGTTGCAAAAGTAGAAAATAATTCTACACTTGTATAAATATTTTATACAAAATGTTGGATTTTTTTCTACACAAATAAGTAACAAACTGATTATTAAATAATTAAATTTACTTGTTATGAAAAAACCAATAGGACAAATCATCAAAGAGCGCGTAAAGGCTCAAAATGTGAATGTTACCGAGTTTGCAAAAAACATCGGAATGGAACGTACCAATGTTTACGACATCTACGAACGCGAAACTATCGACACTGGATTGTTGAAAAAAATTGGACAGGAATTGCACTATGATTTCTTCCAAGATTTATTGGAACCTGAAACAGTAAAGGAAATCGTATTGCGTCACTCAATGACCAACCGCGTTTTCGTGGAATTGGAGTTGACCGATGAGGAAATAAAGAGTCTCGGTTTGGAAGATCGGGTCGTGAAACAGTTAAGAAATTCCGAATAATAACTAATTAATAATCAACATTATGGAAGAAAACAACCTTGAAATAAAAAAGCGAATGAAAAGTCATGAGGAGTGTTTAGTAACACGGTTCCCTTATACATTGCTAATTAGGTGCTGGTCGTTAATGCGCCGTGCAGAAGAGCATTTCTATGAGTTTCATGAAGAATATATGGAATACGCATCCAATCCCGTCAACTGTACCGTTGATTATGTATTCTTTGAAGAAATACCAATTACAGAAGATGGGAAGTATTTCTTGAATATCACAATAGAAGACTGCATGGTTAGAGATTTCTCCATAATCTGTAAATAAAACGCCAAAATCAGCAAAACCCCGAGCGACTTGCGAATATCGCAAGAAACTTGAAGTTAAAGCAAATAATTAACTCTCAATATTATGGACAAACAAATCAATTCATTCAATGACCTTCCTTTGTTTTTGACTTACACCGAAAACGAGAAAGAGTATAATTATTATCGTATCATCTTCCAAGTTGAAGAAGGCGAATTTGTTGCCGAATATGCTTTATTTCACGACTCGCTTGCCGATGATGACGACGACAATGTAGATATCTACGACTATTTGTTCAAGGTGACAGGTGATACTTTTGAAAACGCGGCATGTAGGTTGGCTGCTGCATTTGGCAAAGAGCCCGTGAAAAGTCGTGTTTTAGAGAACGAATGGCATCTAATTCCAACGAAATACGACAAAGTAAAAGGGTTTGATATGGACGAGCATATTCGACCTATTTCTATTACAGAAGAATGAATACATTGAAGTATTGATGAAGAAACACAAATAAGTCTTTCGGTATGGGAAAAGTCAAGGAAGGGAATACTGATTATATCATTCTCAACGATGTGCTTCAAAACATAGCCAAGCACATCTGCTACAACGGCAATTCATATAGACCTATGTTCGTCAAAATGGACCACTATGGATTGGAGTATTCTTTCCAAGGTTTTTATGCGAAGCATACTCCCAAAGGATTTAGCACCGAGAACTATCTTTTCAAAGTTCAAGGATCAGACTTCAATGAGATGATGCGCAAATTTTTGACCGCGTATGATAACCTTCTAAATCAAGGTTTTATTTCATCGTCCACACCTCGAATATGGCAGCACAAAAGTATCAGACTTGAATACTAAAACCGGCGCAAAATTGGCGCAAAAACGGCAAAAAACAGAGAACTAATATATAAATAAAGTGCTGAAACACAGGCTGCATAGGAAAAACGGAAGCCGTCCGAGGCGGTGGCCGGTTCGAGTCCGGTAATCTCCACAATCATTGATAGTTAGCGATTTGCGCCGAGATTCTTCGGGAAATCGGCGCAAAATCGGCACACGGACTTTAACGGATGTTTTTGCAGCCTTTTTCAGCCGGTAACGGAAGAAAAAGGAGAAAAAAAATGTCATTAAGCTACCTGCCAGCCGTTCTAAAAAATAACAAACATGGTTGGCAAATCGAGTACCAGGCTCTTGACCCCGTTAGTGGGAAACTCAAAAGACATGTGACAAAGCTCAATGCGTTGCGCAAACGCTATTCTCGGCTTGCTGACTTCAAAGCACACTGCAACACAATCATTTGCACCACAAACGCGAAACTTGCAGGTGGGTGGACTCCATTCGGCGAGATGCACAATTCGCGTATGCTGATGACTTTGAAGATGGTCGTTGACGACTACCTAAAAGAAAAGGAAGCCGAACTTCGACCTGACACGATGCGTACTTACCGCTCCTTCTGCAAAGGCTTTTTGGAATGGTCAGAAACAACGGTAAAAGACTGTCAAATCGGTCTTTTCAACCGTGTTTTGGCCGTGAAGTTCATGGATTATTGTTTCCAAAGCCGCAATCTTCATGGTCGCTCTTGGAACAATCAACTGAAAGCTGCAAGGGCTTTCTTTTCATGGGCTGTGGAAAAGTGTTATGCCAAAGAGAATCCGTTTGCAACCATCAAACCAAAGCGTGAAGACACGAAGAAACGAATCTTAGTCCCACATGAAGCGAGGGTAAAGATAGCCGGTTGGTGCGAGGCCAACATTCCCAACCTACTTACTGTTTGCGAATTGGTCTTCACTTCCTTGATCCGTCCGAAGGAGGTGAGAATGATACGCATTGAGGATGTTTATCTTGAAAAGCACTACATCTTCATCAAGGGCGACAATGCCAAGACGCACTACGAGCGTTTTGCGTCATTGTCGCCTGAACTTGAAGCGAGGGTAGGGAAGATGGTGAAAGATGCCGCTCCCAAGTGGTATCTTGTTGGCGATGGCTATGCGCCTGGACCTAAACCTATCAGCGATGCGCGATTTCGTAAAGACTGGGATAAGATGAGGAAGGAACTTCATCTTCCGCAAGAAATGCAGCTCTACTCCTTACGCGACACCGGAATCAATGAAATGTTGAAATGTGGCATCGACCCGTTGACGGTCATGCAACACGCGGATCACCATGACCTGAGCATGACAACCCGTTATGCTAATCATGTTGACCCGCATTTGGTTGAGACAATTTCAAAGAAAGCACCCAATTTCTAACCAAATTATTCTGGAATTGGGCAAAAACAACTGCACAACACTCTGATAATCGGAATGTTGTGCAGCACTATCAAACAATTAAATCGGCGAATTATTTGCCTATTCTTGCGCTATTTAGGCAAGAATAGGCAAATGTGGGTGGTGAAATTCGGCCTATTGGACCAAATCAGCGGGGTTGAAAATCTTCAGGTTTCCTGCCGTTGTCTTGGCCGCAACTTGGGTGTAATCCTTGTTTGCGGCGAAGGCGATGGTCAGCTTGTTTTGGTCTGAAGCCCCAGCCGTTCCGTTGAGAATCTGCGCGTTCTTAACGAGAACGCTTTGGCCGCCACCAGTCACTCTGCAATACCGAATGCCGTCAAAGACAGTGATAGTTTGGCAGTAGTCCCCGAATGTATTGCCACTACAATCGTTCCCGAACGAATTGTTGGTGCATTTGTTCCCGAATGAGTTCGAGGAGCAGTTGTTCCCGAATGTGTTCGAGAAGCAGTTGTTCCCGAATGTGTTCGAGAAGCAGTTGTTCCCGAATGAGTTCGAGGAGCAGTCGTTCCCGAATGTATTGTTATTGAAAAAAATCCCTACCGTGTTCTGGTAGAAATTTTTCCCGAATGAGTTGTTAACACATTCGTGAACGAAAGAGTTTTTATAACAATTGTTCCCGAATGTATTGCCACTACAATTGTTCCCGAATGAGTTCGAGTAGCAGAAGTCCCCGAATGTGTTCGAGGAGCAGTCGTTCCCGAATGTATTGTTTATACAATTGCTCCCGAATGTGTTCGAGTGGCATTTGCCGAGGAATTGATTGTTGTTACAATACGAATAATCATCGGAATACGAAGTGTCGGACAAATCTCCGTAGCAGTTGAAAAACACGATGTTGTTCAGCATCTTTGCCATTTCTCCCTTGCCGGATTTGTACTCATCAGTTCCTTCAACGATGTGGTTGTCGTAACAAGCCATTTCTGTACCTTCGTCGTTTTTCAATCCAAGGTGTGCTACCACGGTATAATCGTACCATTCATCACTTGCCAAATCTTTCAGGGCAAAAGTGTAGAACCAGTCCGATTCTTGGCCGTATGTGGCATTTCCCAACACATTGTCTCCGCTTAATGTTTTGGCACCATAGTAGTAGCCGCCAGTGTTGTCTACGCTCTCCTCTTCAAGAGAGGGACATTTTTTGCATTCTTGAATTGCCCAACGCTGGAACATGATATTCTTGAAGTCATACGGGCACTCGTTGTTCCACTCATCCTTCATGTAGAAGATAACGCCGGTGCCGTTCTCGTCGTCGGCCCAGGCGAAGCGGTTGGTGTCGTTGTCGAGGCAATACTTCAGCTCCCAGGCTCCGAGTTTGCAGTTTGCAAAGTATTCGTCACCCTTATGGTGGGCGGCAAATGCGTTCTCGTTCAAGTGGTTGGTGTCGTCGGCTCTGACGATGACATCAAAGGCGTGTACGGCGCTTTGGGTGTTCTCCTGCGTGGTAGTGCAGACATAATCGGTGATGCGGTACCAGGTGCCGGGCACGAGGTTGCCGCCGTCTCGCAAGGCCTTCAGGGCGGCGTAGGTGATCGATACGGCAAGCTTTGCAGCGGCTCCGCCGCCGCCACCGTCGTTGCCACCTTGGTTAAGTGTGGTGTTGAATCCATCCATGGTTAGTTAGTTTTAAGGTCGTTGTAATTGATTGTGACCTTGGTCAAGGTCGTAGCACTCAGGCGCACTTTGTCGCCGATGTAGAACTGGAACGGCGCGATGGCCACGCCATTCTCAAACTCGATGTCGTGTTCCACTTCCTTGTAGGTCACGCCATCGACGCTCACTTCCATCACAATGGGGCCCGTGCCCTCGATGTGAATCCTGCCGGAGTTGCCCCCAGCCTCAAACCGAACGCTGTTGCCTTCGATTTGCTTCGTGTAGTCTTGAATCCTGTTTGTGTTCATATCTTCGTAGTTTATGAATGAGTCTGTGTCGCAGTCTAGGATGCCATCGGCCAACACAATCACACCCTTATAGGTGGGCAATGGTGTGGTGTCGGGGCATTCCATGTCGATAGTCACACCTTTGGCCGATCCTGCCGAGTCGCCCGAGTCGCCATTGGGTGTGAGGGTGGCACGGTAGTCGGGGCTGCCAATGATGTGATAGTTGCCGTCGTGCTTAATGCAGAAAACGAAGTCGCCGTTGCTGGCAAACTTGGCGAAGGCTGCTATCTCGGTGGTTATCTTCGGGTATGACAGTGAGGCCTTGTTAATGACCACCTTGCAGTCGGTTTCGCCCTGGTATTCCCATGTGATTTTGCCTTTGCCCTGCGTGTTGTAGATGCGGCTCCACCAACGGCCTTGTTGCAACTCGAAGTCGCCTTCATATTCGGCATATCGTCCTTGCATCATGGCTTCAAATTCGTCTTCGATGGTCGGCCATCTACGGATGAAGTGTTTCGGAATATAAAACACAGCATCGCTGATGCCGCACGGATTGACGGAGCCAAGTTTGAAGCTGATGTCATTCATTTGTCACCTCCTCTTCATTTTCGGGTTGCTGTTTGGTTAACTGATACTCGGTTTCTTTTCCATCGGGATTGCCCACTGTGAGGCTCGTTTTCCCGTGCTGGACCCTGGCGTCGATGCCTTTGTCTATGGCGTGCCACACGGTCCAGAGGGTCGGGAAGGCGAAGAGCTCGCCGATGGCCGTCAGCACTGAGCCGTCGATCTGGCCCGTGGGCGGGACGCAGAAGCCCGCGACGACCAGCCCGGCGCACAGCACGAAGCTCACCCAGAAGACGGGGTTCTTGACGGTGGCGGTTTTGACGATTTCTGCCATGGCCTATGTGTTTTTTAGCAGTTGCGGGTAATATGACACGCGGATCTTGAAGCCGTCGAAGTAGCGTCCGCTTTCATCTTCCGACTCGAAGTCAATGATCCGGCCGTAGGGGATGTCGAAGGCTAGCGGCGGTGTCGACTGGCAGGGGATGAAGTAGAATCTGTCACTACTACCGGGTTCCCATGCTGCCATCATGATCCGGTGCGCCGTTTCCTCCGCCGGCGGGTCGAAGTCGACGTAGATCCGCGTGGTCGGGCATGGTCCCAGGTTATAAGCATAGCAGAAGCCGTCTTCCTCGTTCCATTTCAGCGTCGCCTCCTCGGTCTTGGTGTCGTCGTGCAGGGGCTGTGCCCTGTCGGCGGCGCTTTGGCGGAAGGTGGTGTTGTCGACGCGGCGTTCCGACTGGGTGACAGTCTTTTCGGGTTGGTCGAGGAGGTAGGCGAAGGCCGTCGTGGCGGTTTGCGCGGTGTCGGCCATGTCCATCTCCGTCGCGCTGACGACGATGCCGTAGTAGGCGTCGGCCTCGGGGTCGTATTTCAGCGCGCCCTGCTTCTCGGCCAGCAGTTCGTATATCCAGTTGCGCCACCGCCAGGGCATGTGCCCCGTTTGCTGTCGCCAGCGGCGCAGGTCGTCGGTGTCGTCGATGGCGCGGAGCCTGCCGCCAAACCGCCCAATGTTGTGCGTGGAGTCGGGCTGCAGCGTGTTCGCGCCGTCGCAAACCAGCGTGTCGATGCCGCCAAGGGCGTTGACGAAGCAGTAGTACTTCTCCCTGCCCGTGCGTTCCTCGTAGAGGTAGCGTTGCGTTGCCTCGCCGCCCTTTTGCTTCACGATGACGTCGTAGTAGCCGAGCAGACTGCCGGGCGTGGTGCCGGCTATTCTGATGAGGCGGCTGTAGGCCACGTTGACGCTGGCGAATGCCGCCTCGCCGCCGCCTTGCCATACGATGACGTCGCGGTGGCCTCCCCTTTTCGGGTAGAAGCGCACCATGACGGTGGCGTCGCCATTCATGAAGAAGGTGAGCCATTCAGGGCTCTCGTAGTTGGTGGGTTTCTCGATGGGCTGGTTGGTCAGGAAGTTCGTCAGCACCCACTGGGCATAACCCCAGCCCGAAAGGTCATCGACGACGGTGCTGTTGGCCACGAGCCAGGTCGCCTCCACCGGAGTTGCGCGGGCGTCCATCTCGACGAAGGAGGCGGTGAACCGGCGCATGAATTGCGTGTGGAACACCACCGTGTCGCCCGTAGTGGGCACTTCGGTCGTCAGCAAGTCAGCGTAAAGGTCGGCGAAGTCGACGGTGATCCTGCCGTCGAAGTCCGGGGCGTAGATGCCCTCGAAGACGGTCTGCCCGTCCACTTGCAGCGTGGCGACGACCGTGACGCGCTTCGTGATGACGAAGGGCGGCACGGTGTTCTTTGCGTAAAGCATCCCGTTGTCGGGGCGTTGTGTGAAGTCGTTGGCATTCATGGCTGCAAAGATAGGTGAATCGGTTTCCTCTTGGGTGACAAAAAAAACCGGCACGGCCTACGCAGGCACGGCGGTGAAGGTGAAATTGACGGACTGGTTGGGGATGGTTCTTTCCATGTCGATATGACTTTCCGGCGGCAGGTAGCCTTCGTCGTATTCGATGTGCCTGACGTAGTGGATGGTGAACGTGGCGGCCACGGCGATGACTTCGGTCTGGCCGGGGGTGGTGGGCACGCTGGGATAGGGCTGCTCGTCGTAGTGCACGGTGAAGCTGTAGCCTTCCAGCTCGTCGGATATGACGCCGTCGTCGGTCGACGGGGTGTGGTCGGCGAGGATTTCCTGCCACAGCCTTTCGGCCACGTTTTCGGCGTTGGTCGTGTAGGTCCAAACGTAGGGGATGCTTCCGGGGTTGAGTGGCTGGTCTTCGACGCCGTCGGCGAAGGCCTTGGCGAGGACGAACTCGGCCTCCGCCGTGCCGGTCTTCGCGCCGATGGTGGCCGACAGGCTCACGGGCAGAAGAGGCTGCCCCCCGGCGTGCTTGAGGCGGGTCATGTCGGCGCCGAGCAGCTGGCCCACGGTGTAGCGCACGCGGCCCTTGAGGTGTGGCGCGGCGTTCAAGAGCAGGGTGTTGTACTTGCGCCAGCAGAAGTCGTAAAGGTCGTAAGGCACAAGGCCGATGCTGAAGTCGAAGTAGGATGTGCCGTTGGCGTTCACCACATAGCGTTGCGTTGTGCCGGTGGTGCGGTAGACGGGGTACGACGGCCCCGTCGCCGCCGACCGCACGTATTGCACCACGATGATGTCCTGCTTCTCGTCGGCGGTCGAGCCGTTGTAGCTCGTGTGGGCGTGGGAGCGCTCGCCGATGTAGGGCGTGGTCTCGCCTTTCGATCCCACCACCATCAGCGGCATCACGTCGGCGGGGCTGTGCTCCTCGGTCTCCTCGCTGTTGGCGCGGTCGTAGCGGAAGTGGTTGGTGCCAAGCAGCTTTGCGGTTTGCCGCGTTGGGTTGTTGGGGTCGGGCTGCACCATGTAGAACTGCCCGGAGGCCTTGCGCAACTTGAGGCCGCCACGTATGTCGCTGTCCGGAAGCCCTATCGAGTGGAACTCCGCCTCGTTGATGAAGCCATAGTTGCCGTATTTCTCCATCAGCTTGTCGAAGGTCTCGGCGGCAGGCTCCGTCCCCTCAAGGCTGTTGTTGGGGGTCAGCACCACGCGGCGCGTCGGCACCGGTTGCACCGTCCAGTCGCCCTCCACAAGGCCGCTGATGTCGGCGTCGGGGCCTTGCCACAGCATGTCCTCCATCGAGACGACGCGCACGGTGAGGCTCTCGGAGTCGACAACGGGCCGCACCATGAACTTGTCGGCCAACCATGTCAGGAACTCGCCGAAGGTGCAACTCGGGACGAGGTCCTTGTAGTATAAGGTGACGGACGGGTTGCACAGGCAGTCGGAACAGTTGTGGACGATGGCCATTTGTGCGTAATGGTACCGCCAAAGGCAACTGTCGGCCATGGTGTAGCCGAGGCATTCGAAGAGGATGTCGACGAGGCGCGACAGCTTCAGGAAGGGCGCGAGGCCGTAAAGGTCGGGTACGGCAACCAACTCGCCGTCCTCGTAGACAGTGCCTCCGCTAATTAGGCACCCTTGGACGACGGCGTTGTTGTACTGGTATTTCTTCACCTTCGCGCCGCCCTGTTCCTCCTCGTAGGGCGAGACGGCCACGGGAAACAACACATAGTCGGCGTCGCGGTCGGTATCGAGGTAGACGGATTCCATCGCGTCGTAGGCAATGTCCATGTTGCCGTCGAAGCTCTGCCGGTAGCCTTTGCCGCCGTCGTACTCGTCGAGGATCTGCTTGAGCGTCTTGGCCTTGGCCTTGGCGTAGAGGTCGCCGCTGTCGACGGCAAAGGCCGCCACGATGCCGTCGCGACGGTGTGCCGTGTCAATCACTATCTGCCCGCGCTTGCGTATGGGGCCCACTTCGAGGATGGCTTCCGCCTTGTCGGGATAGGCCTTGGCGCGGTCGATGCGCTCGATGTGGCCGAGGGCGGCCAAGTTCCTCGGCGACGAGGGCAGCGTGACCGGCACGCTCGCGTCGCCCTGGTCACTGAGCAAGGGGTTGGCGCGTTCAATCGTCAGGCTGAAGTCCAACGGGAGGTCTATCTCCCCGTTTCGTGTTGTCAGTTTCATATCGATGTCTGGTTTTTGAGGCGTTGTGTTTGGTTGTCGAGTTCAGTGAGGTCGCGCCGCACCAAGTAGGCGCGTATGGCGCCGTCGGCCATCGAGCGGCGGATGGCCTTCTCTACGGCACGTTCCACAACCGCCTCGATGTCGATTTGGGCGGCTGCCGAGCCTGTCGAAGCACCGCCTGTCTCTGGTGTGAAGCCACCTTCGGCGAAGCCGCTCCCAATGGAGCCGCCGCGCCCGTGGCCGCCCGCAAGGCGGTAACGCTCGAGGTTGGCGAAGGTGACGGGGTTCTGGCGCACCATCCATGCCGGCGCCACGTATTCGTTGGCGTGGACCACGCCCACTGCCGTATGGTCCGACGCGGCCTTGGGCGTGAAGCCGCCCTCGCTGTAGCCGGTCATCTTGCGTTCGCCTGTCTTGACGGAAGAGGAACCGCCGCTGCTGCCGACAGATGCGTTCTTTATGGCGTTGCGTTGCTCTACAATAGTGGCCACCTCCATAGCCGTTGTCCCGGCAATCAAGGCGGCTAAAACCGGGCCCGCAAAGGGACCGCCCTCCATATAGGCCTTGATGGCGGCGGCGGCACCGTTGGCGATGGTCTTCGCAATGTTGATGGCCATGTCAATGTCCGCGTACTTCTTTTGCAGGTCGAGCTTCTTTTGCTCATATTCGGCCTCGATGCGCTCACGTTCCTCCGCGTTGTCGCCGGCGGCGGTTAGATCAGCCTGGTACTGTGCTTCGAGTTTGGCCGATTCGGCCTCTTTCAACGCTGTCACGAAATTCGACGCTTCGCTGAAGAGCATGTTGGATTGCTCTACATATTTCTGCACGTTGGCCAGTTTCTCCTTCAGGTCTTCATCGGCATATTTCTTGCGAAGCTGCTTTACCGCTTCCTCATATTCTTGCTCGGAAAGGATTTTAGCCTGGTGCAGTTCTTCGAGTTTGTCCAGCTCGGATTTCAGTTCCGACTGTCGCGCAGACGACGGGTCCAGTCCGGCGATGACCTTCTTTGCATCCTCCTTCAGTTTCTTCATCTCGTCGTATGCCGCCTTTTCAGCCTCAATCTGAGCATCAAAGATGGCTTGCAGCGCGGCGGTTTCATCCTGCCCGCTTTCAAGTGTCAGCTTCAGCTTTTCTTCCAGATAGCGCATCTTCAATTCGAGCGACTTCGCATGGTATTCCTTTTCGGTAATCTCTTGTGCCGACAACGAGAGCGACAAAGACTGTTCTTCCTCCCTCTGCCGTGCCTCCAGCTGTTTCAGCTCTTTGTCGTAGTCGCCCTTGCGGTTTTTCATCCGCTCACTGAGGATTGACGCTTCAACCTGTGTAATATCCTTGCCGTTTGCCTTGGCGAGTTCAAGTTTTTCGACAAGGTATTTCATCGTGATGTCGCGCAGGGCCTTTTCGTGTTGTTCGGCATTGATCTCACCGTTGAAATATTGCTGATTTATAAGGTTTTGTTCCTCGCGTTGGCGTTGTTCCAGCGCCTTCAGCCGCTCTTGGTAGCGTTTGTCGTCGGCCTTGCGGTCGGAGGCGGTGAGTCCGTTGCCGCCGCCGCCGCCACCGCCACCGCTGCCTGTTGCCGTTGTAATAATACCCTCGTCGCCAGCCTGCCTGATCATGTCGAGAATCAAAGCCTCCTCTTTCTTGAACTCCTCCAGCCTGTCTATCGCGGCCTCACAATCTTGACTAATCCAATGGGTTATGATTCCAGAAGTCCCGTTTTCCCTTTCCGGGCCTGCCTCCGTATAGGAACGCCGCCAATTTCCTAAAGCATCGCGGAATTCGGCCGGAGCGTTTTCCGTCAAAAATTGCTCTTGCTCGAGTTGCTTGCCGGCATTCTCTCTCAGTCTGTCTTGGAGCACCTGGGTCTTCGCGGCCTTCAGCATTGCGTTGATGTAATTGTCCAATGCTTCGGTGTTGTTGTTGATAAGGACGCCCTCCTCTGTCAGATCAGCGTGATAGTCGGGGACTATCCTCTTCAGTTCTTGCAAGGCTAATTTCCTTTCCTGATAGGCTTGGTTTGAGTCTTCGACTATCGATTTCAGGGCTTTCACCCTTGTGGCCTCCTCGCTTGTTGCTTTGGCCACATCTTCAGTGAGCTTTTTCTCGAACTTTTGGTATTCCGTCAGCTGTTTTGTCTCCTTGTTCAATCGCTGAAGCAAAATCACCAGCCCTGACACAGCGGCGACCACAACCCCAAACACAGAAGCCTTCATGGCTGTGTTCATCATCGCCCAGGCTGCTGCGGCACGTGTGACGTTGCCGGTGAGCAAGGCTTGTGCGGCGGCCAATGCAAGCGAACTGGCGCGAAGCGTGGCATTCCACGTGGCCACAATCTTTTGCCAAGCCACCTTTGCCTTCAGTGCAGCTGTCAAGGCCACAATCACCACCAACACCGTCTTGATTTCCTTCCCGTATTGGGCAATGGCTTTAATCAGGTAGGTGGTGGCCTTCGTCGACTTCAGCATGATGGGGTTCAGCGACTGGCCGAGGGTGACGCTGGCATTGTGGAACTCCTTGCGGGCTTTCTCCAGTTGTGCCTGCATGTTGTTGTTCTTGGTGTTGTATTCCTCGGTGACGCTGGTGGCCTTCTCAAACTCCACGTTGGCGAGGGCCTGAGCCTGCGTGACGGCATCGAGGTTCTGCGTCATGGCCGACAGCACGCCCACGGCACGGGCGCCGTCCAAGCCCATCTCGTTGAACACGGGCACCATGGCGGCGAATCCGTCCTGCCCGTTCATGGCCTTCATCACGGTGGTGATGGCCTCGTTGGCGTTGGTCTTCAGCAATTCGCTGAAGGCTTCCACCTCCATGCCGGCATATTTTGCGAACTTGGCGGGTTCCTCATACATCGACATGAGGAACTTCTGGAAGGCCGTGGCCGCCATCTCCACCTTCATGGCCGACTGGTCGAGTCCGGAGGCGAAGCCGAGAATATCCTGAACCGAAAGCCCTGCCATCGCTCCAACACCTGCAAGGCGTTGGGTGAAGTCAACCAGGTAGGCTTCGCTGGCGGTGCTGTCCTGCCCCAAGGCATTGACCGCCGAGGCAATCGAAAGCAACGATTTCTCGATGCCCATCTCCTTGGTAAGGCCGAACACATCGGCAATCTTGCCAAGATTGCGGATGGCACCCTCGCCCAAGTCTTCGCCCAACGCCACCTGAATCTGGTCGGCGGCTCGCACGAAGCCAAGGATATTCTCCTTGCCTTGGATGCCCAGCTTGCCTGCATCACGCGCCAGGAGCAACAGCTGTTCGCGGCTGGTGCGAGTGTTGATCTTCATCAGCTCTTTATCAAGTTCGGCCACTTCCTCGTGCAGCAAGCCTGTGGTCTTCATCACGTCGGCATACACGTCGTCGAGCTTCGCGGCATCCTCGGCACACTGGCGGAACTTCATGGAAACACCTGATATGGTTCTTGTCAACGTGTCGAACATGCTCCAATACTTATTGAAAAATCCGACAGCACTATCCACGATGGATTTCGACCGTCTGGTTTCTTCATTCATCAGCTTAGTGGCCTTTTCAATGGATTTGATCCTGGCTTCAACCTTTTTGTAGTCTTCGGTTAGTCGGATGTATTCTTGCGTACCAGGCACGAGTTTCTTAATCTCGGCGTTCAACTGTTTCTTCAGTTTGATAAGGTTACTGAGGCTACGCCCATCGAGGCTATTCATCGCCTTTTGGTAGTTCTCAACGCCGACCTGAACACTTTTCAGCGATCCTTCCGTCGACTTGATTTGCTTCTGTAGTTTCTTTTCTTTCTTTTCCCAGCCTTCCTCGCTTTTGTCAATCTCTGCAAGCTGCTTGTTCAGGTCGGCAAGTTTCTTCGTGTACTTTTCGACGGCATCCTGGGCCTGCGATTGGTTCACGTAGATTTCGCTGGTAAAGGTATCTCTGTAGTCAGCCATAATGGTTTGTTTTTATTGGTAATGTTGCTTCGGAGTGGCGAAGCTCCTCGATTCAATCGTATGGATCATTGACATGGCTTGACGGCCATACACTTCGCCTACCAGTTCGCCAAGGCGATGCCGCTGGTTGGCGAAAATCCTGAAATACCAGGTACGCCGCTCTCTACCACGGCCTTTGCCTTCAAACTTCACCAAGCCCATGTTGCCGCGTGTGTAGCCGCGCCCAACACCCTTTTCAACATAGATGCCGTACATGGGGAACGAGAAATACATCATGTCGGGCACGGTGGTCGTGCGTATGCGACCGGCACCACGCCCAACGGCTACATTGTTGGCATTCATGGTACGATAGCCGTATTCGATTGAGCGATAGAGCGTCCCCGTGTCGAAAATGTCCTTGTCGAGCAGCTTGTTTTGCCAACGCTCGATGACGATCCGACCGAACTCGTCCCAGTCCACCTCGAACTCAACAGGCTCGTTTCTGTTTTCGCGTGTCATAGCGTCCAATCGTCGTTTTCGGTGAAGTCAAGTTTCAGTCGCCAGCCCACATAATTGGCTGCACCACGCACGAAGTCGCGCTTCGGGCGGCGGTTCCAGCCTTGCATTTCGGGGTCGCCTGCGCCCAGTCGGGCCAACAGCAAGGCTCGGATGCGCACCACATCGGCAAGGCATTGGTTTTCCAACGGTCGGCTCGGCTTGGAGGCGTCAGCCATACGCATCACGTAGATGGATTGCGCAAACGAAGTGACGGGCACGTCGTTGCGGTCGTCGTCATCGAAGTGGAACGCATCTTCAAACAAGACCACGAATGGCAACGACTTATGTTGGCAAAGCTCGGGAAGGGCTTCGAGGCCGTCGGGCGAGTCAATCACCTGTTCGTCCATATTGGTGACTGCCGGCAAGTTGGCTTCAGGCGCGGTCAAAACCGCTTTCAAATAGTCGATGGTAAGCATAGGTTTGCGATTTTTATGCAAATCTATGCTACGCTGGTGGCTTTGCAGTGACAAAAAAAGGCCCCGCGACAACGCGGGGCCGTGCCTATCGTACCGGGGGCGGGCCGCCTCTGTAGGTTTTGCCGCTCCTTTTGCTGTTGTCCTTTGGCGGGCTTCCGTTTCCGAAGATGGCGTAGCCAAATGCCAAGGCAATGAATATGATGCCAATCAGCGTTCCCATGGCGCAAAGATAGTCAATTTTCTTCTTTCTGCATCTCTTCCATCAAGGTTTGCATTTCCACATCCAATTGTTCGGCCTGTCCCTTGAGGTCGGCAAGGCCTGACCGAATCTCGCACATGCGGGTGATGATTTCTGTGCGTTTCATGCTGCACCTCCTTTCCTGATGGTGAAGAGCCATCCGTTTTTGTGGCAGTGCCGCGTGATCCAGTCGTAGTCCTCTTCCTGAAGGTTGCGGTGGGTGATGTTGTGACGTGCGTGGCAATCGCGGAAGATTACCATTGTTGCCCCGACCATTTGGGGCTTCCACTTTGCCGTCTCTCCGGCTGTCTGTCTCTGTTTGTCCATTTCTTAGAAGTTTTGACATTAGACAAAAGACCCGGTACGAGCTGTCAGGTACTTCTAAGCGAAAACCTTGCGGGCATTACTGCTACCGCACTCGTCCGAGTCAGGTTGTAACTCTATTTCAATAAGGTGTGGGCACAAAAAAAGCCGACTTTCAGGGTCAGCGGTCAGCGCCGCTTAGAAGTTTTGACGCTGCAAATATACGGCTTTTTTGGAATGTGCAAGGGAAAAGTGCGTTTTTTTCCGTTTTTTCCGATGTTCCAAGAAAAAGCCCGCACCTGTGAAGGCACGGGCTTCGGGGCCTGACGGCTGAAGGTGTGTCAAATCAAACAGACGCGGCCAAGTTGTTGCGAGAAGTTGCTGATTCCCGCCTGTATCTTTTGCACGGTGGCAGCCGATGGGCGGCTGTGCCCGGTCACATAGTGGCTCAGTTGCTTGCGGTTGATGCCGGTGATGGCTTGCAGGCCCGCCAGGCTCAGGCGGTCGCCGTAGTATTGCAGGAAACTTGCCGTGTCGAATTTCAGTTCCCATTCCATTTCTGGGAGCTCGGGCAATTCCTCCCTTGCCTCGGCAAGCGAATTGTTGAGGTCGATGATGGCTTCGTCCACGGTGTTTCCTTCGCCGAAAAAGCCAATCTTGTAGTTGTGTTGCGGCACGGCGGTATAGCTGCCGTCGTCGTTCATTTCGATGATCACTGTCACTTTTTCCATTGTTTTTCCTCCTTTGTCTTTGAGAGGGGGTCAGAATTTGACCCCCGATTGTTCCGAAATGCTTTTCAGCAGGTTTGGTTTGATGTCGTGTGTGGCGTGGCGCGGCACTTGGAACATCCTTTGCGTGATTGGGCTCCACCACCAGTCGTGTTTTTTGCCAGGCTTGACGTACCAGCACCCGGCGGCTTTCAGTTTCCTGATGAGTTCGTTTGTCTTCATTGTGCGTTCTGTTTTGATTTGACGCTGCAAAGATAGACATTTGTCTATTACCATACAAGAAAAAATTGATTTTTTTCAAAAAAAGAGCATTTATTTCGTTGAGTCACGGGAAAAAGAACCTCCACACCCTACGGCATGGAGGCACAATCCAAACAACGAAAAGAAAATATGGAACTACTCGATTCCGATGAGACCGTTGGCCTTGGCCAGGCGCTCAAGTTGGGCGACGACCTCGGTTTTATCGCTCGCATCACATCGGAAATCTTCGGGCAACGCGAGGCCGATTTTGTAGGCAATGGCAGGTGTGAGCGGATAGCGTTCGTCGCGGTCCACGTTCAATACTTGGATGGCGTAGCCGTTCAAGGTCTCGCGGATGTAATAGACATAGCGTTGGTTGTCGGGATTGATGTATTTTTTCATGGTTTCAGTGCTGCTTTTAATAGAAGGTACACCAGCAAGGCCACGGCGGCGACAATGGCCACGCCGATGACGGTGCCATTGTCCTGCCGTGCCTCCGACGCTTTTTCGGTTTGGCGAACCTCAGTGTTATGGTTTTCGGCATGGGAGGCGGAGTCCAACTTGGCGGCACCGAAAGATTCTTCCGACCTCTCAGCCGTGATTTCAATCGATTTGACCGACCCGCATCCGCCGCCATTGCCACCTAAGTGAGTTGGCAGGCCAAGCAAGGCAGCGGACGGGTCGGAGGGAGACGGCGGCAAAGTCCGCTCCCTCGGCGGGTTTCCTAAGGCCTCAGGGCTTTCTTGTATGTTAGTGTGCAGTCCAGTCGTTGGGTAAAATTCGATCTTGTACTTCAGCCGCTCGGCCAAGGAACTCCACAGGCTGTCAACTCTGTGAAGCTCCAGGCCGGCGACCGTGGCCGTCGTGCGCTCGCTCCGGGTCTTTGATTCCTTCGAGGCACGGCAGCCGGTAACAACCAAAATCAAAGTCATTATGAACAGAAAATGCTTCATTTCACGAGTTTTTGATATTCGCCACCAGCGTCAAAACAAGGGCAGGCTTTTTTGGCATAGTCGCGGTGGCCGCTCACTTTCACGATCGACGGGAAGCAGTATTTCAGCGACTGCACTAATTTGCGCAATGCCGTAATCTGCGCATCGGTGCGTGTGTCGGCAGCCTTGCCGTTCCGCAGCCCACCGATGTAGCAGATGCCCACGGTGTTGCGGTTGTGGCCGCTAGTGTGCGCCCCGTCCACGTCAATCGGTCGGCCTACCTCGATTGTGCCGTCAAGGTCGATGACAAAGTGATAGCCGATGCACTTCCAGCCCTGGGCTTTGTGCCAGCGGTCGATGTCGGCGGCGCGGAAGTCCTTTCCCGCTTCGGTGGCCGAGCAATGCACGATGATTTCATTGATTGGTCTCATGTCTCCCTCCTTTCGACCTCTTTGTTGGTGATGTGTACGGTGATGAACATCACCAAG